>NZ_CP065377.1:2203132-2937510 GCF_019967995.1 Faecalibacterium prausnitzii
GTCGCCTTCCTTGACGTCCGCAAACTTTGCCAGCGTGACGCCGCACTCGTAGCCCTCGGCCACTTCCTTGGCGTCATCCTTGAAGCGCTTCAGGGATGCGATCTCGTCCTCGGTGATGACGATGCCGTCACGGACGACACGCACCTTGCTGTCGCGGGTGATCTTGCCGCTGGTGACGCGGCAGCCTGCAAC
The DNA here is from genome assembly GCF_019967995.1 of Faecalibacterium prausnitzii. Lineage (NCBI taxonomy): Bacteria > Bacillati > Bacillota > Clostridia > Eubacteriales > Oscillospiraceae > Faecalibacterium > Faecalibacterium prausnitzii. The sequence continues at coordinate 2,203,325 of NZ_CP065377.1, forward strand.
GGTGCCGACATTGCTGATCTTGTAGACCTGACGGACCTGCAGCTCGCCCAGCGAGACTTCGCGGAACTTAGGTGCCAGCATACCCTTCATAGCGTCGGTGACATCGTTGATGGCATCGTAGATGACGCGGTACATCCGCATCTCGACCTTGGTGGCAGCGGCTTCTTCCTTGGCCACGTTGTCGGGGCGGACGTTGAAGCCGATGATGATGGCGTTGGACGCATCGGCCAGGTCCACGTCGGACTTGCTGATGGCACCGACACCGGCGTGGATGACACGGACGCGGACCTCGTCGTTGGAGATCTTTTCGAGGCTCTGCTTGACGGCCTCGGCGGAACCCTGTACATCGGCCTTGACGACGATGGCCAGCTCCTTCATATCGTTCTGGGCCATCTGGCTGAACAGATTATCCAGCGTGACCTTCTGGAAGGCAGAGAACTGCTTCTCCTTGGCGGCAGCGATGCGCTGCTCGGCCAGCTCACGGGCCAGGCGCTCGTCGGCAACGGCCTCGAACAGGTCGCCTGCTTCGGGCACGGCGGTCAGGCCGGTGATCTCGACCGGGGTCGAGGGGCCGGCATCGTTCAGCAGCTTGCCCTTGTCGCTGCGCATGGTGCGCACACGGCCCACGGCGGTACCGGCGATGATGACGTCACCGGCATGCAGGGTGCCGTTCTGGACCAGAATGGTGGCGATGGGGCCCTGGCCCTTATCCAGGCGGGCTTCAACGACAGCACCCTTGGCGCGGCGGTTGGGGTTGGCCTTCAGTTCCATGACCTCGGCTTCCAGCGCGATGCGCTCCAGCAGGTCGTTGATGCCCATGCCGGTCAGCGCAGAAACGGGGATGCAGGCGACGTCGCCGCCCCAGTCTTCGGTGATGATGCCGTACTTGGTCAGGCCTTCCATCACGCGCTCCGGGTTTGCGGTGGGCTTATCCATCTTGTTCATGGCCACGATCAGCTTGACGTTGGCGGCCTTGGCGTGGTTGATGGACTCCACGGTCTGGGGCATGATGCCGTCATCGGCTGCAACGACCAGGACCGCGATATCGGTCATGTTGGCACCGCGGGCACGCATGGAGGTGAACGCCTCGTGGCCCGGCGTATCCAGGAAGGTGATGACGCTGTCATTGACCTTGACCTGATAAGCACCGATGGCCTGGGTGATGCCGCCCGCCTCACCGGCGGTGACGTTGGTCTTGCGGATGGCGTCCAGGATACTGGTCTTGCCGTGGTCAACGTGGCCCATGACGCAGACGACCGGCGGACGCTCGACGAGGTCTTCCTGTGCATCCTCTTCCTGCGTGAACAGGCGCTCCTCGATGGTCACATGCACCTCGTGCTCGACCTTGGCGTGGAACTCCTCGGCCAGCAGGGAGGCGGTATCGAAGTCGATGACATCGTTGATGGCGTGCATCTCGCCCATCTGCATGAACTTGGCGATGACCTTGCCGGCCTGCTGCTTGAGGCGGGCAGCCAGCTCACCGACGGTGATCTCGTCGGGGATGGAGACCTTCAGCTGTGCGTTGCGGGCCTTCTCCAGCTGGATGCGCTGCAGCCGCTCGAACTCGGTCTCGCGCTTGCCCTTCTGGAACTGCTGGCGCTGGCGCTGGCCGCGCTGGGTGAACTTCTGCTTGTTGCCCTGCGGGGTCGGCTTGCGGCGGTTCTCGGTGTTCTTGGTGGAGGCCAGATCGTCGTAACGGGCATCAAAGCGGTCCACGTTCACATCCACCGTGCGGGTATCGACGGTGACCTGGCTGTCCTCACGGCGGACAGAGACCGACTGTGCCGGGGCGGTGGCCGCCTTGGCACCGGTCTCACGGGCCAGTTCGCTCAGAGAAACGGTCTTCTCTTCGCGCTTCTTGTGCTGCTCGTTCTTCTTGTTCTTCTGGTTCTGGTTGTTCTGGGGCTCTGCCTTCTTTGCAGGCTGAGCGGGCTGGGCTGCGGGCTTTTCAGCCTTGGGCTCTGCCTTCTTTTCGGCCTTTCTGGGCTGCTCGGCCTTCTTCTCCGGGGCCGGCTGCCGGGCGCTGTTCAGGTAGGCAGACAGGTCTGCCTCGCTGTTGTCCTTGCTGAATTTCTCCAGCAGGTAGTTCAGCTCGTTCTCCTCCAGAGTGGAGCTGTTCTTCTTGCCGGTGCTGCCCATCGCGGCCAGCTCATCCAGGACCTTCTTTGCGGAAATGTTCAGGTCCTTTGCAAAATCGCTCACTTTATATTTTACGGTCATTCGCTCATATCCTCCTCATTTTTGATTGCCCCGCAGTCCGACAGACGGTCAAAGCAGAGCTTTGCGAGGTTGCGGTCGGTCACGGCATACACCGCCACCGGTTTGCGGCTGATATCGGCCAGCCGGTCCTGTGTCAGCGGCATGGTGATCACATCCACGAGGTCACCCACCGCATAATTCAAACGCTGCACGGTTTTGGCGCTGGCGTCGGATGCGGTCATCACGAGCCAGGCCTTGCCCTTGACGCAGGCGTCTTCCACGGCGTCAAAGCCCATGGTCAGCGCGCCCGCCTTGCGGCAGAGGCTGATGGCCTGATACAGGGCTTCCTGCGGGGGCAGGGTGGGCTTTTCGGTCTTTTTAGTCTGCTTTGCCATTCTGCTCCGCCTCCTTTGCGGCACCGGCCAGCTGTTCGGCCAGTGCATCGTACACTTCGGCGGGAACCGGCTGCTCAAAGCAGCGCTCCAGCGCCTTTTTCTTCTTTGCCTTTGCCAGGCAGGCCGGGTCCGGGCAGAGGTATGCGCCGCGGCCGGGCTTTTTGCCCACGAGGTCGATGCTGATCTCGCCGCTGGGCGCGCGCACCACCCGCACCAGCTCCTTTTTGGGGCGGCTGGTCATGCAGCCGATGCACTGGCGGGCAGGGATCTTCTTCTGTGCCATCCGATTTCCCTCCTTCGGCATGGGGCGGCTGCTTATTCTGCAGTCTCCTCGGTCTTGGTCTCTTCGGCCTTGGGCTCTTCCTCACCATAATAACCGCTTTCAGGGCGGATATCAATGTTGTAACCGGTCAGGCGGGCGCACAGGCGGGCGTTCTGGCCCTTGTTGCCGATGGCCAGGCTCAGCTGCTGGTCAGGCACGGTCACGCGGCAGGAGCGGGTCTCGCCGGGCAGCAGCTCGACCTTGAGCACCTTGGCGGGGCTGAGGGCTGCGGAGATGAACTCGGAGACATCCTCGCTCCACTTCACGATGTCGATCTTCTCGCCGCCCAGCTTCTCGACGACAGCGGCCACACGGTCGCCGTGGGGGCCGATGCAGGCAGAAACGGGGTTGACGTTGGGGTCCTTGGACCAGACGGCCATCTTGGTGCGGGCACCGGCCTCGCGGCTGATGGCCTTGACCTCGACGGTGCCGTCGTAGATCTCCGGCACTTCCAGCTCGAACAGACGCTTGACCAGGCCCGGATGGGTGCGGCTGATCATAACGCGGGCACCGCGCTCACCGCTGACGACGTCCACAACGTAGACCTGCAGGGTCTCGCCCTCGGTGTAGGTCTCGCCGGGCACCTGCTCGTTGCGGGGCAGGATGGCCTCGCCGCCCTTGCCCAGGTCCAGGGCCACGATGCCCTTCTCGTTGTCCACACGGGTCACGGTGGCCTGGATGATGTCATGGGCGCGGCTCTGGATCTCGCTCAGCTGCTGGCTGCGCTCGGCCTCGCGGATGCCCTGACGGATGACGTGCTTTGCGGTCTGGGCTGCGATGCGGCCGAAGTCCCTGGTCTTGAGCGGGGTGACGACACGGTCGCCGATCTCGTAGCTCTTGCGCAGCTTCTGGGCCTCGGTCAGGCCGATCTCAGCGTGCTCATCGTACCAATCCTCATCGGCGACGACGTTCTGCAGCAGGGCCACATTGAACTTGCCGGTGGCGGGGTCGATCTCGACCATGACGTTGTCGTCCTCGACCTCGTAGTTCTTCTTGACAGCGATCACGATGGCTGCCTTGATCTTCTCGATCAGGTACTCCGCGGTGATGCCGCGCTCGTGCTCCAGCATGGAGAGAGCTTCAAAAAATTCATTATTAGCAGCTGCCATTTTTCGGGTTCCTCCTAATTCTTTCTCTTTTTCAGTCAAACAGATCCTCGTCGTCGCACAGACGCACGGTGCTGGCGGCCGACGCTTCAAAGTTCACGGTGCCATTCTCCGTCTCGACCGTGATGGTGCTGCCCTCGCGGCCGGTCAGGATGCCGGAAAACTCCTTGGTGCCGTTCTCGTTGGCGCGGAACAGCTTGACGCTGACCTTCTGCCCCTTGACGGCCTCGTAATGTTCCGGGCGGGTCAGCTTGCGGCCCAGGCCGGGGCTGCCCACTTCCAGATAATAGCTCTGCTCAATGGGGTCTGCCTCATCCAGGATGGGGTCCAGCGCATGGGAGACATCGGCACAGGTGTCGGTGTCCATGGTGGTGCCGTCCGTCTTGTCGATGAGGACGCGAAGATACCAGTCCGGCCCTTCCTTTTCAAACACAACGTCCCACAGGCGCAGCCCCATGCCCTCCACGGTGGGGCGGACAAGCGCTTCGACTCTCTGGGCGGTATTGCCGCCAGACTGCTTCGCCATAAAAAACCTCCAAACAAACAAGAAACGCGGACCTTGCGGCCCACGTTCCATAAAAGTTATATCGTACAAATAGAATATACCATACTCCGGCAAAATATGCAAGAGATTTCGTTGAAAAATCTCTTACAGCGCCCAGACACCGTTTTGGAAGAGGGTCACGGTGCGGCCGTCGCGGCATTTGCCGGTGATCTCGCTGTCCTCCGCACCGATCATGACGTCCTCGTGGATGGCCGACTGGTTCATGCCGCGCTCCAACAGTTCCTCCTTGGAAAGGCGGGTGCCGTCGGCCGTGGTGCCGGGATAGCTGGCGCCGAAGGCGATGTGGCAGGCGGCGTTCTCATCGAACAGGGTGCTGTAGAACAGGGCACCGCTGCTGTTGATGGGGCTGGAAGCGGGCACGAGCGCCACTTCGCCGATGCTGCGGGCACCCTCATCGGTGTCCAGCAGCTGACCCAGCAGGTCAGCGCCCTCCTCAGCGCCATGCTCCACGACCTTGCCGTCTTTGAAAGTAACATGGAAGCCCTTGATGAGCTGGCCGTTGAAGACGTAGGGCTTGGTGCCGTAGACAACGCCGTTCACCTTGTCCTTGTGGGGCGCGGTGAAGACCTCTTCGGTGGGGATGTTGGGCAGGAACTCCACGCCCTTCTCGTTCCTGCTGCCGGCGCTCTCCCAGCTGGCCTTGTCGGCCAGACCGACGGTCAGATCGGTGCCGTTGCTGCTCTTGAAGTGGACGCTTTCGAGGTCGAAGGCGTTCATCTTGTCGCGCAGGGTCATCAGGCGGTCGAGGTGTGCTCTCCACTCGCCCACCGGGTCGCCGCCGGTCACACGGCAGACATCGAAGATGAGCTGCCACAGCTTCTCGATGGCCGCATCGGTGTCGAGGTCGGGGAACATCTTCTTCGCCCACGGCGCGCTCGGCATGGCAGCGATGGACCACTGGACCCGGTCGTTCATGGTATACTCCCGCCACGGGGCCATGAATTTCCGGTTGGCGGCGTTCACCCGGCTGATCTTGGCGCTGTCCAGCCCGGCGTAGACCTCCGGATCATCGGCGATGAGGTGCAACACACAGACGCTGCCTTCGCTTTCGGCGTAATCCAGATAGCGGCGCAGCTGGTAAGGCTTGAAGTCCGTCAGGGCCTCCTCGCTGCCCAGTTCCATGCGGCTGCGGGAAACGGCATTGTCGTTCCAGTCCACCTGCACATCCCGCGCCCCGGCCTCAAAGGCGCTGCGGACGCACAGCCGGGCCAGCGGAGCCGCCTCCAGCGAGCAGCGGATGATCAGAGTCTGGCCCGGCTGGGGGTTCACTCCCACCCGGACAACAAAGTCGGCATATTTTTTCAGCAGTTCGTTGAAGTTTTCCACAAAAGTTCCTTTCCGCCGTGTAAAAACGGCACACAGTTGATCTTGTGTCCAGTATACCCTTTTTCCGAGGGGATGTCCACAGCCGAAACAGAAAAAGTGACCGCCCAGCTCCCAACTCGTGCGGTCACTTTTTATAGTTGACATGCCGGAAAGGTGCTGACCGTTTGCCGGGCAGCATTCTCTTCGTCTATTTATACTATACCACAGCCCCGCCGAAATTGCAACGGCGGGGCTGATTTTATCGCTCTGAAATCAAAAAAACTCAGAACTCGATCTTGCTCTCGATGTAGCTCTTCAGCTCAGAGATGGGCATACGGACCTGCTCCATGGTGTCGCGGTCGCGGACGGTGACGCAGTTATCTGCTGCGATGCCCTTGGCCTCGTCGCCGACGGTGTCAAAGTCCACGGTGATGCAGTACGGGGTGCCGATCTCATCCTCACGGCGGTAACGCTTGCCGATGGAACCGGTATCGTCGTAATCGACCATAAAGTACTTGCTCAGCTCGTTGCGGATCTCCATTGCCTTGTCGCCCAGCTTCTTGCTCAGGGGCAGGACAGCGCACTTGTAGGGAGCCAGCGCCGGATGCAGGTGCAGGACGGTGCGGACGTCCTCCTTGCCCTTGGCATCCACGAGGTGCTCTTCGTCGTAGGCCTCGCACAGGAAGGCCAGCGCCACACGGTCACAGCCCAGAGACGGCTCGATGACGTAGGGGATGTAGTGCTCGTTGGTCTCGCTGTCGAAGTACTCCAGGCTCTTGCCGGAAGCCTCCTGATGGCGGCTCAGGTCGTAGTTGGTGCGGTCGGCAATGCCCCACAGCTCGCCCCAGTCGGTGAACGGGAAGGCATATTCGATATCGGTGGTGGCACGGCTGTAGAAAGCCAGCTCTGCGGGCTCGTGGTCACGCAGGCGCAGGTGCTCCTTCTGGATGCCCAGGCTCAGCAGCCAGTTCTCGCAGTAATCCTTCCAGTAAGCGAACCACTCCAGGTCGGTGCCCGGCTTGCAGAAGAACTCGCACTCCATCTGCTCGAACTCACGGGTGCGGAAGGTGAAGTTGCCCGGCGTGATCTCGTTGCGGAAAGCCTTGCCGACCTGGCAGACGCCGAAGGGCAGCTTGCGGCGGGTGGTGCGCTGGATGTTGGCAAAGTTGACGAAGATGCCCTGTGCGGTCTCCGGGCGGAGGTAGCAGGTCGAAGAGCTGTCCTCGGTGACGCCGATGGCCGTCTTGAACATCAGGTTGAACTTGCGGATGGGGGTGAAGTCATGCTTGCCGCAGACGGGGCAGACGATATCCTCGTGCTCGGCGATGAACTGGTCCATCTCGTCAAAGCTCATGGCATCGACGTTCACTTCGGGGTGCTCGTCGCCGATGAGCTTGTCGGCGCGGTGGCGCGCCTTGCAGGCGCGGCAGTCCAGCAGCGGGTCCGAGAAACCCGCCACGTGACCGGTGGTGATCCAGGTCTGCGGATTCATGATGATGGCTGCATCCAGGCCCACGTTGTAGGGGCTCTCCTGCACGAACTTCTTCAGCCATGCTTTCTTGACGTTGTTCTTGAACTCGACGCCCAGCGGGCCGTAATCCCAGCTGTTGGCAAGACCGCCATAGATCTCCGAACCGGGGAACACGTAACCACGGTTCTTGCAGAGGTTGACGATCATATCAAGGGTCTTTTCGCTCTGTTCCATTGTAATAACATCCTTTCCGTCCGCGGCTGGCTTGCCGTGTCGTGTGTTGTATTGCGGCAGCCTTCCCAACTGCCGTATATCTTTATGCTACCATGTTTTGCCCGCTCCGTCAATGCTTTGCGCCCCCAAACATGGGGGCCGGGCGCTGCGGGCCGTTACTTGTGGTATTTCATGCCCGCATTGATGGTGCAGGCGCGGTAGAGCTGTTCCGTCAGCACCAGACGGGCCAGCTGGTGGGGCATCGTGATGCGGCCCATACTGAATTTGAGCGCCGCCGCCCGCTTGACCTCCTCGGCCAGCCCGTGGGACGAGCCGATGACGAAGGCCACATCCCCTGCCCCGCTGCCTGCGCGGTCGGCCAGAAAGCGGGCCAGCTCCTCCGAGGAGATCTGTCTGCCCTCAATGCACAGGGCCACGATGGCTGCGCCTTTGCGGACGTTCGAGAGGATGGCTTTTCCTTCCTTTTCCAGCGCCTTTTTCACCACCGCATCGGAGGCGTTCTTCTCCTCGATCTTTTCTTCCGGCAGCTCGATGATCCGGAAAGACGCAAAGGCCGCCAGACGCTTCTGGTACTCGGCCACGCCCTCTGCAAAGTATTTTGCATTGAGCTTGCCCACACAGATCAGGTCGATATTTTGCATAGCGTCGTCTCCTTTACAGAAGCGTCAGCTGCTCGCCTTCGTCCTCGGCGCGGATGAGGGCACCGGTGGCGGGCAGGCTGCGGACGCGGTAGCGGTGGGGGTTGGCCAGTTCCAGCGTCTCCGCCGGGACGACCGACGCGATGTGCTGGTTCTTCTTCAGGGTGACGACCGCCACGCCCTGACTGTCGCGGGTGGCCTTGGCGCTGATCTGCGCTGTGCCCACCAGCAGCATCCGGCCCGCGCTGGTGCGGATGGCAAGTTCCGTCTCTTCGGGCAGGAAGACCATCTTCGCCAGCGTTTCCTTGTCGCAGTAGGCCTTGAGCAGCTTGCGGCGGTTCAGCTTGGTGGCGTAGGAATTCAGCGGGATCTTGGCGCACTTGCCGCTCGCAAAGAAGAAGAGCATGAAGCCGGAATAATCGCTCGTGATGACCATGGCCAGAACGTTCTCGCCCTCGTCCATGCCCAGACGGCCCGGAATAAAAATGCCCATCTGCGCCACTTTTCCGTCTTCCAGCTCGTTCAGACGCACCTTGTACACCTGCTGCCGGTCGGTGAAGAAGAGCGCTTCCACGTTGTTGCGGGTCTCCACCTGCTGGATGATCTCGTCGCCCTCCTTGAGCTTGTGGGCACCGGCGGTGCGCAGGCTCTGGGGCGGGATCTTTTTCAGATAGCCCTCGCGGGTGAAGAAGACCGTGACCGGATAATCCGGGATGACCTCTTCCTCGGTGCCGCTCTCCTCCTCCGGCAGGTCGTACAAAATCTCGCTGCGGCGGGGCTGGGCGTACTTTTTGGCAACATCCGTCAGCTCTTTGATGATGATCTTCCGGATGCGGGCGGGCTTTGCCAGAATGTCGTTCAGGTCGGCGATGTCCTTCTCCAGCTGCTCGATCTCCCCGGTGCGCTTGAGGATGTACTCCCGGTTCAGGTGGCGCAGCTTGATCTCGGCCACATAGTCGGCCTGCACCTCGTCGATGCCGAAGCCGATCATCAGGTTGGGCACGACCTCGGTCTCCTCCTCGGTGGTGCGGATGATGTGGATGGCCTTGTCGATGTCCAGCAGGATGGCGGCCAGACCCTGAAGCAGGTGCAGGCGCTTTTCCTTGCCGTGAAGGTCGAAGAAGGTACGGCGGCGGACGCATTCCATCCGGAACGCCGTCCACTCGTTCAAGATTTCCCGCACACCCATGACCTTCGGCTGGCCGGAGACCAGAACGTTGAAGTTGGCGCTGAAGCTGTCTTCCAGCGGGGTGGTCTTGAACAGCTTGGCCATCAGCTTCTCGGCGTCCACGCCGCGCTTGAGGTCGAGGGTCAGCTTGAGGCCGTTCAGGTCGGTCTCATCGCGCATGTCGCTGATCTCTTTGATCTTTCCGGCCTTGACCAGCTCGGCGATCTTGTCCATGATAGCTTCCACCGTCGTGGTGGGCGGGATCTGGGTGATCTCCAGCATGTTCTCGCCGGGCACCACATTATAACGGGCACGGACCCGGACGCTGCCGCGGCCGTTCTCGTAGATCTCCCGCATCTGGGCTTCGTCGTACAGGATCTGGCCGCCGCCCACGAAATCCGGGGCCGGCATCGTGGTGGAGATGTCATGCCGGGGGTCCTTCATCAGGGCGATGGTGGTGTTGCACAGCTCCGCCAGATTGAACGAGCAGATATTGCAGGCCATGCCGACGGCGATGCCCAGTGTGTTGTTGGCCAGGATGGTGGGGAACGTGACCGGCAGAAGGGTCGGCTCGGTGGTGGTGCCGTCGTAGTTGGGGACGAAATCGACCGTCTCCCGGTCGATGTCCCGGAACAGCTCCTCGCAGACGCCTTCGAGCTTGGCCTCGGTGTAACGGGCCGCTGCACAGGACATATCCCGGCTGTAGGCCTTGCCGAAGTTGCCCTTGCTGTCCACATAGGGCACCAGCAGGCTCTCGTTGCCCCGGCCCATGCGGACCATGGTGTCGTAGATGGCAGCATCGCCGTGGGGGTTCAGGTGCATGGTGCTGCCCACGATGTTGGCGGATTTGGTGCGGGCCCCCTTGAGCAGGCCCATGCCGTACATCGTGTACAGCAGTTTGCGGTGGGCGGGTTTGAAGCCGTCGATCTCCGGCAGAGCGCGGGAGACGATGACGCTCATCGCATAGGGCATATAGTTGGTCTCCAGCGTGCGGGTGATGGGGTCTTCCAGCACACTGCCCGCATTCAGGATCTCAACGCCGTCGCCCAGCTGCGGGCGGACCGGCTTGAGTGCTTTCTTTGTTGTTCGTTTTGCCATTCTTCTTTTATCCTCTAAATAAACCTCTCAGCCTCGCTCACGCTCGACAGCTCTCCTGTCAGGAGCAGCGGCACTGCGCAGCATGGACGGAGCGGTCAAGACACATCCAGATCGTCCAGATACTCTGCGCCGTGCTCTGCGATATGCTCCTTGCGTCCGGCGAGGTTGTCGCCCAGCAGCAGGTCGAACACGCGGGCGGTCTCCTCCACATCGGTGGGCAGCACCTTGATGAGGCGGCGGCTCTCCGGGTTCATGGTGGTCAGCCACATCATCTCCGGGTCGTTCTCACCCAGACCTTTCGAACGCTGGATGGTATATTTCTTCTCGCCGATCTCCTTCAGGAACGCCGCCTTCTCCGGCTCGGTGTAGGCGAAATAGGTGCGGTCTTTGGTGGTGATCTCGTACAGCGGCGACTCCGCGATGTAGACATAGCCCTCGTTGATGAGGGTGGGCGTCAGGCGGTAGAGCATGGTCAGCACCAGGGTGCGGATCTGGTAGCCGTCCACATCGGCATCGGTACAGATGACGATCTTGTTGTACCGCAGGTTGTCCAGATTGAAGGTCGCCAGCTCCTTGTTGTGCTTGCCGCCCAGCTCGACGCCGCAGCCCATCACCTTGATGAGGTCCACGATGATGTCCGACTTGAAGATGCGGGCATAGTCGGCCTTAAGGCAGTTCAGGATCTTGCCGCGGATGGGCATGATGGCCTGATACTCGCTGTCGCGGCTCTGCTTGACGGCACCCATAGCCGAATCGCCCTCGACGATATACAGCTCGCGGCGGGAAGCATCCTTAGTGCGGCAGTCCACGAACTTCTGCACCCGGTTGGCGAGGTCGATCTGGGTGGAGAGCGTCTTTTTGATGCTCTGGCGCGTCTTTTCGGCATGTTCCCGGCTCTGCTTGTTGACCAGGACCTGCTGGCAGATCTTCTGGGCTTCCTCCGGCTTTTCGAGGAAGTAGACTTCCAGATAGTGCTTCAGGAAATCCGTCATCGCCTGCGAGACGAATTTGTTGGTGATGGCCTTCTTGGTCTGGTTCTCGTAGCTGGTGCGGGTGGAGAAGCTGGACGAGACATAGACCAGGCAGTCCTGCACATCCTGAAAGCTGATGGCGCTCTCGCCCTTCTTATAAAGATTCTTGTCCTTCAGGTACTTGTTGATCTGGTAGACGAAGGCCGTGCGCACCGCGTGTTCGGGGCTGCCGCCGTGCTCCAGCCAGGAGGAGTTGTGGTAGTATTCCAGCAGCTGCACCTTATTGGAGAAGCAGAAGGCCGCGCTCATCTTTACCTTATATTCCGGCTGGTCCTCGCGGTCGCGGCCGGTGGCCTCGCTCTCGCAGCTGAACACCGGGGTCAGGGTGTCCTCGCCCGCCGTCTCGGCCACGTAGTCGGCGATGCCGTGCTCGTAGCACCAGCTCTCCTTCCAGGCCTTGCCGGTGGCGGGGTCCTTCTCCTTTTCGTCGGTGAAGTTCAGGGTCAACCCCGCGTTGACGACGGCCTGACGGCGCAGCACATCCTTGTAATAGCTGCCGGGCACGTCGATGTCGGTGAAGACCTCGTCGTCCGGCTTCCAGTGGATGATGCTTCCGGTGCGGCGGCCCTTATAAGGTTCTTTTTGCAGGCCGCCGACGTTCTCGCCCTTTTTGAAGTCCAGATGATAATGATAGCCGTCGCGGTAGATGTCGGCTGTCATCCAGGCAGACGAATACTGGGTGGCGCACAGGCCCAGACCGTTCAGGCCCAGGCTGAACTCGTAGTTGTCCTCGCCCTCGCCGTATTTGCCGCCTGCATACATCTCGCAGAACAGCAGCTCCCAGTTGTAGCGGCCCTCGCCGTTGTTCCAGTCCACGGGCATGCCGCGGCCAAAGTCCTCGACGATGACGCTGCCGTCCTTGCAGCGGGTCACGTTGATGGTGTCGCCGTGGCCGTCGCGGGCCTCGTCGATGGAGTTGGAGACGATCTCAAAGATCGAATGGGCGCAGCCCTCCACACCGTCCGAGCCAAAGATGACCGCCGGGCGCTTGCGGACGCGGTCCGCACCCTTTAATGAAGTAATGCTCTCGTTACCGTATTCCTGTTTTCTTGCCATGTTCACCCTCCCGGTCTGCACGGATACGCCCCGTACCCTTTGCCGGCCGAATCGTTTTCTAGTTTTCTATTAAACCATAGGTTGTTGTCAATGTCAATTTTGCGTTTCATCCCCCGCCGTCGGCCCGGCCCGGCCGGAGAGCATCAAAAATCCACTTCTATTATTTATCGTCCGGACGCATTTTTCAAGAAAAGTCTGATTTTTTTCGAAAAAATTTGCATTTTCCTCTTTACAAATCCAGAATTTCGGGTATAATAATCATCGTCCGGTGCGCCTCTGTAGCTCAGTCGGTAGAGCAGGGGACTGAAAATCCCCGTGTCATTGGTTCGATTCCGATCGGAGGCACCACCTTTCAGAAGAACAGAGATCTGTTCTTCCGAATATGCGGCCGTAGCTCATCTGGTAGAGCGCCACCTTGCCAAGGTGGAGGTAGCGAGTTCGAGCCTCGTCGGCCGCTCCATAACGGAGTGGAAATATCCGCTCCAATATGGCCCGGTAGCTCAGTTGGTTAGAGCACCAGCCTGTCACGCTGGGGGTCGTCGGTTCGAGCCCGATCCGGGTCGCTCATCCTAATGGTGCAGGGACAAATGCACCGAATATGCGGCCGTAGCTCATCTGGTAGAGCGCCACCTTGCCAAGGTGGAGGTAGCGAGTTCGAGCCTCGTCGGCCGCTCCAAATGGAGTGGAAATATTCACTCCAATATGGTGACGTGGCCAAGTGGTAAGGCAAGGGTCTGCAAAACCCTCATCCACCAGTTCAAATCTGGTCGTCACCTCCAAAAGATTCCCGAACGTGAAAGCGTTCGGGATTTTTTTGTTTTGTTGCATCCTCCCCTTCCCCGTGTTACAATAGCGGTATCCTGTGCAGAAAGGAGCGTATGCCATGCCCGCTCAAACCACCGAGACCCACACCACCCTGACCCCCGATACGCCGGTGCGGTATCTGAAAGGCGTCGGCCCCAAGACCGCCGAGCGGTTCGAGAAGCTGGGCATCGTGACGCTGGCGGACCTGCTCTGCCACTATCCGCGCAGATATATGGATTTTTCAAAGCCCTACTCCATTGCCGAGGCACCTTGCGACACCGAGTGCGTCGTGAAGGCCGAGGTGTTCGCCAAGCCCGGCGGACGCATCCTGCCCGGCGGGCGGCGGATGGAGCGGATCACGGCGGGGGACGATGTTTCCAGCCTGGAGATCACCTGGTTCAACAACCCCTACGCCGCCCAGAAGCTGGAACTGGGGCAGGCATATTATTTTCAGGGCATCGTGACCGGCGGGATGCTCCGCCGCCAGATGGTCAACCCGCAGGTGCGCACCGAGGCGCAGATCACCGCCGCCCCCTTCGAGGCCGTCTACCCCCAGACCGATGGGCTTTCGAGCAGCGTCATCGCCCGGTGTGTCCGCCAGCTGCTCCCCCATGCCGAGCTTCTGCCCGACCCGCTGCCGCCGGAGATGCGCCAGAAATACCGCCTGCTCTCCAAGGCAGAGGCCGTGCGGGCCATCCACTGCCCGGAGAGCGAGGAGGCCGCCTTTGCGGCCCGGCGGCGGCTCATCTACGAAGAACTGCTCATTTTGCAGCTGGGCATCGGCCGGATGAAGAACCGGGACAGCGCCGCCACCGGGGCACCGATGCAGCTTCTCGACCCGCAGCCGTTCTGGGACGCGCTGCCCTTCGCCCCCACCGGGGCCCAGCGGCGGGCTGTGACGGAGATCCTGACCGACATGGCGGGCGGGCAGTCCATGAACCGCCTGCTGCAGGGCGATGTGGGCAGCGGCAAAACGCTGGTGGCGGCAGCCGCCATCTGGGCCTGCATCCGCAGCGGCTATCAGGCAGCACTGCTGGCCCCCACTGAGATTCTGGCTTCCCAGCATGCCGAGAACCTGAACCGGATGCTGGCCCCGTTCGGGATGCGGGTCGCTCTGCTGACCGGCGGCATGAAAGCCGCCGCCCGCCGCACCACGCTGGCCGCCATCCGGAACGACGAAGCCGACCTCGTGGTGGGCACCCACGCCATCCTCAGCGAGGGAGTCGCCTTTGCCCGGCTGGGTCTGGCCGTGGTGGACGAACAGCACCGCTTCGGGGTGCGGCAGCGGGGCCTGCTGGCCGAAAAAGCCGAGAACCCCCACCTGCTGGTCATGAGCGCCACGCCCATCCCCCGCACGCTGGGGCTGCTCCTCTACGGCGACCTCGACATCTCGATCCTCGACGAACTGCCGCCGGGCCGCAAGCCGGTCAAGACCCGGTGCATCACCGGGAAGAAACGGCGGGACCTCTACGGCTTTCTGGACCGGGAGATCAACGCCGGGCGGCAGGTGTATATCGTCTGCCCCGCCATTGAGGACACCCCCGACGGCGGGCTGAACGCCGTGAAGACCTACTACGAAGACATCGCCAAGGCGCTGCTGCCCGACCGCCGGGTCGGCCTGATGCACGGCAAGCTCAAGCCAAAAGAAAAAGCCGCCGTCATGGAGGACTTCAAGGCCGGGCAGTTGGACGCGCTGGTCTCCACCACCGTCATCGAAGTCGGTGTGGACGTGCCGAACGCAACGGTCATGGTCATCGAGAACGCCGAGCGCTACGGCCTGAGCGCTTTGCACCAGCTGCGCGGCCGGGTGGGCCGCGGTGCGGCGGAGAGCTGGTGCTTCCTCGTCAGCGACAACACGAGCGAGCCAGTCCAGAAGCGGCTCAAATTCCTCTGCTCCACGGCAGACGGCTTCGCCGTGGCGCAGTACGATCTGGAAACGCGCGGCCCCGGCGACTTTTTCGGGAGCCGCCAGCACGGCCTGCCCACCCTCCAGATCGCCGACCTGATGAACGACACCCGCACCCTCCACGCCGCGCAGAGCGAAGCCGCCACCCTGCTGGCCGAAGACCCGCTCCTCACCGCACCAGACCACGCACTTCTGGCCGCGCAGGTCGAGCAGATGTTCGAAAAAGCCGGTGCGATGAACTGAATCAGCAGCGAGGGGCAGGCCAAAAGCGGCCTGCCCCTCGTTTTCTATATTCTATTATTTCATGGGAATGATCTCGCAGAAAACGCACCGGCTCTTGGTGGAAAGGGCCACATCCTTGTGGTAGCAGCCAAAGAACCATTTTTCGTAGTGCAGCTTCAGCAGGATCTTATCGAGGAAGAGGTGCAGCCGGTTCGACTCGCCCAGCGCCAGCGCAGTAAAATCCAGGAACCTGCTTGGGGCGTCGTGGGTCAGCACATAATCTACCTGCCAGCCGTTTTCTTCCAGCGTCTTTTCGCAGCGGGCATATTCCTCATCCGAGGGCATCTCCTGCGGCCACCAGTTGACCCCAGGCTCCCGTTCCTCTTTGTCCTGACTTTCGGCCCCGCCGAAGCAGAGATATTTTTTGTCCTCCAGCGTCAGCACACTGCCCCGGCAGACATGATAGACATTGCCGCCCAGCGCCTGGACCGTTCCACCGAACCGCTCCTCGGTCGGGTACTGGGCCAGCAGGTCGTAGTTCTCATGGCAGCCATCCAGAAACAGCAGCGTGTAGGGGCGTTTGCGCAGCCAATCCAGCTTTTTCTGTTCCTCCTTGCTGCCGTCCCACACGAACCCGAAATCGCCCAGCACCACCACGGTATCCCGCCTGCTCAGCCAGCGGAGCCTGCCGTGCCTGAACCGGTCGATGTCGCCGTGGGTGTCTCCCGTCAGATATACCATTCGTTTCCTCCCGCCCTGTGTGAAAGCTGTAAAAGCCCTTGTCTCCGCAGGGCAAACCTGTTATTATAAAAGAATGAAGCTCCGGCTTCTTCCTGTTGTCCTATCCGGCCGCATCCTGCGCTCCGGTCTCTCTATTTTATCGCTTTTTGAAGGAATTGTCCACATGAAACGTATTTTTGCCCTCTTTTTGTCTCTGGCGGTCCTGTTCAGCTGTTTGGCTGTGACGGCAGGCGCCATGTTCGACCCCAGCCCCGTCTACGAGGTGCAGGCCAGGAGCGCCTACATCGTGAACACCGACACCAACATCATCGTCTACGACAAGGACAGCCAGAAGCAGGTGCCGGCCGGCGGCCTGACGAAATACATGACCATCGCTCTGGTGATGACCAACTACGCCGACCAGCTCGACAACACCTTTACCATGCCGTTCGCCATCTCGGATTACGTCCACAACTCCGACAACGCAGACATGCGCTCCGGCGAGACCTTCACCTACCGGGAAGCGCTCTACGCCATGGTGACACGGAACGCCAACGAGGCCGCGATGGGCCTGGCGTACGAGCTTTCCGGCGGAGACCTGACCGGGTGGGTGAGCCAGATGAACACCCTGTCCCAGCGCATCGGCACGACGGGCAGCACCTGGACCGATGCCTGCGGCCTGGACAGCGGCAATACCACCACCGCCGTGGACATGTACCTCATCCTGCGCTACCTGATGAGCTTTGATGCCTTCCGGGAGATCTCCAGCGCCCCGACCTTCACGATGCCCGCCAAGGAAAAACACGCCAAGAGCTTCGTTCTGGTCAGCCAGAACGTGGCCCTGAACAAAACGAGCGGCGGCAAGTTCTACCGCAGCGCGATGCAGGGCGGCATCTGCGACGTGATGGCCTACAAGAACGACAACGGCGACCAGAGCTATGTCTCCTGGGCCAACAAGAACGGCGCGACCTATATCTTCTGCATCATGCAGAGCCCCGACACCTGCGACGATTACGGCTACGCGAACCGCCGCCCGGCCCTGTGTGAGACGACCAAGCTCATCGACTGGGTGTTCGACAGCTTCTCCATCCAGGCCGCGCTGGACACCGACCAGGCTCTGGCCGAGATCCCGGTGAAGTATTCATCCGACACTGACACGCTGCAGCTTTACCCCGACGACAACATGATGACCCTGCTGCCCTCTTCCGGCGACGGCACCGTCACCCAGAAATACTTCCATCTGCCCGATTACGCCGCCGCCCCCATCCATCAGGGCGACGTCATCGGCACGGTGGAGCTCAAGCTGGCCGGTGAGACCATCGGTGTGGTCAACCTCATCGCCGGGCAGGATGTCCGCCAGAACGCCCTGCTCTTCACCGTCTCGAAGGTGCAGGACTTTTTCCACAGCCTCTACCTGAAGGTCGTGATCGTCATGAGCCTGCTCGCCCTCGCCATCTATGGCCTGTGGTGGCTGCTCAATGTCTGGCATGGCCGCAGACCGACCAAAAAGATCCACCGCCGCTGACAGACGAGGGCAGGAACCAGACCGGTTCCTGCCCTCGTTTTCGTTCAGTCGATCGTCGTTTTGGTCCGGCCCACGCCGATGACGGCTGTGGTGATCTTTTTCCAGGTATTGCAGCCGCAGACGCCGTCCACCGCGAGGCTGGTGCGGCGCTGATAGCCCCGGAGCGCCTCTTCCGTCCGGGTGCCGAACAGGCCGTCGATGCGGTTCCCGGTCTGGTAGCCCAGCGTCGAGAGGGCGTCCTGCAGGATCATCACATAGCAGCCCCGGCTCCCCCGCCGCAGGGTGGGGAAGCCCGCTGTGGTACCGCGGCACGCGGGAGTGCCGTAGCGGCGGTCGAAGTGGACCCAGGTGGGCGTCTGGCTCAGCGGCTCCACGTAGCCCCACGCCCCGGTCGCGCGGGCGGCCCTGTAGATGGCCGTGCGCTGGGTCCGGCTGAGGCTCTGGCCCACATCAAAGGCCACCCCCGCATAGTGCTGGCTGCGGGTGCCGTGGCCGCCCTCCCAGATGCGGCGGAACGCATACCCCACCGGGATGCCGCGGCCGTACGTGCGGCGGGTCAGGTTCCAGGCCTCCATCGCCGCGATGGTGGTCCAGAGCACCGGGCTGTTCGATCTGCCCCGGAACTCCCGCAGGGTCAGGGTCCGGCCGGTGCTGTAGGGCATGGGGTCGTTCTCGCTCAGGCTGTTATAGGTGTAGACCTTGTTTTCGTAGGCATCGTAAATAAGCAGCCGTGCCATGGGGTCATCCCTCCTCCAAATCACATGCGCAGCTCTGCGCCCGCAGTGCCGCCCAGGTCTCGCGGCCAACGGTGCCGGTCTGCTGCAGGCCCGCCCGCGCCTGCGCGGCCTTCACAGCCACCGTCTCCGCCGGGCCGAAGGACGCATTATCCCGCACGAAGCCCTCCCCGCAGCAGAGGTTCGCCCGGCCGTTGATCCACTGTTCGATTTGCATCACATCCGGGCCGACGCTCCCTTCCTTCATGGCACGGCCCGGATATGCCATCTCCCGTGCCGCATCCCGGTCGGGGTTGGGCATCCCGGTCGCTAATTGCAGGCTCAGCGCCTCCACCGCCGTCCAGGTCTCAGCGTCCGCGATGCCGGTCTCCGGCAGGCCGAGCAGCGCCTGGGCACTGCGGGTCGCAGCGGCAGTCTCCCCGGTGTAGCCGGTGGCCAGCGGCGGTGCCTCCACGCTCTCGAAGTAATAGGCGATCCGCCGCAGCAGGATGGTGTAATACAGCACGTCGCTGCCCTCGCTGCCCACCGTCAGCGGCTTACCGGGGTAGGGCAGCCGTTTCAGCGTGACCACCGGGCCGCTGCTGCGCAGAGCCGATGCCTTGCCGTAGAGCGACTCCCAGGTCGCCCGCCCCACGATGCCGTCCACCGTCAGCCCTGCAAACCGCTGGTAGGCCCGCACAGCGTTCTCGGTGGCTGCACCAAAACTGCCGTCGATGCCCACCGCCGGGATGCTGGATTCATAGGCGCTCAGGAGGTAGAGGTAGAATTGCAGTTCCCGCACCGCCGTGCCGCTGCTGCCCCGCCGGAGGATGCCCGGATACTCGCCGGGCCGCAGGCTGGACGACAGCAGTTTGTTGGCGATGTCGTTGTAGACCTCGTACAGCTTGTTCCAGGTGGTGCGGCCCACCACGCCGTCACTGGTCAATCCGAAGTAGGTCTGGAACCGCTTTACCGCCGCCGTGGTCGCCGCACCGAACTTTCCATCCACGGTGAGGTCGTTCAGTCTGGAATAGACGGTGTGGGCGATCTTGAGCCAGAACTGCACGAGCCGCACGTTCTGGCCGCTGGCCCCCTCCCGCAGAGCCGTGCCGGGGTAGGCGTTGGGGGTGCCGTTGTCCGACTGGATGCTCCGGAACTCGTTGTAGATGGCATTCCAGGTCTCGCGGCCCACCACACCGTCCACGGTCAGGCCGTACCGCCGCTGGAAGGCCCGCACCGCGCTGGCCGTGGACGCGCCGTAGCGGCCGTCCACCGCAAGGGACGGGATAGCAGATTCGTACTGCGCCAGCGTATTCAGCCAGAACTGCACCTGCTCCACCGCGCTGCCGGTGGAACCGGTGCGCAGGGCCGTGCCGCCCCAGCTGCCGTCCGACAGGGTGCCGCTGGAGGTCTCGCCCTCGCT
This sequence comes from Faecalibacterium prausnitzii, assembly GCF_019967995.1. Lineage (NCBI taxonomy): Bacteria > Bacillati > Bacillota > Clostridia > Eubacteriales > Oscillospiraceae > Faecalibacterium > Faecalibacterium prausnitzii. The sequence goes on from NZ_CP065377.1 coordinate 2,223,226, forward strand.
GGTCAGTTCGGCAAGGTCCTTGACCGACACGTAGATATAGCTGATCTTATACCAGGTCTGCCGCCCCACCACGCCGTCGGCGGTCAGGTTGAACTGCCGCTGGAACGTCTTGACTGTGGACGCCATGCGGGGGCCGAAGACACCGTCCACGGTCAGCTTGCCGAAGAAGGGGTAATCCTTCGCGATGCGGTTCAGCTGCCGCTGCAGCGTGAACACCGCCGTGCCGGAATCGCCCTGCCGCAGCGGCGAGCCGGGGTAGCTCTGCGGGATGGCCTGGATGTTGTTGGTCCGGACGATCTCGATGTCGCTGCCGTAGTAGTATTTCAGGATCTGAAGCGGTGTTTTGCCCTGTTTTGCCAGCGTGACCGTGCCCCACTGCTTCAGGCCCGGACAGGTGACGGACTTGCCGTCGCAGTATTCGGAGTAGTAGGGATTGACCGTTCCGGTCTTCCGGAGATAGGTATTGAAGATGTCGTCCGTCAGCCGGACCATGACATCGAACACGGTCCGCCCGTGGACGTAATACTGGTCGTAGCTGGTGGAGTTGGTGATGTTGAAGCTGTAGCCCCGGCTGGGGTACCACTCGGTATAGATGCGGTTCAGCGCCAGCGAGATCTGGCAGTGGATGTTCGCCCGCAAGGCGCTCTCCGGCCAGGTCGGGTAGACTTCGCTGGACGCCACGTTGGCGATATACCTGCGGAACGAGACGGTCACGTTCCGGGCCGAAGCCGCCGGTTTGCCCAGATGGACCGTGATGTTCTTCGGGATGATGACCCGGTCCAGCACACGGGGCGCACACGGATCGGTGGGTGCTCTGCCGCTGCCCCCGCCGCCCGCAAACAGCGGGTGGGGCGGGATGACGATGGGCGGGTTCTCCACGTCCCGGTCCTCCTCCGTTTCGGGGATCATCTCCGGCTGGGCCAGCGTCACCTGCCCCGCAAAGACCTGGATGCCCTGGATGCGGACGGTGCGGTACCCCGCCTTCGAAGCCGTCAGGCTGCACACCGCATAGGGCAGACGGGTGGTATTGTCCTCCTCCAGTGAGAGGGCACAGTCCGGGGCGGTCAGGGTCACGTCCGCGGCATTGCCCTCGGCGTCGGTCATCCGGGCCGCGGTGAAGCCGTCGCCGACGATGTTCACCGTGACCCCCTCCACCGGTGCCGACTGCCGGGCCGCAAATGCCTGAATGCGCAGAATTCCAGTCGCCATAAACAAAAACTCCTTTGCCGAAATGTTCGCTTGGTTCACTCACAGCGTATTCGGCAAGGAGTCGGAAGGTGCATGAAACAAACGCCCCCTGCCCGTCCGGAGGCATAGGCTCCGGAACCGGGCAGGGGGCGTTCATTGTTTGTTGTATCTTGGAAGGGAAAAACGGAATGGCCTGATTTACCGCTTGTACTTTGCGGCGGTCTGCAGGCGCTGCATGGCACGGTCAAGAGCGATCTTGCTCTGGTAATACTCGTGCATGCTCTGCTTGTGCTGTAAGCGCTCTTCGGCGCGGATGCGGGCGGCCTCGGCGCGGTTGCGGTCGATGTCCTCCGGACGCTCGGCGCTGTCCACCAGCAGCAGAACGAAGGTGGGGGTCACTTCGGCAATGCCGTCGCCCACCAGTACATCACGGGTCTCCCCGTTCACGGTGAATTGCAGCATCCCCATGTGCAGGGCCACCAGCACCGGGCTGTGGCCGGCCTGCACACCATACACACCGTCGCCGGTGGGCAGGGTCAGGCTCTCACAATCGCCCTGATAAAACTCGCCGCTGGAAGCGGTGATGTTCAGCATGAACTTCTGCATCAGACGGCACCGCCCTTTTCCTCCGCGAGCTTCTCGGCGGCCTTCTGGCGGGCATCGTCCAGGGTGCCCACGTTGAAGAAGGCCCACTCCGGCAGATCATCGCACTGACCGTCCACGATGGCGGCAAAGCCCTTGACGGTCTCGGCCAGAGGCACATACTTGCCCTGCAGGCCGGTGAAGTTCTCGGCCACCGAGAACGGCTGGGACAGGAACTTCTGCAATTTACGGGCACGGGTGACGGTGAGCTTGTCTTCCTCGCTCAGTTCGTCCATGCCCAGGATGGCGATGATGTCCTGCAGCTCCTGATAGCGCTGCAGCGTTGCCTGCACCTTGCGGGCCACACGGTAATGCTCTTCGCCCACGATGTCGGCTTCGAGGATGCGGCTGGTGGAAGCCAGCGGGTCCACGGCGGGGTAGATGCCCTGCTCGACGATCTTACGGCTCAGAACGGTGGTGGCGTCCAGATGGGCGAAGGTGGTGGCGGGGGCCGGGTCGGTCAGGTCGTCGGCGGGGACGTAGACGGCCTGCACCGAGGTGATGGAGCCGTCGCGGGTGGAGGTGATGCGCTCCTGCAGAGCGCCCAGCTCGTTGGCCAGCGTGGGCTGATAGCCGACGGCCGAAGGCATACGGCCCATCAGAGCGGAGACCTCCGAACCTGCCTGCACGAAACGGAAGATGTTGTCAATGAACAGCAGGACGTCCTTGTGGGTCTCCTCACGGAAATACTCGGCCATGGTCAGGCCGGTCTCGGCCACACGCATACGGGCTCCTGGGGGCTCGTTCATCTGGCCGAAGACCAGTGCGGTCTTGTTCAAAACACCGGAGGCGTTCATCTCGCCCCAGAGGTCGCAGCCCTCGCGGGAGCGCTCGCCGACGCCGGTGAAGATGGAGTAACCGCCGTGCTCGGTGGCAACATTGTGGATCAGCTCCTGGATCAGAACGGTCTTGCCGACACCGGCACCGCCGAACAGGCCGATCTTGCCGCCCTTGGCGTAGGGAGCCAGCAGGTCGATGACCTTGATGCCGGTCTCCAGGATCTCGGTTGCAGGTTTCTGCTCAGCAAAGCTGGGAGCCTTGCGGTGGATGGGCCAATGGGGCAGCTCGTCCACCGGGCCCTTGCCGTCGATGGGACGGCCCAGCGGGTCGAACATGCGTCCCAGGGTGCCCTCGCCCACCGGGGCGTTCAGGCCGTGGCCGGTGGCGGTGACCACCATCCCCTTGCCAAGACCCTCGCTGGCAGAAAGCATGATGCAGCGCACAGTCGTCTCGTTGACATGCTGCGCCACTTCCATCGTGCGCTCGGTGCCCTCAGCGGTCACCGTCAGCGCTTCCTGCAGGGCAGGCAGCTTGCCCTCGGTGAACTTGACGTCCACCACGGGGCCAGCTACGCGAATAATAGTTCCCTGTATCATACGATTGCCTCTTACTTACTGATTGTATAAACCCTCTCAGTCTCGCTTCGCTCGCCAGCTCCCCCAAAGGGGGAGCTTTTTCAAGTGATACGATTCTGCTCAAAACCTCGCCCTTCGGGAGAGGTGGCCGTGCGCCAGCACGGACGGAGAGGGTTCCTGGTTATTCGTTACTTTGCACCGCCGCAGCGCCGCCGATGATCTCGGTAATCTCCTGGGTGATGGAGCCCTGACGGGTGCGGTTGTATTCGAGCTGAAGCTCGTGGATCATATCATTGGCGCTCTTGGTGGCCGAATCCATGGCGGTCATGCGGGCGCTCTGCTCCGCGCAGAAGCTCTCGGTCATGGCGCCAAAGATCATGCCGTGCATGTAGATGGGGGCCGTCTGCTCGAACACCGTTTTGGCGTCCGGGAACATCTCCACCTCGCCGCGGGGGTCACCCAGACCTTTCGGGGCGGGCTTCAGATGCTCGCGGTCCAGCGGAAGCAGACGCTCCATCACCGGCTCACTGGTCAGCGCGTTCTGGATCTTGGTGTAGATGAGGTAGATCTCATCCAGCTTGCCGGACTTGAAATCGTCGATGGCGTCCACCGTGATGTCGCGGGCGCGCTGCAGTGTGGGGGCCGTGGCACCATAGTGGAACTCTTCCACCAGGCGCGGGTCCTTGTGGAGCAGGGCGCGGTAGCCGGTCTGACCAATGACGTAGAAGCGGGCATTGGGGTCGCTGCCGCACTGCTCTTTCAGGAACTTGAGCAGGTTCTGGTTGTAGGCACCCGCCATGCCCTTGTCGGCCGTCAGCACGACATAGGCACGGATGGGGTTTTCCTTTTCCCGCTCATGGAAGAACGGGTGGACCGGCTCGTCCGGCAGATGCGGCACGACGCGGGAGATGGTGTCCCGCATCCGGGTGAAATACGGCAGAACGTTCTGGTAATTCTGCCGCGCCTTGCGGAGCTTGGAGGAGGAGATCAGGTACATGGCATTCGTGATCTTCATGGTATCCTGAATGCTCTCGATCCGCTCCTTGAGCAGCTTACTGGACGGCATGGCTCTCCCCTCCCGCATAGGTCTTCCACGCGGTCAGGATGGCGTCCACCTGCTCCGGCGTGATCTTGCCGGTGGAAGCGATGGCATCCATCGCGCCGGAAACATCGGCGTGGAAGGACCGCACAAAGGCGTTGACCTTTGCGCGCTGCTCAGCCAGCGGGAGCGTGTCCAGCATCCCGTGGGAGGCCAGCGTCAGGATGACGACCTGCTCGGCATCGGACTTGGGCTGATAGAGCGGCTGCTTGAGCATCTCGGTCAGGGCCTTGCCGTGTTCCAGCTGACGGCGGGTCTCGGCGTCCAGGTCTGAGCTGAACTGCGCGAAAGACTCCATATCCTTGTACTGGGCCAGCTCGATGCGCAGGTTGGAGTTGGCCTTCTTCATGGCCTTGGTCTGGGCTGCGCCGCCGACACGGGACACCGACAGGCCGACGTTGACGGCCGGGCGGTTGCCTGCGTTGAACAGGGCGCTCTCCAGGAAGATCTGACCATCGGTGATGGAAATGACGTTGGTGGGGATGTAAGCGGAAACGTCGCCCGCCTGGGTCTCGACGATGGGCAGGGCGGTGATGGAGCCGCCGCCCAGGTCGTCGCGCATCCGGCAGGAGCGCTCCAACAGACGGGAGTGCAGATAGAAGACGTCGCCGGGGTATGCCTCACGGCCCGGAGAACGGCGCAGCAGCAGCGAGATGGCGCGGTACGCCACAGCGTGCTTGGACAGGTCGTCGTAGACGATCAGCACGCTCTTGCCTTTGTCCATGAAATACTCGGCCAGTGCGGTGCCCGCATAGGGCGCGATATACTGCAAAGGAGCGCTGTCGGATGCCGTTGCGGCCACGATGGTGGTGTAGCTCATGGCACCGTGCTTCTTCAGATCCTCGGCCACGCGGGCGATGGAGGAAGCCTTCTGGCCGATGGCGACATAGATGCACAGCACCCCGGTGTCCTTCTGGTTCAGGATGGCATCGGTGGCGATGGAGGTCTTGCCGGTCTGGCGGTCGCCGATGATCAGCTCACGCTGACCGCGGCCGATGGGGAACATGGAGTCGATGGCGAGGATGCCGGTGTGAAGCGGGGTGTCCACGCTCTGGCGCTCCAGAATGCCGGGGGCCTGTTTCTCGATGGGGTTGTAGCCCTCTGCCTCGATGGGGCCCTTGCCGTCGATGGGCTCGCCCAGCGGGTCGATGACACGGCCCAGGAACTTTTCGCCCACCGGGATGCCCGCGCGCTTGCCGCTGCGGGTGACCAGGGTGCCGACGCCGACCGACTCAGCCCCGTCAAACAGCATGATGCCCAGACGGCCCGGTTCCACGCTCTCGACCATGCCCTTGGCACCGTTCTCGAAGGTGACGATCTCGCCGTAAACGGCGCGGTCCATCCCCTCGACCTGCACGATGCCGTCGGCGGAGGCGATGACCACGCCTCCCTCTTCCGAGGTCTGAGCGGGCTTATAATCCTCCACGCGGGTCTTCAGGGTAGCCAGAGAGGGCTTGCCGGCCATCATCTGGTCCAGCTGGTGGCGGCCGGAGTTGTCGAACATCCGGTCACCGACCTGCAGCACATAGCCGGAGAGCAGGCTCTCATCGACGGCCACGTTCAGGATGACCTCGGTGGCGTCGTAGAGCTTCTTTACCTCGTTCTTGATGCGGGCGATGTCCTCTTCGCGCAGCTGGTGGGCAGCGCGCAGGTCGGCCTTGACGATCCGGTTCTCCTCAAAGAACGCACGGCTGAATTCAGTTGCCATTGCCTGCACCTGCTTTCTCCAACAGATCGTCCAGCAGACGGGCGTCGTCCTGTGCGGTCAGGTGCCGTGCCAGCAGCTTTTCGCACATCGCACGGGCCAGAGCCGTGGTCTGGGCGTCGGCCTCGCGCAGCTTGTGCTGGCGCTCTGCCTCGGCTGCGGTCTTGCCCTCGGCAAGGATGGCGTCAGCCTGCTTCTGGGCGTCCAGCAGCAGCTGCTGCTTTTCCTTCTCCGCCTGCTGCTCGTAAGCCTTGCGGCGGGCAGCGGCCTCATCGTCCACATTGCGCAGCTTATCCTGCGCAGCATTCAGTGCCGCAGCGGCTTCGCTCTTGGAAGTCTCGGCAGCAGCAAGGGCGTCGTCCACCTGCTTCTGGCGCTCTGCGATGATGTTCATGACAGGCCTGTACAGGAACTTGCGCAGCAGCAAAAACAGGACCAGAACGTTGACGACCGTCCACAAAAGGTTCAGATTCAGTGTCAGCATTCGTCATGCCTCCGTTATCAACCCAGGAACAGGATGATCAGCAGTGCAACGACGAAGCCGAAAATTGCAGTACCTTCTGCCAGAGCAGCGCCCAGCAGCAGGTTGGTCTGGATCTTGCCGGATGCTTCGGGCTGGCGGCTGATGGCCTCCGTTGCCTTACCGGTCGCAATGCCGATGCCGATGCCGCCGCCAATACCAGTCAGCGCTGCGATGCCAGCGCCCAGAGCTACGAGTCCGTTCATAATAAAATCTCCTATCTTTTTATCGTTTTTCTTTTGTACGACTTCTCCGTCCCTGCTCCGCAATGCCAGGAGAGCTGTCTGCGCAGCAGACTGAGAGGTTACTCTTCGTCTCCCAGGCTCTCCTTCATAAAGAGGGAGGTCAGGAACACAAACACATACGTCTGGATCAGACCATCGAACAGGTCAAAATACAGGCTGAACACTGCGGGGACGAACACCGGCACCACGAGCTTGATCAGCTCCATGATGACGAACGCGCCCAGCACATTGCCGAACAGTCGCATACACAGGCTGGTGGGCCGGATGGCGATCTCCAGGATATTCATGGGCGTCATGATCGGCGTAGGAGCCGCCAGACTCTTGAGGAAGCCTTTCCCGCCGCGCGCGTGGATGCCGGAGTATTCGATGAGCACGATGCTCATCAGGGCCAGAGCTGCGGTGACGTTCAGATCCTTCGTGGGAGGCTTGATGCCGAACACACCAATGAGGTTGGAGCACGCGATATACAGCGCCACACTCATCAGATACGGCACATACCGTTTGCCGTTCTCACCCAGCAGCCCGACGAAGAAATCGTTGAGAAGAGTCACGACCGTTTCCAGGATGGCCTGGCGCCTGGTGATGTGATCGACCCGCAGATTCCGCGTCAGCAGGATCGAACCGAGCACCAGAAACACCATGATGCCCCAGCTGACGACCACGGATTCCGGGATCTGCAGCCCGAACACCGAGACCATCTCCACGTTCAGCTCTTCTTTCAAAGCAGCAGTCAACGCATTCATTCTTTTGCTCTATCTCCTTTCCTTGTTATCGTTTTTCCAAAAAAGTGCTGCAATGCGCGAAAAAAAGCAGGAGGCCGAGACGTCCTCGTCCCACATCCTCCTTCGCTCACGCCTTGCCCGGCGCTTTTTACGTGACGTATCATAGCACGATTGTGCCGAATTTTGTAGCCCCCGGCCTAACATTCTACGTTTTGTTATACTCCATTTCACAACGGCCGAAGAAGTGTTGTGTATTTTGTGCAAATTTCCGGTCTTGTCTTATGCCAATTGCACAATTTCCGAGTGGATTCTCTTCCTTTCGCTTCGTTTTCCGCGTCAAAAACGGGGCAAAATCGGCACATTATTCACTATTTGTATATCCGGTATATCAAATTTATATAGGCAGACCGGCTGCGATGCAGCCCCCCCAAACGCGGCTGTGATACGGATCTTATATAATTGTAATACAGATTTAATATAGCCGTTCACTGCTTTTCGCCCCGGCGGAACAGCAGGCGGAAGATGGCACGGCTCAGCAGGCCGCAGTAGAACATCTGCCAGCACAGCGCCATGGGGAAGGCAGCGTTGGTCACGCCGCCCGTGTTCAGCGCCACATTTTGGTGCAGTTGATGTATCCCAGTTTTTTGGATTTTTGGTGCAAAAATACGCCTCATTTGTTGTACACTCTGCGAATAGACAACTCCGCCTTTGTCGTGTATAATAAAGCCAGAAACCAGAGAAGTACAGCAGAAGCTCAAACGAGAGCTAACCCCGCTGACTTGAAGCAGAAAGGAGCGAGACCGATGGTCGATATGGAACCCGCACAGTTCGGACAGACTGTCGGGATTCGCTGAGAGGCAAAACAGAGGCTCACCACAAATGGGATGTTTCCCCCGTATAAAAACACAACAACGAGCCGGTCTTGAGCATCAATCACGCGAAAACAGAACAGTCTGTCGAGTATAAATCCCCTGGCGATTCAAATAGATCCGCATGAGGTGATCCCCATGATGAAAGCTTTTGCGCGGACGAGAATATTTGAATGACCAAAAAGGAGCAACTCCAATGTACTAAGCAATGGAATCCCCGGCAAATCTAACTCGAAAGAATGTGGTAATATGAAATTCATCTTCATGATCTCACTACCGCAATCCAACAGTTAAGAGAAGGGTCAGTCCAATGTACACGAGTAACCAGGTCCCCTTGAACCAGATTCCCAGTTTCTGATCGTTTCTAAGGAGAGTCACCCTATGAAGCGTTTACTCCGAAAATGAGGAAATCCAAGGAGAAGAGGCTTATGACTCCGAAGAAGTAAGTATCCAGCCGGACGAGGGCTTGCAACCGCCTCGTCCGGCTGGTTTTTTATTTGTTCCTTCGCACATTTTCCGGGCAGAATGTTCCGTTCCGGGTTGAATCCCGTCCTTGCTTTTTCACCCCCCTATGTTATACTTGTGGAAAAAGATGGAGGTGTATCGTATGGATTCGTTCTTCTCGTCTTCCACCCTGTTCAACATTGTGCTGGCCGTGATCTGGTTCATCTCCGGCATCCGGGATTTTCAGGGCAAGGACCCGCTCATCAAACTCCCCTTCAACCAGTACGTCCGCGACCCTGAGTACCGCGCGTTCTGGCAGAAAAAGAACGGCGTATTCTACATGCTCAATGCTCTCGCCTTTCTGATCCTGGCCTTCACACCTGTCACATCGCTGGTCTACCGCATCCTCTTCGGTGTTGCCATCGGGGGCGATCTTCTTTATCTCGTTGCCTATGAGAGTTGGAACCATAGCGCCGATTGAATCGTTCTGCTCTGGTTCCATTCCAAAATTTTTCTTGCTCCTTCTGCCGTTCTCTGCTACAATGGAGAAAAACGCAGGAGGATTTTTCTTATGGTCAAGCATGTGATTCTGTGGCAGCTCAAGGATGAGCTTTCCGACACCGAAAAAGCCGCCGTCAAGGCAGGCATCAAAGAGGGACTGGAAGGGCTGGCCGGTCAGATCCCCGGTCTGGTGGACATCCGCGTCAACATCGACGCGCTCCCCTCTTCCAACGCCGATCTGATGCTGGACACCACCTTCGAGACCGCCGAGGCACTCAAGGGCTACTCCACCCATCCGGCCCATGTCGCCGTGGCTAACAGCAAAGTGCGGCCTTATTACAAGAACCGAGTTTGCCTGGATTACGAGGTCTAACATGCTTACACCAGCTGCATCCTCCCGGAGATGCGGCCATAGCACGAAATGAGGATGGCATTATGAATAAAGCACTTCGGAATGTTACAGCTCTTTTCCTTGCAATGCTCCTTTGTCTTTGTCCGCTTTCGGTTCAGGCCGCTGGTGTCACCGGCGATACGGTCCTGGCCAGCTACCGGACACTGATCGACGCTTACAACAACTTCGCCGACCTGCACGAGTCCTATCTGGTCATGCTGGGTACACAGAATGTTTCAGATTCTGTCCGCGCCTACTACGACGGTGTTGACCTTGTGTTGGATAACCTCTACGCCACCGGCTCCGCAAAGGGGAATCTTGCCACGCTGGATGCCGGCACGCTGACCGAGATCAACAACATCCTCACCGAGGACATCGCTTTTATGAATGCGGCCAGCGCCACGGTACAGGCCCAGATGGGCAATGGTTACCCTGCCGGGAACTATACACCGGGAACGGTCTACGGCCCCAAGCTGAACCAGACTGAACTTGATCAGGTGGCCGGTGTCGTCAGCCGCTTTGCTTCCAGCCTGCCGCTTTCTTCCATGAGCGACATTGATAAGGTCATGGCTGCGCGGGACTACCTCATCCAGTTCTGCTCCTATGCCCCCGACTGGTCGAAGAACCGTGCCAACACGGCGTGGGGTGCGCTGGTCTACCGGCAGGCGCAGTGTTCCGGCTATGCCCGCGCCATGAAAGCTCTCTGCGACTCCATCGGAGTGGAATGCTGCTACGTTCATGCGGACGCGGCGGCTTCCAATCCAAGCCACCAGTGGAACACCGTAAAGATCGACGGCCAGTGGTACATTCTGGATGTGCAGGGCGATGACTCTTCCGGCTTCGAGGCATTCTTCCTGCTGTCGGATAACAGTTATGCCGCATCCACCGGCCTGTCATGGGATCGTTCCGCCGTTCCCGCCTGCCCCGCCGACTATACCGGCACGCATTACCACTACGTTTTCTTCCAGCGCATGGATCAAAGCCTGTTCGCCGCGCGGATGATTTGAGCGTTTCTCATTGACAAACCCGCCTTTTTTGCGTATTATAATGTCAAAGGGGATTTTATGCCCCTTTGACACACACAAACTGGCTTTGACGAGAAGAGTATGCACAGCAGGCACCTGACAGAAAGCCCGAAGGATGGAAACGGGCAGGCAGCGCTGGGCAGAAGATGGCCTCCGAGCCGCGCAGGTGAAGATTGAGCCTGCGACGGGTGCGCCCGTTACTGCGCGTGGGCTGGTCAGGCACCAGCCCACAAGGCCCCGCTCGCAAGAGCGCGGCGAAGCAAGGTGGTACCACGGAAGTTCAGCTCCCGTCCTTGTCCGGCATATCCGGCAGGGCGGGAGCTTTTTTGTGACACAGCCACGATAGAAAGGAAGAGCATATCCCCATGAGTGAGCACAAGACATTTTACATCACCACCCCCATCTACTACCCCAGCGATAAGCTGCACATCGGCCACAGCTACACCACCGTGGCCTGCGATGCGCTGGCGCGCTTCAAGCGGATGCAGGGCTATGACGTCATGTTCCTGACCGGCACCGACGAGCACGGCCAGAAGATCCAGGATAAGGCCGCAGATGCCGGCGTGACCCCCAAGGAGTACGTTGACAAGATCGTCGCCACCGTCAAAGACCTGTGGAAGCTGCTGGATGTCAGCTACGACCGCTTCATCCGCACCACCGACGACTACCACATGGAGTCCTGCCAGAAGATCTTCACCAAACTGTATGAGCAGGGCGACATCTACAAGGGCGAGTACATCGGCCACTACTGCAAGCCCTGCGAGAGCTTCTGGACCGACAGTCAGCTCGTGGACGGCAAGTGCCCCGACTGCGGCCGTGAGGTCTACGATGCCCACGAGGAAGCCTATTTCTTCAAGACCAGCAAGTATGCCGACCGCTTGCTGAAGCTCTACGAGGAGAACCCCCAGTTCATCCAGCCGGAGAGCCGCAAGAACGAGATGATCGCCTTCATCAAGCAGGGCCTGCAGGATACCTGCGTCTCCCGCACCTCCGTCAAGTGGGGCATCCCTGTCCCCTTCGACCCCAAGCACACCATGTACGTCTGGGTCGATGCACTGAGCAACTATATCTCCGCGCTGGGCTACGGCAACGAGACCTACCACGATTACGACAAGTTCTGGCCGGCTGACCTGCACATGGTCGGCAAGGAGATCTTGCGCTTCCACACCATCCTGTGGCCCGCCATGCTGATGGCTCTGGATCTGCCGCTGCCCAAACGCGTCTTCGGCCACGGCTGGCTGCTGATGAACGGCGGCAAGATGTCCAAGTCGGTGGGCAATGTCGTGGACCCCGTCATCCTCTGCAACCGCTACGGCGTGGACGCCATCCGCTACTTCCTGCTGCGTGAAATCCCGTTCGGCAACGACGGCATGTTCACCAACGAGGCCCTCATCAACCGCATCAACAGCGACCTGGCCAACGACCTGGGCAACCTGCTCAGCCGCACCGTCGCCATGTGCGAAAAGTATTTCGGCGGCACCGTCCGCAATGTGGCGGGCACCGAGGCCATCGATGTGGAGCTGGAAGGCCTGATCAACGGCCTGACCGCCAAAGTCACCGCCGACATGGACAACCTGACCATCCCGCAGGCGCTGATGGAGATTTTCGCCGTCATCCAGCGCGCCAACAAATACATCGACGAGACTGCGCCCTGGGCATTGGCCAAGGACGAGGCCAACAAGGAGCGCCTGGAGAGTGTGCTCTATCACCTGTGCGAGGCACTGCGCGTGACCGGCATCCTGCTGAACGCTTACCTGCCTTCCACTGCCCCCAAGATGATGGATCAGCTGGGTCTGGACGCTTCTGCGCTCGACCTGAGCAAGACCGTCTACGGCGCACAGGAGACCTACACCGTCCACAAGGGCGACGCGCTCTTCCCCCGCATCGACGTGGCCAAGGAGATCGCCCACCTAAAGGAAGAGGACGAGAAGCGCAAGGCCGCTGCCGAGGCTGCCAACAAGGCCAAAGCCGAGGCCGAAGCCGCCAAGAACGCCCCCGCTGCTGCGGAGGAGAGCGGCGTGGACTTCACCCACGAGCCGGAGATCGCATTCGATGACTTCTGCAAGGTGGAGTTGCGCGTGGCCGAGGTCCGCGCCTGCGAGAACCTGAAGGAGAGCAAGAAGCTGCTCCATCTGACCGTCTTTGACGGCGAGCGCGAGCGCTGCATCCTGTCCGGCATTGCCAAGTGGTTCAAGCCGGAAGACCTCATCGGCAAGAAGATCGGCATCGTGGCCAACCTGGCCCCCCGCCCGATGATGAAGAACAAGTATGTCAGCGAGGGCATGATCTTTGCTGCCGACACCGCTGACGGCGGTTGCTCCATCGCCTTCTACGGCGAGGACACCCCCGTGGGTTCCCGCATCCACTAAGAAAGGAAGATCATGTCTATCAATTCTGCTGTCCGCGCCACAAAGCTGGATAAGATCTTTGGCACGCCCGTGTGCGCTGTGCTGCTGGCGATCCTCTGCAATGTCCTGTGGGGCTCGGCCTTTCCGTTCATAAAACTGGGCTACCGGCTGTTCTCCATCGACCCCGCTAACACGGCTTCCATCTTCTGCTTTGCGGGAGTGCGGTTCATGCTGGGCAGTGTGCTGGTGCTGCTGGGCAGCATCCTGCTGCAGGGACATGCGCCGCATTTCCCCCGGGGCAAGGTGGCAGCAGAGTGTTGTGCGTTGGGTCTGTGGCAGACCACCGCGCAGTATGCGTTCTACTACATCGCCGTGGCTATGCTCACCGGTGCCTTTGGCGGCATCCTGAACAGCACCCAGAGTTTTTTAGGCGTCATCTTTGCCCACTTTATTTACGGCAATGCGGACCGCATGACCCCCGCCAAGACCCTGGGCTGCGCCATCGGATTTGCAGGTGTGCTCATCGGCACCATCGGCAACCATGGCAGCGGCAGCGGCTGGGGCGTGTTCTGCATGATGGCAGCCACCGTCATCTTTACCCTGTCCGGCCCGTGGAACAAGTCGGTCACCAAAAAGGCTGATAGCTTTGCCGTCTGCTTTCTGAACCTGTTTGTGGGCGGTCTGGCGCTGTTTGTGCTGGGCACCGTTATGGGCGGTCGGCTGCATGTACAAAGTGCGCTGGCGGTGCTGGTCATGCTGTATCTTGCCTTCATCTGCGGCGCAGGCTATATCCTGTGGGCGCTGCTGATGAAAAACAACCCGGTCAGCCGCATCGCGATCTTTGGTTTCGTCAATCCGGTGGTCAATGTGCTGCTCAGTGCGGTGCTCAACGGCGAACCGCTGTTCCGCTGGCAGTATCTGGCGGCGCTGCTGTTCGTGTGCGTGGGCATCTGGCTGGTAAACAAGGCCCCTGCCCAGAAGGAGAAGCTATGACCGGCCCCATCTTTGACACCCACGCCCATTACAGCGCCCATGCCTTCGATGCCGACCGCTTCGCCCTGCTGGACAGCCTGCCCGCAAAGGGCGTGGTCGGCGTCTGCGAGCAGGCCACCCACTCCGGGGATGCCCCCCGTGTGCTGGAGCTGGCCCACCGGTATCCGTGGGTCGTGGCCGCCATCGGCATCCATCCGGAAAGCCTGCTGGCCCCGGAGGACTGCGGCGCGGACGGCCCGGCCCCCACGGTGTCGGTCTACGGCGGCGACTGGGCCGCAGAGATGCGGGCGCTGGCCCCTTACTACGACGACCCGAAGGTGGTGGCCGTGGGCGAATGCGGGCTGGACTATCACTGGCCGGTGCCAAAGGACGCTCAGCTGGCCCTGTTTGAGGCCGAGATCCGGCTGGCGCTGGAGCTGGACAAGCCCATCATCGTACACGATCGCAACGCCCACGCCGACGTCTACGCTCTGCTGAAACGCTACCAGCCCAAGGGCATCGTGCACTGCTATTCCGGCAGTGCCGACGATGCGCTCTGGCTGGCAAAGCAGGGACTCTATTTCGGCTTCGGCGGGGCCTGCACCTTCAAGGGGGCCAAACGGGCTGCCAAAGCCATCGCGGCCCTGCCGCTGGAACAGCTCGTTCTGGAAACGGACTGCCCCTACATGGCCCCGGAGCCTGTGCGTGGCACCCGCTGCGACAGCTCGCTCATCCGCTATGTGGGCGAATCCATCGCACAGGTCAAGGGAGTTTCCACTGAGGAAGTGTTCCGGCAGACCACTGAGAATGCAAGGCGGGTCTACCAGTTGTAAAGTTTAACGTCGTATAACCTCTCAGTCATTGCGAAGAGATGAAGTTTTCGCAATGCCAAGGCCTCTCCTACCAGGAGAGGTGTCACCGAAGGTGACGGAGAGGTTGCACCCCATCATTTCACCTGCAAAAGCTGAAGTTTACATCAGCTTCTGTATAGATCAACTTTGAAAATCCAAACTGTTATAAGGAGATATCACTTATGAAAGCTCGTATTCCGCAGCACCGCGAATTTATCATCAACTTCCCCGACACCGTCGATCAGGCCAAGGCCAACGAGGGCTGGGCAAAGCTGCAGCAGATCGTCGAGGACTACAAGAAGGACCACAACGGTGCTTCCGTCTATGCACCCAGCTTCATCGAGGACTGCGAGCCTGCCGTCAAGAAGCTGCAGGAAGAGTATGGCTTCGAGTACACCGTTGAGTATGTGAAGTAAGTTCTGAGTTTTCAGTATATTGCATTAATAAAAAGAGCAGAGCGTTCCAGCCAGCTGGCTGGAACGCTCTGCTCTTTTTGTTGCTTATTTCAGTTCCATATTGATGGACTTTTCCGTAAAGCCGTAGTTCCGGTACATCTCATACGCCTTTTTATTTCTGGCGTTCACCTGCAGCTCGATGGTGTCACATCCCTTTTCCGCCTTGAGCTGCTTCACTTTTTCAAAGAACTGGTGGCCGATGCCTTTGCCCCTGTACGCTTCCTCCACCGCCATGGTACTGACGAACAAAACATCCTTTGTTACCTGCGCCGGGCCTTCCACATGGCGCTTGAAGACTTCCAGAACACCAACAACGATGCCGTCCGTCTCGGCAATATACCAGCTGTCCCCTTTCAGGAGCTCAGCAAACAACCCTTTTGTAATCAACGGACTAGCCGGTTTGTAGACATCCGGCCGCCACTCGACATGCATCTGCTGCACCTGATCCATAATAGCAGAAAATCGGTCATAATCCTGCATTTGCGGGGTACGGATCGTTATTTTCATCTCGTTTTCTCCTTGTTGTATCAAAAACACCCTGTCTGACACGGTTTCGGGTCCAGACAAGGCATTTTGAGTTTCTTTTCAGTTGTTCGCTTCCACCTTGCTGAGCAGGATGCGGTCATTGTCGAGGGCCTTGCCCGCGTTTTCACGGAACTTTTCGAGCAGGTCGTCCACGGTCATCCGGCTGCGCTCCTCGCCCTTGACGTCGAAGACGACGCGGCCCGCATCCATCATCAGGGTGCGGTTGCCCAGTTCCAGTGCCTGGTGCATGTTGTGGGTGACCATCAGGCAGGTGATCTTCTTTTCCGCCACGATGCTCTGGGTCAGTTCCAGCACCTTTTCGGCGGTGGCGGGGTCCAGCGCGGCGGTGTGCTCATCGAGCAGGAGCAGTTTCGGGGTGACGAGGGTCGCCATCAGCAGCGTCAGCGCCTGACGCTGTCCGCCGGAGAGCAGGCCCACCGGCTGCTTCATCCGGTCTTCCAGCCCCATATCCAGCAGAGCCAGCTTTTCGCGGAACAGGGCCTTATCCTTCCGGGAGATGCGGGAGAAGATGGCGTGGGGGGCCGTGCCAGCGCGGAGGTAGGCCAGCGCCAGATTCTCTTCGATGGTCATGTTCGGGGCGGTGCCCTTGAGCGGGTCCTGGAAGAGGTGTCCGATGACCCGGCTGCGCTCAAATTCCGGGGTGAAGGTGATGTCCTGCCCGCCCAGCGTGATGCTGCCCTCGTCGGCGATGAAGCCGCCCGTAATGGCGTTGAACAGGGTGGATTTGCCTGCACCGTTCGAGCCGACGATGGTGGCGAAGTCGCCTGCTTCCATCCGGAGGCTGACGCCGTTCAGGGCCACCTTTTCATTGACCGTGCCGGGGTTGAAGGTCTTGTGCAGGTCGTTCAGTTCCAGCATTTCCATCTCAGACCACCTCCTTCTTCTGGGCTGCGTGCTTCCGCTTTTCAAAGGCCAGGCGGTTCTGGATGGCCGGCATCGAGATGGCAATGGCCACGATGAGGGCCGACACCAGCTTCATGGCGGCCGCCGGGACATTGAAGCGCAGGGCCACCGCCACAATGAAGCGGTACAGACAGCTGCCGAACACGACGCCCAGCACCCGGCGCACCATGGTGCGCTTGCCCACCAGTGTTTCCCCGATGATGAGGGAGGCCAGTGCGATGGTCACCATGCCGGTGCCCACGTTGATATCGCAGCTCTTCTGGTACTGGGCCAGCAGACCGCCGGACAGGGCCGTCAGCGCACCGGAGATGCACAGGCCCACCGTGATGGTAAAGGCCGGATTGATGCTGGACGCCCGCACCATGGCGGCGTTGTCGCCGGTCGCCCGGATGGACAGGCCCAGCCGGGTGCCCAGAAATCCCACCATCCCGGCACCGGCCAGCGCGATGACCACCACGGCCAGCACCAGCTTATACCAGCCGCCCGTAAAGGCCAGCGCTGTTTTGGCCAGCGAGAAGACTGTGTCCGTCTTGACCAGCGACAGCGTGGACGAAAAGCCCATGACCGCCAGATTGATGGTATAAAGGCCGGTGTTCACGATGATGCCCGCCATGATGCTCTCGACGCCGAGGCGGGTCTGCAAAAAGGCTGTGATGAAACCGGAGCACACGCCAGCCGCCATCGCCGCCAGCAGGGCCAGAAAAGGGTGGCCGGTCAGTGCGACCTGGCAGGCCACCGCGCAGCCCAGCGTGAAGCAGCCGTCGGTGGACAGGTCTGCAATGTTCAGGATGGAATAGCTCAAGAACAGAGCCAGCGCAACGAGGGCGTAGATGCAGCCCAATTCCAGCGCGGTCTGGATCACGTTGAGCGAAAAGATACTCGCCAGCATGGTGTGTACTCCTTTAGTTAGAATGTATGTATCCTCCCAAAGGGCAGGCTCTCCTTCCTACAACCTCTCCGTCTCACTTCGTTCGACAGCTCCCCTGGTAGGGGAGCCCTTGGCAAAGCGAAAAACGTTCTCTCTTCGCCAGGGCCTCTCCTACAAGGAGAGGTGGCATTGCAAAGCAATGACGGAGAGGTTGCACAAACGGATAACCTACCCTTTGTGTCCGGCTGTTACCGATTTATCATTTCAGAAGTTCTCCTGCGTGGTCACTTGCACGATCTCGGTGCAGTAGGGCTTGAAGGCTTCCTTGATCATGTCCAAAGTCTTATCATCCATGCCCAATGCTGCGGCCGTCTCTGTATTGATGGTCACAATGCCGTTGTCAAAGGTCTGGTAAGGCAGGTCGGCGGTGGTCTTGCCCTCGCAGAGCAGCTCGACCACCATGTCTGCGGTGGCCTCGCCCAGCTGGACGTAATCGACGCCGTAGCCCACGAATGCACCGTTCAGCGCGAAGCTGTCGGCACCAGTGAAGTGCAGGATCCCGGCATCGGTAAAGGTCTCGTAGATGGCCAGCTCCGCGGTCATCACGGTGTTGTCGGTCGGGGTGAACACGGCCTTGACCCCGGCTGCAACGAGGGCTTCGGCCGCCATCTGAACTTCGGCGGTGGTGGTGCCGTTCTTTTCAATGTACTGGATGCCCTTGCTGTCGCAGAATGCCTTGGCATCTGCGATGGCCTGGGTGGAAGCATCCTGGCTCATGTCGTACAGCAGGCCGATGGTGTCAATATCCGGGTCGACGGCCAGGATGAGGTTCATGATGGCGTCGGTGTTCAGGGCATCGGAAGTGCCGGTGATGTTCTCCTCGCCGTCAAAACCGGCAGAGACCGGGTCGGTGACCGCAGAGTAGACAACAGGGATGCCGGTATCCTCGACCGAAGCCAGCATGGTGGCGGCGGTGGGGGTAGCCACGGCCACGATGACGTCCACGTCATCGGCCACAAGGTCGGCACCGATCTGGTTCAGGTTGGTCTGGTCGGCCTGCGCGTTGGCGTAGTAGTCGGCATAATCAAAGGTCACGCCCTTTTCCCTGCCCACCTCATCCAGACGGCTCTCAACGGAGGCGACGATCTGGTTCAGAGAGGCATGGTCCACATAGTTGACGATGCCCACCTTGAAGGTCTGGCCCGCTTCTGCCGACGACGCGGCAGCGCTGGAGGCGGTGCCGGAGGCAGCGGACGAGGCCGAGCCGCCGCAGCCGGTCAGGCTGAATGCAGAGACAGCGGCAGCGCCCAGAGCGGCCTTGAGGAAATTGCGGCGGGAGATCCTGTTCATGGTTTTCATAGCGGTTGCTCCTTCCCTGGAGCGGGCGGCAGTAAAAAAGACCCGCTCCACTTGCGGAACGGGCCTTTTCATGGTAACAAAAGATCCCGTCCCTGTGTGTTCATCCACAAGGACAGGATCGAAAATACGATTCTGCGGTGCCACCTTGTTTGCTCTGCCCAAGCCAGCTTCTGGCTGCAGAGCCCCTCACGGAGAGCCAACACTCCCCTGCCCTGTAACGGAGGCTTCCGTCCCAAGCTACTGAAAAGCACTGGCTCTCGTTTGCCCGGCCCTCGGCGGCCCACGAAGTCCTGCCCCGCTCTCGCCCGTTTCCATCCTCCGGGCTCTCTAGCAGATGCGCTGTGCAGGTTCTCTTCCGCCTCATCGGTTTGATTGCATTATACACTTTATTCGTGTAAAGTCAAGAGGGAATTTTTCATCTGTGCAATGATTCAGATGAATCCGGTTTTCGTTTCCTTGACTTTTCTTGACTTCTTTTGTGAAACAACGTACACTGTGTACATTATAATTTTCCGAAAGAAGGTGTTCTTCACGAATCCGACCGAAAATACCCTGCTGCATGGGCCGGTGCGTCCGGCGCTGCTGCGGTATGCCCTGCCCATCATCCTGAGCATGGTGGCCACCCAGTTCTATTCGGTGGCCGATACTATGATCATCGGTCTGCGGCTGGATGCCGACGCGCTGGCGGCGGTCTCCAATGCTTCCACCATCCTGATGCTCTTTCTGTTCATCTCCGGCGGCATGGAGCTTGGCGGCGGCCTGCTGGTGGCAGCAGGCCGGCCCACGGCCACCCGGCAGGAGATGGCCGAGCTGCTCTACAACCTGCTGTTCGTCGATCTTGTGCTGGCGCTGGGCCTGACCGCACTGGGCTTTTTCACCCTGCCCGCCCTGCTCCGGCTCATCCGGACGCCGGAGGAGATCCTGGCTGAGGCGGTGCTCTATGGGCGGGTGTATCTGGTCGGCCTCCCCTTTCTGATGCTCTATGACCTGACCAAAGAGTGCATCATGGGCTGCGGAGACTCGAAAACACCGCTCCGGGCCGTAGTCGCCACCAGCGTGATGAACATCGTGCTGGACCTGGCGCTCGTTGGCCCCTTCGGGGTCGCCGGTGCGGCCGGTGCTACCGCTGCCGCGCAGATCGCCGGAGCGGGGTACATGCTGGCCCACCTGCGCAAGACCGAACTGAGCCTGCCCTTCCGCCGGGAGATGCTCAAGGCAAGCTACGCGAAGGACATCTTCCGCCTTTCCGCCCCCAACTCCCTGCAGCAGGCCAGCGGCACCATCATCACGACGGTCAAACAGGGGCTTCTGGGCGGGCTGGGCGTCGCGGCCATCGCGGGTTTTTCCTGCGCGGGCAAGCTCTCCAGCCTGCTGATGATGCCGGTGTACGGTTTCGTGCAGTCCATCGTCTTTTTCATCGCCCAGAACACCACTGCCCAGCAGCCGGGCCGGGTGCATACCGGCCTGCGGGAGGGGCGGCGCATCCTGTTTTTCTACTCGCTGCTGGTGGCAGCGCTCTGCATCGGGCTGAACGGCCCGCTGCTTCGGCTCTTCACCACCGACGCTTCTGCCGCCGCCTACGGCTCCACCATGCTGGCCTTTGAGGGCATCTCGTATGTGTTCACCGCGCAGAAGCATCTGTGCGAGGCCCGGCTGCGCGGTGCCCAGAAGATGGGGCTGTATCTGGCCTCGAACCTGGGGCAGATCGGGCTGAATCTGGCCGCCTGCGTTCTGCTGGTGCCCCGCATCGGCTTTTCGGGCTTCTGGCTGTCCACCTGGATCAGCGCCCCCGCCGGCCTTGCGCTGGCCGCGCTGCTGGCAAGGATCGGCGCAAAACAACAGAGCTAAAACAAAAAGCACAGTGCTTGTACTGTGCTTTCATTTATGATATACTGTTTTTGCAGCCATCTGGCTGACAGGCGCTGTCTGCAAATGCAGGTGGTCACGCTCTTCTCCCCGGCGAAGCGTTGGGGGGAACGCGTTCTTCTTTGCTTCCCCTGACGCAAACGCGGAAGGGGGGATGTTCTATGACGCTGAGTGAAGTGCTTCAGCTGCTCGCCGTGATTGGCGGTGCAGTTTTTGTGACGTTTCAGATTACATGGACGATTTCCAACAGCAAAAAGAAATGACCGCCTCTGCCCTCACAAAGCAAGCGGTCATTCTTTTTGACACCTGAGCCGAGGAGGAGCTGACCATTTTGCAGCCAGCGTCTTTCTCTATTTGTAGTATAGTAATTTTTTATCGTTTTGTCAAGCAGAAGAGGAGCACAATGGAACCTTTGAAGATCCAACACATCCCCCTGCCCCACCGGGCCGTGTTCGGCCCCATGGCAGGCTTCACCGATGCGCCCTGCCGCCGCCTGATGGCGCAGCACGGGGCCGGTTTCACAGTCAGTGAGATGGTATCCAGCCGGGCGCTGGTCTACCACGACCACAAAACCGTCAGCCTGCTCAAGGCCGAACCCAACGGCGCCCCCTACGGCGTCCAGATCTTCGGCGAAGTGCCCCAGATCATGGGCGAAGCAGCCGCTGCCATCGAGGAATACGCTTTCGACTTTCTGGACATCAACATGGGCTGCCCAGCCCCGAAGATCGTCTCCGGCGGTGCCGGCAGCAAACTGATGCTGGACCCCGACCTCTGCGGCAGGATCGTCGAGCAGGTAGTGGCGCACACCTCCCGGCCCGTCACGGTCAAGATGCGCAAAGGCTGGGACGCCGATCACGTCACCGCAGTCGAGTGCGCCAAGGCATGCGAACAGGCCGGTGCGGCCCTCATCGCAGTACACGCCCGGACGCGGGAGCAGATGTACACCCCCGGCATCGACCCGGAGATCATCGCCCGCGTAAAATCTGCCGTGCATGTGCCGGTGCTGGGCAACGGCGACATCCATTCGGCTGAAGACGCCGTCGCTCTGGTCAAAGAGACCGGCTGCGACGGTGTGATGATCGCCCGCGCAGCCCTGGGCGACCCGTGGCTGTTCGAGCGGGTGAACGCCGCACTGGAGGGCACCCCGGCCCCCAAAGAGCCGAATCTGCAGGCCCGGATGAACGCCCTCCGCCGTCAGGTGGAGGAAATGGTGGAGCAGAAGGGCGAATTCGTCGCTATGCCCCAAGCCCGCGCCCAGACCATGCACTACATGAAAGGGCTGAAGGGCGCGGCCTCCCTGCGGCGGTACTGCTGCGAGCTGACTCATCTGGAAGACATCGACCGCCTCATCGAGGCCGTGTTCGACCAGCAGCGCAAAGCGGGGCTTGACCCGGACGACGAACGCGAGGTCCCATTCCCCTGATTTTCCCGGACGATCCGGATTTTTTTGAAACAAGAGGTTCTCTGCCATGACTTCATCTCACAGCCCCCGGCTTCTGGGGCAAAAACAGAACAAATTCCTGCTCACGGTCTGCCTGTGTGCGCTGACGGCGGCGCTGATCTTCCTGCCGTTCTATCTTCTGGACGGCGGCTTTTTCCACTACGCCGGTGATTTCAACAGCCAGCAGATCAGTTTTTACCGCTACATGAACGGCTTCCTCAAGGGGCTGGGCTACCCGGACGGCGCAGGCAGTGTCCGCAACACCTTCTCCTGGGCCACCGACCTGGGCAGCGGGGCGCTGAACGCCTATTCCTTCTACCTGTACGGCTCGCCGTTCTTCTGGTTCTCGCTGCTCTTCCCCCAGCGGTGGCTCCCCTATCTCATGGTCCCGCTGCTGGTGCTCAAGTTCGCCGTGGCGGGCGGCGGCGCGTATCTGTATCTGCGCCGCTACGTGAAAGACCAGAACTATGCCGTGCTGGGCGCGGTGCTCTATGCCTTTTCCGGCTGGGGGCTCTACAACATCTTCTTCAACCACTTCATTGATGTGCTGGCCCTCTTCCCGTGGATGCTCTGGGCGCTGGACGAGGCCGTCTACCATGGGCGGCACGGGCTGTTCGCGTTCTGGGTCGGCGTCAACCTGCTGAACAACTACTTCTTCTTTGTGGGGCAAGTGCTCTTCCTGCTCCTCTACTTCATCTGTAAAGTCAGCGCGGGGGATTTCAAGCTCACGCCCCGGCTGTTCGTCCATCTGGCCTTTGAAAGCCTCCTCGGTGTGGGGCTGGGGGCCGTCATCCTCTGGCCTGCGGTCCTCTCGCTGTTGCAGAACCCACGCACCATCGACCTGTCCTCCGGCTGGGGCTTTCTGACCTACGCAAAGCCCCAGCAGTACCTTGCCATCCTGCTGAGCTGGATCCTGCCGCCCGACTCACCCTATATGACCTCCATCTGGTCTGAGGGCGTCATCAAGTGGACGAGCATGACCGCCTATCTGCCCCTGTGCAGTCTGGCCGGTGCTCTGGCTTACTGGCGCGCCCGGCAAGGCGACAGCAAAAAGCGGATCGTTGCCACCTGCGCTGTCTTTGCGCTGGTGCCGGTGCTGAACAGCGCCTTCTACGCCCTCAATTCCAGCTACTACGCCCGGTGGTTCTATATGCCGGTGCTCATCCTGGCCGCCATGACCGTCAACGCACTGGAAGACCCCGCCGTCGAGCTGGACCGCCCGGCCCGGAACATCAGTGGGCTCGTCATTGCCACGCTGGCCTTTGCGCTGGTGCCGGTGCAGGATGCCAGCACCAAAGAATGGTCGCTGGGCGTCCTGCAAAATCCCGGCCAGTACGCCGCCGTGTTCGGCTTTGCCCTCATCGGGCTGCTGGTCTACCGCTGGGTCGCGCAGCGGTGGCGGGCCGACAAGCGCCTGCCCCAGCGGATGCTGGCGGCAGTGCTGGCATTCAGCTGCCTGTTCGGCATCACCCACATCGGCATCGGCAAGTTCGGCCAGTGGAACACCGACAGCGACCTGGTGGAAGAGTACACCAGCGCCCTGGCCCTGAAGGAAGACCTGCCGGAGGGCGACTGGCGCATCGACACTTACAAGACCCACGACAACCTCGGCCTCTGGCTGGACAAGAGCTGCCTGCAATACTTCGGCAGCACCGCCGCCCCCAGCATCCTCAGCTTTTACCCGGCGCTGGGCGTCAAGCGGGACGTCCGCAGCCAGCCGGAGCTTTCCAACTATGCGCTGCGGGGCCTGCTGAGCGTGAAGTACCTCATCACCAAGCCCGACCGGCAGGCCGACTTCCTCGAAGAGGCCGATGAGGGCTGGGCCTATTACGACACGCTGGATGGCTACACCCTCTATGAAAACACCAACTACGTCCCCATGGGCTTCACCTACGACTACTATCTCACCGAGGACGATTACGAGTCCACCGTGACGGTCACCCGCTCCAATCTGCTGATGCGGGCGCTGGTGCTCTCCGATGCGGATGCCGCCGCATACAGCCAGTATTTGCAGCCGCTGCCCGCCGCTGAGCTGAACGACCTGACCTACGACCGCTACGTGCAGGATTGCGCCGACCGCCGGGCCTCGGCCTGTTCGGTGTTCCAGATGACCAATTCCGGCTTCCACGCTGAGATCACGCTGGACGCCCCGAACCTCGTCTTCTTCTCGGTGCCTTACGACGACGGCTTCACGGCCACGGTCAACGGCAAGGAGACCGACATCCTGCGGGTGGACGAGGGCCTGATGGCGGTGCTCTGCCCCGCCGGGGAAAACACCCTTGATTTTGTCTACCAGCCGGACGGCATCCAGCTGGGCAAGCCTGTCACGCTGCTTTCGCTCGTGGTCTTCGTATCCTACACCAGCTATTTTGCCTGGGACGATCGGAAAAAGCGGAAGCACTGAAGAAAAGGAGAGCGTTCGATGGAACAGCGTCATTGGAAGAAAGCCGACATCACCACCTCCCTGCTGGGCTACGGCTGCATGCGCCTGCCCACCCTGCCGGACGGCCGCATCGACGAAGTGCGGGCCGAAGCCCTGCTGAACACCGCGCGGGACGCGGGCGTCAACTACTTTGACACCGCCTACCCCTACCACGGCGGCGAGAGCGAGCCGTTTGTGGGGCGGGTCCTCGCAAAATGGCCCCGCGAGAGCTTTTATCTGGCCACCAAACTGCCCCTGTGGCAGTGCGATTCGCTGGAAAAAGCCCAGCAGATCTACCGCAGTCAGTTCGAGCGGCTGGGTGTGGACACCATTGATTTCTACCTGCTCCACTCCCTGCACCGGGCACGGTACGACAAGGCCAAGGCGCTGGGCATCGTGGACTGGCTCTGGGAGGAGAAGAAGGCCGGGCGCATCCGGAACTTCGGCTTCTCCTGCCACGACAACGCGGACGGGCTGGAACATATCCTGCGGGACCAGCCCTGGGATTTCTGCCAGCTGCAATACAACTACCTTGACACCGACGACCGCGCCGAGGAGATCGCGGGCGACCGCGGCTATGCGCTGACCGAAGAACTGGGCATCCCGCTCATCATCATGGAGCCCATCAAGGGCGGCACACTGGCCAGCCTTCCGCCGGACGCCGCGGCGCCGCTGACCGCCCTCGACCCCGCCGCCAGTGCGGCTTCCTGGGCGCTGCGCTGGGTGGGCAGCCACAAAAACGTCCACCTGATCCTCTCCGGCATGAGCGCCGAGGAGCAGCTGGCCGACAACCTTTCCACCTTTGCACCCTTCCGCCCCCTGAACACAGCGGAAAATGCCGCTGTGGCCGAGACGGCCCGCATCCTGCACAGCCGCATCAAGATCGGCTGCACGGGCTGCCGGTACTGTATGCCCTGCCCCATGGGCGTGGACATCCCGGACAACTTCAGCATCTGGAACCGGCTGGGGATGTTCGGCCAGCCGGACGCCGTCCGGCACCAGTGGACCGCCCGCTTCCCGGATGCCGAAAAGGCCAGCCACTGCGTCCGCTGTGGCAAGTGCGAGGCCGTCTGCCCCCAGCACCTGCCCATCCGCACTGCGCTGGCCCAGCTGCAAACGGAACTGGATGCACTCTGATCTTCCCGCAAGCAAAAATACCGTGTCCCCGGCGTGGGGACACGGTATTTTTGCTTTGATGGTTTACCACTTCATGCCGATGGCATCCAGACGGCGGATGCGGTCCTCGGTCAGCTTCGGGTCATTTTCCGCGCGGGCCGTGCGCATCCGGCGGACCCAGTCGCCCAGACCGAAGCCGTCTTCGCTGCGGTAGGTGGCCGACGGCAGCAGGTCGCCGTTGGCCTTGGCATAGGCCGCTGCATGTTCATAGGCCAGGTCCCACTTGGCTATGCGGGCGTCCCACTCCATGCCGATGCCGTCCAGCCGTTTCACATGCTCCGGCGTTACCTGGAAGGAGTCGGGCCGGGTCTTGCGGGCCGCGCGGAGGTTCGACATCCAGACGCCCAGCCGGAACCCACCGGCCGTGACGTAATTGGAGGGCACCAGCAGGTTGCCGTGCTCCTCGGCGTACCGGGCGGCTTCCTCAAAGTTGTGCTCCCAGTTCTTCTCCCGCAGGCTCTCCTTGCCGGAGGGTGCCGCACTCTGCTTGTGGGGCTTTTCGTCCTTGAGCAGCTCGTCCAGCTCGCGGCGATGCACCTCACCCAGGCGCGGGTCGCCAGTGCGGCGGTACTGGCGCTGGCGGTAGAGCCAGCTGCCCAGCCAGATGCCGTTCTCGGTCTTATAATTCAGCGGGATCTCCAGATCTCCGTGCTCTGCCCGATACTTCTGGGCCAGCTCGAAGCGCTCCCGCCAGGGGTCGTATTTGTCCCAGACCATCCCGATCTCGTCCAGCTGGGCCTTGCGTTCCGGCGTGACGCGGGCGCTGGAATTGTCCGGGTTCTGCCAGGCGTAGCGCTGGCGGGCGATCCATTTGCCCAGCAGGATGCCGTCCGGTGTGACATAATTGGAGGGCACTTCCAGATCCCCGAACTGCTCAGCGTACCGCTTAGCGGCCTCGAAGTTCTCCTGCCACTTGCGGACATTCCGGTTGACCCAGTTGATGCCGATGGCTTCCAGCCGCTCGACCTGCTCCGGGGTCAGCTCGCCGTTCTTATAGGCGCTGCGCTGGCTGCTGAGCCAGACGCCCAGCGCGAAGCCATCCGGCGTAACGTACTTGATGGGTGCTTCGAGGTCTTTGTGTTCGAGATAATAGCGGGCGGCTGCGGCGTAGCTCTGCTCCCACAGGTCGGTGGAAGCGTTCCACACCATACCGATGCTCTCCAGCCGCTCGATGCGGGCGCGGCTCAGGTTGCCGCTGACGTAGCGCTGACGGTTATAGACGATCCACTCACCCAGGGCAAAGCCGCTGCGGTCGCGGTAGCGCACCGGCACCAGCAGGTCGCCGTGGTCGTCGCGGTACTTCTGCGCCGAGGCAAAGGCCTTTTCCCAGGCCAGCTCCGAGCGCTGCTTCCAGCCGATGTTCAGCTTGTCCAGCCGGGCGATGCGGTCTGCATCCAGACGGCCCGGCTTCTGCCCGGCCCGGACCTGGCGCTGCGTTTCCAGCCAGCGGCCCAGAGGCAGGCCGTCCTCGGTCAGATAGTTATAGGGCAGTTGTAAATCACCCCGCTCTGCGGCCACAGCCGCCGCCGCTGCATAAAAAGCCTCCCACCGGGCTTCCAGTTCCTTTTTCAGGCGGCAATACAGGTGGTAGCTCTGGCGCATGGGCTTCTGCTGCTGGAAGCCGGGGTGCTCGCTGCCTGCGCGGAGCATGGCGGTGGTGCATTCCTTTTGCAACACACGGCCATTGCCCAGACCGTCGAACCGGGCGGTCAAGTCGAACACCGGGATGGGCTTGCGGCCGCAGGCCACCAACGCCCGGCAGAGCATCTGGCGGAACCGGCCTGCCTCGCCGGTCTCGCGGACCAGAATGGCACCCGCCAGCCCCTCAATGGGCTGCTGGACGCCCGGCGAGTTGACGCAGAACAGCACCTTCGGCCCCGTTTCGGTGGAGGTGCAGAACCGTTTCACCGCCTCGGCGTCGCGCAGGCAGTCGCACTCGGCACGGTAGAAATGAGCATTCGAATCCACGGTGCGGAGGAACTCTTCCAGCTGCTCCTGCACCTCGTCGAGGTAGTCCTCCGACTCAAAGATGGCCAGATAGCGGCCCTGAGTGTCGGTCAGGACGCGGGGCATCAGGGCGATGGGGTTCTCGGCCTGCCGCACCGACCAGTTGATCTCATCGTATTGTGCGCTCAGCGCGTTGGTCTGCGCGGGCAGGTGCAGGTTCTTGATCCGGGCACGGAGCAGGTTCATCTGCCCTTCCTGCGGCCAGAGCATCGCGGCGTAGTTCGACGGCACCGGCAGGGTGCCCAGCGCCATTCCCTCGCCGACCGTCATCCGGGAGACGACCGTCCCCTCGAAGAGTTCCGCAGCCGCCTGGCATTTCTGGTCGGTGCTGTTGGGCACTGTCAGGCCCAGCAGCTTTGCCTCCGGGCACAGACGGAGCAGCCGCTGGGCCGATTTTGCCCAGCAGGCCGCCGTCACTTCATGGTAGCAGTCGAAGATCAGGTAATCCGGCTTGCGTGAGGCCAGCCGGACCCACTCCTCGGCCGACGCCTCGGCCAGCACACCGCAGTCGCAGAAGATGAGGTTCTCCGGCAGCACACCGTCGTTGTAGCGGCGGACATCCTCCCTGCGCAGGGTCAGCCGCGCCGCACCGTACACCAGCCAGATGAACGACGCCTGCGGATGGTCCGCGATGAGCTGCCATGCAATGCAGCTCTTGCCCGTGCCGGTGGCATGTTCCACTGCTGCTTTTCCGTTTTGTTCCAACGCAGCGGCAACCTTTGCATACGCCTCCGCGTTGACCTTGTTCAAACTGATCGGCATCGTTTTTCTACCTCCAGGATTGATCTTCTTGCAAAGAATTTTTCTTATAAATCTATTATGGCAAAAAGCACTTTCTTGTCAAGCATTCCCGGAAAAAAAGAAGATTTCGGATAAAAAATACGATATTTTTCCCATTATTTTTGGGTCATCCCAACCAACTTCCAGCATAGCTTCGGCCATCCTCAAAACGAAACACCGCACAAACACCGAGCGCAGCCCTCCCGCAATGCCCTGTTTTTCCGCAGCACAGCGCCTCTGCCTGCAAAATGTTCCGCCGCCCCGGAAGCAGCTGCAAACACAAAGACCGCCTGCCGAACGTTTCCTTCAGCAGACGGTCTTCAGTTGCGCCAGCAGGAGTCGAACCTACGATGGGGGAGTCAAAGTCCCCTGCCTTACCGCTTGGCGATGGCGCATTGTCGTGAGTATAAGTATAGTAGAATGTTCCCCATTTGTCAAGCAAAAACATCGTTGACAAAACCGGCCCGGTCCCTTATGATAAAAGAAAAATGAAAGGGGGATGGTCTATGGGCCCCTGGTATTATGAGGTCGTCAGCTTTGACGGCGATTACGTCAACCTGCGCCGCACCGACATCGCCAGCGACGAGCTGAACCCCGTTGCGCTGGCGCTCCTGCCGCCGGAGATCGAGGTCGGCAGCAAGATCAAGTGCGAATACTTCCAATACGAGATCATCGGCTGAACGCAGAAGAACGCCCGGAGTGCAGATCGTGCGCTCCGGGCGTCCGTTTTTGCTCTTCAGTTGCGGTAGCAGCGGTCCTGCCCGACGAGCCAGTCCTCGCACAGGCGCTGGGCCTCCTCCACGCTGCGGCTGACACAGTGGAACAATGCACCGTGGAGCGAGCAGTAGGAGTAGCGGACTTTGGGCACCCCATTGGGATCTCGGAATTTTTCACAGCGTTCCTGTCCGGGCATCAGATAAAGTTGTTCCATAAAGCCGCAGCTCTCCTTTGTTTCATCTTGGGTGTGCCGTGCACACGCTGTGTCCTATTGTAGCACTTCCCGCCGCCGGGCGCTATTCGCTGTTTCCACAAAAAACCGGACGGAACTTCGGGGCTTCTTCCCTCTTGACAATTCCAGATCTTGTGATAAGAAGCAGGCCGCAACTGCTTTCCCTCTTGTAAAATCCGGCCAAAACGGTTATGATAGAATCAAATAAAAAACAAAGGAGCATCAACCTATGCGTGCTTACGAGCGACTGTTAAAATACGCCCGCGTTTACACCACCTCTGACCCCAATTCCGGCACCCATCCCTCTGCCGAGCGGGAATTCGACCTGGCCCATATCCTTGTGGAGGATATGAAGGCCATCGGCATCGAGGACGCCTTTGTAGATGAGCACTGCTACGTCTACGGCACCCTCCCCGCCACCCCCGGCTGTGAGGACAAGCCCGCGCTGGGCCTCATCGCCCACATGGACACCGCACCGGACGCTTCCGGTGAGAACGTGAACCCCATCCTGCACGAGAACTACGATGGCCGTGACGTCACCCTGCCCGCCACCGGCATGGTCATGAAGGTCTCCACCTTCCCCTTCCTGAAAGAGCTGAAGGGCGAGACCCTCATCACCACCGACGGCACCACGCTGCTGGGTGCCGACGACAAGGCCGGTGTGGCGGAGATCCTGACCGCCGCCGAGACCCTCATCGCCGAGGGCCGCCCCCACGGCAAGCTCTGCATCGCCTTTACCCCCGATGAGGAGATCGGCGAGGGCGCTTCCCTGTTCGACATCCCCGGCTTTGGGGCCGACTTTGCCTATACCGTCGATGGCGGCGATGTGGGCGGCATCGAGTACGAGAACTTCAACGCCGCCAGCGCCACCGTCACGGTCCACGGCTTCTCGGTCCACCCCGGCTCCGCGAAGGACGCGATGATCAACGCCTCCAACGTGGCCATGGAGTTCCACCAGGCCCTGCCCGTCATGGCCCGCCCGGAGACCACCGAGGGCCGTCAGGGCTTCTACCACCTGTGCCAGATGTACGGCGATGTGACCGAGGCCAAGCTCGGCTACATCCTGCGTGACCACGACGCAGGCAAGCTCCAGTTCAAGAAGGACAACCTTCTGCACATTGCCGACTACCTGAACGGCAAGTACGGCGACGGCACCGTGGAAGTGGAGATCAAGGACAGCTACCGCAACATGATCGAGAAGATCAAGCCGCACTTCCACCTGGTCGAGAACGCTCGCAAGGCCATCGAAAAGGCCGGTCTGACCCCGGAGGAAGTCCCCGTCCGCGGCGGCACCGACGGTGCCGTCCTGAGCTGGAAGGGCCTCCCCTGCCCGAATCTTGGCACCGGCGGCTTCAACTTCCACGGCGTGTGCGAGTGCACCACCGTCGAGCGGATGGACAAGGCGGCCGAAGTCCTGCTGAATATCGTGGAGATCTACAGCAAGTAAATACAGAGACAACAAAAAAGGAAGAGCGGCGATGTCGCTCTTCCTTTTTTGTTTGTCAGCCCACGTTGATATGCCCCACCGGCAGGATCTTGCGCTTGTTGTCACCGGGCTTGACCGTCAGGCTGATGGCCAGCGAGACCGGGCCCACGCGGCCCATGAACATGACCAGCATGTACAGCAGCTTGGCCCCGACATTCAGCTGGCTGGTAACACCCACCGACAGGCCCACCGTGCCGAATGCCGAGCAGGACTCAAAGATGGCGTCGATGACGGACACGGCATCCGAGGTGTTGTAATAGACCACCACCGCCGAGCCCAGCGATGCCACGATGCCCAGCATGATGATGGTCAGTGCGCGGTAAACGGTCTTGGACTCGATGTGGTGCTCGGCGATCACACAGTCGTCGCGGCCCTCCGCCACGCTGCGGATGGTCAGGATCAGCACAGCAAATGTTGTCACCTTGACGCCGCCGCCCGTCGAACCCGGTGCCGCACCGATGAACTGCAACACGCTCATCAGGAGCTTGGTGACCGGCCCGCAGGCCGCCAGGTCGATGGTGTTCATGCCCGCCGTACGGGTCGAGACCGACTGAAAGAGCGACGCCATCACCTTGCCCGGAACCGACAGCCCGCCCATGGTGGCCGGGTTCGACCACTCCATCAGACAAATGAGCGCCGCGCCGCCGACCCACAGAATGGCCGAGAACGCCAGCACGACCTTCGCGTGGAGGGACAGGCGGCGTTTTTTGCGAAATTCGCCCAGCTCCACCCAGACCATGAAGCCCAGACCGCCTGCCATGATGAGGAACACGACAACGGCCTGCACGTAATAGTTGTTGACATACGGCGCCAGCGACGAATACGGCCCGAACCGGCCAAACAGGTCAAAGCCTGCATTGCAGAACGCCGAGATGGCCGTGAAGATGCTGATCCAGACCCCTTCCAGCCCGAACTGCGGCACAAAGGCACACGCCAGCAGCACAATGCCAATGGCCTCGAACAGGAATGCCAGCCGGATGACGATCTTCAGCACCTCGGTCGCCTGCGAATAGCCGCTGGCCGAAACGCTCTCGCCCAGCAGCCGCAGGTCCCGGAAGCCCATCCGCCGCTTGGCCGCCAGCGCAAAAAAGCTGGTCAGCGTGACCAGGCCCAGGCCGCCGACCTGGATGAGCAGCAGGATCACCACCTGCCCGAACATCGTGAACTGCGTCCACGTATCCCGCACGACGAGGCCCGTCACGCAGGTCGCACTCGTTGCGGTGAACATCGCATCCACCACGCCCAGCCGCCCGCTGCGGCTGGCGATCGGCAACGTCAGCAGCAGCGTCCCCAGCGCGATCACCAGCACAAAGCTCCCGCAGATGATCTGTGTCGCATTGCTGCCCACCAGCCAACCTTTGGGGTGGTTCTTCTTTTTTCTGGTTTTTCCCATGAAGTGCTCCTTCTCCCGCACCGGCAGCCACTGCGCTCCCGATGCAGCATCGTTCTTGCCTTCCCCGTTCCGGGGTCAGCATCTCCCTTATAGGATACACCTTTTTTCTTTTTCGTTCAACTTGATTTTCTCTCCAACTTGCGGTATTATAATGAGGTATGGTTCTGTCTCTATACCTCAGCTGGATAGAGGGTTCGCCTCCTAAGAATTCGGTCAACCTGATACCTTGGGTGAAGAAGTGATTGCTCTAATCAAAAGCAAGACTGGGGATCGAGATTTTCCCAACAAATTTTGATGCAACAACTTTACCATCGTCCCGGTTGCAAAGCAGTCGGTCACTTCGTTGTGAAAAGCATTCCACACATTTGTTTCCAAGTGCGTTGAATTTCAAAAAATCAACGATAATACATAATATGCCTCAGTAGCTTAGCTGGATAAAGCGCCTCCCTCCTAAGGAGGAGACCGCAGGTTCGAATCCTGTCTGGGGTATCCCTTTATGAAAATGCGAAGGTCATTTTTCCATGTGAAAGACGATCTTCGCATTTTTCATTTTGAACCTATCACCAAAATTAGCCAGCTAATGCCATTAGCAGAATTTTCAGTTCCAGCTAATAAAATCAGGCTTCCAGCTAATGAAGCCCCATAAAGCACCTTTTGAGCTCTGTTTTCCCGCTCTCTGCTAAAATTGGTAGCCGCTTTCCTGTAAATCCATGTAAATACAAGATAATTTGTGTAAATCTATTTTCCACATTCCCGCCCAAAACCGTGCAAAACACTTTTCTCCATACATAGCGCGTTCACTCGCTGTTCTCTCGGAACAGAAAGAGGAACGCGCTTTTTTGTTTTCGGGCTGAACTTCCCGAATCCATCAAAGGAGGGTTTACCAATGAAAAAAGTTCTGACCGTCACGATGGACGGTATCCGCTACCACGCTTCCCGCCCGGCAGATTGCCGGCACTGCTTCTTCTGGAAGAACCGAAAGAAGGGCTGCGTTCTCGGTAAAGAGAACTGCTACTATTTGATTGAGCCGCTCAAAGGCCCCAGCAAGTGCGAAGGGTGCCCCTACAAGCGGGCAAAGCCCTGTGTGCTGGTTCCCTGATACAAGGACCTGATACTGATCCTATCTCTTCCGATGAAAACGACTGGATGAGCGAACGTGAACAACTGGAGGAATATTTTTCTCAATCTTTGGAGGTAGACCTTCTGCTCCGGCTTTGCCCGGACGATGAGGATGGAAAGAATCTGCTTTTCGTATTGGTCGATTTTTGTATATTTTCTGGACATAGCAAAGCCTCCTCATGTAGTTTTATTATCCTACATGGGGAGGTCTTTTGTCTATTGTCTACTTTTTACGGACCAGTTCAGTTTTGTTTTTTCTCTGTCTACTCTAGGGGTAGCATATCAGTTTCCAGCATGGTGAGCGGCTTTTTACTACAAGTATGAGGAATCAAAGAAGTCTTTTAAGGTGATTTCCAAGACCAGACAGATTCTTTCGATGGTTTCTAGAAAAGAATGGTCAAATTGGAGGAACGATCAATCCTGATGGGAACAGTCTTTATTCTCCTTGTCTATGCCATCGTCTATATCGGGAAGATATTGATAGAACACCTTTTTCTCAAGGACCCACCGGGCAAACAGCGCATATCCGGCAGGTGCCAGAAGGATCAGCGGCGGGCAGAATGCTGTCAGCAGGCCGAACGCAGCCAGCACCACCAAAAGCAGCAGACTTTTGTCAAAATGGAGCAATGCCATGGCACCGGACTGCAACACCGTCTTTTTGACCGGGTCGTCGAATCTTGCCGCATAGGCTGCGTTGTAGATCATCCAGGCCAGCCCACAGGTACTCAGCACCGTAAAAATGATCCAGAGATTACCCGTCGCTGCCTGTTGCCCCTTGAGGTAATGGGTCATAAAGCAGTCAGCCAGCAGAATGCTCTCCGGCACTGCCAGAGCAAGAAAGCTCAAAGTTGCCTGTTGGAAGCTCCGGCGGTAGGCCCGGAAAAATTCCTCGCTGACCGTTCCCCGGTCCTCAATTAGGGATTTGTTCACTGCATAATAGAGGGCTGTGCTGGAAATGCCCAAGGTAAACAGCGGCAGGCTTCCTATTAGCCACAGCAGGCTGAGAATCACCATATCCGCAACCCGGGTTAAGAAACGGAACAGAGGGGCATCCAGGTCGAAAAAGTCATTCATAGGGTATCACCTGGTTTACTTCTGGAGCACAAAGGCCTCATAGGGGCGCAGGGTCACAGCGCCGGTGGGAGCGGTGTCAGGATAATTGCTGATCAGGCGCCGGGCCACCGCAAAATCAGCGGGAATTGTGAAGGCCGCGTCCTTGTCTGAGAAGTTGCAAGCGATCAGGTAGTTCTCGCCGGTCTCGGCCAGGGTGCGCCGGTAGGCAAAGACCTGGGGGTTCTCCTCGGCCAGAAGCTGGAAGGAGCCGTAAATCAGCCCCAAATGGCTCTTGCGCAGGGTGATCATCTGCTTGTAGTAGTTGAGTACCGAGTCCGGGTCTTTTTCCTCGGCGGCGGCGTTGATGGCGGTATAGTTGGGGTTGACCTCAATCCAGGGGGTGCCGGTGGTAAAACCGGCGTTCGGGGAGTCGTCCCACTGAACCGGGGTGCGGGCGTTGTCCCGGCTGCGGAGGGCCAGGCACTCCATCATTTCGTCTGCAGAAATCAAGCCTGCGCCGGTCAGCTCCTTGAAGGCGTTGAGACTTTCGATATCCCGGTACTGGCTGAGATCTTTGAAATAGGCGTTGGTCATCCCCAGTTCATCGCCCTCATAGATGTAGGGAGTACCCTGCAGGCTCAGCAGGCAGGTGGCCAGCATCTTGGCGGAGAGGGGCGAGTCATCGCCCCAGCGGGATGCAGCCCGGGGCTGATCGTGGTTGTCCCAGAACAGGCTATTCCAGGCTTTGCCGTCCAGGCCGGTCTGCCAGTGACTGAGAATTTTCTTGAGCTGCATAAAATCGTAGCGCTGGGTGGTCCACTTGCCCAGGGGTCCGTCCCCAATGCCGACGTGATCAAATGGGAAGACCATGTTCAGCTCCTTGCCGTCCAGCCCCGCATACTGGGGGGCGTTTTCCACCGTGGCGCCGGGGGTCTCGCCCACCGTCATAATGTCGTATTTCGAGAGGACCCGCCGGTTCATCTCCTGCAAAAATTCATGGATGCGGGGCCCATTGACATAGTAGGGACCGCCATTGCCATACAGTCCGTGTTTCTCGCCATCCGGAAAGCGCTGGTCCTTGGAAATCATACTGATGACGTCCATCCGGAACCCGTCGATGCCCTTGTCAAACCACCAGGTCATCATGTTGAACACTTTGTCCCGGACTTTGGGGTTCTCCCAGTTCAGGTCGGGCTGCTTGGGGGAGAACAGGTGCAGGTAATACATATCGGTCTGGGGGTCGTATTTCCAGGCCGAGCCGCCGAAGCTGGCGCCCCAGTTGTTGGGCTCGTGGCCGTCTTTGCCCGGCTTCCAGATATAGTAGTCTCGGTAGGGGTTATCCACCGACTTGCGGCTCTCGATGAACCAGGGGTGCTCGTCCGAGGTGTGGTTGACCACCAGGTCCATCACAATGCGGATGCCCCGCTGATGGGCCTCGGCCAGCAGGGCGTCGAAGTCCTCCATGGTGCCAAACCGGGGGTTGATGGCCCGGTAGTTGGAGATGTCGTAGCCGTTGTCATCCATGGGGGAGTCCATGATGGGGCACAGCCACAGCACATTGACCCCCAGATCCTTCAGGTAATCCAGCCGGGAACGGATGCCGTTCAGGTCCCCGATGCCGTCCCCGTCCGAGTCCTGGAAGCTGCTGGGGTAGATTTGGTATACGATGCTTTCTTTCCACCATTTGCGGTCCATGGCAATTCCTCCTTATTCTGCGGGGATGGTAACCCCGTCGTCGTCGTAGCGGTCATAGCTGGCTCCGGGCCAGCCGATCATCCGGATGGTGGCGGGGTCGCTGTCGGCCACCGTCTGGGCGGGGTCTGCCACCGGGATGCAGGCGCCTTTGCGGATGAACAGGGGTACCTCGTTGAGGGCCACCTTCACAAAGTGGGTGCCGGCGGGGAGGACTTCCTGTGTGATGCGGCCCTCAGGGCCGAACTTGACAAACAGCATCTCCTCGGGCAGATACACCATCCGTCCGGTGGCATTCTGGGTGTAGACCGGGGCAATCATCACCTCATTGCCCAGCATCAGCTGGTCCTCGGTCTGAAGGGCGATCTCGTCTTCGGGGTAGACGAAGGCCAGGGGCTTGAACAGCATATCGCCGTTCAGTGCTGCCTTCATGTATTCGCTGTAGAGGTAGGGGATCAGCCGGTAGCGGGTCTCGATGACGCTGCGGAAGTCCTCGGGGCCCTCAAACTGGTAGAACTCCTGCCGGCGGGTGTCGTTGCCAGAGTGGTTGCGCATCAGGGGGGTGAACACCCCCAGCGCCAGCCACCGCAGCAGCAGATCCCGGCTGGTGTCGGCGTTGAAGCCACCCAGGTCGGCTCCCACATACAAGAAACCGCACATATTGAGGGAGGGCAGCATCTTGAGGTTCAGCAGCAGGTGGCTCCACCAGGAGTGGTTGTCGCCGGTCCAGACGCCGCCGTACCGGTGCATCCCGATGCAGGAAGACCGGGAGAACAGCAGAAACCGTTTGCCCGGGGCAATGCTGGCCAGCCCCTCCGAGGCGGCCCGGGTCATGTTGTAGCCGTAGAGGTTGTGGACCTGGTCGTGGCGGACCATTTTGCCGTCCACCTTGTGATAAAAGCGGGCGTAGTCTTCCGGCGCATTGGACAGATTGAGCCAGCCGATGGCCTGGCCAAAATGATCGATGGTGCCGTCTTCATGGGGAACCGGCGGATGCTCCAGCCGCTCGGCCAGCCCCTCCCGGGAGTAGAAGATGGCGGGCTCGTTCATGTCGTTCCAGAAGCCCTCGATGCCGCAGTCGGTCAGAGCCTTGTACTGGCTGCCGAACCAGGCCCGCGCCTCGGGGTTCAGCACGTCGGGGAAGTGGCTCCACCCCGGCCAGACGGTTCCCTCAAAATCGGTTCCGTCGGCCCGCTTGCAGAAGTAGCCCTTTTCCTTGCCCTCGTCGCAGACCGAATAGCCTGCTTCCTCCTTGACGCCGGCGTCGATGATGGGCACCAGCCGGACGCCCTGCTCTTTCATCTTGGATACAAAGCCGGAAAAATCGGGGAAATTCTCCGGGTTGACGGTGAAGTCCTTGTAGTGGTCCATGTAGTCGATGTCCATGTACACCATGTCCAGGGGAATGTGGGCCTGGCGGTGTTTGGCCACCACTTCTTCAAAGTCGGCCTGGGTCTTGTAGCCGTAGCGGCTCTGGCCAAAGCCAAAGGCAAATTTGGGCGGGATGTAGCTGCGGCCGATGATGGCCCGGAACTGCTTGACCACATCGCAGGCGCTGTCGCCGGTGATGACGTAAAGGGCCAGGTCGGCCCGCTCACAGGTGACTTTCAGCCAATCCCTGCGGGTGAAGCCGATGTCAAACCGAATCCGGGCGGGATAGTCGAAGAACAGCCCCAGATTCTGCTGGCCAGAGATCACGATGAAGTTGTGGGCGGCGTACATTCGCTGCTTGTTTTCGGTGTGGAGGCCGTCGTCCACATTGTCGCTGACGTAGACAAAGCCCCGCTTGTTGATGCCGCGGTTGGCTTCGCCCAGGCCGTAGACCCGATCGCCCTCCGCCAGGGGGCAGGCAAAGCAGAAGCCGGACTCGCTGGTTTTGACCGTTCCCACAGGGGGTTCGCCTTGGCTTGCAGGGATTGGTGCGACCACCGATTCGGTGTCAAAGGGGACACCATAGAGATACTTTTGAATCATACCGTTCTCCCAAATAAAAGTGACTGAGTGGTTGTTTTGTCAGACAGAGCGCCCCGTCTCCGGAGCGCTCTGAAAGAATATAAATTAGCAAGAATATAAATTAGCCCTTAACCGAGCCCACCACAATGCCGGAAACGAAGTACCGCTGCAGCAGGGGATAGATCAGCAGCAGCGGGATAACTGCAATAACGATCTTGGCTGCATTGAGGTTGGTGTTGCCCAGGGAGGCAGAATCCACCACGGCAGACAGATTGCCCTGCTTGATCAGATCTTCCACGTTGATCTGCAGACTCTGGATATAGGTCATCAGAGGATAATAGGCGGCTTTGGACATGTAGATCAGGCCGCTGTAGAAGTCGTTCCAGCTGCCCACAATGCTGAACAGGGATACGGTGGCCAGAACCGGCTTGGAAATGGGGATGAAGATTTTGGTCAGAACCTGGAGCGGGTTGGCGCCGTCAATGAAGGCGGCTTCCTCAAGCTCTTTGGGAACGGCAGCAAAGAAGTTCATCACCAGGATGACATTGAAGATGGGCACGGCTCCCGGCAAAACCAGGGCCCAGACGGTATTGAGCAGGCCGTAGGATTTGACAACCAGGAAGGTGGGGATCATGCCGCCGTTGAAAAGCATGGCAAAAATCATCAGGTTTGCATAGATGTTGCGGCCACGGAACTGTGCGTTGGTTTTGGAGAGGGGATAAGCCATCAGTACGATCAGCACAAAGTTGATGATCAGGGCCAGCACAACCCGCTCCACCGAGATCAGGAAGGAGTGCCAGAACTGGGAGTCCTCCAGGATCTTCTTATAGGCTGCGGTGCTGAATCCCACCGGGATCAGCCCTACCATGTTGCCTTCCACTGCTGCAGAGGAGGAGAAGGAGATGGCAACAATGTTCAGCAGCGGCAGCAGACAGACTAGGCCCAGCAGAATAATAATGATGTAGATGATGACAGTGCGGAATTTATCAACTTTCATTGCCAGACGGACCTCCTTAGAAAATTTTGCTGTCGGTGTACTTCTGAGCCAGCTTGTTGGCGCCGATCATCAGAACAAAGGCGATCACGGACTTCAAAAGGCCCACGGCGGTACCGAAGCTGTACTGCAGGCCCTGCAGGCCGACGCGGTACACATAGGTGTCCAGAATATCACCGGTGGCATAGACCGATGCGCTGTACAGGTTATAGACCTGGTCGAAACCGGCGTTCAGGATGTTGCCCAAATTCATGACGGCCATCAGGACGATGGTGGTGCGGATGCCGGGCAGGGTGACATGCCAGACCTTTTTCCACCAGGTGGCGCCATCGATGGAAGCAGCCTCGTAAAGGGTCGAGTCGATGGAAGTGATGGCTGCCAGATAGACGATGGAGCCATAACCGAACTCTTTCCAGGTGTCGGTCAGGATCAGCAGGGGCTGGAACAGGGAGTTGCTGCCCAGCCAGTTCAGCGAGGTGCCCAGCATTGCGTTGACGGAGCCGTCCAGGTTGAACAGATTCTTGACGACCAGAGCCAGCACAACCCAGGACAGGAAGTGAGGCAGGTAAACCACCGTCTGAACCGACTTTTTCAGGGTCCTGTTCTTGACCTCATTGAGCAGAATCGCAAAGGCGATGGACATGATGGTGGTAATGACGATTTTGCCCAGGGCGATGATCAGGGTGTTGCGGAACAGCTCAAAGCTGTCTGGCATTTCGAACAGGTATTTGAAATGTTTGAGGCCCACAAAGTCAGAACCGAAAAAACCTTTGGCGGGTCTGTAGTCCTGAAAGGCCATGATGGCGCCGAACATCGGAACAAAGTTGAACAGAATCAGGAAGATGAAACCAGGGAGCATCATGCCGTGGTAATACAGTTGATAGGCCTGGTTTGCGTGGCTCTTTTTGACCTGATTTTTCATCCGTTTCCACCCCCTTTGTTACTGTGCAAAGTATTCCTGGACTTCCTGGGCGATTGCGTCGCCGCCCAGACGCTTCCATTCACTGACAAAGGTATCGAAATAATCGATGGGCTGTGCGCCGGTCACGATTGCCACATAGGCCTCCAGCTCGGTCTTGTCCAGGGTTGCCTTTTTCTGCTCGCTGGTGGGGGTGGTGGGGGGATACTTGGGGGTGATCCATTCGGCGTTGCCGTTCTTTTCCAGCGCATCGATGGATGCGCCCAGGCCGATGATGCGGGACTCATAGAAGTGCCAACCGCCCAGGGTTTCCTCAGTGACGTTCTGGGGATCCTTCAGGTAGTCCAGAATGGCCTGGGAAGAGCCTCTGTTCTCGGCAATGGTGGTTTCCTCAGGGGTCATCTCGCCGTTGATGACGGCCATGTGCTCGGTGTAGTAAATGGAGGGATTGTTGGAGGGCAGGACTTCCATGTAATAGGGACGGCCCTCGTTGTGTCCGCCGGCGTTGATGTAGGCGATGACCTCCGGCGCGGTTTCTGCGGTGGCGCGGGCCAGATCGTCATAGAGGATGTTCAGCATTTCCACTGCCACCTGGGGATACTTGCAGTCCTTGCTGACCACCAGGAACCGCTCGGCGGCGTTTTCGTGGTAGGCGTGGACGATGCCGTTGTCATCGGCCACCGTATAGGCGATGTACTCGGCCTCCGGCACCAGGGCCTTGACGCTGCTCAGACGCCAGTCGGGGATATGCCATGCGCCAAAGACGATGCCCAGCTCGTTGTTGATCATCATGGCGTTGATGTCATCGGTGGTGCGGGTGCCGAACTGGGGATCCAGGATGCCCTCCTCGTACCACTCGTTCATCTTGGCCCAGGCAGCTTTGACTTCGGGCGCCAGGGTGGACCAGCTCATGGTGCCGTCGGGGTTTTCGATCCATCGGTCGATGTAGCCGCCCATGGCGTTGGCGATGCACATGGCATCGCCGATATCATTGCCGGAAAAAGCCATGCCCACGGTGCTGTTGCCGCCGCCTACATTGGCGTCCACAAAGGCCTTGGCCACAGCGGCGATGTCATCCAGCGTGATGCACAGGTCGCCGTCGGGGTCGGGGTTGATGCCCAGCTTGTCCAGCCAGTCCTTGCGCATCCAGCACAGGACAGGGACGCTGTTGTCGGGGTTCGTACCGGGAATACCCATCAGCCGGCCGTCAAAGGTTGCCATGCTCAGGCAGCGGCCGTCGTAGGAATCGTAGAGGCTCTTGATGTAGTCAGAGGCGTACTCCTCGTACACATCGGTCATGTCATAGGTCAGGCCGTTGTTCACCATCTCGACAAAGGTGTCGTAGCTGATGACGGTCATGATGTCGGGCAGTTCGCCCGAGGCGACGCAGGTGGCCAGCTGGTTGGTGAAAGCGTCACCGCCTGCTTCAAAGCTGTCCACCAGATCCACGTTGAGCTTGGATTCAATGTAACGGGTGTAGGCGTTGTCTTCAAAAGTCTGGCCTTCCGGGAACAGGGCAGCGGCAGAAGGCTCCGCAAAACGGCCCAGGGTGATGGTCAGGGTGTCCACATAGGCTCCGTTTTCGTCCTTAGCCACAGAAACGGCGGCAGATTCATCGCCGCCTCCGCAGGCGGTCAGTGCGGTGAGTGCGCAGGCAACGGTGGCAGCCTTCAAAAATGATCTGCGCGAAATCTTTCTCATGATAAAATCCTCCACGATGTTCAGTCAGATTTTCCGGAATTCGTTTTTTGTCTGCTCCATCTAGGATACAAAAAACAAATCCTCTTCCAGTTTGTATATGTCTCGTTCTGACAGGCTGCGCAGCGTGTCTTTTTGACGAGCTCATTGTACAATACCGAAGAGGATTTGAAAAGGGTTTTGCGTAACGTTTCCTACGAAACTGATAAATACCACAAAAATTATTTGTGGGTTTTGCGCAACGTTTCCTACGAAACTGATAAATACCACAAGAATTATTTGTGGGTTTTGTGCAGATCTTGTGACCAGGGCGCAGCGTTGGGGGTTGATTCGCGCACCGAGTTGCGGCGGATCAGTTCAACAGGCTGAACGTAATTTTTACACTCCACCGGTTCCTGCCGAATCAGACGCACCAGCAGTTCCACGGCGGCCTCTGCTTTGGCCGGGACGTTCTGACGCACTGTCGTCAGAGGGGGATGCATGAGTTCTGCATAGATGCAGTCGTCAAACCCGGTGACGGAGACCTGCTCCGGCACCTGTATGCCGTGGTCCTGCAGATAATTCATCACTTCCGCCGCATCATAGTCAGAGGCCAGGGCCACAGCCTTGGCCTGGACAAAGCGATCCAAATAGTGGCCGTACATGACACGGCGCAGAGAAAGATCCTCAGGGAGAAGAATATGGCGCTCTTCTCCGCAGTCAATCCCGGCAGAGCGCATCTGATGCTGAAATCCTTTCCAGCGGTAATGGTCTGCGCCGGTATCACACTCGGCGGCAAAGATGGCCTGGGTGTACCCGTTGTCCAGCAGATACTTTGCAATCATGGCGCCGCCGCCGAAATCATCAGTTCCCACGTTGACGTAGTGGTACTCCGCCTCGGGATAGGTGTCAATCAGGACCATATATTTGTTGAGTTGCCTGCGCAGCTCCTTGTATTTCTTTTCGTCCAGTCCCAGGACGACAAGACCATCCACATTCCATCGGGAGGCAATCTCTGCCACCTGGTCCGTATTTTTGTCCTGGCCATTGATCAGCATGACATAATATCCGTTTCGATGGGCTGTCTCTTCTACACCAGACAGAAATTCTGCCACAAAGGTATCGCGCAGCGAAGGGATGCCGTGGACACAGCTGTAGCCCAGCACCAGTCCAATGATGCAGGACCCTTTGCGGGTCAGCTCACGGGAAGATGTATTCGGGACATAGCCCTCCTGGTTCAGAATTTCCGAAATTTTCCGGATCATTTCCTTGGAAACCTTTTTGGTGTTGCCGTGCAGCACATTGGACACGGTTGTCCGGCTTACACCAACTTGATCTGCAATATCCTGCAAACGCTTCATGGCTGTTCATACGCTCCCTATTTGATCAGTTGAAACACAAACGGTTTTCAACGTAATCATATCATATTTATACAGTAATTGCAATCCGAATGATCCTTTGATCTTCAACAAGAAACGCTCCTGCCAGTTTTACACCGGCAAGAGCGTTTCTTGTGTTATTCAAAAATATCGGCAAGGGTAAGCAGCTGTACTTCTCCGCGTTCCTGTGCCTGAAGTAGTCCGTCCGTAAATCCGCCTTTCGAGAAAATGTAGTAGTGGTAGTTTGTTCCTTTCCCAAAGACTGCTGCATATTCCCGAATCAGTTCCAGTTCGTCCAAACCGATTTTTTCATTGCGGTATTTGCAGGAGCCGATGATATAGTCATTGCCCTCAACCGGCGTACCGACAATATCGATCTGGATCTGCTTTTTCTTTTTGGGGTCGGTTCCCCACCACTGCCCAATCTCACTCAACTCGATCGGAAGATCATTCGCATAATAGAGCAAGTAGTCTTGGCACATCTTCTCAAAAATCAGACCCATATAGTCCGGAAAATACTGTTTCACTGCATGAGAGTAGGTCTTTGCGATCCGCCCCGAATCAATGGCACTTGCATTGACCGGCACAAAACGGTACCAAAAACGAAAAAAATTGTCTGCCAGAAGATAGATCG
This sequence comes from Faecalibacterium prausnitzii, assembly GCF_019967995.1. NCBI lineage: Bacteria > Bacillati > Bacillota > Clostridia > Eubacteriales > Oscillospiraceae > Faecalibacterium > Faecalibacterium prausnitzii. The sequence continues at coordinate 2,267,174 of NZ_CP065377.1, forward strand.
TTTTTTTGCCCGGTTTCTCTGTGATCGGCGTTTCCTTTTTGACGATTCCAAGGTCTATCAACGTTTTGAGGTACTTCGCCACCACAGAGTTTTCTTCACCAACCTTCGTGGTGATATCATTCAGGCGAGAAGCCCCCTCTGCAATTGCCTTGATGATTGCATTATAAATTGCCGGCTCACGCAGCTCCTGCTTTAACAGGTTGGCCGGTTCCTCATAGAGGTAGCTGGAACGGTCAAACAAGTTTTCCATCAGTGCTTCATCTACGCTGTCCCGAACATCCAATTTGTTGATATAATGCGGAACGCCGCCTGTAATGCCATAAATCAGGGCGTTATCTTCCTCGGACAGATTCGGATGGAATACCGCTGTTTCCTTGTAATCCAGCGGCATGATCTTGAATTGCGCTGTTCTGCGCCCATACAGAGGGCTTTCTTTGCCCAAGACCTGACTTTCCATAAAACTCATGGACGAGCCACACAGGATCAGGTACATTTGGGAATCCGTCCATTTATGATCGATGATGTGCTGAAGCATTGCAGAAATGGCTGGTTTAGCCTTTGCAAGATAAGGGTACTCATCAATCACAAATACGATTCGCTGCTCTTTAGAAAGAGCTGTCAGTTCGTCCAATGCTGCATCGTAGGTTGTAAATTCCGGGGATGATTCTGCATTGGGTCGTTCAAAACTCATGATTGCCTTGGACAGGGCTTCCAGATTTTCTTTTCCGGTCGTATTCAAGGCAGAGAAAAAAATGGTCGGTTTATCCTTGCAGAATTCATTGATCAGCGCAGTTTTTCCAACACGGCGTCTGCCGTAAATGACAACGCATTCAAACTTTCCATTCTCATATCGTTTGTTTAACTTCCGAAGTTCCTCATCGCGGCAGTAAAATCGGCTCATTTTGTTCCCTCCCCAAAGTGTATTTATCGAATTTATATACTCGTAAGTTAGTTTCTTACGAGTATAATACTTCATTTCTTACATAAAGTCAAGAAATATATTTTTGACGGCTCATCGAGAACGCAAGAAAAAGGGCTGCTGCACTGGCTTCTATCCTTGTGCAACAGCCCCATCTTTCGTTTTCTTCAAAAAGCAGGATCCTGCGAAACCGCAGAGCAGGCCGGTTCCATCACTTGCCCAGATGCCAGATGTCGCGGTCGTACTCGGCAATGGTGCGGTCGGAGGAGAACAGGCCCGCTTTGGCGATGTTCACCAGGCACTTGCGCCGCCAGCCCATGGGGTCGCAGGCGTAGTCGCTGAGGGCCTGCCCCTTGCGCACGACGTATGCATTGAAGTCCGGCAGGGTCTGGAACCAGTCCTTGTGGATCAGTTCGTCGTGCAGGCGGGTCAGGTTTTCGGCGTGACCCGCAGCCAGCATCTCCGGCCCGGTGAGGAACTCGATGGCGCGGCGGATGTTGGCATCGCCCTCCACCCACTGGGCCGGGTCGTAGTCGCCGACGGCATAGCGGTGGATGACCTGATCGGAGGTCTGGCCGAAGATATAGATGTTCTCTTCCCCGACCTGCTGGCTGATCTCCACGTTGGCACCGTCCATGGTGCCCAGGGTCAGCGCACCGTTCAGCATGAACTTCATGTTGCCGGTGCCGGAAGCCTCCTTGGAGGCAAGGCTGATCTGCTCGGACAGGTCGCAGGCCGGGATGAGTTTTTCGGCAGCGGTGACGTTGTAGTTTTCCACAAAGACCACCTGCAGCCACTGGGACACCTCCGGGTCTGCGGCGATGACCTTGGACAGGGTCAGCAGGGCGTGGATGATGTCCTTTGCGATGGTATAGGCCGGCGCTGCCTTGGCACCAAAGATGCTCACCAGCGGGACGGCAGGCAGATGCCCTGCCTTGATCTCGTGGTACTGATGGATGAGGTACAGCAGATTCAGCTGCTGGCGCTTATACTCGTGCAGGCGCTTGGACTGGATATCGAACACGGCATCGGGGTTCACCGTTACCTTCTGGGTGCGCAGCAGCCACTCCGCCAGTGCCGCCTTGTTGGTCTTTTTCACGGCGGTCAGTTCGTTCAGCACGGTCTCGTCGTCGGCAAAGGCCAGCAGCTTTTCCAACTCGGCGGCGTCCTTGCGGAAACCGGAGCCGATGTGCTGTTCCAGCGTAGCGGTCAGGCGCGGGTCGCACTCCAGCAGCCAGCGGCGGAAGGTGATGCCGTTGGTCTTGTTGTTGAACTTTTCCGGGTACAACTCATAGAAGCCGTGCAGCTCGGAGTTTTTCAGGATCTCAGTGTGCAGCGCTGCCACGCCGTTGGTGGAGTGGGTGAAGTGGATGTCCATGTGGGCCATGTGCACCCGGTCGTCCTTGTCGATGATGGCAAGGCTCTCATCCTCGGTGCGGGTGCGGGCCAGGGCGTCCAGCTTTTCGATGATGGGCATCAGCTGCGGCACCACGGCATCCAGATAGGCGCGGGGCCACTTTTCCAGCGCCTCGGCCAGAATGGTGTGGTTGGTGTAGGCGCAGGTCCTGGTCACGATCTCCACGGCTTCCTCAAATTCGATGCCCCGCTCCCCCAGCAGCCGGATCAGCTCCGGGATGACCATGCTGGGGTGGGTGTCGTTGATCTGGATGGCGGCGTAGTCGGCCAGATCGTGGTAATTGCAGCCGCGGGCCGCGCACTCGGCCAGAATGAGCTGGGCACCGGCAGAGACCATCAGATACTGCTGGTACACCCGCAGACGGCGGCCTGCCTCATCGGAATCGTCCGGGTAGAGGAAGAGGGTCAGGTTCTTGTCGATGGCGGTCTTGTCGAACGCGATGCCGTCATGGACGATGCTCTCGTCGATGGTGTCCAAATCGAACAGGTTCAGGGTGTTGGTGCGGCCCTCGTAGCCGGTGACGGCCAGCTTGTACAGCCGGGCGGTGTACGCCTTGCCTGCCAGCTCCACCGGGTAGGTGATGTCGGTCTTTTCGGCCCAGCTATGGGCAGTGAGCCATGGGTCGGGCTTTTCGTTCTGGACGCCGTCCTCAAAGGACTGATGGAACAGGCCAAAGTGATACCGCAGGCCCACGCCATCGCCGGGCAGATTCAGCGTTGCGAGCGAATCCAGGAAGCAGGCCGCCAGACGGCCCAGACCGCCGTTGCCGAGAGAGGGTTCCGGCTCGACCTCTTCAATGTCCGACAGGCGCTTTCCGGCTGCCGCCAGTGCATCGCGGGCTTCCTCGTACAGACCCAGATTGATGAGGTTGTTGGACAGCAGCTTGCCGATGAGAAATTCGGCGCTGATATAGTACAGCTTGCGTCCGGTGACCGGCTGCACGCGGTCGGCGCTCTTCTGCCGCACAAGCTCCAGCAGTGCCAGGTACAGCTCCTGATCGGTGCAGTCCGCCAGCAGCTTTCCGGTGAGGCTCTGTAACGTTTCGGTAAAGCTCATAAACGCATCCTCCTTTGATACAGAAAACAGGTTTGACATCTGTGATTCAAGATATACCACATAAAACAATCAAAATCTTGCCCAAAAGGTGCAGACTGTGGTACAATCCTATCATCAGGAGGTGAGACGATGCAAAATCAGGCTTCTTTGCAGGAGACGAAGCAGCACGGTGCCGTGCGGTTCCCTTTCAATCTGTATCCCTGCACCATTCCGGGAGACTTCCCGCAGGTGGCGCTCCACTGGCAGGAGAGCATGGAGCTGGTCTTCGTCAAGCGGGGCGCGGGGCTGGTGCAGGTGGGCGCTGCGTCCTGCCCGGCCTACCAGGGGGATATCTTTATTTTTACGCCCGGCACCCTCCACGCCCTGCGGCAGAGCGAGGGGCAGTGCATGGAATACGAAAACATCATCTTTGAGCTGGAGCTTCTGGGCGGCGCAGAGGACCTCTGCGCCGAGAAGTATCTGCTGCCGCTCCAAAGCGGGCGCTTGTCGCTGCCGACACGTCTGACCCCGAACGACCTGTGCTATCTTCCGGCTGCTGCCTGCCTGCGGGAGGTGGAGGAAGCCAACCGCGCCAAGCTCCCCGGCTACGAGCTGCTGGTCAAGGGGGCGCTGCTGCGCTTCCTTTCCCTGCTCATTGCGCAGGGGAAGCAGCAGCTCCCCGCAGAAACAGCCGACACCCAGCGGCTGAAAGCCGTTCTGCAATGGCTCTCGGCCCATTATGCCGAGGCGCTCCGGGTCGCCGATGCCGCCGGGGTCTGCTCCTTCAGCGCCAGCCATTTCATGCGCTGGTTCCGGCAGATGACCGGGCAGAGCTTTATCGCCTTTCTGAACGAATACCGGCTGAACGCTGCCGCCGAGGCACTGCAGACCACAGACGAGACCGTCCTGACCATCGCTTCCCGGTGCGGGTTCGAGAACCTCTCCTATTTCAACCGGGCGTTCAAGGCACACTTCGGCATGACCCCGCGGGAATACCGAAAAAAATAAGCAAACCGAGGCCGTTCCTTCTCTTTTCCAGAGAAGCGGAACGGCCTCGTTTTTTTGCGCATCAGACCTCCGGCGGCGGGCAGCAGCTCTCGCGCGGGATGAGCTTGTGCGGCACGATGATCTTGGTTGCCAGAAGGTTCGGGTTCTCGATGTGGTTGATGGTCTGGCTGGCGGCTTCCATGCCCAGCTGGTAGGGGTTGACGTCCACGGTGGTCAGCTGCGGGCTGGTGATGCGGGAGAACAGCGAGTTGTTGAAGGACACGATGGACAGGTCTTTCGGGACACGCAGCCCCAGCTTGCCGCAGAACTGCTCCAGCACCACAGCCAGAATGTCATCGCTGACCAGCATGGCGGTGGGGTGGTCCGGCGCGGTGAGCAGGGCCTTCAGCGGTTCCTCGTAGGCATCGTTCAGCGTGTTGACCTCCACGCAGTCCTCTTCGCGGGGGGTGATGCCGTGTTTGAGCAGGGACATCTGGTAGCCCCGCTTGCGCTCTGCCGAGAACAGCAGGGCGTTGCTGACCCCGAAATACGCAATGCGGCGGTGGCCCAGTTCATAGAGGTAATCGGCGGCTTCCTCTCCCGCAAGGGCGTTGTCGTTGTCGATGTAGATGGTCTGGTTGGCCGACTGCGCCGCCTTGCCCACAATGACATGGAGCAGCCCTTCGCTGCGCAGATACGCCGCCACCGGGCAGTCCTTTTTGGAATAGAGCAGGATGAATCCATCGGCCTGTGCGTTGGCGACCATGCTCTGGATGGCGTCCAGAACCTCGGCATCGTCCTGCCCGGTGATGACCGTGTTCACATACCGCCGCTGGTTGCAGAACTGCCCGATGCCGCGGATGATCTCCAGATGAAAAGCGTTCTCGTAGACGTCCCGCTGCGAGGAGGGCAGAATGATGCCGATGGTCTTGGAAAACGCCTCCACCGGTTCGGCCTCAACGTTCGGTTCATATCCCAGCTGTGCCATGATGCGGCGCACCCGCTCCTTGGTCTCCCGGCTGATGGAGGGGCTGTCCTTGCAGGTGCGGGACACGGTGGAAGGCGAGACCCCCGCCGCCGCTGCGACATCTTTGATGGTAACTGCCATAGTCTGTTCCTCCTGTATGATCTGCCTCTATTGTAAAGCGGCGCGCACACAATGTCAATGTTTGCGCAACGGATTGCGTAAGCTGCGCAAGATTCATCCGACGTGCTCTCGACAATTTTCACAAAGAAATCAGCAGCTCGTTGTGTAAAACGCAGAAAATATAGTTTTGTTCCAAAAAGCTCTTGTAAAAACTGTGTCATTGGATTATTCTTGTTGCGTAAAGCAGTGCAACCAGTGTGCAACAGTTGCATTAAATCACGCAATCAAAAAAATGAGGAGGAACATCATGGCAACAACAAAAGCGGCTCCGGGGAAAAAGGGGCTCATCAACTTCGACTTCTTGCAAAAGCTGGGCAAGGTGCTGATGACCGTCATCGCCGTCATGCCCGCTGCCGGCCTGATGATCAGTCTGGGCAAGCTGGTGCAGATGGGCGGCGGTGACATTGCGCCCGTCATGACTATCGGCACCACCATGGAGAACATCGGCTGGGCCGTCATCAACAACCTGCACATCCTGTTCGCCGTCGCCATCGGCGGCAGCTGGGCAAAGGAGCGCGCAGGCGGTGCCTTTGCGGCGGTGCTGGCATTTGCCCTCATCAACGTCATCACCGGCAACATCTTCGGTGTCACCAGCGCCATGCTGGAAGACCCCAATGCCGTGACCCACACCCTGTTCGGGCAGGAGATCGCAGTCAACGGCTACTTCACCTCTGTGCTGGGTGCTCCGGCGCTGAATATGGGCGTCTTCGTGGGCATCATCGCCGGTTTTGTGGGCGGTGTGGCTTACAATAAATACTATAACTTCCGCAAGCTGCCGGATGCGCTGGCCTTCTTCAACGGCAAGCGCTTCGTGCCCATGGTAGTCATCGCCTACTCGGTGGTCATTTCCATCGTGCTGTCGCTGTTCTGGCCTGTGGTCCAGACCGGCATCAACAACTTCGGCATCTGGATCGCCAACTCTTCCGAGACTTCCCCTGTCCTGGCACCGTTCATCTATGGTACGCTGGAGCGTCTGCTGCTGCCCTTCGGCCTGCACCACATGCTGACCATCCCCATGAACTACACCTCGTTCGGCGGCACCTACACCATCGCCACCGGCGTCAACGCTGGCAGCCAGGTATTTGGCCAGGACCCGCTGTGGCTGGCCTGGGCCAACGACCTCATCAACTTCAAGAAGGCCGGTGACATGGCCGCTTACAACAACCTGCTGGCCACCGTCACCCCTGCCCGCTTCAAGGTGGGCCAGATGATCGGTGCGACCGGTCTGCTGCTGGGCATCGCGCTGGCCATGTACCGCCGGGTGGACGCCGACAAGCGCGCAAACTACAAGTCCATGTTCATTTCCACCGCACTGGCCGTCTTCCTGACCGGCGTCACCGAGCCGCTGGAATTCATGTTCATGTTCTGCGCGATGCCGCTGTACATCGTGTACGCACTGCTGCAGGGCTGTGCTTTCGCGATGGCGGGCATCATCCATCTGCGCCTGCACTCCTTCGGCAATCTGGAGTTCATCACCCGCATCCCCATGTCCCTGCAGGCCGGTCTGGGCGGCGACATCATCAACTTTGTGATCTGCGTGGCCGCATTCTTTGTCATCGGCTACCTGGTGGCATACGTTATGATCGGCAAGCTCAACCTGGCAACGCCGGGCCGTCTGGGCAACTATACCGATGACAACGCGGACGATTCCGCCGCCGACGCCAAGACCGAGAAAAAAGCTGACAAGAAGGCCGATAACGGTCAGGCCGAGCGCATCATCGCCCTGCTGGGCGGCCGGGAGAACATCGTGCTGGTGGACGCCTGCATGACCCGTCTGCGTGTTACCGTGAAAGACCCTGCCAAGGTCGCTGACCTCGCCGCATGGAAGGCCGAGGGTGCCCTGAGCCTGCTGGTCAAGGGCGACGGCATTCAGGCTGTGTACGGCCCCAAGGCAGACGTTCTGAAATCTGACATCAACGATATTCTGTAAAACGCTATGAAACTGCTGACATTGAATACCCACAGCCTTATCATACCGGAGCATGAGGCAAAGCGGGAGATTTTTGTAGACTTCATCGCGAAGGAGCAGCCGGAGGTGTTCGCCTTGCAGGAGGTGAACCAGACGGCCTCGGCTCCGCTGCTGGGGGAGGTTCCGGCGGGGTACTACCCCTGCCCCGGCAATCACGTGCCGCTGAAAGCGGACAACCACGCCGCTGCGGTGGCAAAAATGCTGGCACAGCGAGGTGTGCATTATGATTGGAGCTGGCTCCCGGCAAAGATCGGCTACGACATTTACGATGAGGGCGCGGCGGTGTTCAGCCGTGCGCCCATCACCGCCGCCGAGAACCTGCTGCTGAGCAAGTCCGACGATTACAGCTGCTGGAAGACCCGCCGCACCCTGGGCATCTGTGCAGGAGATGTCTGGTATTACACCGTGCATCTGGGCTGGTGGAAGGACGAAGTGGAGCCTTTTGCCCTCCAGTGGGAAACGCTGTCGCGGGCGGCGGGCGCAAAAAAGACCGCTTTTCTGCTGGGCGACTTCAACAGCGAAGCCGATGTGCGGGGCGAGGGCTACGACCTCGTCCTCCGCAGCGGCTGGCAGGACACCTATCGTCTGGCGCAGGAGCGGGACGAGGGCTACACCGTCGTGCAGGCCATTGATGGCTGGCGGGATGCCCCGGACGCCGAGGCCAAAAAGCGCATCGACCAGATCTGGTGCTCCAAAGCGGTGCCCGTAAAAAGCAGCCGGGTCGTGTTCAACGGCCTGCGGGAGCCGCAGGTCTCCGACCATGCCGGCGTTCTGATCGAATTATAAAAGGAAGGTACACGAAGATGCAGAGAAGTGCAGGCATTTTGCTGCCCATCAGCAGTCTGCCGTCCCCTTACGGCATCGGCTGCTTCTCGCAGGAAGCATACGACTTTGTGGATTGGCTCAAGGAAGCCGGACAGACCTACTGGCAGATCCTGCCGCTGGGGGTGACCAGCTACGGCGACAGCCCCTACCAGAGCTTTTCCGCCTTTGCAGGCAACCCGTATTTCATCAGTCTGGACGCACTGGTGGAAGAAGGCGTGATGACCGCCGCCGAATGCAAAAAGGCAAACTTTGGCCGCAAGGCAGACGACATCAACTACAGCCGCCTGTACACCGAGCGCGGCCGTCTGCTGCGGCTGGCCTACTCCCGCAGCGACATCGGCCACAACGAAGCGTTTGCGGCATTCTGCGAGAAAAACAAGTGGTGGCTGGACGATTTTGCCCTGTTCATGGCGGTAAAAGACCGCTTTGAGGGCAAGCCGTGGATCGAGTGGGCGGAGGATATCCGCCTGCGCTGGCAGCCCGCCATGGACTACTACCGCCGGGAGCTGTACTTTGAGGTGGAGTATCACAAGTATCTCCAGTTCAAGTTCGACGAGCAGTGGCGCAGGCTGAAAGCCTATGCCAACAGCAAGGGCATCCGGATCATCGGCGATATCCCCATCTATGTGGCGCTGGATTCTGCCGACGCATGGGCAAACCCCGGTCTTTTTCAGCTGGACAAAGAGAACCTGCCCACGGCCGTGGCGGGCGTTCCCCCGGATGGCTTCTCCCCCACCGGCCAGCTCTGGGGCAACCCGCTCTACCGCTGGGAAGCCCACCGCGCGACCGGGTATCAGTGGTGGATCACCCGCCTGTGGTACTGCTTCGAGCTATACGACGTGGTGCGCATCGACCACTTCCGTGGGTTCGATGAGTATTTCTCCATCCCCTACGGCAGCGAGACTGCGGTGGAGGGCCACTGGGAGAAAGGCCCCGGCATCGAGCTGTTCCGTGCCGTGGAGCAAGCGCTGGGCAAGCGGGAGATCATTGCAGAGGATCTTGGCTACATGAGCGACACCGTGCGCCAGCTGGTGCGGGACAGCGGCTTCCCCGGCATGAAAGTGCTGGAATTTGCCTTTGACTCCCGCGATACCGGAAGTGCCAGCGACTACCTGCCCCACAACTACCCGGTGAACAGCGTGGCCTATACCGGCACCCACGACAACGAGACGCTGGTCTCGTGGTACCAGACCGTCACCGACGCCGAACGCGCCATGGTGCGGGATTATCTGTACGACTACGCCACCCCGGAGGAGCAGCTCTATCAGAGCATGATCGCGCTGATCTTACGCAGTGCGGCAGCGACCTGCATCATCCCCATGCAGGACTGGCTGGGGCTGGACAACTCCGCCCGCATCAACAAGCCCTCCACCGTGGGCCAGAACTGGCGCTGGCGGCTGAAAAAGACCCAGCTGACCAAAAAGCTCCAAAAGGAGATCTGCCAGCTGACCGCCCGCTACGGCCGGATGAACTGGGCGTAAGGGGAAAAGCCAACAGGCAGGCGACAAATCACGCCCCCAGCATATCTGCGGCGTGGCGGCTGCGGTTCAACGAACGCGTTCTGGAAGAGGCCGAGGACTCTCGCCTGCTGGATTTCGCGCACATGGAAGAAGAGAGCCGCGCGGAGGTTCCGCGCATATCTGCACCTCCAACGGGCACCCTACCGTTGGAGGTGTTTTTTATGGATTCTCTGACGCCCTTCATCCGGCACGAGCTGGAAGACAGGCCCGGCGTTTCGGCGGCCCCGGAGGCCGCGTGCAGCCGGTGTTCCCCGCCGCTGGGCAAAGAGCCGGGCCCGGTCCAGCCGCCCAGCCCGCCCGACGGCCCGGACGTGCAGCTCCCGCCGCCGGAGATCCCGCCCAACGAGCCGTCCGGAGTGCCCATGACCGACGGCACCCCCGTGGCCTGCCGCCAGAAGAATGCGGCGGCGTTTCTCAAAGGGCAGGTGCCCGGCGTGATGGCCCAATACGCGCCGGGGCTGTTCTCCACCGAGCAGCGGCTCCATAGCCGCCAGCCCGCCCCGGACGACTCCGAGGGCGTTCAGGACCTTGTCGACTGGCGGGAAGATGCCCCCTACGGTTAAGCGACTGTAAATTTTTCAAAGAATTTTCAATTAGTGGTTGAAATCTGCGCCGTGTTCTTTTATTATGGTAGCAAACAAAGCAAAGGCAGGTAAAGGAACTATGGCAGAAATCAAATACGAAGTCGTTCAGCGCATCGCGGTGCTTTCTCAGCGGCCCCGCGGCTGGGAGCGTCAGCTCAACCTCATCAGCTGGAACGACGGCGACCCCAAGTACGACATCCGCGACTGGTCCCCGGACGGCACCCGCATGGGCAAGGGCATTTCCCTGAGCCACGACGAGCTGGCCATCCTCAAGGGTATCCTGGACGATCTGGAGCTGTAAGATGGGCGACCGCGAAGAGTTTTTGGCCCTCTGGCACCAGCACGTCACGCGCCCCGGCAGCGAAAAACTGCTGGAATGGCTGGACAAGAAGACGGATTTCTTCACTGCACCGGCTTCCACTCGCTTCCACGGGGCCTGCGAGGGCGGGCTGTGCATGCACAGCCTCAACGTCTACCATGCGCTGCACGACACCTTTTTCACCGAGGGCGACAGCGAGGAGACCTTTGCCATTTGCGCACTCCTGCACGACCTGTGCAAGGCCAACTACTACAAGGTCGGCACCCGCAACGTGAAAAACGACGCCACCGGCCAGTGGGAGAAAGTCCCCTTCTACAGTGTCGAGGACCTGTTCCCCTACGGCCACGGCGAGAAGAGTGTCTTCCTCATTGAGCGGTTCATGAAGCTGAAGGTCGAGGAGGCCGTGGCCATCCGCTGGCACATGGGCGGCTTTGACGACGCGGCCAAGGGCGGCTGCTTCGCCATCTCGGAGGCCTACGACAAATATCCGCTGGCCGTCAAACTGCACATCGCAGACCTGGAGGCCACCTATCTCATGGAACACCGGACCAGCAGCGTAAGATAACAGACATGACAAAAGACGACCGGAAGCGCAATGCGTTTCCGGTCGTCTTTGTGTTTTGTATTATCCCATCAGTGCTTCCAGCTGATGCACGATGTCCACCGAAAGGTAGTCCAGCCGGGTGGTGGGTTTCCAGTCCTTCTGTGCAAAGGGGGATTCCCCCACTTCTTCCGGTTCGGGCACTTCGGCAGCTTTGGGAGCCGGTGCAGGCTCTGCCGTCTGCGGGGCGGGGGTGCTCTGCGGAGCAGCCTCCGGGAGCGCCGGTTCCTGCGCTGCCTGGCCGGGGAACACGATCACCGGCAGGCCGGGCTGGTCCAGCACCGGGGGCTGAGGCGTCTTGGGCGGCAGCAGCTCATTTTTGCGCGCCTGATCGCAGAGTGCTTCCAGTTCCGCATTCTCCTGCCGCAGCGCGACCACTTCACGCTCACAGGCAAAAAGGCGGGTCTGATAACGCCGGATCTCGGCATTTGCTGCCGACAGGCGGCGGTTCAAGGCTTCCACTTCACCCGACTGCAGCCGTGCAGCGGGCTGAGAGGCCGTGCCATGGGGCCCGGTCTCTGTTCCAACCTGCGCCATAGTTTCCTCCACTTCCTGCACCTTGCGCAGAGCGCGGCGGTATTCGCTGGCCGCAGCGGCACTGTACCGCTCCACACAGCGCAACACGCTGTTCCTGCGGCAGCTCAGCCATTCGGTGCGCAGCCATACGTCCTGCGGTAGCATCCTCCTGCCCTCCTCACACCTCCGTGCAAAGAGCTCACGCCATTTGCTGTTTTTACTTGCGCTTGTTCAGGATCGCCAGCAGCTCGTCGTAATAACGGTTGTCGCTGCTCTCCTCTTCCACGGGCTTTGCAGCACCGGCAGCGGGAGCCGAAGCGGCAGCTGCGCTGTTCTTGGCTGCCGCCACATCCGAGCTGAACACAGCCGACGGAGTAGAGCTGACGGAAGCGGCGGCACCGTTCAGGGTGCTGCGCAGGCCTTCGGGGATCTTGTTGTCGAAGCCGGTGGCAACGACGGTCACGCGCATCTCATCGGACAGGTTCTCGTCGAACGCAGTACCCCAGATGATGTTCGCATCGGGATGTGCGCTCTGGGTGATGAGACCGGCAGCAGTCTCGACATCCTCCAGGCCGATGTCCGGGCTGGAAGTGATGTTGATGATGACGCCGTGTGCACCGGCGATGCTGGTCTCCAGCAGCGGAGAGGAAATGGCAGCCTTGGCGGCGTTCTCTGCCTTGCCGGCACCCTTTGCGCTGCCCACGCCCATGTGTGCGTAGCCTGCATCCTTCATGATGGAGCGCACGTCGGCGAAGTCCAGGTTGATGAAAGCCGGCACGTTGATCAGGGCGGAGATGGATTCCACGCCCTGGCGCAGCACATTATCGGCGGCCTGGAAGGCATTCATCAGGGTGATCTTCTCCTGGCTGATCATCTTCAGGCGCTCATTGGGGATGACGATCAGGCTGTCCACGTGCATCAGCAGGTTTGCGATGCCCTGCTCGGCCAGACCCATCTTCCGCTTGCCCTCAAACGAGAAGGGCTTGGTGACGATGCCGACGGTCAGGATGCCCAGGTCATGGGCGACCTCCGCCACAACGGGAGCCGCACCGGTGCCGGTGCCGCCGCCCATACCGGCGGTGATGAAGACCATCTGCGAACCCTTGAGGGCATTTGCGATCTCGTCCTTGCTCTCCTCGGCCGCACGCTGGCCGATCTCCGGGTCTGCACCTGCGCCGCGGCCCTTGGTGAGCTTGGAGCCCAGCTGCACCTTGGTGGCAGCATGGTTCTTGGCCAGCGCCTGCTGGTCGGTGTTCATTGCGATGAATTCGACGCCCTGCAGGCCGTCGCTCACCATGCGGTTGACTGCGTTGCCGCCGCCGCCACCTACGCCGATGACTTTGATCGTCGTAACGTTTTCGTCCATTTCTTCGTCGAGCATGAGTGCCATAACTTTTGTCCTCCATTGCGGATGTTATCGTAGACCTGAGCATTTCGCACAGAATTATATCAAACCTACATTTATATAACTGTATCGTACCATCTTTTTGTTCCGATTGCAAGATGATTTTGCTTTTTTGAAGAGGTTTTTTTCGCAGATGGGTTTCGGGAACGCTCTTCGCGGCGAATTTGTGCCCCAAACGACGCCAAAATCTCCGTAAAAGCAGCATACCCCCGGTCGATATATTCCGGGTGGCCGATTACGCTGGTCCCGGACGCGGCCAGCGCCGCCACCACCAGTGCAGCCCCGCCCCGCAGATCCGGCGCAGCCAGCTCCGTGCCCCGCAACGTCCCGCCCGGCCGGATGCACAGCGTTCGTCCATTGACCTGAACCTTCGCGCCAAGACGTTCAAAACCGGCCGCGCAGCCGAACCGCCGCTCAAAGATGACGTCTTCGATGCTGCTCTCTCCCTCGGCGCAGAGCATAGCCGCCGCCAGCAGCGGGGCCGCATCCGTGGCAAGGGCCGGGTAAACGCCCGTGAACACCCGCCCGGCCCCATACAGCCGCCCGAAGCGGGAGAGCCGGACGCTGTCGCCGCCCTTCTCCACCCGGCACCCCATTTGTTCCAGAATTTCCAGCACCGGCGCATAGAGCGAAGCCGGGCAGCCGCTCAGTTCCGCGCGCCCGCCCGCTGCTGCCACCGCGCAAGCCAGCGTGGAGGCAAAAATGCGGTCCGGCAGCGGCGAAAACACGCAGCCAGAAAGGTTCCTCCGCCCCTCGATGCAGAGGGTGGAACTTCCCGCCCCCTGGATGTGTGCGCCGCAGCGGTTCAGAAATGCGGCCAGGTCTGCGATCTCCGGCTCCCGCGCCGCACCCCGCAGCACGGTGGTGCCTTTGGCGCAGGCCGCTGCCAGCACGAGCGTCTCCGTGGCCCCCACGCTGGGGAAGCGCAGGGTGATCTCTGCCCCGTGCAGGCCGGACGGAGCCGTCAGCACCAGCCGGCCGGGGCCTGCCTCCCACTCCACCGCCCCCATCTGGCGCAGCCCGGCCAGATGCAGGTCGATGGGCCGCGCCCCGATGTTGCACCCGCCGGGCAGGCTCGTCTCGGCACGGCCCAGCTTTGCCAGCAGCGGCGCACAGAAGAGGATGGACGCCCGCATTTGTTCGGCAGTTTGCCCCGGAAGGCTGCTGTTATGCGGGGTGCCGGAGACAAGGACATCTTCCCCTTCCCACCGGGCCGCACAGCCTGCGCCCCGCAAAAGTGCCAGACTCGCCGCCACATCCGAAAGGCGCGGCACGGCCCGCAGGCGCACATCGCTGCAGAGCATCGACGCCGCAAGCAGCGGCAACACGCTGTTTTTCGCCGCCGGGATGCGCACTGCACCGTTCAGCGGGCGGCCGCCCATCACCACGATCCGGTTTTCCATAAATGCAGCCCCCATTTCGCAAAAGATACCCCACGGTATGCGAAATGAGGGCTGCATGTGCATTGGAATTTGTCGTTTTGTTTGTCCTTCTCCGTCCTGCTTCGCGTACCAACGCCCCCCAAAGGGGGAGCCTTTGGCAGGCCGGAAGCGCAGCGTGGTTTCCGGAAACAGGCGGGTCCTGCACTCTTTTTACGTCTCGCCCCTCGAAACGGACAAAACAATGCCCATTTCGCCCAGAAGCATCATCAGGCTGGTGCCGCCGGAGGAAAAGAAGGGCAGGCTGATGCCGGTATTCGGGATGGTGTTGGTGACGACGGCTACATTCAGCACGGCCTGCAGCGCCACCTGCACCACGAAGCCCACCACCAGCAGCGCCCCGAATCGGTCGGGCGCTCTGGCTGCGATGGTGATGCCCCGCCACAGCAGCAGCACGAACAGCCCCACCACTGCACAGGCCCCGATGAAGCCCAGCTCCTCGCAGACGATGGAAAAGATGAAGTCGTTCTGCGGTTCGGGCACGAAAAGGTGCTTCTGGCGGCTGTTGCCCAGCCCCAGCCCGGCTGCCCCGCCCGACCCGATGGCATACAGGCTCTGGATGGTCTGGTGCCCGTCGCCCAGCGGGTCTGCAAAGGGGTCCTGCCAGGAGCGGAGGCGGTCCGCCGCGTAGGGCACCAGGTCCGGCATGATGACCACCGCCGCCGCGATGGCCCCGGCACCGCCCACGCCCGCCAGCACGAACCACCGCAGCCCGGTGCCGCCCACGAACATCAGCACGGCACCGATGCCCAGAATGAGCAGTGTGCCCGAAAGATGTGGCTCCAGCAGCATCAGCGCCGCCACCACGCCCAGCACCAGCGCAAAGGGCAGCACCCCCACGGCAAAGCTCTGCATCCGGTCGTGGTTGAGCGAGATGATGTGGGCAAACACCAGCACTACCGCAAATTTTGCGATCTCACTGGGCTGCAGGGTGCCCAGCCCCGGCAGCACCAGCCACCGCTTGCAGCCGTTGTACTCCGGCATAAACAGCACCGCCGTCAACAAGAGCAGCGAAACGCCCAGAAGCGGCCACGCCAGTTTGTGGAAGATGTGGTAATCCACCCGGCTGGCAAGGCCCATCCCGGCGATGCCCAGCGCCGCATAGAGCAGCTGCGGGCGGAGGTAGGCGAAGGCGTCGCCCCGTCGATAGAGCGCCACGGCCCCCGATGCGCTGCCCAGCATCACCAGCCCAAAGCCCACCAGCGTGAGCACCAGCACCAGAAAGGGCAGGTCCGGCGCAGGCAACGCCCGCAGCCCGACCCGGTGCCGCCCGCCGGGCCGGGCCGCAACAGTTTCTTTCATCCGTTCACCCCCTGTCCTCTTATTGTACGCCGGAGGCCGGGGCGTTAGTCTTTTTGGAGCCGCCGGTACATAAAATAGCGGCGAAGGGAGATGATGTCATGCCTCTCCGCACCCTCCCGGAGCAGGCTTTCCGCCGCCGGGCGCGGATGGTTGCCGTGGTATTCTGCGCCGTCTGCCTGGGGCTGGCGGCGCGGCTGTTTTATTTGCAGCTGCGCACCAGCCGCTGGTACGCCGACCGTGCCCTCGGCCAGCAATTGCGGGACACCGTCGTGCCCGCGGACCGGGGCAAAATCTACAGCGCCGACGGCGTTCTGCTGGCGGCGAACAGCAGCTGCTGGACGCTCCGCGCCTCGCCCCGCGAGATGCCAGACGACAAGCTCTCCCTCGCCGCCGAGGGCCTTGCAGACATCCTGGACCTCGACGCGGCCAGCCTGCTGGAATCGTTCCGCGACCGCCGCTCCAACGACTGCCTGCTCCGCTACCGGGTGGACCGCACCACCGCCGACCGGGTGCGGGCGTTCTGTGAGGCCAACGGCATCACCGGCATCCGCATCAATCAGGACTCCAAACGGTGGTATCCGCAGGGGCAGTTCCTCGCGTCGGTGCTGGGGTTCACCAATGTGGACAACGCCGGGGTCTCCGGGCTGGAGCTGCAGTACGACGGCCTGCTCACCGGTGAGAACGGCGTGGTGCTGACTGCGGTCAACGCCTGGGGCTACACGCTGGAACAGAGCTACGAGACCGAGCGTTTTCCCACCGAGGGCGACGGCCTGCGGCTGACCATCGACACCCAGATCCAGCACTATCTGGAAAACGCGCTGGGGTACGCGGTGCAGGAGCACCATGTGGCCGCGCGGGCCGTGGGCATCGTGATGGACGTGAACACCGGGGCCGTTCTGGCCATGTCCACCACCCCCTCCTACGACCCCAACGAGCCCCGCGTCATCGCAGACGAGGCTGTCCGGAACCAGGTGGAGAGCCTTTCCGGCGAGGCGCGCCGTGCCGCCCTGCAGCTGGCCCAGCAGACCCAGTGGCGGAACAAGGCCGTCAGCGATCTCTACGAGCCGGGCAGCGTCTTCAAGCTCATCACCTGCGCCGCCGCGCTGGATGCCGGGGCCATCACCCGGCATTCCAGTTTCTACTGCGGCGAGTCCATCTCGGTGGCCGGGACGCGGTTCCACTGCGCCAACCACAAGCGCCACGGGGCCCAGACCGTGACCCAGGCGCTCGAAAACTCCTGCAACCAGAGCTTCATCCAGATCGGTGCCCGGCTGGGCAGGGAGGCTTTCTGCAACTACTTCGCCGCCTTCGGCCTCCGGGAGCCCACCGGCATCGACCTGCCCGCAGAGCCAAAGAAGAGCCTGTACTACACCGCCGACCGGATGGGCCCGGTGGAGCTGGCCTCCTGTGCCTTCGGGCAGAGCAGCAAGATCTCCTACCTCGAAATGGCAGCGGCCGTCTGCGCCGTAGTCAACGGCGGGAAGCTGATGCGGCCCTACGTGGTCTCCGACATCCTCGCGCCGGATGGGAGCCTCATTGAGCACATCGGCCCCGCCTGCACCCGGCAGGTGCTCAAAGCCGAGACCAGCGCCGTCATGCGGGAGATGATGGAGGCCGTCGTTCTCTACGGCGGCGGACGGAACGCACAGATCGCGGGCTACCGGGTGGGCGGCAAGAGCGGCACCAGCCAGAAGCTGGACAGCGCCGACGAAAAAGCCCGCATCGCCAGCTTTGTGGCCGTGGCCCCCATCGACGACCCGCAGTTCCTCTGCCTCGTCTGCCTTGATGAACCCCACAGCTGGACCACCGCCGGCGGCAGCCTCTCGGCCCCCGTCTGCGCCGAGGTGCTGGAACAGACTCTCGTTTACAAGGGCATCCCCCGCGCCGCCGTACCGGATGCAGCTGCCTCCGAGCCCACCGCCGCCGACCTCCCCGCCGACGGCGACAGCTTCGATGGTGCCTAACAAAAAAGACCGCCGAAGCGGTCTGAAGGTTCGTGGTTAATTTTGCTGCGGCTGCTCGCGGAACCGGATCTCACCGGTGGCCGCATCCATGGACTCGACGATGGCGAGGCTCTCCAGCTGGATGCCCTTGCTGCGGATCAGCTCGCCGCCCTGCTGGAAGCCCTTCTCGACGGCGATGCCAATGCCCTCGACGGTGGCCCCGGCCTCATTGGCCAGTTCCAGCAGGCCCATCAGGGCGCAGCCGTTGGCCAGGAAATCGTCGATGATGAGGACATGGTCTTCCGGGGTGAGGAACTTTTTGGAGACGATGACGTTATAGATCTTTTTGTGGGTGAAGGACTGGATCCGGGTCTCGTAATTGTTGTAGTCCAGATTGATGCTCATGGACTTTTTGGCAAAGACCACCGGCACATTGAACTCGCTGGCAACCACTGCTGCAATGCCGATGCCGCTGGCTTCAATGGTCAGCACTTTGTTGATGGGCTTGCCTGCAAACAGGCGCTTCCACTCTTTTGCCATCTCGCGGAACAGCGGGATGTCCATCTGGTGGTTGATGAAGCTGTCCACCTTCAGCACGTTGCCCTCGCGCACGATGCCGTCCTTGCGAATCCGATCTTCCAGCAGTTTCATTTCAGTCTCTTCCTCCAAGCTTTTGATACAGCATTTCGATTTCACCTAGTATACCGGATTCCACTACCGGATTTCAAGGTCTTTTGGGCAATTTCTCTCTTGTTTTCTCCAAAAATTCGAGTATACTGAAGGTAATCCTCGGAATACGAGGCCGAGGAGCTGCGGAGGTTGTGGAGAGCCTCCCGCACTGTGGGATACGAAGGACAAGAAGGAGCAATACCATATGAAAACAGGATTGGTCTTGGAAGGCGGCGCGATGCGGGGTATGTTCACCGCAGGCGTTCTGGATGTGCTGATGGAACATGACATCACGGCAGACGGTGCCATCGGCGTGTCGGCCGGTGCCGTGTTCGGCTGCAATTACAAGTCGCATCAGATCGGCCGCGCCATCCGCTACAACACCCAGTACTGCAACGACCGGCGCTATGCCAGCTTCAAGAATCTGCTGCGCACCGGCAATCTGTACAGCGAACAGTTCTGCTATCACGATGTCCCCGAAAAGCTGGACCCGTTTGACGAAACGACCTTTGCGGCCTCGCCCATGGATTTTTTCGTCGTCTGCACGGACGTGAAGACCGGCGAACCCATTTACCACAAATGCCGCACGGGTGACGCCGAGGATGTCCGCTGGATGGAGGCATCGGCTTCCATGCCGCTGGCCGCCAGGATCGTCCAGATCGGCCACTACGGCCTGCTGGACGGCGGCGTCGCCGACTCCATCCCCATCCGCTTTTTTGAGTCCATCGGCTACAAGCGCAATCTCATCATCCTGACCCAGCCCAAGGGCTTCGTCAAGAAGAAGAACCCCCTGCTGCCCGCCATCCGGGCGCGGTATCTGCGCTATCCGGCCTTTGTGGAGGCCGTGGCCGACCGCCACGAGCGCTACAACGAGACGCTGAGCTACATTTCCATGCTGGAACAGGCCGGTGCCGATTACGTCATCCGCCCGCCCATCCCGCTGGAGATCGGCGCCATGGAGCGTGACCCCGATCAGCTCCGCCGCGTCTACGAGACCGGCCGCGCCGTGGCACAGATCCAGATCGACAAGATCAAAGCCTTCCTCGACGCCGCCAAGGCGGAACCGGAAGCCTGACAGACAGCAAGCCCCGCCCTGCATCGCACACATTTCCCGTGCGGCGCAGGGCGGGGCTTTGTTCGTGATCGGCGGGCATTGTGGTCAAACGACCCTGGCAAATGACCTTTCACCCAGGCATCTGTCACATGGTAAAGTCGGAAAAGATGTTTACTATGGACAATCCCATTGGTTCTGGTTCAATCCTCTCCTATCCAAAGGAACGCCTATCGAAGTAACCATTGACCCCCAAAAACCAGAAAGAAGCATTGTTGCCTCCTGGGAAATTTAAGAAAAACGGTGACGTTCCGCATTGCGGAAAGTCACCGTTTTCTCTTATGCTGTGCAGTGATCGTTCACTACACGGATGGATAAGAAGGAGAACTTAAATTTCATACCATCTGATTTCATTGGCATCCAGATGCAGGTCAAAGCTGTTGCCATCCGTCGTATAAACTGTGGTATCCTGCGGCTCGTACGTGTTGTTCACCACGCAGTACTTGCCGTTTTTGACGTAGGCGTGCACCTCCACGTTGTAGTTGGAGCTGAACCATGTATGCAGTTCCTCCTCGCTGTGGGCACTCCACAGGATAGCGCGGTAAAGGGTGCGGCTGTTGGCAAAACTGTAAGGCACACCGCTGATGTACACGGCACGACCCTTGCCGAAATCATGCGCCGCCATCTGCACTTCCTTATTCCGCTGCACCAGCACTTCCGTGCCTTCCAGGGCATAAATGTTCTTCTTTCCCTCACCGAAGTCGATGGTCTGGTCAGCATCCTGCAAGATGAAATGATTCGGATGCTCTTCCCAGTTGTACTTGTCGTAGTTGAGGGTGAAGCCGTTTTCTTCCTCTACGCCCAGCACGCTGGCAAGCTGGAGAATGTGGCCCTGATACGGGTGACCGGACGGTTCTCCAACGCCAATGAAGCCGCCGCCGTTCCAGACGAACCGGCGAATGGCGGCGGAGATCTCCGGGTCTTCCCACCAGATACCGCCAGTGTGGGCGGTGTCGGCATCGCCTACATTGATGATGACATCCACCGTTTCCAGCAGCTTCGGATCATTCTTGATATCCTCAAAGCTGATAAATTTCACATCAAACGGTGCGCCGGACAGCATTTCGATCACGCCCGAATAGCTGTAATTCTGCTTGTAGTAGAGGGCATGATGCACCATGTGACAGCCCCATGCCCGCATTTTACCCCAGCAGTTCAGCACAGCCACCCGTTTGACACAGTAAGGCGTAGTGCCCTTGATATTCTCATACAGTTCGCGGAACTCGTTGCAGACGCTCTCCACGTAGTCCACGAACTCCGGGAACTGCAATGCCAGCTTCAGATAGCCGCCATAGCCGATGCGGTCGATGGGCTTGCGCAGGATAGCGCGGCGGGCTGTGACCCAGTTCTCCTTGGCTTCCCGCACCGGGTCGCCGCCCTCGTGGAAGGTGTCGGGGAAGAAGTACGGCAGGAAACGGCCCTCGGTGTACTTCACGCCCTCAATGTCAGAGATCAGGCGCAGCGTGGAGCCGTTGCCCACGCTGCCCACCACGGCATCCAGCCCGATGGTCTTGAACTCCGGCATGAAAGGCTCGGTGCCGATCCAGTGATCGCCCAGGAACATCATGGCCTCGCACCCGCACGCGTGGGTGATGTCCACCATCTCTTTGGCCAGCTTTGCGACTTCCCGCCGCTGGAACGCCTGAAAATCACGGTATTCCCTGCTGGGTACGCGATACTGGTTGTTGTAGTAGCCCTGGTCGATGATATACTCCGGGCGGAACTTGTAACCCACTTCCTGCTCAAACTGATTGAGGATATAGGGGCTGACGGAAGCAGAATAGCCATACCAGTCCACGAATTTTTCCCGCTTGAGTTCATCGAAGATCAGGGTGAACTGATGGAAGAACGTGGTATAGCGGATGACGTTCACATACGGATGCTCTGCAATGAATTTCCGCAGACGCTCCATGGAATATTTGTGGGTTTTCGGCTGGCGCACATCAAACGTGATCTGATGCTCGAAATTCGTCCAGCCGTTGGTGGTGGCATTGTACATATGCACCGGGTCCCAGATGAGATAGGCAAGGAAGCTCACGGTATACTCATGGAACGGCACCGCCTGCACGGTCACGCTGCCATCCGCATAGCTCCATTGTTCTGGCGGCACAGGCTGACCCGTGGAGCGATCCATGACCTCCCACCAGCGGGTGATGTCATCGTGATCGTTCACTTTCATCAGCTCCGGGCTGATGCCTTTCATCAGAGGGATGGTCACGGTGTCGCCGGGGGCGGTGTAAAAGCCGGTCATGATGTAGCACTGCTGCACCTCGTCCGGGTTTGCTTTGGCCCATGCGTTATCCTTGCGCGTGGTATAATAGGTGGAATAGATCTTTGCATCGGCGTTTTTCAGTTCCTGCGGGAAATCCGTACCATCGCAGTCACGGATGGCATCCGCGCCCCACTTTTTCAGAATCTCCAGCGTTTCGGGCACCACATCCAGGTCAGTCGGAATGGTAACGCGCCCGGTCTTGCACTTATCTTCCATAGTTTTCCTCTCTTATCCTCAATCCTGATAGGTTGCGTTGTAAATGGCCAGTACCGCCAGCAGCAGTGCCACGCCCACAAGCATGATGCCAAGCCCTGCCAGCTGTCCAGTCATTTTCCAGCCTGCCACCACCAATGCAACGGACAGCACAAACAGCACGATCATCAGCACGATGCGCAGGGCAGGATGCGTTTTCCAGAATGTTTTCATGTTTTGTCACCTTATCCTTTCAAGCCGCCCACCGTCATGCCCTGCGTCAGCTGCTTCTGCACACAGATGTACAAAATCAGAGTGGGCAGCATCACCAGCACAAGACCTGCGTACATGGTGCCGTACTGCGCAGCACTCTGCTGAGCCTGCATCAGATTCAGCAGACCCACCGGCAAAGTACGGGGTGCGTTGGTGGAACTCATCAGGGTCATGGAGATGATGTACTCATTCCAGAAAGACAGGAAGTTGAACAGAATAATGGTGATGATAGACGGCTTCGCCATTGGGAAAATGATACGGGTCATTGTAGAGAAATAGCTGGCACCGTCGATGTAGGCTGCTTCTTCAAAGTCGTGGGGCAAAGTGGCAAAATAGCCCGACAGCAGATAGATGGTAAAGGGCAGCGCCGTAGCTGCATACACGACCGCCAGAACGAACAGGTTGTTCAGCAAAAAGCCGCTGCCGATATGGTTTTTCAGCCACACATCACCATCACGCAGCATCAGGAAGATGGGAACTACGATATAGTTGACATTGATGAACAGACCTGCCATAAACAGCGTGTTCAACAGCTTGCACCCCTTGAACCGGAAACGGGACAGGCAGTAAGCTGCCGGCAGCGCAATCACCAGCAGCAGCACCAGAGCCAGTGCTGTGACCAGAACGGAGTTGAGCATATATTCGCCCATTTTGGCTCCATTCCACGCATTGACGAAGTTCTGCCAGTAGAATCCGGCAGGCAGTGCCCACGGATTTCCGTAGAACTCCGAGTTCTGCTTGATGGATGCCATAAACACCCATGCCACCGGCACAATGATCGTCACAGCCAGCAGGATCAGCACAAAATAGATAAAAAATTTGTACAGCCCCTCCGCCGAACGGGAGGATTTTTCTTCCGTTTTCTTCATAGTTTTCCTCCTTAAAATTCCAGCGGTTCACGGCTGGTAGCACGATTGACACAGGCAGACAAGGCGAACGAGAACAGGAAGATAACCACACCGATTGCCATGCTGTAACCGTACAGACCTGCATCTTTCTGGCTGTACATATAGTTCAGAGCCACATCCGAGGCACCGTTCGGCCCGCCGCTGGTCATCGCCTTGACGAACAGGAACGCCATATTGATGGTGGAAATGATAAAGAAGGTCAGGGTGGTACGGATGTTCGTCCAGACCAGCGGAATCGTGATCTGGAAGAACTGGGTCAGACGGCCCGCTCCGTCCAGATTGGCACTCTCGTACAAGCTGGCAGGCACCGAGGACATGGAAGCCATATACATCACCATATAGTAGCCCACAGCCTGCCAGACCATTGCAATGATGATGGACGGAATGACCAGCTTTTCGCCTTTCCAGAGGATAGGGTCAGTCATATCCCGGAACAGCCCGATGATGCTGTTCAGCATGCCGTTTTCCGGCTTATAGATGGCAGAGAAGATACCGGAGATGACGACCACAGACAGGATGTTGGGGATGTAGAAAATGATGCGGAAAAAGTTCTGGCCCTTGATTTTTTCGCGGG
The DNA here is from genome assembly GCF_019967995.1 of Faecalibacterium prausnitzii. Lineage (NCBI taxonomy): Bacteria > Bacillati > Bacillota > Clostridia > Eubacteriales > Oscillospiraceae > Faecalibacterium > Faecalibacterium prausnitzii. The sequence goes on from NZ_CP065377.1 coordinate 2,291,101, forward strand.
TCAGGATGGCTGCAAACACCAGCGCAAACGCAAAGGTGATGATGGTAACGACCACCACCAGCAGGATCATGTTCTGCATGGAGCGGATGAACTGGGTGTCCTTCAGCAGATGCTGAAAGTTTTTCAGCCCGACAAAGGTTTCGTTTGGCGAGTAGGCTCCACGCTCATACAGGCTCATGCGGAACACATTGAGGGTCGGCAAGATCATAAAAATAAAAAACAGGATGGTGGCCGGTGCCACACAGAGGAACACGAACCGTTTGCGGCTTTTGTCAGATTTCATAGACAAACCGTTCCTTTCTACTGGAATCCAGAAACCCAAAAAAGCGGAGGCGGTCAAAACCGCCTCCGCTGGGCAGGGCCTTGGAAGCTGTTTTCGGATGCAGCTTCGTTCTTACTCGATGATGTTGGCGCGCATCTGGTCGCTGGCGGACTTGATGCCGTCGATCCACTGCTGCTCGGTCATGCTGCCGGACACCAGAGAGTTGACGGGGTCAAAGAACACGGTGCGGACTTCTACACCGGGGATAGCGGTGAAGGAAGCAAAGTTGCCCATAGCTGCCTTTGCGCCGTTGTCGTAGATGGAGTAGAACATCTTGTTGTCGCCTTCCAGACTGTCGGCGATGCCCAGCACAGGCTGGATCGCGCCGCTTTCGGCAAACAGCTTGCAGGCTTCGTCGCTGTACAGGTAAGCCACGAACTGCTTGGCGGCATCCTGATGCTCGGCACCGGCGGGGATCCATGCCTGCTCGAACCAGGTGTAGCTGTAGCTGTCGCCGCCGGCCTTGACAGCGGGCAGAGCGGTCATGCCCCACTCAAAGCCGTCTGCACGGGGAGCCTCGGCCATCTCGCCCACGATCCAGGTGCCGTTGGGCATGAACAGGGCCTTGTTGTCCAGCACCAGCTGCTGGTTCTGGGTAAAGTCCTGATCGTTGGCCTGTGCGGGGGTGATGGGGTTGGTGTAGGAAGCCAGCTTGGTCACGATGTCAAAGCAGGTCTGCGCTTCGGGGGTGTCCCAGATGCCTTCTTCATAATGGGTCGCCTTGTTGAAGAAGTCGGGGCCGCCTGCTGCATACATCAGCGCATAGAAGAACGCATCAAAGTAGCCGGTGGTGGGGTAAGTGAACAGGTAGGTGCCCTCAGCGGCAGCCTTGTCGCCCAGTGCCCACATCTCGTCCCAGGTCTTGGGCACATCCCAGCCTTTTTCTTTCAGGAACCCGGCGTTGTAGAACAGGCCGCAGGGGCTGTAGAACATGGGAGCCAGATAGGTTTTGCCGTCGCCGTAGGGGTTGGTCAGGGAGGTGTCGGTAAAGCCACCGGCGATCTTCTCACTGACTTTCTTGCTCTCGCCGGGAACCGTCATGCTCAGCACATCGGTGATGTCAGCGATCAGATTGCCCTTGATGAACTGCTCGGTCAGAGCAGCTTCACGGCCGGTGGCCAGATGGACCACGTCGGGGTAGTCGCCGCCCTGCATGGAGGGGCCGATAACGTCCTCCAGCTTTTTGTCGGTGGTCAGGTCCACCTTGATGCCGGTCTGGGCGGTAAAGGCCTCGGTGACCTTTTTCCACATCTCAGCGCCATAGCCGGTCTCGATGGCAGCAACCTTGATGGTGACGTCCGCAGCCACTGCGGAAGAAGCAGCGGCAGAAGATGCCGTGCTGGACGCGGTGGAGCTGGCAGCACCACCACAGGCAGCCAGGCTCAGTGCAGCGGCACCCACGCCAGCCGCTTTCAGGAAATTGCGACGAGAAATGCGTTTCATAATGTATCCTCCATCATAAAGATTCCGTTCAAAACCACAACCGGGACAAACAGGTTTTGTCCGAGGGGGTCGTGTGATTTATTGATTTCAATATAGAGGTTTTCACCCTTTGCAACAAGATGTTTGTTGTTTCGTTTTTTATAAATCTTGCTTTTTAGAATTTTCTTTCAGCAAAAGCACTAAATTCGTCCCGTCTGTTTTGGTACATTCTTCCCGTTTGTAACCGGTTTGACATATTTTTATTCTTTAACGGCATCAAAAATATTTATCCTGTCCAAAATCAGGGCTTGCATTTTTTCTTCTTTGCCCCTATAATGAGAAAAACGCACGATTCAACGCATCGGTTTTTGCGATTATATTTTTAGCTTCTTGTTTTTATTTTTATGTTTATTGCGTTTCGCTGTAAAGGAGCCTGTTATGAGCACCGAACGCTTTGATATCCGTCATGCTCCCGCTCCCCGTGAGTCCTTTCGCTTGCTGTACATCAGCAAAAGCAAATTCGGCGGCGACTGGAACAGCACGGCTCACACCCATTCCTGCACGGAGCTGTTCTACTGCCTGAGCGGAGAAGGACAGTTCTACCTGAGCGGGCAGCTGTCCCCGGTCAAGCCGGATGATATGGTCATCGTCAATCCACAGGTGGAGCACACAGAATTGAGTCTGAACGCTTCACCGCTTGAATATATCGTTCTGGGTGTGGCTGGCATTGAGATCTTATTCGGCAAGGCTGATTCTTCTTATGCTATCTTCAACTGCCGTGAAAACCGGGAACGGATGGTCACTCTGCTGCATATGCTGCTTGCCGAAGCCGACCGCAGTCTGGATGGCTGCGAAACCGTCTGTCAGGACTTGCTGGAGGTGCTGCTGATCTGGCTGGTACGTTGCACAACGCTCTCTTTGCAGGTGGAAGAAACGCCACGGTCTGACAACCGGGAGTGCGTAGAGATCAAGCGATATCTGGACAGCAACTTCCGGGAGGACATCTCGCTTGACCGTCTGGCAGAGATCGCACACATCAATAAGTATTATCTGGCCCACACCTTTCAAAAGGAGTACGGCATCTCTCCCATCACCTATCTGAATTGCCGCCGCATTGAGGAAAGCAAATATATGCTGGGCAATACAGGTTACAGCTTGGCTCAGATCAGCGAACTGATGGGCTTTTCGTCCCCCAGTTATTTTTCCCAGTGCTTCCGCAAAGCGGAGGGGCTGACTCCCAACGAATACCGCCGTCAGGTACGGCAGGGACAACGCCCTGCCCCGGCAAAACGGCATGAAAGATAAAAAGAAACGAGGAACTTCAAATGAAACCTGTCACCGAACCCATTCTCTGCGCCGCTGCATCCGCCTTTGATTTTGGTGGGCCGATGGTCTGCGATCCACACCACTATGGTGAGGGCCACATCAATGACACCTTTGTGGTCTGGCGGGCAGATCATACCAAACGCTTTATCTTACAGCGCATCAACACCGATACCTTCACCGATCCCGCAGGACTGATGGAAAACATCTGTGGCGTGACCCAGCATTTACGGACAAAGATTCAGGCAGAGGGCGGCGACCCTGGCCGGGAATGCCTGAATGTCATTCCCACTCTGTCCGGCGCAGCGTACTCTATTGATTCTGAAGGCAATGCCTGGAGAGCCTATGATTTTGTAGAGAATACCGTCTGTCTGCAACAGGTCGGCTGTGAGGCAGACTTCCGCACTGTGGCAGAAACACTGGGCAAGTTCCAGAACCAGCTGGCCGATTATCCTGCTTCTACCCTCCACGAAACCATTGCGCGTTTTCACGATACGCCCAACCGTTACGCAAACTTTGAAAAAGCCCTTGCCGCCGATGCACTGGGTCGAGCCAAAACCATTGCGCCGGAGATTGCATTTATCCATGCACGGGAAAAGGACTGCCACGTTCTGCTGGATCAGCTGGCCGCTGGTGAGATCCCGCTGCGTGTCACCCATAATGATACCAAAATCAACAATGTTCTGCTCGATGAAGCCACTGGCAAAGGCATCTGTGTCATTGACCTCGACACCGTGATGCCGGGGCTTTCGGCTTATGATTTCGGTGATTCCATCCGCACCGGTGCCAACGACTGCGCCGAGGATGAACCCGACCAGAGCAAAGTCCACTTTGACCTGCATCTGTACGAAGTGTTCGCCAAAGGGTATCTCTCCACTGCCGGGGCATCCATGAGCATGGCAGAAAAAAAGAGCCTTGCATGGGGTGCAAGGCTCATGACGCTGGAATGCGGCATCCGCTTTCTGACTGACTATCTGGAGGGCGACCATTATTTCCATATTGCTCGCCCGGATCACAACCTCGACCGCGCCCGCACCCAGTTCACGCTGGTGCGGCAGATGGAAGAGGTTTTCGATCAGATGCTGGAAATCGTCTGCCCGAACAATCACTGATTTCGCAATCTCCTCCATTCGGATACAGCAAGAAGCATGGACGTTCTCCTTTTCGGGGGGCGTCCATGCTTCTTTTTACAGCTTATCCCTACACACCCATCAAATCGTCCTTTGAGGACGCTGGTAGCGTCGAGGACATGATGCTCTGCAGCAAATTACCGTGCCATAACCTCACACTTTCCGTGGGCGAGCCGGACAACGCCGCTGCGCTTCGCAAACGCGGTCCCACCCCAAACCCTGCTAAGATTGTTTACGGCAAACTGGAAGTTGTCTGTTATAAAATATCAGCAACAAATTCCTCTATCAAACGATTCACCTGTTCGGGTTTGTCTGTATTGGAATTGTGTCCTGCTCCTTCTATCCACATCAAAGGAATTTTCGTATTGCGATGCCATACTTTGTTGTACCGTATACACGAACCAGCGTGATCTTTTGTGCCGCATATCAATAAAGCCGGGCACTTGATCTCATACGGCAGATCCTTCTCCATAGCCGCTGCCAAAATACGATAACCATGTCCGGCAATTTGTGCATAGCGCTTCTGGTTTCCGTCATAGGTTAACATCATTTCACGCATGAGGTTTCTACCGTAATCAGACGTAGCAACACCTTCCGACCCCGATTTCAGGAGCCATTTCCACGGGTAATGAGCATATACCGGCTCCATCCGTTTCAAAAGCCAAATTTCAACTGCCGTCACATAGCTTCGTTGCAGCGGTGCAGAGTCAATGGAGACAAATCCTGTCATTTTGTCTGGGTAAAGCTGCGCATAAGCCTGTCCCACATATCCACCCATAGACTGCCCGACAATAACAGGCTTTGTAAGTCCTTCTTGGTTTAAGATACCGTTCAGCCATTTTGCCTTATCGAACAGATCAAAATCAAATCGAAACGGCCATGAGGAACCATGTGCCGGCGCATCCCAGACGATAGCATTATACCTGTTCTCAAAATACTGAATCTGCTTATCAAACAATCGATGATCCGCAGTCAATCCCGGCAGAAAAACAAGCGTAATTGCATCCGGGTTTGACGCATTCACCCAATAGTGAATCGTTCCGCAACGGGTCTGATATGTCCGTTCCTCCATTGAGCTTCCCTCCCATAACTTCCGATTTAGATGCTTCCTCGGTCTAGCCGGGTACTCGTAACCAATCCTGACCGGCAGTTACCGTGTTGGTTCTCAAAAACTGTTTTACGAACACCCAGCATCAGGGCGCACCCTGTTTTTGTTTTTCCCTTAATCTTCTAACCCATGGCTCCCAGTTGCGTTTTTCAAATATTCCTCTGGATCACCGTTCAGAATCAAATCTGCATAGCCTAGCGGGTCATTGTAGATGAGGTAGTCCAGTTCTGCCCGCTGTGTCATGGTCACATCCAGCGCATCCTCGACCCCGGTGCAGTCAATGGAGATCATTCTCCCATCCCGGAGCAGCAGCTCCACGCAGCCGGTGTCCATGTTAAAGTGACAGGCCTTTGCATCGTACTTCATAATCTCGTCCTCCTGAAATCATTATCTGGTTTGTGTCGGTCAATCTATGATTTCGGATTTCATCTTCCACGGACACCTGCGTGGAACTTGTCGGGGCAAGGCCCCTCCATCTGCTAACGCAGACCGTTCCGTCGCTTAAAAGCCCCACTGGGGCTTTCATTGCTTCGCAAACGCTAATTTTCCGAAGAAAACAAATAATCCGAACCCATCTCCTATCGGAAACAAGTTCGGATCATTTTTGTTTGGTCCGAGTGGCGAGAATCGAACTCACGGCCTCTTGAACCCCATTGTGCTTCTCTCGAAAACACAATGTACAATCCGATACTGCCTAGACTCAGTATCGTTAAATTTCAAATGCATTATACCATTCTGTTTCATTGGATGTCAAGACGTTTCATTCCTTTTGTGGTCAAATTGTGGTCAAACGACCCCGACAAATGACCTTTCTCCCCCAGCTAAGTTACATCGCGCAATTTCGATTTTCACCAATCGAAGTTGCGCTTTTTGTTTGCACGAATTATCTATAAGGAGGATTTGTCAACCATGTCAATGAATCATCGTTGTTTTTTCATCCTTGACAGAATTGTATGACCCTTGACTACTTTTATGGACAGGCCGGAGAACTCTTTTCGTTCTTCCGCATTCCAAAGGCTCTTTTTCAGGAGCAGCAGTTTCAAGATCTGTCAACCGATGCAAAAACTCTGTACGGCATCCTGCTTGACCGTATGAGCCTTTCTGTTAAAAATGAATGGTTTGACAAAAAAGGTCGAGTGTTCATCATCTTCACGATTGAGGATGTCAAGCGGACTTTGCGTTGCGCAGACAACAAAGCGACCAGACTACTCCGGGAACTTGAAAAATTTGGTTTGATTGAACGAAAACGTCGAGGGCAAGGAAAGCCATGTTTGGTGTATGTGAAAAACTTTTCGGCAGAATCTTCAAAGGAGAGTGTCAAGAATCGTGATAATGACGATTCTTGTGGCTCTAAAATCGCTTGTCAAGACCCGGTAAAATCACGAGGTATTAAGAAGAAAGAGAATAAAACAGAGATGAATAATACGAATCTTATCCTTTCCGACGAATCGGAGAAGATGAAGAATCGCGAACTGCTCGAAGAATATTTTTCATGCTCTTTGGAGATGGACCTTCTTCTCCGGCTTTACCCGGATGATGAAGATACCATCTATCAAATCGTGGATTTACTGGTAGACACCTGTGCCACCAAACGCAAGATGCTGCACATCGCCGGGGACGATAAGCCCGCCGAGGTGGTACGCAGCCGTTTTATGAAGCTGAACGCCGACCATGTCCGCTTTGTGCTGAAGTGCCTTGCAGAGAACAGCAGCCCGATCCGTAATATGAAACAATATCTGCTTGCTTCTCTGTACAACGCACCCACCACGATGCAGCTTTTCTACCAGAACCAAACCAACCACGACTTAGCGATGCGGAGGTGATGAAAATTTCAAAGAAAGCAACCACGATTGCCATCGTCAACCAGAAAGGCGGCACCGGCAAGACCACCACCTGTGAAAATCTGGGCATCGGGCTGGCGATGGAAGGCAAAAAAGTCCTGTTGGTGGACACTGACCCACAGGGCAGCCTGACCATTAGCATGGGCTGGCAGCAGCCGGACGAACTGCCCACCACCCTTTCTACCCTGATGGCAAAAGCTATGAACGACCAGCCCATTCCGCCCGGTGACGGCATCCTACACCATGCAGAGGGCGTTGACCTGATTCCTGCCAACATCGAACTGGCAGGGCTGGAAGTTGCCCTCGTGAACAGCATGAACCGGGAAAAGATGCTCAAACAGGTGTTGGAGGGGGCAAAGCGGGAGTATGATTATATCCTGCTGGACTGTATGCCCTCGCTGGGGATGCTCACCATCAACGCACTGGCGGCGGCAGACGCTGCCCTGATTCCGGTGCAGGCGCAGTACCTTTCCGCAAAGGGTCTGGAACAGCTTTTGCAGACTGTCCAAAAGGTACGGCGGCAGATCAACCCGAAATTGAAAATTGAGGGCATCCTGCTGACTATGACCGACAGCCGCACCAACTACGGAAAGCAGATCAGCAACCTGATTCGGCAGGCATACGGAAAGCATCTGAAGGTTTTTGAGCAGACTATTCCACGGTCGGTCCGTGCGGCTGAAACCAGTGCGGCAGGCAAGAGCATTTTCCAGCATGACCCCAAAGGCAAGGTGGCAGAAGCCTATCAATCTCTTGCAAAGGAGGTGCTGGCGGATGCCGATCGACAGCGGAAACTTAGCTCTGAAAGGGCTAGATGACCTGTTTTCCACCGAGGAAAATCGACAGGAGGAGCAACGGGAACAGGTGCAGCAAATTCCCATCGACGAGCTGCACCCCTTCACCAACCACCCCTTCAAGGTGTTGGACGATGAAGCCATGACCCGGACAGTAGAGAGCATTGCACAGTACGGTGTGCTGGCTCCGCTCATCGCCCGCCCCAGACCAGAGGGCGGCTATGAGATCATCTCCGGGCATCGCCGGAAACACGCCGCAGAGCTTGCCCATCTGGACACCGTGCCAGTCATTGTGCGCAATATGAAGGATGATGCCGCCACGATATTGATGGTCGATTCCAATTTGCAGAGAGAACACATCCTACCGAGTGAGCGGGCATTTGCGTACAAGATGAAGCTGGATGCGATAAAAAATCAAGGTGCTAGGTCAGATTTAACTTCCCGACAAGTTGTCGGGAAGTTGGAAGCCGCTGATGAAGTCGGAAAAGCCACTGATGAAAGCGGCAGACAAGTCCAGCGTTTCATTCGGCTCACCAATCTTGTCCCTGAACTACTGGACATGGTGGACGAAAAGAAAATCTCTTTTAACCCTGCGGTCGAATTGTCTTATCTTGATGCAAAACAGCAGCAAGATTTTTTAGAAGCAATGGATGCTTCCCAGAATGCGCCCTCTCTTTCGCAAGCCATACGGATAAAGAAGCTGGCGCAGAAAAGCGAGTTCAGTTATGATGCTGTCTACGACATTATGAACGAGGAAAAGAAAAGCGAACTGGACACTGTGACCATCAAAAACGAAACCCTGCGGAAATACTTTCCGCGCAGTTACACGCCCCGGCAGATGGAAAGCATCATCATCAAGTTGCTCGACCAGTGGCAGCTGAAAAAACAGCAGGCAAAAGAGAAGAAGCAGGAAGAAGCGCGTTGAGCGCAGACTGAACTAAGAGACCCGATTCGGGTCTTTTTTGTTTGCAAAAATTTGGAGGTAACGCCTATGAACAACACGATTCCTTTTCACTCCGCAACTCACGCCCCGCAGATCACGGTGGATGTGAACATCCTGACCATGCTGAAGCAGGCGGCATCCTGTTTGACCGAGGCAGCAGGCAAGGATGTGTACCTTGCCGCCATCGGTCCCGACATGGAGCTAACCATTATCATGGAGGAGGATGCCCCTTCCGTTCTGCCTTGTTTTGACGAGGACGATGCCCTGATTTCCGTGAAGGGTGCGCCGCTGTTTATCAGCTACAATCCGGCGCAGGTCCTCAAGCTGGCAGGCAAGCGGTACCTGACCGGCCCGGTCATCTTCTACCGCACCGATGGGCATAGCACCATCGTATCCCTGACGGTGGAGGATATTTACCGCTTTCAGACCTATCTGGAAAGCCACAGCACCACCCTGATGGCAGATGGGCAGAAGCTGACCTGCATCTGTATCGACTGAGGTGCGCCATGCTGAACTTTTTTATCGGTTTCGCATTTTTTGAAGCAGGTGCCTTTTTCGGCTTTTTCGTGGCGGCTCTGCTGAATGCTGCCCGTGCCGGGCAGGAGGATTAAAATCACCCTGCTGCACGGGAGGTGATGGCAGTGCAGGAAGAAATCGAACAGAAGTCATTCAACATTATGATCTCGACCACAAAGCTGTCTGCCCGGACCGTCCTGCGGGCGGTCAAGGCGGCGTTTCGGCTGTACCAGTCCAAAGCATCCCAAGGCAAGCAGAGTGTTCGCACCCTGTTGCGGCAAAACCGGGGCGTGTCCAGCGTGGAGATCAGCAAGACCGGTATCCGCGGCTTGGAACGCTATGCCAAAAAGTACGGCATCGACTATGCCATCCGCAAGGACACCTCCGAGGTGCCGCCCCGGTATCTGGTCTTTTTCAAAGCCCCGGACGCAGAAGCCTTCAACTCGGCGTTCAAAGAGTATTCGGCATCTTTGCTCAACAAGGACAAACGCCCCTCGGTGCTGGCACGATTGCATGAACTGGTGCAGGCGGCGGCAGAACTCCCCGGCAAAGTCCGGCACAAGGAACAGGAGCGCGGCCTATGACCACGAAAAAGCTCACAAAATGGCTGGCACTGTATCTGCCTTATATTTTGCTGGGGCTTGTGGCAACCAACTTCGGTGAAGCGTGGCGGCTTGCCGAGGGCAAGGAACTGGGCGATAAGATCATGTCCATGATGGGCACCATCCCGGTGGCATTTGCAAACCCTCTGCCCAGCCTGTATCCGCTGGATTTGCTGGTAGGTTTGTGCTGCGGCGCAGGGTTACGGCTGGCGGTTTATCTGCGTGGCAAAAATGCCAAGAAGTACCGCCACGGCATGGAATACGGCTCTGCCCGGTGGGGCACTCCGAAAGATATTGAGCCGTTCATGGCTCCCAAGTTTGCCGACAACATCATCCTGACCAAAACAGAACGGTTGATGATGAGCAACCGTCCGCCGGATCCCAAGAATGCCCGGAACAAAAATGTGCTGGTGGTGGGCGGCTCCGGCAGCGGCAAGACTCGGTTTTGGCTCAAGCCCAACCTTTTACAATGTCACAGTTCCTATGTGGTTACTGACCCGAAAGGTAGTATCGTGGTCGAGTGTGGGAACGCACTTCTGAAAAACGGCTACAAGGTCAGGATTCTGAACACCATCAACTTCAAAAAGTCGATGCACTACAACCCCTTCGCCTATGTCCACAGCGAAAAGGATATTCTGAAACTGGTCACGACCCTGATGACCAACACCAAGGGTGAAGGGTCCGGCGGGGACCCATTTTGGGAGAAATCGGAGCGTCTTTTGCTTACTGCCCTGATCGCTTATCTGCATTATGAAGCCCCGGTGGAGGAGCAGAATTTTGCAACACTGTTGGAAATGCTCAACACCATGCAGGTGCTGGAGGACGACGAGGAATACCAGAATCCGGTGGACTTGCTGTTTGAGGAACTGGGCAAGAAAAAGCCCAATTCCTTCGCAGTGCGCCAGTACAAGCTCTACAAATTAGCTGCCGGCAAAACGGCAAAATCCATCCTCATTTCCTGCGGTGCCCGGCTTGCGCCCTTCGATATCCAAGAGCTGCGTAACCTTACCATGTACGATGAGCTGGCGTTAGATACGCTGGGCGATAAGAAAACGGCGTTGTTCCTCATCATGTCGGACACGGATTCCACCTTTAACTTTCTCATCAGCATGGTTTACACCCAGCTTTTCAATCTGCTCTGTGACAAGGCAGACGATGTGTACGGCGGAAAGCTGCCCATCCATGTACGCTGTCTGATCGACGAGTGTGCCAACATCGGGCAGATTCCCAATCTGGAAAAGCTGGTGGCGACCATTCGCAGCCGTGAGATCTCCGCTTGCCTTGTTTTGCAGGCGAGAAGTCAGTTGAAAGCCATCTACAAGGACAATGCGGACACCATCATCGGCAATATGGACAGTCAGATTTTTCTCGGCGGCTCCGAACCCACCACCCTAAAAGACCTGTCTGAAATGCTGGGAAAAGAAACGATTGATGCGTTCAACACCTCGGACACCCGTGGAAACAGCCCCAGCTACGGCACTACCTTCCAAAAGATGGGGCACGAATTGTTGAGCCGGGACGAGCTGGCGGTGCTGGACGGCGGCAAGTGTATTTTGCAGCTGCGAGGTGTGCGCCCCTTTCTTTCGGACAAGTACGACCTGACCCAGCACCCCAACTACAAGCTGACCTCCGACTACGACCCCAAAAACACCTTCGATATTGAAAAATATCTGAACCGCAAAGAAAAGATCCACCCCGGTGATGAGTTCATCGTGGTGGACGCTGATTCGCTCCCGTCTGCCTGACCCGGTAGGCGGTTTTATTTTACTCGGACCAGAGAGGTACACCAGCAAATCCACTTCTGCCGCAGTTCGTGGCTCAAAAATGTACGATTTCAGGTGTGTACGGACGGTCTACAATTTTTTCAAAATAAAGGAGAAACGATTATGGAATTCTTTAACTCTGCTATCGAAGTTCTTCAGACTCTGGTTGTCGCTCTGGGTGCCGGTCTCGGCGTTTGGGGTGCTATCAATCTGCTGGAAGGTTACGGCAACGATAACCCCGGCTCCAAGTCTCAGGGCATGAAGCAGCTCATGGCTGGCGGCGGCGTTGCTCTGGTGGGCATCACCCTGATTCCTCTGCTGTCCGGTCTTTTCGGCTAAGAGCCGCAGGCGGGGTTTCCCGCCTGTACATACGCAATCGCTCTATCTTAGCTGTGGATAACAGCCCTTATTATAATAGGAAGCGAATTGCAGACGAACATCCACCCATCAGTGAAAGGCGGTGTCTTATGCAGTTTTTGACCCACATTATTTTTCTCCTGAACCTTCTCAAGACCCTCATCAACCACTTCAGCTAAGGACGGTGACTGCTGAATGGAAACCGTTCTCAAAGCCATTGCCGACTGGATCAAAGGCATCCTGACGGCAGGCATTATGTCAAATCTCAGCGGGCTATTCGATGATGTGAACACGCAGGTCGGCAATATCGCCCAGCAGGTGGGCACCAAGCCCTCCAGCTTTGAGCCGAGAGTGTTCGCCATGATCGAAGCCCTCTCCCGGAACGTGGTGCTGCCCATTGCAGGCATCATCCTGACCTTCATCGCCTGTTATGAGTTGATCGAAATGATCACCCAGCACAACAACATGGCGCAGTTTGAGCCTGCCCTCATCATGCGCTGGATCTTTAAGACCGCTATTTCAGTCTGGCTCATCAGCAATACTTTCGACATCGTGATGGCAGTGTTCGACATCACCCAGAAGGTAGTGTCCGATTCCAGCGGCATCATTGCCGGAAATACCCGTGTCAACGACATTGGTTTGTCCATGCTGCAATCCAGCCTGATGCAGATGGATGTCGGCCCCCTGTTCGGGCTGTTTTTGCAGTCCTTCTTCATCGGCATTACCATGCGCATCCTGTCCATCGTGATTTTCGTCATCGTCTACGGAAGAATGATTGAAATTTACTGCATGGTGAGCCTTGCGCCCATCCCCATGGCGACCTTCGGCAACCACGAGCAGAGCCACATGGGGCAGAACTATCTGAAATGCCTGTTTGCACTGGGTTTTCAGGGCTTTCTCATCCTCATCTGCGTGGCGATTTACGCCGTGCTGATACAGTCGGTAGCGATTTCCGGGGATGCCATCAACTCCATTTGGAGCATTGTGGGCTACACCGTTCTGCTCTGTTTCAGCCTGTTCAAGACCAGCTCGGTGACGAAATCCGTCCTCGGAGCGCACTAAAGGAGGTGTTTGATTGGCTGCGTATATTTCCGTTCCCCGCGATTTGACCAAGGTCAAATCCAAAGTGGCGTTCAACCTGACCAAACGGCAGCTTGTCTGCTTTGGCACAGCGGCTCTCATTGGAGTGCCGCTGTTTTTTGTTCTCCGGGATTCCGGCGGCAACACTGCTGCCACCCTCGGTATGATGGCGGTGATGCTGCCGGCGTTCTTCCTTGGGATGTACGAAAAGAACGGCCAGCCTTTGGAAAAGCTGCTGTCGTACTATGTGCAGTCCCGGTTTGTCCGCCCGAAGATCCGCCCCTACAAGACTAACAATTACTATGCGATTTTGATGAAGGGAGGCATGACCCATGATCCCGTTTTGGAAAAAGACCGGTAAGCACAGCAAGCCGCAGTCTGCGCAGAAGCGCAGGCAGAACGCAAAGCCTGCTATGCCCCGAACCGCCCAGCAGTCCATCCCCATGCAGCGGATGTTTGAGGATGGCACCTGCAGGGTGAAGCCCAACTATTACACTCGTACCATCCAGTATCAGGACATCAACTACCAGCTTGCCCAGCAGGAGGACAAGACCGCCATTTTCGAGGAATGGTGCAGTTTTCTGAATTTTTTCGATTCCAGCATCAAATTTGAGCTGTCCTTTGTGAACATGGCAACCGACAGCACCGAGTTTGAAAAGAGCATCCGCATCCCGTTCCAGAAGGACGGCTTTGACGATGTGCGTGCGGAGTACAGCCAGATGCTGCGCCAGCAGCTTGCCAAGGGCAATAATGGTCTGACCAAGACCAAATTCATCACCTTTGGTGTGGAGGGCGAAAGCATGGCGCAGGTCAAGCCCCGGCTCGACCACATCCAGAATGACCTGCTGAATAATTTTCATCGGCTGGGTGTGCAGGCAAAGCCCCTGAACGGTGCCCAGCGGCTGAAACTCATGCACGATATGTTCAACATGGACGGTGCAAGCAAGTTTCACTTTGACTGGAAAGACCTTGTGAAAAGCGGGCTTTCCGTGAAGGATGCCATTGCGCCTACCGCCTTTGCGTTCAAGAACAGCCGCTCCTTCCAGATGGGAGGTATCTTTTGCGCCGCCAGCTTTCTGAGCATCACGGCATCCGACATCAGCGACCAGCTTTTGAAGGATTTTCTGGATATGGATTCTTCCCAGATCGTTACGATGCACATCCAGTCTGTTGACCAGAACAAAGCCATCAAGACGGTGAAGCGCACCATCACGGAACTGGACCGCAGCAAGATTGAGGAGCAGAAAAAAGCAATCCGTGCCGGATATGATATCGACATCATTCCGTCCGATTTGGCGACCTACGGCAGAGATGCCAAAGCCCTGCTGAAAGAATTGCAGAGCCAGAACGAGCGGATGTTCCTCGTCACTTTTTTGGTGCTGAACACCGGCAGGACTGAACAGGAACTGGAAAACAATGTTTTTCAGGCATCCAGTATTGCACAGAAGCACAACTGCAACCTGTGCAGACTGGACTACCAACAGGAGCAGGGATTGATGAGCAGCCTGCCGCTGGCTGACTGCCAGATCGAAATCCAGCGGGGACTGACTACCAGCAGCACGGCAATCTTCATTCCGTTCACCACACAGGAACTGTACCAGTCCGGCAAAGAAAGCCTGTATTACGGCCTGAACGCCCTGTCCAACAACCTTATCATGGTGGACCGGAAGAAGCTGAAGAACCCAAACGGCCTGATCCTCGGCACTCCGGGAAGCGGCAAAAGTTTCTCGGCAAAGCGTGAAATCGCAAACGCTTTTTTGGTGACGGACGATGATATTATTGTGAACGATCCAGAGGGAGAGTATTCTCCTCTGGTGAATCGGCTGAAAGGTCAGGTCATCAAAATTTCGCCCAACAGTACCCAGTTCATCAATCCCATGGACATCAATGCCAACTACTCCGAGGAAGATAATCCCCTATCCCTGAAAGCTGACTTTATTCTTTCTTTGTGTGAACTGGTGGTGGGCGGCAAAGAAGGGCTGCTGCCGGTGGAGAAAACCGTCATCGACCGCTGTGTGCATCTGATCTACCGCAAATATTTTGCGAACCCCTGCCCGGAGAATATGCCCATCCTTGAGGACTTGTACAACGCCCTGCTTCAGCAGGACGAGAAGGAAGCCCACCACGTTGCCACCGCACTGGAAATCTATGTGAAAGGCTCCCTGAATCTGTTCAACCACCGCACCAATGCGAACGTCAATAACCGCATCGTCTGCTATGACATCAAGGAGCTGGGCAAGCAGATGAAAAAGCTGGGAATGCTCATTGTGCAGGATCAGGTGTGGGGGCGTGTCACGGCAAACCGCAGCAGCGGCAAGTCCACCCGGTATTATATGGACGAGATGCACCTTTTGCTGAAAGAGGAGCAGACCGCTGCCTATTCCGTGGAGATCTGGAAGCGTTTCCGCAAGTGGGGCGGTATTCCCACAGGGCTGACCCAGAACGTGAAAGACCTGCTTTCTTCCCGTGAGGTTGAGAATATTTTCGAGAACAGCGACATGATCATCATGTTGAATCAGGCTGCGGGAGACCGCCAGATTCTCGCAAAGCAGCTCAACATCAGCCCTCATCAGCTTTCCTATGTGACCCACTCCGGCGAGGGCGAAGGGCTGCTGTTTTTCGGTAATGTCATTCTGCCGTTTGTGGACCGTTTCCCCACCGATCTGGAACTCTACCGCATTATGACCACCAAGTTGGGTGAAGTCTCGGAGGGCGCGCAGAAATGAGTGAACCGAAGCTGAACATCAAAGAGGAAACGTCCGCCAAAAAGACCCGTTCACCCCCGAAAAAAGCCAAGGTGGAGCAGTCGGTGCCCAGAAAGAAAAAGCTGAAAACCGATGCGGAAAAGACCGCTGAAAAAGCCCAGCATCTGCGGTTTGGCAAGGCGGAACTGACCCCGGACGAGCTGAGCCGGTTGAGCAAGGCGCAGAAGCGGGAGATGTACGCCGCCCATGCCGCCCGGTCTGCGGTGCACAGGGAGGTTGACCAGTACGAGGATGACAATGTGGGCACGCAGGCGTTGAGCGAGGGCGAAAAAGCGGCAGGAAATATCCGGGATATTTCAAAAAGCCGCTATGCCCGGAAGCTCAAGAAGAAAGCCAAGATGCAGGGCAAGAAAGGCTCCAAAGCCGCTAAATCTTCCGCATCGGAGCCGACTGCGGCACAAGATGCAGGCGCATCCGGCACCGGCGAGGGCGGCTCCAACTGGCTTTCACGCTGGAAACAGCGGCAAGAAATCCACAAAAGCTACTATGCCGCCGCCCGTTCGGGCACGGCGGCGCAGACCGCAGGCGGCAAAGCGGCATCCAACGGTGCATCTGCCGCCCGGTCCAGCATGGAACAGGCGGTAGAAAAGGGCAAAACTGCCGTCAGCACTGCCGTGAAAGGGCTGGCGAATGCCGCCAAGAGCAACGCACACGTTCTGGTGATCGTGGGCGTTTTTCTTTTGCTCATCCTCATGGTGATGTCGGGCTTTTCCTCCTGCGGCATCCTCTTTTCGGGCGGTACACAGGTATCCGGGCAGACCATGTACTCTGCCGAGGACCGGGACATCCGGGGCGCAGAACAGGACTACAAGAAGCTGGAAAAGGAGCTGGATAAAAAGATCAAGCGCACTCCCACCGACCACCCCGGCTATAACGAGTACCAGTACCACCTCGACCCCATCGAGCACGACCCGTGGCAGCTCACTTCGTATTTGACCACCTTGTATGACGATTATACCCGCAGCGAGGTACAGGGCAAATTGAAGGAGACCTTCAAAAAGCAGTATAAGCTGACCACATGGGTGGAGGTGCAGATACGGTATAAGACCGTCTGGGTCATCAGCCCGGCAGGAATCCCGGTTCCCACGCAGGTGCCCTACGAGTACCGCATCTTCCACACCAAATTGGTGAACAAAGGACTGGAAGTCGTTATCCGGGAAGAATTGAATGCCGACCAATGGAAACGGTACGAGATCTTTCAGGACACGCTGGGTGGTCGGCCTTATCTGTTCAATGGCGGTCTGCCGTCCGGTGGTTCCGATGGCTCCGGTACACCGGGCATCAACTATCAGGTTCCGGCAGAAGCCCTGACGGATGAGGAATTTGCCGCCATCTACAAGGAAGCCCAAAAGTATGTGGGCACGACCTATGTGTGGGGCGGCTCCACCCCGGAAACCGGGTTCGATTGCAGCGGCTATGTCTGCTGGGTCTACAACCAGAACGGCTATGATGTGGGGCGCACCACCGCCAACGGCCTGTGGAACAAGAGCCAGCACATTTCCGAAGCCGAAGCAAAGCCTGGCGACCTTGTTTTCTTCGATGGAACGTATGATACGCCGGGGAAAAGTCACGTTGGAATCTACCTCGGCAACGGCATGATGGTCAGTGCCGGAGACCCAATCAAGTACGCAAACATTCACTCGTCCTACTGGGAGAAGCATCTCGCCGGATTCGGACGGCTTTCAAAATGATTGGAGGAGTTACTATGAGCGAAAAATCGGATAAGCTGCGGGCAATGCTGGAAAAAGAGAAGGAGCGCCGCATCAAGCTGAACAACCGCATCGAGATTCTGGAACGACGCATTCAGGAGGAGGATTCCGCCGAGGTCAACGAGATGGTGCGGACTGCAAAGGTCACGCCGGAACAGCTTGCTGCCCTGCTGCGGCAGTCGGCAACCACCACCCCGACCCCGGCTGCGCTGTCTGCCGTGGGCGCAACTTTTGAGAAGGAGGTTGATGCAGATGAAGATTAAGAAACTGGGCGCACTGCTGGTATCGGCGGTACTGTGCGCTGGCATGGCGGCTCCTGCCTTTGCCTTCGAGGGCGAAGCCGCCCCTGTGGAACAGCCTGTTTTGCCGGAGGTGATGGAAGATGTTGTTACCATCACGGATGAAACCTCCGGCGCACTGACCCCGGAGGGCAATCTGACACTGGTGGACGATTACCACACCAATTATTCGGATGGTTCCGGGCAGCAGTTCATCACGCTGGTATCGAAATCGGGTGCGACATTTTATCTGGTAATCGACCGGAACAGTAAAGGCGCACAAACCGTACACTTTATGAACCTTGTGGACGAAGCCGACCTGCTGGCACTGATGGAGGAAGAAGATGCGGATGCTTATACCGCCGAAAAGGAAGCGGCGGCGCAGGCGGAACAGGACAGGCTGAAAGCCGAGGAAGAAGCCAAGAAAGCCGCAGAAGAAGCGGCGGCATCCGGTACGGAACAGACTGGTGGCAACAAAGTTACGAAGTATGCCGCCACATTCTTAGGCGTTCTGGCTCTGGTCGGTCTGGCTGCTGGCGGCGGCATTTACACCTTTATGAAGCAGAAGCAGAAAAAGCAGGCTGAAAAAGAAGCTCTTGACCCCGATGCAAACTACACCGAGGACAAGGGCGATTTTGAGATTCCGACCGATGTGCCGGACGAGGACGAAACCCCGGACGAGCAGGACACTGAACCCATCTGATTTCAAGGCGGCGTTTTGCCGCCCTACATATTGCAATCCGAAACAGAATGGAGGGATTCTTATCGCAAAATTGATCGTGGCGGAAAAACCGTCCGTTGCCATGTCCTACGCCAAAGTCCTCGGTGCCACCAGCCGTCAGGATGGCTACCTTGAGGGCAACGGCTGTCTCGTCAGCTGGTGCGTGGGTCATCTGGTAGAGCTGGCACCGCCCAATGTCTACGATGCCAAATACGTCAAGTGGAGCATCGCAGATTTGCCTATATTACCGCAAAAGTGGCAGTATCTGGTGTCTGCCAGCACCAAAAAGCAGTTTGGCATTCTGCAAAAACTGATGCACCGCCCGGATGTGGACAGCGTGATCTGTGCTACGGACGCAGGGCGCGAGGGAGAACTGATCTTCCGCTTGGTGTATCGGCAAGCAGGCTGCAAAAAGCCCTTTTCCCGCCTGTGGCTGTCCAGCATGGAGGAAAACGCCATCCGGGAAGGCTTTGCAAGTCTGAAACCGTCAACTGAATATGATGCACTGTATCAGGCTGCACTCTGCCGGGAACGCGCCGACTGGATGGTCGGCATCAATGCGTCCCGGCTTTTTTCGTGCCTGTACGGACAACCGCTGGCGGTGGGGCGTGTTATGACCCCGGTGCTTGCCATGACGGTGGTGCGGGAAGCCGCCATTGTCGCCTTTGTGCCGGAGAAATTCTACACGGTAGATTTGGAACTGACCAGCGGCTGCACGGCATCCAGCCGCCGCATTCCTGAAAAATCCGTTGCTGAAAACCTGTTGAAAGCCTGCCGAAAGGAGATGGTAGCAACGATCCAGCGCATCACCCGCAAGGAAAAGTTCGAGAATCCACCGCCGCTGTACGATTTGACCACCCTTCAGCGAGACGCCAACCGCTTGCTGGGGTACAGCGCACAGCAGACGCTGGACTATGTGCAGAGCCTGTATGAGAAGAAACTTACCACTTATCCTAGAACTGATAGCTGCTATATCACCGACGATGACGAGGAAATGCTGGAGGAACTGACCGAGGAACTGGAAGGTTTTCTCGACATTACCCCGGAAGATGTGGACGAGGCGGTGCCCCGGACACGGCGCACCGTCAACCGGGAAAAAGTCACCGACCACCACGCCATCTTGCCCACCCGCAGTATGCTGCAAGCCGATTTGGAAGCACTGCCCAAGGGCGAGCAGAACGTCCTGAAGCTCATCATCGCCCGGACGCTGATGGCGGTGAGCAAGCCCTTCCGGTATCTGGAAACCCTGCTGACCACCGAGTGCGCCGGGGAGGAATTTACCGCCAAAGGCAAGGAGATTCTGGAGGAAGGCTGGAAAGCAGTGGAGCGCAAGGTGCTGGCAGACATCCTGAACCGGAAGCAAGAACTCACCGCCCTGCCCAATGCAGCGGAAAACGAGTGCGGCATCCTCAACGCCGAACTGAAAGAGGGGCAGACCTCGCCGCCGAAGCATTTTACCGAGGACCTTCTACTTCATGCGATGGAAACCGCTAGTGCAGACAGTATGCCGGAGGGTGTGGAACGTCAGGGCATCGGCACCCCGGCAACCAGAGCCGCCACCATCGAGAAGCTGGTGCAGAAGGGCTTTCTGGAACGGAAGGGAAGCAAAAAGACCAAGGTGCTGCTGCCCACGGATAAGGGCAAAGCCCTTATCACCGTGATGCCCGAAGAAATCCAATCCCCGGAAATGACCGCCGATTGGGAAACAAAGCTGCTGCAAATCGAGCGTGGCGAAATGGAGCCGGGTGAATTTATGACCGAGATCAATACGATGATTACCGAACTGGTAAAGAACACGGAAATGAAAAAAGGAGTGAATGCGCTTATGAAAAACAAGATTATTGGTGTCTGCCCGAATTGCGGTGCAAATGTTGTAGAGCGTGAAAAAGGCTGGTTCTGTGAATCCAACCCTTGCCGTTTCGTGCTGTGGAAGGACAATGCGTTCTTTAAGCGTCTGGGCAAGCGTTTGGATGGCCGAATGGCGGACAAGCTGCTGCGGGATGGCCGTGTCCGGCTGAAGGACTGCAAGAGCGCCAAGGGCAAGACCTACAACGCCACCGTGCTGCTGTCCTGTGAAGCGGATGGCCGCAGCAAGTTTTCGCTGGAATTTGAGGGTGGGTGCTGATGGAGCAGATAAAAGAAGCGGTCTACCTTATCAACGATGAACGCTATCTGCATCTCCGGGAAAACAGTGCAGGGGTCGGCTTTGCCACTTATAACAAGGTAACTGGCGAGCCGCTGGAAAGTGGGCAGATTTCGGAAAAGAATCTGCCGCCAGATGGACAAAACACCATTCCTGCCGCCCGGAACTGGTATCTGTTTGAACTTTCGGACGATGACCGTAAGGCCATCCAACAGGAAAGCGTAAAGATCCTTGAAAACATCCCGCAGGCGGGCATTGGCAGGCGGCGCATCTGGGAGCCGGAAATGCTGCCGAAGGATATTCGTCTCATCAACAGCCACTATGATGACCTCTATCGCATTCCAGATGGCGGCGTGATTCAGGTGGATTACCCGGATGGGCGCAGTTTTACGGCACGGGTGGAACATCTGGATGATTACCACTTTGACATGGGCGGTTTGGGCAATGTGTTCCACATCTGCCAGTTTGCCGAGGTCATGGAACGGAATCATGCCGACTTCTACCCGGAGATTCAGACACAGGACGAGCAGACGGCGTGGGAACTGGGCGGCAAAGGCTACCTTGCAATCCAGTCCTGTGAGGATGGATGGGACTACACCCTCTACCACAGCGATTATTCTGTGATGGACGGTGGGCAGCTGGATGCCCCGGAACTGACCATTCAGGAAGCCCGTGAGCAGATTCTGGAAGCACACCACATGGAAAAGGGGCGGCGGCTGTTGCAGGACTACGATGCCGTCATGGATAAGGTTGCGGAAGCCGAGGAACTGGGTGCAGACCATCGCCCTTCCACACTGGAAAAGCTGGCAGAACTGGCAAGTGATGCGTCTGCGCCAAAATCCTCTGCACGTTCTGCACCGGAACTGTGAGGTGGATGATGCAGCAAAAATGGAACCAGAATTTTGACGGTGAACCCATGACAGACATCCCGCAGAAGTTTCTGAACGCAGGGTGCGATGTTTATATGGTGATGCAGCTGCGGCATGACGAAAAAATCCTCGATGAAAGATTTGCTTCCATGCGGGAACTGCATCGTCGGGGCAAAACGCCAGACCCGGAGCATTACGAGGTCACCTACTATGCTGATCTGCCCGCCATGTGGCAGGATGTGCCGAACAACGAGGTTTTGGAAGAACTATTTCAGATGTTCAACCTCTCCCGTCCGCAGGATTTTGAGGGGCACAGCCTGTCGGTCAGCGATGTGATCGCACTTAAACGCAATGGCGAGGTGTCTGTGCATTATGTGGACAGCATCGGCTTCAAAGATTTACAGGGGTTTCTGGACAAGCAGCCGGAGCGCCCTTCTGTTTTGCAAACTCTCAAGGAGAAGTGCGATGCCCCGGAGTGCAATCCCACCTTCTGTCGGAAAGTGAGGGATGCCCATGAACTTTGACCATGAAGAACTCATGCTGATGATGCTTTACAACACCGGCACCCGACTGGGGCTTATCCACGAACTGCGGCTCATGCAGTGCTACCTGATGCCCGATGAGACCGCCCTGCGGGAGTTGTCGGAAGGTGTTATCGAGAAGCTGAAACTGCTGACCGATGCCGAGTTTGCCGAACTGAAATTTCCGCTCGACTGAATTTTGCCGCCTGCGGGCGGCGTACATAGGCTCTTTTACAATGGGATTCGGTGTGGTATACTGAACTCGACAAATCGTATATACCCTGTACACAAAAATTTCACTTGTGATCTGGCAGGATATCGGCTACACTTTACACATTCCAATCTGATAGGAAGGATAAGAAAGAATATGAGAAAGAAATGGATTTTTATCGGAGCGGCATTTGCACTTGCAATGACCCTAACCGGATGCAGAGATAATGCGGCAGCCAGTATTCCGCAGCAAAGCAGCCAGGAGCAGACACAGATGATCCCTATGGAGGAGGCACAGGAAGCGGCGTTAAAAGCAGCGGATATTGTAGCGGCAGATGCAGACATTTCAGCCACGACCTTAAGTGAGGTGGCGGGAGTGGCCTGCTATAAGGTGGAATTTACTTCCGGAGAGTATGCCTACGCCTACACGATCAATGCAGAGACAGGAGCTGTCATGGAAATGAGCAGCCAAGAACAGAATGCGCAGACTTCCGGGACACAGACGGAGACGGCAGACCCCGCTGCCCCTGCTCCGGCACAGAATGCAACAGGTACCGGAACCGTGGATGAAGCAGCAGCACAGAAGATCGCACTGGAGCATGCCGGAGTGAAGGCAGCGGATGCAACGATCACCAAGTCAAAGCTTGACTATGAAGACGGACGTCAGGTATATGACATTGAATGGTATGCAGGCGGTGCAAAGTATGACTATGAGATTGCGACAGACACCGGAGAGATCATCAGCTCCGCATATGAAGAAAAAACGATGGGAGCAGACAGCAAGAACGTTACGGTCAGTGAGGCAGATGCAAAGAAAACAGCCCTTGACCGTGTAAGCGGAGCAACGGACAAGGATCTCTACGAATGGAAGCTTGATTATGATGACGGACGTCCGGAATACGAAGGAAAGATCATCTACGGTGGAACGGAATACGAATTCACGATTGATGCAGCGACCGGATCCGTAATGGAGTGGGATGCTGAGAAGGTCCGTTAAGACAGACAGGAGAAGTAGTTGTGTACAAAGATTATCAATGACCAGTTAACAGATTTATTTTATAACTTTATCGAGATGGAAGACCGTATTGCGGCCAAGGACCGGTATGCAGACTTAAACAGCTCGGATATGCGGTTTTTGTCCGCCGTAGGAAAAGGTGTTTTAGGGGATGATTGCCTTATTGATTGTTCCCAAATTCCTATGATTTATTGTAATTATGATACACAAGATGTTGTAGATATAACACTTGATGATTTACAGGTGGGGGACGAAATCATTTTGGCTATTCGGGGTTCGGAAATAGAAAATCTTCAAAAGGAAGATGACAATAAAGCAAAAATAACAGTTGAACAATTACAATTAGGTACACAGAGAATTAAATAATTCCCAGTTTGTCGATGATTGTCAACTGAGATAATGTCATAGGGCATTGTTCCGAAATTTTTTCATAACCCGCAAAAAGTGGGCTTGATAGAATACTTCCATTCATGCTATAAACTACCATAGATTCCATAAGCGAGTGACCTGAAAAGGCCGCTCGCTTTTTTGTTTACAACGAGATTGAAGGGAGGAACGCTATGCCAAGCAAAACCGAAGAATATCTCGCCCTTGCCCAGCGCACAGCCAACGGCTTGACCCGGTACTGGGAAAGCTGGACGGACTATCTGACCACCGCATCCCGGCTGTACAAGTACCCCTTTGCCGACCAGCTCATGATCTACGCCCAGCGCCCGGATGCCACCGCCTGTGCCGACTTTGACATCTGGAACAACCGGATGAACCGCTATGTGCGCCGGGGTTCCAAGGGCATCGCTCTGCTGGACGAATCCAGCGGATTTCCCCGGCTGCACTACGTCTTTGACGTAAGCGACACCGGGGTTCGGCGCAATTCCCGTGACCCGGAGGTGTGGCAGCTCAACGATGACCTGTTCCAGCCGGTATCGGAAATGCTGGCGCAGGAATACGGCATTCACCATGAACGGCTCAGCCAGCAGATTGCGGACATTGCCGGAAAGCTGGCAGAATCCTACTGGGACAACAACAGCACAGACATCCTCGCCATCGTTGACGGTTCGTTCCTGATGGATTATGATGATGCCGGACAGGAACTCCAGTTCAAGAGTGCCGCCGCAATCAGCATCATGTACACCATTTTGGAACGGTGCGGTTTTGAACCAGAGGGTTATTTTGACCGGGACGATTTTCAGGCAATTTACGATTTTTCGACCCCGGATGCTGTCTATGCACTGGGTACGGCGGTCAGCGATTGCAGCCGTGATGTGCTGCGGAATATCGAGCGTACCGTCAAAACCACCATCCGTCGCCGCAATGTAGAAAGGAGCCAGCATGAATATGAAGAACAGGAACGTGACCTACTCGACCATCGGGGATTACCAGCTCCCGAACCTGACCCTCAGCCAGCCGAAGATCCCGTTGGGCAAGTACGGCAGGATGCGCCGGAACTATCTGAAGCAGCATCACCCGGTGCTGTACAACTCGATGCTCCTGAACGGAACGCTGTACCCGCATCTGATGGAGCTGGAGCAGACGGCAGAGAGCCGGATGCAGCAGATGATGGCCGAACTGCTGAAGCAGAACCCGGCCCCGGACAAAGCGCAGAACCAACTGATGTGGGTGCAGCACATGAACAGTCTGAAAGCGCAGGCAGAGGAACTGGTGATGACGGAGCTGATCTACAGCTAAGTTTTCTGGATGCGAACATCCCTACGGAAGCCCAGCAAATCGAGAAGATCGACCAAGCGGAGAGCGAAAAAACGCCCTCCGCTTTTGTTTTGTCGCAGGCTGAAATTGAGAACGAGCTGCGGCGGCATGGATCAGGGTTTGCAGGCGGCAAACAGCGCATTATGGCGCTGTACCAGACCCAGCCTGACCGCAAACTCCGTGCCAAAGCACTGGCAAAGGAGTACGGCATCGGTGGGCACTCCCACGATTATCTGGATGGCAGCAGCGGCTTTGTGAACCATGATGGAAAGGGTCTGGAATTTGACCGTTATCCCGACCATCAGAAAATCACCCTGAAATGGGCACAGGTGGAAAAGTATATCGACCTGATGATCCAGTCCGACCGTTACCTGACGGACAAGGAAAAGGAGCATTATTCGCCGCCTGCGCCGGTCAGCGCAAAGCCGGATGGTGCCCTGACCCATGCCAAAAACCTGATCCGGGAGTTTTGTCAGGAGGAGTACGACTCCGAGCCGGACTTTTCCGACCTGTCCAAGATCGGCATTGCCTACACCCACGCCACCGATGAGGATATTCCCATTCAAGTTAATGTGGATTTGGTGGGATACCGGGTGGAACGGTATCTGGGCGAGGTGCTGATCGACGAACGGCAGTACGAAAGTCTGGAGGAGCTGACCGAAACCGAGCTGGAGGCTCTGGATTTCTCGGAATTGGTCAGTGTCACGGATGAAGAACTGGAACACTACCACAGTAAGGTGGAGGAACGCCCGGCACTGCTGCCGCTGGATGCTGCCACCGAGTACAACGCCCTGAAGGAGCAGCACCCGGATGCGCTGGTAGGCTTTGAGCAGAATGGGCAGTTTGAGTTTTACGGCGAGGATGCCCGGAAGGTCTGCGAACTTGTAGGTGGAAAGTTGCTGGAAAAGGAAACGGAATTGGGTACCGTCCCTGTCACCGGCTTCCCTAGCGACCAGTGGGCGCACCGTGCCAAACAACTGTGGCAGTACGGCGAGAATGTTTATCTTGCTGGGCTGAACGAGGACGGCACCCACCACCAGACCAAGTATCTGCGCCGGGAAGATTATCTGCCGCTGGGAGCCACCGTCCACATGGAAGGACGCGCTTTCCGGGTGGATAACGTCAACTTCGATAAGGGCAGTGTGTCCCTGCAGGATGTAGCACTGGCAGAGATGCGGATGCCAATTTTCCGGGAGGAACCGCTGGCTCTTGTCCGGGAGTTGTACGAGCAGGAACAGGATGTGATGGAACACCCCCTGCCCGATTATAAGGTCGGTGACAATGTTATCGTTGACCTTCCTACCCGAACCATTGAAGGGAAAATTGGCTATGTTGGCGAAACCGATGTGCGCATCGACACCAGTGCGCACGGGCAGTCTTGGGACAATGAGGTTATTAACAAGCAGCAGTTTGAGCAGGGGCTGCGACAGAGTGCGACTGCTCAGCGTGTGGATAAAATGCTGGCGCAGGCAGAAGCCATCGCCAAGGAATCCGAAGTGCCTGAATACGAACGTTTCTCTGTCCGAAAAGTCGTTGACGGTAAAATGCCGCTTTTTGCTATCTGGGATGATCTTTATGATGACTACTATGAAACCAATCACGCCGTTCCACAGTTTTCTGACGAGAAGCAGGCAGAATCTTATCTGGAAAATCTGAAAAAAGAAGTTGCAGACAGAGAAGCCGCCGAGTGGCTCAAAGTCGAACACGCAAAATTTTTAGCAGACAAGGACGAGCCGGAGCCGTCTGACGAAGAACTGGATGAACTGCCGATCTCAACGGTCATTGACGGCGAAGTGCAGACTTTCCCGGATGCCGCAGCTTTGGATAAAGCCGTCAACGCAGAACCTGAGTCTGAACCTGTCGGAAATTTCCACATCACGGACGACCATCTGGGCGAGGGCGGCGCAAAGCAGAAATATGCCCGGAACATTGAAGCCATCCGCACCCTGTTCAAGCTGGAGGAGGAGCACCGTGGTGCCACCGCCGAGGAGCAGCAGGTGCTTTCCCGGTATGTGGGCTGGGGCGGCTTGTCGGATGCCTTTGACCCCGGCAAAGATAGTTGGGCGAAGGAATATGCGGAGCTGAAAGGGCTGCTCTCCGAGGATGAGTACGCTGCTGCCCGTTCCAGCACCCTGAACGCCCACTATACCAGCCCTACCGTCATCCGTAGTATCTACGATGCCGTGGAGCGCATGGGTTTCCACAGCGGTAACATTCTGGAACCTAGTATGGGCGTGGGCAACTTCTTTGGAATGCTGCCGGACACCATGGCAGACAGCCGGCTGTACGGCGTGGAACTGGATTCTATCACCGGGCGCATCGCCCAAAAGCTGTACCCGCAGGCTGACATTACTGTTGCCGGCTTTGAAACCACCGACCGCCGTGATTTCTACGATCTGGCGGTGGGCAACGTGCCTTTTGGTCAGTATAAGGTCAACGACAAAGCGTACAACAAGCTGGGATTTTCCATCCACAATTATTTCTTTGCGAAAGCCATCGACCAAGTGCGTCCGGGCGGTGTGGTGGCGTTCGTCACCAGCCGCTACACCATGGACAGCAAGGACAGCACCGCCCGCAAGCATATTGCGGAACGTGCCGATCTGCTGGGTGCAATCCGTCTGCCGAATAATGCGTTCCGTGCCAATGCTGGTACCGATGTTGTCAGCGACATTATCTTTTTGCAGAAGCGTGACCGCCCTGCGGATATTGAGCCGGACTGGGTGCAGCTTGGCAAGACTGAGGACGGCTTTGCCATCAACCAGTATTTCGTAGACCACCCGGAGATGGTTCTGGGTGAATTGACCACCGAAAGCACCCAGTACGGACGGGAGGAACTGACCGTTGCACCCCTTGAGGGCACCAGCCTTGCCGACCAGCTTGCAGAAGCGGTACAGCATATTGAGGGGCAATACGCCGAAGTTGAGGTGGAAACACCAGATATTGCGGATGCCGAAAATGAGAAGCACATTCTCCCGGCTGACCCGGAGGTCAAAAACTTCTCCTATACCGTAGTGGACGGCGAAGTTTTCTACCGGGAAAATTCCGTGATGACGCAGGTAGAACTGTCCGACACCGCCAAGGGGCGTGTCACCGGCATGGTGGAACTGCGCCAGATCGTCAACGACCTGATCGACCAGCAGTTGAACGACTACCCGGACGAGGACATCAAGGCAACGCAGGAGCGTTTGAACGCCGCCTACGATGCCTTTACCGCCAAATATGGCTTGCTGAACGACCGCAGAAATGGGCGGCTGTTTGAGCAGGATTCCTCCTACTATCTGCTTTGTTCGCTGGAAAATCTGGACGAGCAGGGGCAGCTTAAATCCAAGGCGGCGATGTTCACGAAACGGACGATTCGCCCGGAGCGCACCGTCACCAGCGTGGACACCCCCAGCGAAGCGTTGGCGGTATCTATTGGTGAGCATGGCAAAGTGGATTTGCCCTATATGGCAGAACTGCTGGGCACACCCGGTGACTATGGGCGCATTACCACTGAATTGTCTGGTGTGATTTTCAAGGACCCTGCCGCCGACCCCACCGACCCGGAAGCGGGCTGGCAGATGGCAGATGAGTACCTGTCCGGCGATGTCCGGGCAAAGCTGCGGATGGCGCAGTTTGCGGCAGAGACCAACCCGGAATTTGCCGTCAATGTCACCGCATTGGAAAAGGCGCAGCCCAGAGAACTGGAAGCCTCTGAAATTGATGTGCGCTTGGGTGCAACGTGGCTGGACCCGGACATTATCCAGAAGTTTATGACCGAGACGTTCCAGATTCCCTACTATCTGCGGCGAGCCGTGAACGTGCGGTATTCGCCCTACACTGCCGAATGGCGTGTGGAGGGTAAAACAGCAACCGGGCGGAGTGACATTATTTCCTCCGAGACCTACGGCACCAGCAGAGCCAACGCCTATAAGATTCTGGAAGAAACCCTGAACCTGAAAGATGTCCGCATCTACGACACCATCGAGGATGCCGAGGGCAAGCCCAAGCGTGTGCTGAACAAGCGGGAGACCATGCTGGCGCAGCAGAAACAGCAGGTCATCAAGGACGCTTTCGCCAACTGGGTCTGGCAGGACCCCCAGCGGCGCATTGCGCTGGTCCGGCAGTACAATGAGCTATTCAATAGTACCCGCCCTCGTGAATACGATGGCAGCCATATTCATTTTGTGGGTATGAACCCGGAAATCAGCTTGAGAGAACACCAGCGTAATGCAATAGCACACGTTTTGTACGGTGGCAATACTTTGTTGGCACACGAAGTGGGTGCCGGCAAGACTTTTGAAATGGCTGCATCGGCAATGGAGGCGAAAAGGCTGGGCTTATGTCAAAAATCACTTTTTGTCGTGCCCAACCATCTGACAGAGCAGTGGGCAAGCGAGTTTCTGAACCTTTATCCCAATGCGAAACTGCTGGTGGCACGGCGCAAGGATTTTGAGACTGCCAACCGCAAAAAATTCTGCGCCCGTATCGCCACTGGCGACTACGATGCCGTCATCATCGGCCATTCGCAGTTTGAGCGCATCCCGCTGTCCTTTGAGCGGCAGGAACGTATCATTCAGGAGCAAATTTATGAAACGCTTGCCGCCATCAATGAGCTGAAAGTCCACGCAGGCGAGAATTTCTCCATCAAGCAGATGGAAAAGACCCGGAAAACGCTGGAAACCAAGCTGGAAAAACTGCGCTCCGATGAGCGAAAGGACGATGTGATCACCTTTGAGCAACTGGGCGTTGACAGGCTCTTTGTGGACGAAAGCCATTTTTACAAGAACCTCTTTTTGACCACAAAAATGCGAAATGTCGCTGGATTATCCACCAGCGAAGCGCAAAAATCCAGCGATATGTTCGGCAAGTGCCGCTATCTGGACGAGATTACCGGCGGGCGGGGCGTGGTGTTCGCTACCGGCACCCCCGTGAGCAATTCCATGACCGAGTTGTACACGGTCATGCGGTATCTGCAATACAGCACCCTCCAGCAGAAAAAGCTGACCCACTTCGACTGCTGGGCATCCACCTTTGGTGAGACCACCACCGCCATCGAATTAGCCCCCGAAGGTACAGGGTATCGGGCAAGGACGAGATTTGCCAAGTTCTTTAACCTGCCGGAGCTGATGTCCATGTTCAAGGAGGTTGCGGACATCAAAACTTCCGACCAGCTTCACCTGCCTGTGCCGGAAGCAAAGTTTGAGACCGTGGTGGCAAAGCCGTCCGAAATTCAAAAGGAAATGGTGCAGGAACTGAGCAAACGTGCTGCAGAAATCCACTCCGGTGCAGTGGATGCCTCCGTGGACAATATGCTCTGCGTCACAAACGACGGCAGAAAAATCGGCTTGGACGTTCGCTTGATGAACCCCATGCTGCCGGACGACCCCAACAGTAAGTTGAACGTCTGTGTGCAGAACGTGCTGAAAATCTGGGAAGATGGCAAAGACCAGAAGCTGACACAGCTTTTGTTCTGCGACCTCTCCACTCCGAAAAACGACGGCAACTTTAACGTGTACGATGATATTCGCAAAAAGCTGGTCGCTGCCGGTGTGCCGGAAAACGAGATCGAGTTTATCCACAACGCCGACACCGAAGCCAAAAAGGCTGCATTATTCTCCAAAGTACGCTCCGGCGATGTGCGCGTCCTGCTGGGCAGCACGGCAAAAATGGGCGCAGGAACCAATGTGCAGCAGCGTCTTGTGGCAGTGCATCATCTGGATGTCGGCTGGAAACCCAGTGATATGACCCAGCGCAATGGTCGCATCATCCGGCAGGGCAACATGAACAAGGAAGTCAAGGTGTTCAACTACGTCACCGAAGGCACATTTGATTCGTACCTCTTTCAGACCCTTGAGAATAAACAGCGGTTTATCAGCCAAATTATGACTTCCAAATCCCCGGTGCGCTCCTGCGATGATGTGGACGAACAGGCATTGTCGTATGCGGAGATCAAGGCGTTGTGTGCCGGAAATCCTCTTATCAAGGAGAAGATGGACTTGGACGTTCAGGTCGCCAAGCTGAAGGTGCTGAAAGCCGACCACCAGAGTCAGAAATTCCGCCTGCAAGACAAGCTGCTGACCAAATTCCCGGCTGACATTCGGGAAACGAACGCCTATATTGCTGGGGTGAAAGCGGACGCACAGCTTGCCGCCGCCCATCCGCAGGTGCAAGAGGGTTTCTGCGGCATGACCATCAAGGGCGTGACCTACGATGAGAAAAAGACCGCCGGTGAGCGTCTGGTGCTTGCTTGTTCTGAACTGCCAAACGCCGAAGAAAAAGTCATCGGCAGCTACCGGGGTTTTGAACTGTCCCTGCGTTTCGACACCTACCGCAGTGAGTATCAGGCTATTTTGAAGGGGCAGCGAAAGTACACGGTGCCCTTGGGCACCGACCCGCTGGGCAACATTATCCGTCTGGATAATTCGTTGAACAACTTCCCGGAGCGCATTAACTCTGCTGAGAATGAACTAGCCACTCTGCATCAACAGCAGGCAGCGGCGCAAATTGAGGTGGAAAAGCCCTTCCCACAGGAGGAAGAACTGGCCGAAAAGTCCGCACGGCTTGCAGAGCTGAACGCTCAGTTGGATGTGGACGAAAAGAGCCACGAGCCGGAACAGGACGAGGAAGAACAGGAGGATACCCCGCGCCGCCCCTCGGTGCTGGCAGCACTGGAAGAAAAATCGGACAAGCCGGAGCCGGTGAAGCCCTTCCGCAGTTATTACGACAAGGATGGTGATGCCCGGTGAGGGAAAAACGGGATGAAACCATCATCCTGCGCTTGAGCAAAACAGAAAAGAGCCGTATCTATGAAAAAATGCTCAGCATGGGCATCCGAAGCCTGAGTGCCTATATCCGCAAGATGGCACTGGACGGCTATTGCCTGCACCTTGACTTGAAAGACCTGCAACGCATGGCATATCTCTTGCAGATGTGCAGCAACAACCTGAATCAGTACGCCAAAGCCGCCAATGAAAATGGTCGGGTCTATGCCGCCGACATGGAGGACCTGCAGCAGCGGCTGGATGAACTGATTGAGATTGGTCGGCAGATCCTTTCCCGGCTGGCTGATCTCTAAATTTCTCCCCGCAGTTGGAGGGCTGCGGGGGTACATAGGCGGCAACACCATTGACAGGCTCATGCTCTATCCATATACTGAAAGCAGAAAGGCGGTGTCAATATGAAATTCGTAGCAAGAGTTCTCCTATTTCCTGTGGTTCTCCTGAGTGCATTTCTGGTACTGATGCTGAAATGGACGCTGAACCTGTCGGCGTTTGTGCTGGCACTGCCCATGCTGTATATTTTCGGCTGCGGTCTCTATACTCTCTATTGTCAGGAGTGGCTGCAGTTTTTGATCTTGCTGGTGGCAGAGTTTGGCTGCTTTGCGCTGATCTTCATGGGGGCTTTGATCGTGGACGCGGCGGAGCGTTTTAATGGCTGGGTTGCCGGATTGTGAGGGATTGGATGGACACAGATGCTATGACCGACTATTATTGGGAAAATCTGAAAGATATTCTGCAACGACAACTTGCAGACGATGATGAATATCATGCACTGATCCAGAAAAAGATTGCCGCAGAGATTGCGTTGAAAGCTCTTATCGGCGAAGAAGCATGGAGCCTCTATCTGGAATTGGATGCAATCAGCAACGAATTGGAAAGTGTTCGGCAGGAAGCCATGTATCTGGCAGGTGCTGCCGATCACGAGAAATTATCCAAATGATCTTGATGCCGCCGATGTGCGGCATTTTTTGTAGGAGGTGATGGCACTGGCAGCAACACGGTTGATTGCGCTGCACAAAAACAAAGGCATGACCGTTGCGGCCTGCCTGAAAAATCGCACGGACTATATCGAAAACCCAGACAAGACCGAGCAGGGACAGTATGTCAGCAGCTATGCCTGCAGCACCCTGACGGCAGATGAAGAGTTTATGCTTACCAAGCGGCAGTACGACCTTGTGAACGGACGCAGGCAGAAAAGCGATGTAATTGCTTATCAGATACGGCAGTCCTTCCGACCCGGTGAGATCAGCGCAGAGGAGGCTAACAAGGTGGGCTACGAACTGGCTATGCGCTTTACCAAGGGCAAGCACGCCTTTGTAGTGGCAACGCACACGGATCGGCAGCACATCCACAACCATGTGATCTTCAACTCCACAGCATTGAATGGCAGCAGGAAGTTCCGGGATTTTTTCTTTTCGGCGTTGGCAGTGCAGCGGTTGAGTGACCTGATTTGCTTAGAGCATCAGCTGTCCGTCATTGAAAAGAAGCCCTATCGGGAGCGTCAAAAGCGCATTGTCTACCCGCCGAAAGAGAGCAATCGTGACCGCCTGTGCGGAATCATCGACACCATCCTTGCAGAAAAGCCGGGAGATTACGAAACTTTTCTGCAAAAGCTGGCGCGGCAGGGATATGAAGTGAAACGTGGCAAGTACACGTCGGTGAAGGGCAAGGGGCAGAAACGTTTTATCCGGTTCCGTACACTGGGCACCGGCTATGGCGAGGATGAGATCAAGGCGGTGCTGGAGGGCAAGGTGAAACACCAACCGTACCAGAAGAAGCTGCCCAAAGAGCAGCCCTTCCAGTTGCTGGTGGATATTCAGGGGAAAATGGCAGAGGGCAAAAGTGTCGGCTACAAAAAGTGGGCAACCAAGTTCAACCTGAAAGAGATGTCCAAAACCCTGCTGTTCTTGCAGGAGCAGAAAATCGGTAGCGCAGAGGAACTGCGGGAACATGCGACGGCGGCAACGGAACGTTATCATGCTATGGGGGATTCCATCAAAGCGGCAGAAGCGAGGTTGACCGAAATCGCCGTGCTGAAAACTCACATCATCAACTATGCCAAGACCCGTGATGTGTACGCTGCTTATCGGAAAGCCGGGTACAGCAAAACCTTTCTGGAAGCCCACCGGGAGGAGATTACTCTGCACAAGGCGGCGAAAGCGGCGTTTGATGAATCCCATTTGAAAACGCTCCCAAAGGTCAAGGAGTTGGATGCGGAGTTTGCAGAACTACTGACCCAAAAGAAAGCAGCCTACCCGGACTACCGCAAGGCACGGAACGAGATGCAAGAACTGGTTCGGGCACAGAAAAACGTGGAGCGATTTTTTGCGGAAGAAAAAACAGTACAGGAGAACGAGCAAGTTCGATAAGAAAAGATTGCCGGGAGTTGACCGTAAGAGGTCTGCTTCCGGCAATCTTTTTTCCGTTAGTTCAATCTTTAACGGAATTGTTCATCTCTTTCGATTGTGTATGTTCATGCGTTTAACAGGTATCCTATGGAGTGTAAAGAACACGATAGGATGAGGTTGCGCTATGAAAGAGCTTTTTGGACAGAGACTGCGGGAGCAGCGGATAAAGCATGGGTTGACGCTGGAACAACTTGCGGAAAAATCCGAGCTTTCCTCCAACTATATCGGCATGGTAGAGCGTGGCTTAAAGGAACCCGGCCTTGCCACCATTGTTAAACTTCTGAACGCTCTGAATATTTCCGCAGACACATTGTTGTGTGATCTGGTTCCAAGTGCATCTCATGTGACCGATGATGAAATCAGCAAGCGGCTTGAAGGACTGACCCCTATGCAGAAGAAAGTGGCACTTGACCTTCTGGACACCTATATCACCAATCTGCCTTACCTCACCAAAGAAGAATAATCCTGCGGCAACTCTGGCGCACCAGCTTAATTTTGGCTGGTGCGCTTTTCTTTTGCAATTCTTTAGGCTATAATATTTCTTATAGGATGTATTCATTCCCAAAGAATTGATTTCGAGGTGAACAAGATGCGAGAACCGCGATACAGTATCCTTTCCGACATCAACGATGGAATCGACCGTGCCAAGCAAGGCAAGCTGGCTCTGTACTGGCAGCGGAACATTGAACACGAATACCGCTGCAAAAAAGTGACCCCGGCAGAGCAGCAAGCCTACACCGACTTGCAGGACATTCTTGCTGCCGTTCCGCAGTGGAGCGATGAGGAAGAACTGCGCTCCGGCATGGAGGGTATCGGTGGCCGCGTCTGGTTCTGTTACTTCTGGGAAGAACACGATTCGATGGTGCAGCTTACTGAAGATTGTAGCGGCAAGTTTACGGTTGCTTACGTTCTGGATTCGGATGTCACCCCAGAGGTGCGAAAGGCGGCTGCACAGCACGCACAACAGCAGCTTGCTGAATGTATGCAGGAGTGGGATGTTCCGCTTATGAAATCGGCTATTCCAGAAAAAGATAAATACGAATATTTAGATGAAGCGGCATCCCATCTGATGCAAGTCCTCAATGACCCGGAGAGCATCACCGGGTAAAAAGCGTTCCGCAGGAATGCGCAGCCTGCATCGGAACGGTGCAGAGTGAAAGGGTTTGGGGTGTCCCCAACAAGCATTTTGCAGCGCAAAATAGGCATTTGTATAGACGAATGCACTGCTTGCCACAACAATGCGTTCCTTTTGGGTCGCAGTCCGAATGAAAAGCTGAACACAGTACAGCCCCGAAGTTTTCAAAAAAGTCATGGAGCAGGTCGAGAACTTTGAGGAGAACAATTAAATCTTCCATAAAGCAGAAATACGGCTATATTCAGGCTTCACACTGAAATATAGCCGTATATTTTTTGTATCGCTAATAGTTGTTGTATTTGCTCTTGAAAACAGCGCAAAGATTTATTATAATAAGATAAATGGTTGTATCTTGTGCAAAGGAGCTGTGAAAAATGAATCAGAACTACCGCCGCAAAACAGAAAAGGTTTATGTGAAAGTGACTTCTGATTTTGATGCAACCGGCTATATGCAGCCCCGGCAGATTATATGGGGCGATGGTCGGACGTACCCCATTGAGCAGGTGCGGGACTTCCGCCCAGCATCTACCATTGCCGACCTGCCGGGGGACTGTTATACTGTAATCATTAAAGGACAAGAGCGGCATTTGTTTTTTGAACGTGCGGACCGAACGTTTCCCAGCCGCTTCGGGCGGTGGTTTGTGGAGGTCTGATAAGCACACGGAAAGGACAGGACGATGGACGGCAAAAAGCGCACCTATCTCGCAATCGACCTCAAGAGTTTCTACGCTTCGGTGGAATGCGTTGACCGCCATCTTGATCCGCTGACTACCAATCTGGTGGTAGCAGATGCTACCCGGACAGAAAAGACCATCTGCCTTGCGGTATCGCCCTCCTTAAAGGCATATAAAATACCCGGCAGAGCGCGGCTGTTTGAAGCCGTCCAGCGAGTGAAAGAGGTCAACGCCCAGCGGCTACAAACTGCTATCCGGCAGAAAAAGACGGTCCGGGGAGAGGATGGCAAGTACCACTTTACCAGCACCTCTTTCGATGCCAACGCCCTGAACGCAGACCCTGCACTGGGGTTGAGTTACATTGTTGCGCCGCCCCGAATGCAGCGGTATCTGGACGTTTCCACCCAAATCTACAAGACCTACCTAAAATATGTGTCCCCGGCGGATATCTACCCCTACTCCATCGATGAAGTTTTTATTGATGTGACAGGCTACCTGCCCTATTACCACATGAGCGCCCACGAGCTTGCCATGACCATGGTGCGGGAGGTGCTGTACAACACCGGCATCACCGCAACGGCAGGCATCGGCACCAACCTCTACCTTGCAAAGCTGGCCATGGACATTGTGGCAAAACACATCCCGGCGGACAAGAATGGTGTTCGCATTGCAGAGCTGGACGAGCAGTCCTATCGGTATCTGCTGTGGAACCACAGACCGCTGACGGATTTCTGGATGACTGGTCCCGGTACCGTCAAACGGCTGGAAGCCCACGGCATTTATACGATGGGGGACTTGGCACGGTTTTCAATCCATGGGGAAGAT
Organism: Faecalibacterium prausnitzii; assembly: GCF_019967995.1. Taxonomy (NCBI): domain Bacteria; kingdom Bacillati; phylum Bacillota; class Clostridia; order Eubacteriales; family Oscillospiraceae; genus Faecalibacterium; species Faecalibacterium prausnitzii. The sequence continues at coordinate 2,328,037 of NZ_CP065377.1, forward strand.
CGTCTGTATGAGATTTTTGGCGTGGATACGGAAATTCTCATTGACCACGCATGGGGCTATGAGCCCTGCGGTATGGCCGAGATTAAAAGCTACAAGCCCAGCACCAACAGCATCAGCGAGGGGCAGGTGCTGACCTGCCCCTATCCCAACGACAAGGCCAAACTCATCGTCCGGGAGATGGCGGAGATTCTGATGTTCCGGCTCACCGAAAAGAAACTGGTGACGGAATCCATCACCTTGGAGATCGGCTACGACCGGGAGAACGTGGACAAGGGCGGCTACCGTGGTCTGACCCAGACCGACCGCTACGGCAGAATCATCCCCAAAGCGGCACACGGCACTATCCGGTTTGATGCGCCCACCAATCTAGGCAGCGCCCTCATCAACGAAAGCGCAAAGCTGTTTGAGCGCATCACCGACCCGGCGCTGACGGTGCGGCGCATCACCCTCAACGCCAACAAGGTCACCCCGGACGAGGGTATCTATCAGGTGGACTTTTTCACCGACACCAAGAAGCTGGAAAAGGAGAAAAAACTCCAGCAAGCCATGCTGGGCATCAAGAACAAGTACGGCAAAAACGCCGTGCTGAAAGCCAGCAGCTACGAGGAAGGTGCCACCATGCGCCAGCGCAACGCGCAGATTGGCGGGCACAGCGCGGGAGGTTCGGATGGAAAACTACAAAAATAGCAAGATCGGACAAGAGACTGCCCAAAAGTATGGGGACATCATAGAGATGGAACGCCCCCAGACCGAAGAATCCCTTCGCAAGCATCCCCGCATGACCTTGCAGAACCGGGCGAAGATCTTCTCTCCCTTTGCAGCACTGCGGGGTTATGATGAGCAGCTTGCCGCAGAAAAGCAGCGCACCGAGCGCGTGACCAAGCGCATTCTGACCGAGGAAGAAATGTCGGCTTTGTCCGATCGGCTGATGCAGGTCACCAAGGGCATGACCATCACGGTGCGGTACTTCAAGGAAGACACCGCCCACCCGGAGGTTCCAGCAGTGGGTAACTACATCACACTGACCGGAAAAGCAGACCGCATCGACCCGGTGTTCCGCACCTTGCAAGTGGGCGACACCGTGGTGCCCTTTGAGGATTTGGTGGAGGTCAGCGGGGAGAGCATCATGGAGATTGACCAATATCTCGGCATTACAGAGGATTAAGCACAAAAAAGGCCACCAGTCGGAAAAACGGCTGGTGGTCTTGCTTACTTATGATGCATCGTCGGCAGCTGCTTGACTTTGTTTCCGATTTTTTTTGCGTTCCAGTGAGAACACCATGTCTGGAGTGCGCTCAAAAAATCCTATGTCACGCCGCCAGCTTATGCCGCATTTGCAGTGGAACAGCCCAATGAACTGCTACTTCATTTTACGTCCGCAGTTCGGACAAATTCGTTTACTGGTTCCCATAATAGTTTACTGGAGCTTGGCGATAATTTCATCGGCAGACATACCGCTGGCAAGCAGCTTTTTCAATACAGATTCTGCTTCAGCTTTCTTAGATTCTTCAGCGGCCTTTTTTTCGGCTGCAACCTTTTTTGCCTCTGCTTTAGAAAGATCCTTTGTTGCAACCTTCAACGCAGATTTTTTACTTTTCAGCTGGTCTTTCAGTGCGCTGATGTTATCAGACAGTGCAACAATCTCGGTTTCAATTTGCTCCTTGGCAGCGGTCTTTTCAGCAATAATAGCTGCATAGTCAATCTTTGCTTTCTTGGTACGCACTGCATTCTTGCTTCCTTTTTGTCTAGGCATAGTTGTCCCTCCATCTAGTATTGGAATTTAGCTAATATAAGTATATTCTTTCCGTCTCGAAATGCAATACTCTCTTAAACAATAAGAGCGGAGCCTTTTGCAAGGTTCCGCTCTTATTGCTGCTGTGATGCAGTGACAAGATGAAGGAATATTTATCTTTCAAAACCACCGATGGGCTATCGCTGTGAGGGTTTAGCAGCAATCCCATCAGACAGGCTTTGGAAGAAGCAAATGGGGATGGGAGAAATGCACCGTCATAGGTTGATAGCTACCCCAAGGATCACGAACAGGATTGAAAGACAAATACAACTTACCCCATTTCTTCGCTTGGTAAAAGCGTCCAAAGAACACTTCGCATGTTGTTTTGCCCGTTCCAACTGGGATGCCCCCGCATAAGCAGAGAATCCGGCACAAATCAAAAGCATCAAACCGATCCAGATCATCATAAGCATTTCTCCAATCAAAACCTTACCATTCCACGCCCAGAGTGCGCAGGCTCTCGGCAAGGGCAGGAACATCCATGTTGAACACGATGCCTGCCATGTTTTCGTAGAGTGCGCCCTCCACGTTGATGGGTGTATCGTCAATAAAGACGCATTCCTCCGGGCGAAGGTCAAACTTATGCAGGAAGGTGCGGTAGATCTGGGGGTCTGGCTTCAGTAGCTTGACTTCTGCGGAGATCAGGGCACCGTCCATCAGCTTGCTGGCTTCTGCCCGTGCCCAGTAGATAGGCTGACGGGTGGCAGCGTTGGAAAGTAGGTAGAGACGGTAGCCCTTTGCTTTCAGTGCCTGCAAAAGCTCCAGCATTCCCTCCACCGGCACGATGGGGTCGTCCCACTTTTCGATCAGCCCACGGGCTGCATCATGCAGATACTCCGGCAGGCGGGGCAGGATGCGCTGCTCTGCGATCTCCTCGTCGATGACACCCCGGTCCAGCATGGTCCACTCCACCGAGCGGAACACCTCGTTGCGGATCAGCTTGCGGTCCTCGCCGGTGAGGGAATAGCGGTTCATAAACAGCTCCGGGTCAAACCGAACCAGAACGTTTCCCATATCAAAAACAATATTTTTTATCACGAATATACCCTTCCTGTTTTGCCAGTTGGTTTATGACTGCCACCTTATTTCACAGTTCATACAACGACCTTCTATTTATCTTTCAAATGTTGTATGTAATGTTATAGAGTAGCTTTCATTGGGAGCGATGCAAGCCGCTGCCGCATGTTCATTCCACTCGGAGGTGTCAGTCTCTGCAGCTGGGAGACTCTGCCACGGCTCAATGCAGATAAATCGCATAGGTTTCGTAGGTGCACTCCAAAGTAGCGTATACGGATATTCCGAAATATCGCAGATGATTTTTCGCTCAGAATTCTTTTCATATATTCCAATCGTTTTGGAACGGAGTCCGGCGAGACAGAAACTATCATTATCAAACAGCGTATCCGTCAGTGGAATCGCCTGCGTATTTTTCCATTGATAAAAACTTTTTCCAGAGAGCAGACCATGAGGAAGACAATCCAAAATGATTGGGCTTTCCTCTTGCTCAAACCGAATCTCATAATCCGTAGTTGTGTGGTTTTCATCAAACGGAATATTAAATCCCGGATGAAAGCCAATTCCACACCGCATATTCTCGTCGCCGCAGTTTTTCACATGGACTTCATGGTGGAGCGTATGCCCGTCAAGAGTGAAAACACTTGTGAATTCAAAATCAAACGGAAATCGCAGAGTTTTCGTTTCTTCGTCTGCTCGGAACATCAGTTGAGCAGAAATTCCGTTATTCTGCTTTAAGATATGCTCCAGATCACGAATAAAACCATGCTGTCCACCGCTATAGTGCTTCCCGTTATGAATCAATTCACCATTGGCAAGTCGTCCAGCCCACGGAAACAATACTGGAGAATGACGATCCCAAATAGCAGGGTCAGCCTGCCAGATAAGCTCTTCACCTTTGCTATTTTTTACACTGACAACCTCTGCACCATGCGTATCAATTGTCACGGTCAGAAATTCATTGCTGATGGTCGTTTGCATAAACTGCCTCCATTATTCTGTAACAATGTCCGTATCCGATATGAGCTGCTCGTCACAAGAATTTGCGACAATGGGACGTTCAAATCCTTCAATCGTGTTTCCGCTGATAGTACAATTGTCCAAAAGATACAGGTCTATTGCTTTTCCACCATTCACACCTTTCAGTGTGTTGTCCTTGATGGTAACATTTTTGATATGCTTCGGAGATTTATTGTTTGTGGTAATCTCCAAAACGGTCGCCTTCGGATCACTGACATCAAATGTATTGCCTTCGATGGTAAAGTCTGTTGTGCTTTCTGCACCCGTTGGGTCGATGAACGAACCATAGGTATCAGCCAAAATTCCGTAGCGGTCGATCTGCTCCGAATCCGAAGTAATGGTGAAGATATTGTTACGGATGGTAATGCGGTCATAGGCCATGAAATGAATGGCAGTATAAGCGGCATTATCAAATGTGCAGTCCTCAATTACGATATCAGAGCATTTCACCCCTGCCTGCTGAGAGTGTGTTCCGATGGCCGCCATATAGTGCGGCGTGTTTTCACTGCCACCAAAATAACAGTTGCGAATCGTGACATTCGTAGAGGGAGCTTTGTTCTGCACTAGCGTATAGGGATAACCCTTTACCGTACCGGGTTCGATTTGAAGAAGCTCGCGCGTTTTGTCGCCGCTTCCACGGAAGGACTGGCCTTCAAAACGGCAGTTTTCAATCAGAACATTGTCCGAGCCAGCAACCTGAATCACGTGTCCGTTGTAGCAATCCCGGAAAGTAATATTGCGGATCGTGATATTGCTTCCGTAACCGATGCCAAGAGCGTTGATGGACTCCGCATTGGGAAGATTTTTTGGCGTTCCGGATTCATCCAGCTGACCGTTCATATCCCAGATGCCACCTTCGATGATGATATTGCTGTTGCCTTCAGCCTTGTTGTGCTTATAAGGGTGGTTGTAGGCCATCATGGGATTCTTGTCCTGACTGCAGTTTAGCAGAATTGCATTATCGCTCAGTTTGAATGTCATATTTTCTTTGAACACGATTCGACCTGCCAGCGGATATGTTCCGTCCTGCAAAAACAGCACGCCATCATCAGGCAGTTCATCAATTGCCTTTTGAAGCACTTCGGTGACATCGGATATCGTGTTCAAATCTATTTTATACTTTTTCACAAAGTCCACTTCTTTGCTCTGGCTACATGCACTAAAAAGGATGCAGTTCAGCAACAGAAATACTAAAACAAAAAGCTTTTTCGTCTTGAGCATAAAAATACCTCTCTACAAATTGGAAGCGTCTTCGTTAAAAGCAAGGCATCACGATAGGCGTTTATAGTTCTTCGATAAATTTTAAATGCGGAATATGCCGGAGCGTATCTATCATACTGTCATGAGGACGATGTTCAAGGCTGCGAACGGTGACAACAAACGCAACACTGTTGATCGAATTGGTTCCGAGATAGTCCGGCTCCATCTGCAAGTTGCTCATGGTCAAACCGGCATCACGCATAAACTCGATAAACTCGCCCATATACTCACGATTTTCAAGCTCGACGTAGATGTCAATGACACTCGTATGCTTCCGTGTAAAGTAGTCCATGTTCTGCATGAGCGACAACACAATGAAAATCAGGATGCCGCCTGCAATGGCAACTTCGTAAAAACCGATGCCAATAGCCAGACCGATGCAGGCTGCTGCCCACAAGCCGGCAGCAGTTGTGATGCCTCGAACCTGGTTGCGTCCAGTTTTCATAATCGAGCCAGCACCAATAAAGCCGATGCCCGAAAGGACCTGCGCACCCATACGAACCGGATCGCCCGTGTTCATACACTGGGAAACATATTGATTCGTCATCATCACAACGGTTGACCCCAGACAGACGAGGATATAGGTGCGAAGTCCCGCAGGTCTGCTTTTCCGTCCGCGCTCTAAGCCCAAAACTCCGCCAATGACGATAGACAGAAAAAGTCTGAAGAAAATCGTTCCGTATGTTATTTCGCGTATTGTATGAAGATTCATCAGGGTTCACCTAGCTTTTAACTATATTTTTCCCAAATTTTACATGATGGGTAAAAAGAAATGTGTTCTGCCTTACCTAATCATTGGCAGAACACATTCTTTTCAGTATTACACGCTTGTGACGACTTGGAAACCAGCTTCTTTTATCTGGCTCATAAAATCGCCACCAAAGTGCATACAGTAGACCCGATTTCTCATTTCAGGCGGAATGTACTCACATAGCCGTTTCAGAGAACAATGCGACGGACTTTCCTTCGTCAAAAATGTGCAATCGTGATAAATAACCTGAATTTTTCCCTGCTTGAACTGCTGAAGGATATCGTCTGAAAGTTCCGAAGCATCTGCACTGAAATAGATGGTTTCGTCCTCATCGCGAATCAGAAAACCGCAGCACTTCATATCAGAAGCATGCTTGACGGGAACAGCCTCCACATGCAGACCATCCTCAAAAATTTGGGTGTAATCTGTCGTGAAATCGTACATATCAGCAGGAACACCCATGAGCTTCAAGATTTCAACTACGGTATCATCTTGTGCGATGACTGTGATACGTTTTTGGAGAACGGACAAACAGTAGGAGGCAAATGAGCCAAGGCTACCAATGTGATCTGCGTGCAGATGGGTGATGAAAACTGTGATCTTGTCACAAGTCCGAATCTCATCACGCGCCTCCATTTTCCGAAATGTGCTTTCGCCGCAGTCAATCATAAAGAGATGATTGTTTTTCACAAAGAATGCCGCATTACTGCCCAACCGAGGATAATATGCAGCGCCAGTGCCAGTAAAATGAAGTTCCATTGGTTTGGAATCTCCTCTCCTCGAAATAATTAGCCTTTGTTGCCGCCAGCGGTGACGCCAGAAATAATCTTGTCCGACAGGAACGCGTAGATAACGACCGTCGGGACAAAGACGATGACAACAGACGCAAACATTCCAGCCCAGTCACCGGAGTTCATCATGGAAGTAACGGTCTGATACAGGCCGACACCGATGGGGCGCAGATTGGATTTATTTGCGAAAATCAAAGCCATGAAGTATTCGTTCCACTTACCGATAAAGTTAAAGATAGACACGGTAACAATAGCAGGCTGCGCCAAAGGGAACATAATTTTCCAGAAGCACTGGATCGGGCCGCAGCCGTCGATAGCGGCAGCTTCCTCGAACGAGGTGCTGATTCCCTTGAAGAAGGTCAGCAGGAAGAAAGTCGTATATGGAACAGAGCACGCCGTGTACAGGAATATCAGAGTAAAGTGAGTGCCAGACAGCTTCAGCGCACTAACGACAGAAAACAGCGGCATGACGATCATAATATTAGGGATTGCCAGACCGATGATGATAAGAGCCTGAATCAAACCAGCACCACGGAACTTAAAACGAGACATGCAGTATGCAGCCGGTGCACAAACCACAATGATCAAAATACACGACGGAACGGTGTAAATGACAGAGTTCAGCAGGTTCAAAGCCGCTTTATTCGTAAAAAGTGCCTTAGTGTAGTTTTCAAAATGCAGTCCGCTCGCAAGCAGGCTACCCGTGAAGATTTCCTTTGTAGTAGACAGAGATGCAAGGATAATCCAGCCAATCATGCAGAAGATAAAGGCCGTCCACAAAGTGACGATGATATAGCCCGGAAGACGCGGAAGTTCTTTCTTCAACTTAAAAGGATTCGCTTCCATTTTTTCTTTTTTTGCTTTTGCCATTGTCTGTTTTCCTCCTTACAGTTCGTAGCCATCGTCTTTGATACTCTTACGAGAAATCGTAGAAACTGCGACGACAACAATGGTCATAATGCAGGCCGCTGCTGCTGCAACACCCGTGTTCATGCTGTCTGCACTAATCTCACTGCCGAACAGGGTTTGGTAGGTATACATCATCGGAGTATAGGTGCTTACACCGCCGAAAACCTGTGCCAAAGCGAAGAAGCCCATCGTTTTGGTAGTCCACAGCACCAGAGAAGTGCCAAGAACGCCCTTAATCAGCGGGAGGGTGATGTGGAAGAATTTGTCAAAAATATTTGCACCCTCAATAGTGGCGGCTTCATAGTAATCGGGAGAGATTTTTTCAATAGCTGCAATGTACATCAGCATGAAGTAGCCCACATTGCTGAATACATAAGCGATGCACATTGAGAGGAACATGTGGTCTGTACCAAGCCACTGGAAGTTCGCCATGGACTCCCAGCCAAGGGCAGTGAAAAAGGAGTGGAACAGGCCAAATTTTGCATTGTAAACATACAGCAACCACATATAACCAACGGCGACTGCTGCAATAACGTTGGGCATATAGATAATAGCACGGAAAAACTTCTGACCGCGAAGACCACTTGTCAGGATGATTGCCAGAGCGATTGCAAGCCCAAGGCAAGCAATACCGCAGTACAGCCAGATCTTACCGATATTTATGACCGATGTGATGAACAGCGGCGTATGGAACAGCTTAATGTAATTGTCCAGTCCTGCCCAAGACCATGTTGAAACAGCGCTTGTAACGCTCTTCACGCTGAAAAAGCTCATAATAGCGGTTCGGGAGACAGGATAAATAAAAATCAAGCAGAACAGCAGCATGGCTGGTCCCATAAAATACAAGATAGACGCTTTTGTTTGTTTCATCGTTATTTTCCCTTCATTATGCAAAAGGGCAGGAAAGCCGTAAACCTCCTACCCTTTTGTAAAAACAATTGATTTAGAATGCGCTTGCCATCTTGATGAACTCGTCTGCGGAGATCGAGCCGCCCATCAGCTTCAGGCAGGCATCTGCAATGATCTGCTTGCTGTCGCTGTTGGTGATGATAGCAGTCTGAGAAGGATAACGGGAGGTGTAGCTGTTCAGGACGACCTGAGCATCGGCCAGGTTTTCGGGCCAGACATGATCAACGTTCATAGGGATGGCGTTTGCCTGATTGGTAAACTCCTGATCCCACTCGCTGGTCGTCAGATAAACGATGAATTCGACTGCTGCCTGTGTTGCAGCATCATCGCAATCCTTATTGACTGCGATCGCATAGGTGGAGTAGCAACCACCCTCCGTGCCTTCGACACCGTTAGGAACTTCCGGGAAAGCAAATGCGCCCCACTTGAAGTCATCGGGAGTAGTTTCAGCAACTTCGTTCGGCAGCCAAGTGCCGTTGATGTACATTGCAACGTTCTCGCTGATAACCATATCCTGCTGTGCTGCGGGATAGACGTTTGACTCAATGTTGGGATCAAAGTAGCCCTTTGCTGCCATGTTAGCGATTGCCTCGGCGGTGTCCTTGACACCCTGCTCACTTGCCCACTGACTGCTATCCTTTGCCAGTTCCATCACGCGATCGTTACCGAGACGGCGAGACATATAATAGCCAACCCAGCTGGTGCAGTAGTTCGAGTCAGTCGTTACAGGAATATGCCCAGCAGCCTTGACCTTCTCGCAAGCATCCATCAGCTCTTCCCAAGTCTGAGGATACTCGGTAACACCGCACTCTTCCAGCAGACCCTTGTTGCAGAAGATCATGAATGCCTGCGGAATGTAAGGAATGCACATGGTCTTACCATCGAACAGGGAACCAGCCAGAGAGATCATGCTGGGAATGACGACATCTTTGTATGCCTTGCCGTTGGTGGTGTCGTAGGTCTTATCAATGTAAGAAGAGAGGTCTTTAATGTTCTCGCTCCACAGCTTCTGAACATTGTCAATGTTTGCATCCATCAGATCGATCTGGGTGCCTGCTTCAATTGCGGAAACGACGAGGTTGCGGTTATCACGGCCGTTGAAGGTAAAATTGATTTTCACGTTCGGATGCAGCTGAGTGAAAGCGTCAGCTGCCTGCTTCAGAACCAATGCCTGATTCTCCGTCTCACTCCAGCTAGACCAGTACTCAATCGTACCGGACAGCGTATCACCTGCCGCATTTGCAGCAGTGGAAGATGCAGCTACACTCGAAGAGGAAGAACTGCTGCCACCACATGCGGCCAGACCCATTGCGGCAGCACCTGCTCCGGCAACCTTGAGGAAATTACGACGAGAAATCTTATTCATGATAAACTCTCCTTCTAATTATCTCTGGCAAAAATACTTTGTGCAGCGTCCCCACTGCATTTCACTGTAACTGTAGTTTACACAAAAACTTGAAACGTGTCAATTGTCATTTCAGCAAAATATATGTAAAATACTTGTGCATAGTAACAAATTTCAGTGATTCTACTTGGATTTTACATATCCTATATTGACACGTTTCAAATTATAGTGTATTCTTGTTCAAACTTTATTCATCTTTCTCTTTTATACGTGCAAGGAGGCACCTCCTATAATGATTACGCAGAATCAGCTTTCTCTTATCCTTTTAATCATTTTCGCCGGAATCATCTTTTTCTGTTTACAGTAAGCTTTTCACACATTTCTCCTTTAAGATAGCATAAGGCCGGGATCGAACTAGCGATCCCGGCCTTATGCATTATTTCGGAGCTGTGATTTCCGAAGGAGAATAGCATCAATATTTCTGAATAATACGCATCATATCAGCGAAAGCAGCCTCCATCCCTTTAACAAGGGTGAACTGCGTGCGTGCTCGATCAAGGTTCTGTGCAGGGCGACTAATACGGAAATAGTGGTCTCCCTCAAGATAATCGGTAAGGAATCGCATTCCACATTCCAGCGTCATCAGCTTTGCGCCCCAGACCAGACTGCTCTTTTCCTGCTCGGACATAGTTGCTCCAGCGGTCGAGAGGAAGCCTTTTGCAAACACCTCAAACAAGTGCAGGTCAAAGTGAACCTTGTTCTGATCGGGTTCATCCTCGGCGCAGTCGTTTGCGCCAAAACGGATGGAGTCGCCAAAGTCATATGCAGCCAAACCGGGCATTACGGTGTCCAGATCAATAACGCAAACACCCTTTTTACTCGTTTTGTCGATGAGGACATTGTTGAGCTTGGTATCATTGTGAGTAACGCGAAGCGGAATCTCATTTTTGCTCAGCATATCGACCAGAACATGGCAGTCAGCCTCACGAGAGCGAACAAATGCGATTTCATCTGCAACATCTTTCGCACGTCCCATTGCATCCTCTGCGACAGCTTTCTCAAAATTCTGGTAGCGCGTAGGAGTATCGTGGAATTTGACAATGGTTTCATGCAGCGTAGCAGCTGGAAATGCGGCCAGCTGATTCTGGAACGTGCCGAAAGTTTCCGCTACAGTGTAAAAATCATTTTCGTTTTCGACTTTTTGCAGACAGACAGTATCCTCGACGAAGATATAAGCTCGCCATGTGCCGCCATCGCTGTCAGTATAGAAAGGTTTTCCATCTTTGGTCGGAATAACGTTCAGCGTCTCACGCTCCGGGTCGCCGCCATTCTCCAGAATGACCTTGCGCAGGAAGCTGGTAACGTTGCAGACGTTTTCCATCAATTCTTTCGGGTTCTTGAATGTGTCAGTATTGATGCGCTGCATAATGTAGCGCTTGCATTTGTCGCTTGCCCAAACGACAAATGTATCATTGATATGGCCTTCGCCATAGCGAGAAATTTCACCCGTTGTACGGTCGAAGGCAAATGCATCAGCTGCTTCTCGCAGGATATTTTCTGTGATAGCGTTCACTTTTTTTCCTCCCATAGATTCATCGGATAGATCCCGGCTTCAATTTTATTCTTGATGGCATTGACGACCGTGGGTTTGTCCTCACGATAGGTCACGCCATACCACTTGTCCGCACTGTGAAGAATGGTGACGGTCGCTTTTTTCTCGTCGATCAGCTCACTGACGACAAGCGGCAGAAAATACTCGCATTTCAACGGATTTTTCGGGAGATTCTCGGTCAGCCAATCCGCAAAGCGATTCTCGGCTTCCTGCAAAAAGCTCTTGGTAAAACCCCAGAGGTTCATGCTAACAGGCGTGTTTCCGCCGATTTCCGTCCAAGATGCACCGCCATCCTCGGAATAGCAGATCTTCTCATCGTGCGTTTCAATACGGGTGCGTTCGGTAACGCTTTGAAGTGTGCCGTCCGGATTTGCAACGCAGACGCCACGTGCGACACTGCCATTTTCCGAGACCGTATTTTTCAGCAGATAGCTCACCATGCAGTAGTCATAAACTTCCCTATCCTGATGGGTGGACAGGTAGTCGTACATCACCTGAAACGCTTCCGGCCCATAATAGTCGTCGGCATTGATGACCGCAAACGGCCCATCAATCAGGTCCTTTGCGGCAAGGACTGCATGGCAAGTTCCCCACGGCTTCTCCCGGTTTTCGGGAACTGAAAAGCCTGCAGGTAGATTGTCCAACTGCTGGAACGCATACTTGACATCCATGACTTTGGAAATGCGGTCACCAATTGCGGCATGGAAGGCTTCTTCAATTTCATGCTTGATAACAAAAATGACGGTCCGGAAACCTGCACGATATGCGTCATAGAGTGAATAGTCAATGATGACTTCCCCATTCGGGCCGACGGGGTCGATCTGCTTCATTCCTCCATATCGGCTGCCCATACCTGCAGCCATGACAACTAATACTGGTCTGTTCATTTTTCAAATCTCCCTTTGTTTTTACGACTGTCTATCGAGATCAAAAACACGTGATGCAAGGAAGGAATCTCCGGCTACTGGTTTTCAAAAGCGAAGTCTCATCGGTTCACACCGCTGTCTTTCAGATATTGGCAGCACTGATAGGTCCAGTCCGACTGGATGATGTCGAAGCCATGCTCGACCAGCCAGCCCCAGCCCAGAGCCGGGTCTTTCATCATGGAAACATCGTCGGTGTGTCCGGCAGAAAGAGGAACTTTATAATTGTAAAGGACGGCATTTCCCCACAGAGTACGTCCTTTTTTGTGCATTGCCTCAATGTACTCCGGCTGGATCACCGGGGCATTTTCAGTCGAGAACACAAGTTCTGCGCCCATGTAGTTGATGTTCATGGACTCGATCATCTCGCTGGCCGTGTCGTTCTCCATGTAGATGGGCATGAACATGTAATCCGGGGCAACCTCTTCGACGGTCTTTAAAACTTCTTTGGTAGGTGCATTTTTGAGCAAGATCTGTTCCTTCATGCCATGACGCTCGACCTGCTTGATAACGTCCGGGATAAATGCGCCGCAACGGTCCAGATTCAGGATGCAGCGATTTTTCATGTGTTCCAGCACTTCATCAAACGTGTTCAGACCATGTTCCGTCTCGTTAAAATCTACATTGATGAGTCGCAGCTTGCGGATTTCCTCTGCGGTCATCCGGGTCAAGTCAATGTGACGGTCGAGTTGAAACGGCTCCTTTCCGGTGTGGAAGATGAAAATTTCTCCGTCAAGACTTTTGAATAAGTCCATTTCCAGAATAGCTGCACCGCCGTTCAGTGCGATATCAAAGGCCGGGATCGTGTTGCAAGGGATGTTCACGCCAGCAACACCCCGATGTGCTGCTACCTGAACGCGATCACGATTATAAAGATGTAACGTATTATTCATGGCGATAACCTCCTTGTTTTTAGTATGGCACACATTTTGAAACGTGTCAATACAACAAAACATAGAAGTTCTCCCTTGAATATTGTGAAAAAGTTCAATAGTTTTTTGCGAAATGCTCCATTATACTGTAAATATAGAGAAGGTGTCCAATTAGGAGGAAAATCACATTATGCCTACTATTAAAGATATCGCTAAAGAAGCGGGCGTTGCACAAGGCACCGTTTCAAATGTGCTGAACGGACGTGGTAACGTCAGCAGCGATAAAATAATTCTGGTTGAACAAGCATGTGCGAAACTGGGCTATACCATGAATCAACGAGCCAAAACACTCCGACAGGGCTCATCGAAGCTGCTGGCAGCAATCATACCCAATGCGCATGACAGACGATATACCGACTTCTTTTTAAGTTTTAAGAACTATGCGGAATCTAGTGGCTATTCCGTTCGACTCTATTTTTCAAACGATTTGCTTGCAGAGGAGGAAGTCCAACTCCAAACTATCCGTTCCGAAATGACGGCGGGAATTGCTACATTTTCGTCTTGTACAAAAGATGGCCGGAACATTTATGACGAAATCGGGATTCCAAAGCAGGATGTTGTCTTTGTGGAGCGAAATCCCTTTGATTCCCCTTTCTATATTGGATTCGATTACGCCAAAGCTGGTTTAGAATTAGCAGAAAAGCTAACATCTAAAAAGTGCAGTCGCATCCTTCTCATCACTGAGACTTTGGATTATTCCAGTCAGAATGAATTTTACTTGGCTTTTTCGGCTGCATTAAAAGCCAAAAACTGCATCCTGCACCATGTCCAAACCGATTCACAGCACTGTTATACCCATTTTTTGCAGGTTTTGAACGATCTTGAACCAGTTGATGCCGTAGTTCTGACAAATTATCACTTGGCAGAAAATTTCAGTAATGTCAGCAAGACATTCTATCCTCATCTTCATTCGCCAATTTATACCATTTCGCCGCTTTTTACAATTCCATCGGTCGGATGTAAAAAATATGAGCTGAACTACCGTCTGATGGGACGCTGTGCCGCAGAGCAGCTTATTAAGCGGAAAGAAAACAAACGATCCGAAATTCAACCGATGATTTTGCATAACGATGGGATGCGAAATTGGTTATCCAAAATTCCGGGTTCGACTTGCAAACGGCTAACGATCCTGACACTAGACAGCCCGACGGCTCGAATTATGGAGAACATGGCGCGTATTTACACGGATGCAACAGGAATCGAAATCAAAGTCGCCATCTGTTCTTATGATGGAATTCACGAGATTCTGAGCGACCTTGGAAACACAGATGCCTATGATGTCATCCGTCTGGATCACACATGGCTTTCATGGTTTGGTGAACATATTTTTGCGCCCTTGAGTGAGTTGACCTCTTCCAGTGCTGAACAGTTGTTCGAGCCTTTTATTCCCGGCCTTGTTCCACAATACACAAGTGTGAATGGCGTTGCCTATGCCTTTCCTGAAACACCGAGCGCACAGTTACTGTTCTACCGTAAAGATTTGTTTGAGAACACCGTCCTGCAGCGTCTTTATAAGGAACAGTATAAGGAAGAGCTTGCGCCGCCGCAAGATTTCGAGCACTTTAACCGTATCGCGAGGTTCTTCACTAGACGTTTCAATGAACATTCCCCCACAACCTATGGCACAACGTTGACACTTGGAAACAGTGGCGTTGCTGCAACCGAATATCTAACACGGTATTTCAGTCACTCGCACGATTTGTTCGATGCAAATGGAAATCTGCTCCTCAACACAGACATCGCTATTCAATCCATGAAGGAACTTATCGAAGCCAAGGATTATTCTCCCAAACGATATAATAGTTGGTGGCGAGAATCGGCACGTGAGTTTGCCGCAGGCGATACAGCAATGTCTATCATTTTCAGCAATTATGCCTCAGAGATGATGGACAGCGATTCAGTTATTATCAATAAAATCGGTTACACATATCTTCCGGGGCAGAATTCTTTGCTGGGTGGCGGCTGTATTGGAGTATCCAAAAACAGCCAAAACAAAACGGAAGCATTTGATTTTATAAAATGGATTTGCAGCGAGGAGATTACGACTGCCATGACCCTTCTAGGCAGTGTTTCTCCTTGCGAAAAAACGTACAGCAACTATGAGGTCCTTGATACCTATCCTTGGCTTGGACTCTCTCACAAGTGTATTGCACAGTCAAAGATCAATCGTATTCCCCCGCAGAAAGCAACCTGCTTTGATGAGCGCAGATTTTTAAGCATCTTAGGCATGGCGGTCAATACGGTATACAATGACACAGCAACTCCACAAGATGCCTTAATCTATGCCATTCAAAGCTACAATCGCACTATGAAATAAAATACAGCCTCCGAGTTTAGGCATAGTGCCGATATCTCGGAGGCTGTATTTTTGTGATTAAACATCACCTTGAAGTGTCTCAAATTCGTCCCATGCAAAAGACCATGATGCAACAGAAGGAGTCAACGGCACAGTGATTCCAGTTTTTTCGGGAGAGGGTGGAACAAAATGACCTTCTACTCCTTTTACCGAAACACCGTTTTCATCCAACGTGACAATTGCATAGATTGGATCTGCATAAGGAACAACAAATTGCAAATTTGGGAACTTCGCTTCAATCTCAGAGCTGTAACGGTGCGTTGCGTACGCAGTTCCCGCCCAGTAGTTGGAGATACTGTTAAGGGTATAATACAAAATTCCATTTTCAAAATGCCTGATATCCCGATGAACATGACCGTTCATGCAAAACTGAATCCGCTTTCCTGCTGCTCTGCCTTCCCGGATAATCTTCTGCAGGTCGTCAACATTTCTGAGTCCGCGAGGGCAGGCATAGAGCGGCTGATGCGAAAAAATCACAATGGGTTCTGTCGCAGAAAGAACTTCTTCCCGAAGCCACACAAGCTGCTGTTCTCCAAGATACGGGAGGTCTGTGGTTTCAAAATATTTTCCAAAATTGTAATCCACAAGGTCGCCGCGTTCATCCCGATAAGAGTTGCCGTCCAGAACGATGAAGTGCCAGCCTTTGAGATGGAACGAGTAATAGGGCTTTTCCATCCCATACATTTCCAGAGCATCTGCCTTGGAGCAAAAATCACACTCATGATTTCCGAGGAGATGATACTTCGGTTTGGAAAACAAATTATATTTATTCAGAATCTCTAGTTTTGGTATTTCAGTCGGACATTCCATTGCATATTTGAGATTGATGGGCATTTTCTCCGGTGCACATAGACAGGTCGAAGTGTCCTTGGGATAAGAAAAATCACCCAGCTGAATGATAAAATCGACATCGGCCTTTTGTGCAGCATCCAGAAAAGCATCTATTCGCATCATGCCATCGTGCATAATGTCCAGATGCAAATCTGTCATTGCTGCGAAGGTCACAGGTTGTGTTTTCATATCAATTCTCCTCTATTTCGTTTCGGATTAACACACTTGTTCGGAATGAGTTAGTATTCTATTTGTGTGTACTTCTTTACGAATTTCTATGCAGAGAGACCACTGTAGCAGCTACTTTCTGCATCGCAAATATGCGCCCTGTTGTATACATTTTTCACCTCCCATGGTAAATTTCTTTATACTGATGCTATTCTATCACTTTTTTTGAAACGTGTCAAAATAATTATTGACGAATCCCAGTGCTTGTTCTATAATGGACATATGAAAGCTGTATTCGAGGAGGTATTAGTATGGATCAAATCCCTGAATTTTACCAACCGCACCATCATCGGAGAACTGCCATCCGAATCATCAAATCAAAGGCAGGGCACTACGGTCTACCAATATTTCACTTTGATGCCGACTTTTTCTTGGAAGCTGTTAACGACCCACATTTCTGCTATGAAACGGATAATGAATTCGTTGTCTATGTGGAACACACACAGTTAGCAGATGCTTGTCTTGCAACCTGCTCCTTTGATACCGAAAACAAGTATGAGGTAACTGCAATTCTCTGTGAAAAGCAGACTCTTTACTTCGAGAACAAAAGCGGTATCATCACCTTTAATTTTGAGATCAGCGGTCTGACCGGGCCAACACGAACGCTATATGTACATTCTATTCTGCGTGATCCCGGTTTGACCCTGCGAATCGAGCAGAACCATATCGGACGACGTGCAGGAAAATACCGCGAAGGAGATTATCCGGCAACCGAAATTTTAGCAGCAAACCATTATATGTTTGCCATGCGCGAGATGTTGTATGCACTTGATCTCCCGCAGTATTTGAACCGGAATCGTCTGGGTTATCTCCTGATTTTGGGCTTTGAAACGAACAATGAGATTCATACAGATTACCCTCCACACTGGCATCTCATTTATCGCTGGCCCAATCATGCTGGTTCTCCTGCACCTCACATTTACCTTGCCCCCGATGGTAAGATGACAGAAAATGCGTGCTATGTAGACTGTGCTCATGGCACGCACCGTGACTATTCCGCAGGTGAATGGTGTCCCTTTGTTGACCCTTATGGACATGATGTATGTGCTATCCGGATAAATGCGGATGGAGGAATGTCTATAACCAAACCGATGTCCTCCATTTATACGATGAGTGCCTATACTCCAGATGTTGGTGTGACCATCTATAAGGATGATACACTCATTGGCACAATCCGAACGGAAAATGATACGGATCAAGGAATTTTCAATGTCACATGGAACAGTACTGGAAATCTCAACTTCCACGGTAGCTATTCCGAAACCATCGAGTACAATACCCTTACAGGTGCAATTCTTAAAATAAAACGATAATTGATACAAATCCCTCAATGCCACATACAGTTTTGGGGAATTGTTGAACAGATAGTTGTACGTCGTTAAGAGACTTTCTCTGAAAGAGGATGATTTGTCAAAACTGTTCTGTAGAATTGCTGCTATAAATTATTGATAGCCCGTCCATCCGAGCGGAGTCCTGTTTTTCAGGGCTCCGCTTTTTGATGTTGTGCAAGTTTGATCTTGAGAAATCCAATGATTTATCAATACCAGTTTTGAAACAAGCAATATATGTAGTAAAATTTCAGTATTTATATTCTATTGAAGGTTTTTGCCGCAACGTGTACTCTTTTTAGGGAAAGCACTTGTTGTTTTGAAGATGAGAGGTATGCTGTGGCAAAATCAAAAGGGAAAAGTCGTTCTACACAGGTGCGTTCAAAGCTTGCGATACAAGTTGGTGAACGAATCCGTAAAACTCGTAAACAAGAAGGACTTAGTATCGAAAACTTTGCACTTCGTTGCGACATTCACCCGTCCTATGTTGGTCATATAGAGCGAGGAATGCAGAATCCGACGCTTTCCACCTTGGAGCGCATCAGCCAGGGTTTGGGAATCAGCATGGAGGACCTTTTCAAGGACATAGATACACCGATCAATGTGGAGAACGCTGCAATACGACATCTATCTCAGGTCATAAGCGAGTTGTCCCCTGAGCAAACGCAACAGCTTCTGCAGATTGTTGATAGTGTCATGGCAATCAAAAACGAATATTTATAAGAAAACGCTCTCTTATCGAGGGCGTTTTCTTGTTGCAAAAAAGTGACACTGTACAATAGGAAGCAACGGATCGCTACATATAAATAGCCTTTTTTCGAGCGATATAAACATCGAACTTTCGTTTATTTTGTGACATTCTACAGTTGTTATTTGAATTTATTTGATATTTATACAAAAAACCATTGAGTATATTGCAGCATGAGAAAAAATGCGGTATAATCGGCGCAATCTACACAGATCGAGTAGGATAATAAAAAAGAATGGGAGGCGTACACATGAGTTGTTTGGGTTCAAAGCATGAGTTACTGCAAGTTGCAGACCATGTAATCGCTCATTATTATCAGCGTGTTCCGTTTGTACGGAATCATCCGCAGGCGATAGACTTGGATATGCTTGTGATGGAACTGATGGGCGGTAGCATCAAGATGTTCCCACTATCTAAAGATGGCTCTATGTTAGGCATGACTGCACATGAGCGCCTTATAATCCGAATGGAACTAAAAGATGGCACAATCATTCGTGACACGTTGCGCCCCAAAGACATTGTGATAGATTCCTCGCTGGCAGGTTTCCACAACACCGGAGTGCGGAACTTTACTTTGGCACACGAAATCGGGCATCAGCTTTTGCACATTTATTATCCACTTCTGGCTCTTTCAGACCAGTTGGAAGAAGACTGTGCGGACATTATTGCAGAAGGTCTTTTGCTGCCAGAGTGCCTTGTGAGGGCCTCCATGGCATTCTTCCAGTTCCCTGACACGTTATCTCATATATCCAGATCGCAGTTAGATATGAACTACCCTAGTTTTAAGAAGATGGCGAGGCAACTAGGTGTGCAACGTCAGCTTCTTGCAAATCGTATGAAGTATTTGCATATCCTGACCAGCGATGTTCCGTATCGCCACACACTTTCGTTGATGGAGGCAGGGTGATAATGAAAGACAGACTTAAAGAACATATGGAAGGCTGGCGTTTCTGCGAAAAATGCGGCATGAAGCTTTATCAAAAGATAGATGGATGCAGCGGCACGATTCATCTGAAATGTCACCGCTGCAATACACTCCTCCGCATTGATTTATCATTCCGAAGAAAGAAGTGACCCTCTAAAAAAATCGGGTGCATCGCACCCTGAATATGGACTGTTCGCACCGAGCAACGGGCCGTCACCTCTGGGTGATGTATGAAACGTAGCACCAAATAGCCGGGCAACAGCTTGATTGAGTGATTTTCGCTTGAGAATCTCTCAGTCGGCTGTTGTCCGGCTATTTTTTATAGCTTCAGGAAGCCTGCTCCCGAAAAGGAGCAGGTTTTATGTTTGCCCTCTTTTCATGGCTGCCCCAAGCGGCGAAATATCCGTAGTGTCTCCAAATTTTCGACTTTTCACGTTTTATCGAAAATTTGGAGGTTACACATGAGTTTCAATAATGGCAATGAACGTCGCAAGCTGAACGCAAAGTGGGCGCATCTTCGTGTGCAGTACCGCGAAGCAGGAATGAGCGAAGATGCAATTCAGGCTATGTACGAGTTTGATTTGGGTGTTCTCAATAGCGAACGCGCCTACATCACCAACACACTGACGATTTCTGACACCACCGATGATAGTACAGCCACGGAAACCAGCGACTTCAAGCAGTATGAAAAAGCCATTACCGTAACGGATACCTACCACGAAACGAAAACGCGCTTTGCATGGGTAGGCGAAGTTCAAAATGAGAGGTTACACACCGGACTAGAAAAACTTTCAGATGAAGATCTCAAACTGCTGACCTTATACGCTGTAAGTGGCTTTAACGAATATGAAATTGCTAAAGTATTTAGGATTTCACAGCCTGCTATTCATAAGCGAATTGCAAAAATCACTTTATTTTTGAAGAAGTTTTGATTTTTGGTTATTTTTTGAGCCTTCTCGATGGCTCGTAAGTGTAAGGGCAATTCACCAGATGGCGAAAGCCGCTGAACGAAATGTCTGCACTCATGTTCTTTGAAAACTGAATAGTTCCGCCATCTGGTACTCCGATAATGATACTTCCGTAATTCGCGGCCCGGTCACAAAGCAGACGGGGTGGCTGAAATGCCAATGAAGCGGTACAAGTCCGCTGCCAGATGTTTATGCCCCACTCGCAGGGAGCCGAGGGCGAATATGCGAGACCTTAACTTATTAAATCAGGCGTGGCCGAATGCTGTTTTCGGTCTTCGTCCACGCCTGTTCTTTTTACTTATTCCATATATCCACATTTTCGTCCTACATAGGAGGTTTTATGAACGAAAACGACCGTACCACCTTAGAGCAAGCGATCTACGAGGAAATGGAACTGACCCCGGAGATGATTCGGTCCATCCGCACGCTCTGCGGTGTCTGCCTTTGTAGTTTTGTAGAATCCAAGGCGTTCAAAATCGCCATTGTTCCCAGCGCAGACCGGAGCATGGACACTTGCGCAGTCTGCCAGACCCGGCGCGGTCATGACTACGTTGTAATGAACCGCTGAACAAACACACCGCCCACCGCCAAGGAGGTGCAGCGGGCGGTGTACATATTGCAAAAGGAGGGCAGCTATTGATTCAAAACTGGAAATTCCAACGTGGAGACATTTTCTTCACCCGTTTCGACAACGCCATCGGTTCAGAGCAAAGCGGGAATCGTCCGGCAGTCGTTCTCCAGAACGATGTGGGAAATTTTTACTCACCCACGCTGATCGTGGCCACATTGACAAGCAAGGCGGCAAAAAAGTATACCCAGCCGACCCACTGCCTGCTGGTGAACGAGTTTCTCTCCGTACCATCCATCGTTCAGGCAGAGCAGATTTTTACCGTAGACAAGAGCAGGGTGCTGAAATTCCTCGGACACCTCACCCCGGAGGAAATGGACCGAGTGGATGATGCTGTCCGCGCCAGCCTTGCTCTGAACCCGATGGGGAGCATTCAGCGGCTTCCACCTATCATCCGTTCTACGGCGGCTTACGCGCCGCCTGAGGTGGTTGAGGGTAAGCCGCCCATCTATCCCTACACACCCATCAAATCGTCCTTTGAGGACGCAGGGAGCGTTGAGGACATGATGCTGTACACCGAACTGGAAGCTGCGGTACACGCAATGATCCAGCGGCTGGAATACAGCTTCACATTTAACCCCAGTCTGCTCACCATCCCGAAGCGTAAACAGCAGGTTGCTGAAATCCTGAAAGAAGCCGAAACGTACATCTGGAGGATCAAGGAGGAAATGCGATGCGCCTGAAAGACAACAACAATCCCTTCATCCATGTCAACCCGCCGTACCAGCTCATGGTCATCCACAGCAGCAAGCTGGTCTATCCCCGCGAACTGTATCAGCGTGGTGTGGAGCGCAAGCGTGTGGAACTGATTGCCGCCCACTTCAACGAATATGTGGCAAATGAGCCGAAGGTCAGTTTCCGCAACGGTCAGTTCATCGTAACGGATGGGCAGCACACCATCGAGGGGCGCATCCTCCGCAACGGTGGCAAAGATCTGCCGATTCTCTGCAAGGTGTACACGGGCATGACCGTAGAGCAGGAAGCCCTGCTCTTTGCCGAGCAGAACGGCTTCTCTGCGCCGCTGACGGCAGGCATCAAGCTCCGTGCCAAGGTGGTGGGCGGCGATGCCATTTCCAAAGCCTTTCTCGCAGCCACCAACCGAGTAGGATTGAGCCTCAATTATGACAGCCAGCAGCTGACCGATTACCGCATCGGCTGCGTTGGTACGGCTTTCCGGCTCTACAAGCAGCTGGGCGAACCGCTCTACTGTGAAACGATGCGGCTCATCGTGGCAGCATGGGAGGGCAAACCGGATTCGTTCCGGGCATCTGTTCTGAAAGGCATGATGCACTTCGTGGAGCTGTACCACGGCGAGTTCAGCGAGGAACGGCTGCTCCGTGCGCTGGGCAGCATCCACCCGGTCGATATCTACCGCATCGGACAGGACGACCCCGCAAAGCTGCGCGGATGGAAAAAATACGTTTTCCCCATCTACACCGCCTACAACGGCAAGTGCAGAAAAGACGCACTGCCGATGAAATTTTGATGTTCACAGGCATTCCTCCCATATACACAAGGGGCATCCGCAAACCGCAGATGCCCCTTGTTACATATCAAGACCACTATATATACGATTTATGTGCTCATTCAATACAATATACAGAGAAAAGAGGTATTCTATGCGCTCTCAGTTCACTTCGTATGAGCAGCTTCCCATCACCCTGACAGCCGATCATGTCGCTGCTGCGCTGGGCATCTCCCGCGCCAACGCTTACATCCTGCTCCGTTCGGACGGTTTTCCCACGCTCCACATCGGTAAGCGGATGGTCGTACCCAAAGACCGTTTTCTTCAGTGGATCACGGACAGCGTAAATGGCTGATCTGACATCCTTGATTCAAGAGGTTTCTTTTTCTATACTATTCCCGAAACGACTTGACATCAGGAAGGAGGCAATATGCCAAGCAAACGTTCTCACGGCGAGGGTACGCTTCGCCACCGCAGCGATGGTCGCTGGGAATTACGTATGATGGACGGCTACCAGAAAGATGGTTCGCCGCGCTTCAAGACCTTCTATGGCAAGACCCAGAAGGAGGTCAAGCTCAAACTGAAGGAGTATCAGGATGCGCTTATCAGCGGTGTCCAGCTGGACACGATCCTGTACTTTGAGGATTGGGCTGATACATGGTTCGAAGGTCACAAGGATAATATCGCTCCCACGACACAGGAAAGCTACAAATACTGCCTGAAAATGCTCAAAGAGGGATTTTATCATCGCCCCTTGACCGTCATACGCCCCATCGACATTGAAAACTTCCTGAAAGGGATGCGGCGCGATGGCCGCTCGGATTCTTACATCAGCAAGGCACGAGGGATGCTCTACCAGATCTTTCAAAAGGCAGAAGCCAATGATCTTGTGCGCCGCAACCCGGTTCGGCTTGCTGAAAAAATGCGGGCATCCGGCACCGCAAAGCGCAAGGAAGCCTTTACCACAGCGGAAGTCGCGCACCTGATGAAGGTGCTGCCCGATGACCGCATGGGCTTGAGCATCCGGCTTTTGCTCGGCACTGGAATGAGAATGCAGGAACTTCTGGCTTTGGAGCCGCAGTTTATTGAAGAAGATGGCTCTGTCATTCACATCCGGCAGGCAGTAAAGGTCGTAAAAGGTACGGTCAGCATCGGCAGTCCGAAATCCAAAGACAGTATCCGGGATATTCCGGTGCCGCTGAATGTCCGCCCGTGTGCCATCAAGCTGCGGGATACCACCGACCAGTTCATCTGGGAAAGCCCCAAAACCGGCTTGCCCTGCAATCCCACCCATTTCCGGGATGTATTTCGCAAATCTCTGGAAGAAGCGGGCGATGTCCGCTTGCTCACGCCGCACAGCTGCCGCCACACCTATGTGTCGCAGATGCAGGCGTTGGGCGTGGATATCCAGACCATCCAGAGCATCGTAGGCCACGCCGATACCGAGATGACTGAGCATTATCTCCATGTTCAGGAATCCATTCGGCAGAGTGCGATCCAGTTGTTCAGCGAGGCGTTTTCGGCCTGAAAATTGGACGGAACGACACTAATTAGACCAGATAAAATCGTTGGCATTGTGGTCAAAATTGTGGTCAAAACCAAATGAGGTCAGCCCACAAACAAAAAAATCCAACGATTTCTAACGTGAAATCGTTGGATTTATGGTCCGAGTGGCGAGAATCGAACTCACGGCCTCTTGAACCCCATTCAAGCGCGCTACCAAAACTGCGCTACACCCGGATATCTGCAAGCGGCTGTCGCTCACAGCTCATTTAGTATACCCGACGAGGGCGGTTTTGTCAAGCACTTTTCTCAAAAATCCTCCTCGGAATTTTCGGAGATGGCTTCGGTCGGGCTTTGCGGGGTGTCGAGTTCCACGGTCGCCAGCGCCACGGCGAAAACGCTCTCGGCACCGGCGGCCAGCAGGGCCTGGGTGCAGGCGGTCACGGTGGCACCGGTGGTGATGACATCATCCACGAGAAGGATGCGCTTCCCTGCCACTCGTTCCGGGTCTGTCACACGGAACGCACCAGATACATTCACCAGCCGCTCATCGAAGGAGAGGCCCTCCTGCCGCTTGCCGGAGCGGGCGCGAACCAGCAGCCTCGGCTCCAGCGGGACGCCCACCGCGCGGGCCACGGACCGGGCCATCCGCTCCGGCACGTTGTACCCGCGCACCCGGCTGGAAGCCGGCACCGGCACCACGCAGTTGTAGCCGATGGCAAGGCCGGGCACGGTCTCCACCTCCGGCCCGAAGCCGCGCATCCGGACTTCGCTCCCGAACAGAAGCCGCGCCATCTCCACGCCCAGCTCATCAGCAGCCCACGGGGCAGCCTGGAACTTTGCCCGCAGCACACCCCGCCGGACGCAGCCCGCATAGCGGTAGGGCGCGGCGGCACCTTCCAGATTTTTGATGTAGTGCCGCTCCCTGGCCAGACGAAAGGTCGGGCGGCGGCGCAGCGTTTCCAGTTCCTCTTTGCAATCGGGGCAGGCGCTCACCGACCCCAGCACCCGGTCACAAAAAGGGCAGCGGCGCGGGTAAAGCACCCAGCGCAGCTGCCGCAGAATGCGGCCAACGCCGCTGTTTTCGATTTGCATCAATCGTTCTTGACCGCGATGATGACCCGCACCTTTTTGCCTGCCGTGCAGCCGAAGTTGTCGTACCAGCCGGTGAGCTTGTACTCGTCGGTGTTCACGGAGGCCAGTCTGGTGGGGTAATACTGGCCCTTGTACCACAGGTAGACCTGGGCATCGTCGGCCATCTCATAGCGGGTATTGCCCGACAGCACCGACGCTGCACCCACGCGGTCGATCTTCAGCGGCATCAGCTGGACCATGCGCTTGACCGAGCCGGTGGTCTCCTGCCGCACTGCAACGCCGCCCGCGATGACCGGGTACTTGATGGCGGTGCTGAAGCTGGCGGGCGAACCGTTCACGTAGCACACATAGGTCGCGCCGCCGCCGATGAACCGAAGGATCTGCTTGAAGGGGGTGCCGGTGATCTCGGCCACCTGCTTGAAGCCGATGCTCAGCAGCGAACCGGTGTTGCTGGTCAGCTTCTGCCAGGCCGTGGAGAGGATATCGCCGGAGACGATGCCCCACAGGATCTCGCTCGTCGTGGGCACCAGAAGGCTCGTGACCTGGTCGGTCACGGTCCCCTGCGTCGTGGAATCGGCAGACCCCGTTGTCCCGTTCTTGTTACCGGTAGTGGTTCCGGTTGTGGTTCCGCCCGCCGCGGACGAACCGCCGGACGAATTTGCATCGGGGTTGAAGCTGGTGATGAAACTCTTGAGGTCGGTGTAATTGGCCGCGAGGTTCTTCACGTCATCCAGCACACCGTACTTCCACAGGTCGCCGGTCACATCGTTCAGGATGAGGCGGTCGATCTGGCCAGCCTCATTGACGGTGTAGTAGCGGACGTCCGAACTGCTCAGTGTGACCCCCGATAGGCGGCTGGGACGAACCGTCCCAGCCACACCCTCCGAAGTCGTATCCAGAATCTCTACATTGTCAGC
Organism: Faecalibacterium prausnitzii; assembly: GCF_019967995.1. NCBI lineage: Bacteria > Bacillati > Bacillota > Clostridia > Eubacteriales > Oscillospiraceae > Faecalibacterium > Faecalibacterium prausnitzii. The sequence continues at coordinate 2,354,287 of NZ_CP065377.1, forward strand.
CAGAGCGGCATCGCCCAGGGCCGTTGCGTTCTCGTTGATGGTGCCGCTGGTCGAGCGGCCGCTGACGTGCTCCACATTCTCGCCGTCCGGGCCTACGGTGATCTCCACCAGCCAGCCCGCCGGGAAATTCAGGCTCTTATCCACATTCACGGTGCGGGTGATGCCATCGGTGCAGAGGACGGCCACTTTTTGCAGCACGTCCGCGCCGTTCTCCTCGATGAGGCTGCGGGCGGAAGACTGGACGACGCCGTAGAAGACGCTGTCGGCCTCCTCGCCGGTCACGATGCCGGCGGCCTCATTGTTCATGCCCAGCAGCAGGGTCACGACCTGACCCACGCCGCCGCCGTTCAGGGAGGACACCTGCGAGGCCACGGCCGAAGAGCCGAGGGTGTAGGTGCTGCCCGCCACGGTCACGGACGTCGGGGCGCTGGCGCTGGGCGAGACTGCCGTGATGCGGCCTGCCGCGCGGCGGGTATAGATCCAGACAGTCTGTAAACTTTCGCTGTAGTAATACACATCGTACTTTGTCAGTTCGGCGGAAGAAGAGACTTTGTCGTTGCGGTAGACGCTCACAGGAGCAAAGGGCAGCTGCGTGGTGCCGTCCGCGATGAAGGGGCCTTTCAGGCTGCTCAGCATGACGCTGGACGTATCCACCTGACCGTTCGAGACCGTGAAGCCCAGCGAGGTGCCGTAGGCACTGCCGCTGGCGGCGTTGGCCGTGAGCGCATTGTAGAACAGGATGGCGCACTCCTCATAATTCAGTGCCTCACCCTGCTGACGTTCCAGCTGATTGCGCAGACCCAGCTCGCTGGCCTTGTTCAGCTGCGCCTGCGGGAAGGAGCCGCTCAGGTCGGTCATCTTATAGCCCAGCAGCTTGAGCACTGCCGTGACAGCCTCTTCCAGCGTCACGGCGTTGTCCGGGCGGAAGGTGCCGTCGGTGTAGCCGCTCATCCAGCCCTGCTGCACCGCGATGCGGACATAGGGCGCATACGCCGAGCTGCCGGGCAGGTCCTTGTACAGGGTGCCCACGGCCCCCTGCGAGCCTACGCTCTCCCGGAACGTGGAATAGGCCACCAGCATCCGGGCAAAGGCCCCGCGGGTGACCACGGCGTTCAGCGCCGCCGTCTGGGTGGAGTCCATGCCGTCCAGCGTGATGGACAGCTGCACGGCGGTGTTGGCATTGCCCGCCGCTGCGGCCGGGAGCGCCAGCATCGACACGGCCATGCTGACCGCGAGAAGGAATGCGAGAAGACGTTTTTTCATCTGGGGAACCTCCTTAATCATACCGCAGGGCTTCGATGGGGTTGAGCCGTGCGGCGCGCTTGGCAGGCAGGTAGCCGAACAGCACACCGATGCCCACCGAGATGCCGAATGCCACTGCGATGGAGTTGAACGACGGGCTGACGGTGACATCCACGCCGGATGCGACCATGGGCAGGATGCGGTTGGCCGCCATCGAGACGACATAGCCCAGCACGATGCCGAGGAAACCGCCCAGCGCCGAGGTGGTGGCAGCCTCCACCACGAACTGCGCCAGGATGACCCGCTCCTTGGCACCCAGTGCCTTGCGGATGCCGATCTCGCGGGTGCGCTCGGTGACGGACACCAGCATGATATTCATGATGCCGATGCCGCCCACCAGCAGCGAGATGCTGGCGATGCCGGTGAGGATGACGATGACCATGTGGATCATCTTGTTCATCTCTTCCAGGAACTCGCTGGCGCTGTACACATAGTAGGCGTTCTCGCTCTTGAGTACGTTGTACAGACCCGCCTCCATCACGGCCTTGGCATCGTTGGCCTTGCTCTCGTCGGTCATGATGGCGATGTAGCTCTGATTCGTGGACGTGTTGGACAGGCGCATCACCGTGGTGTAGGGCAGGTAGACGCAGGCGTCATCCGAGCCCTCCTGCAGGCTGGGGTCGCTGACCTTGGCGGCCAGCACACCCACGATGCGGAACTTGTTGGCACCGATCTTCAGCGTCTGGCCCACGCCGTTGCCGCCAAAGGCCACGCGGTTGAGGTAGTCGCCGATGATGCAGACCTGCTTGTTGTCTTTGATATCCATATACTGCAGGCCGCGCCCCTTGGCAATGGTGTAGTTCTTCAGGGTGGTGTAGTCTTCATCCACACCGTAGATGTTGAGCCAGCGGTAGGTACTGGTGCCGATCTTCAGGTCGCCGCTGCCGCTGAAGTCGATCTGGGGCGAGACGGACTGGATCAGCTCCGGGTTCTTTTCGGCGATGGCATAGACGTCGTCCACCGAGATGGTGCGGGAGCCATAGCCCCAGACGTTGATGTTCAGGGTGTTGGTGCCCATGGCGGAAAAGCTGTCCCGCATGCTTTTGGTCATGCCGTTGCCCAGGCCGACGATAACAATGACCGCCATAACGCCGATGATGATGCCCAGCATGGTCAGGAAGGTGCGGAGCTTGTTGCTCCAGACGTTCTGGATGGCCTGCCGGAAGGTCTCGATGATCATGCCTGCACCTCCTGTTCCGCCGTTTTTTCCGGGGTCTCCGGCAGCAGAGTGGGCTGCACGATGGCCTCCGGCGCATGGGAATCGCCGTCGTAGACGACCCGGCCATCCTCCAGACGGATGATGCGGTCGGCCTGCACGGCGATGGAATTGTCGTGGGTGATGAGGACGACGGTGTGGCCCTCCTCATGCAGCTGCTGCAGCATCCCCAGCACTTCGCGGCCGGTGTGCGAGTCCAGCGCGCCGGTGGGCTCGTCGGCCAGGATGACCGCCGGGTTGCGCACCAGCGCCCGCGCGATGGAAACGCGCTGCTGCTGGCCGCCGGAGAGCTGATTGGGCTTGTTCCGGATCTTGTCGCCCAGGCCCACCTGTTCCAGCACGGCGCGGGCGCGGCGGTGGCGCTCGGCGCGGGGGATGCCCGCATACACCAGCGGCACCTCCACGTTTTCCAGCAGGTTCAGCCGGGGCAGCAGGTTGTACTGCTGGAAGATAAAGCCCAGCATCTCGTTCCGGATGGAGGCCAGCTCGTTGCGGTTCATCCGGCCCACATCCCTGCCGTTGAGCCGGTAGGTGCCGTGGGTGGGCACATCCAGGCAGCCAATGATGTTCATGCAGGTGGATTTGCCGGAGCCTGACTGGCCGACAATGGCGACGAACTCGCCCTTGTCTATTTTCATGGTGATGTGGTCTGCGGCCTTGACCGTGGTATCACCCATCTGGTAATACTTACAGACCTCATCAAACTCGATCAGAGCGCTCATCGTTCCTCCTATCAGAATGGCATGATATATCCGCCGTCGTCATAGTAGCTGTCGCTGCTGACGGAGCTGGGGTCGTAGCCGATGGTGTCGCCCTCCTGGATGCCGCTGACGATCTGGGTATAGTCGTCGTCGCTGACACCGGTCTTGACCGGCACATAGACGAAGCCCTCCGGAGCCTCCATCGCCGTGTCTGCGTTGGCGGCGCTGGGGGAATCCTTTGTGACGAGCACATAGCTGCCGCGCACCACCGCCGCGTTGGGCACGACGAGGGCGTTGTCCGCCTTGGCCACCACGATCTCCGCGTTGGCGTTCATGCCGGGGCGCAGGCCGTCGGTGTCGTCGATGCGGATGCTGACGGGGTAGGTCGTGGTGCCGCCGTTGGAGGTGCCCTTCATCGAAACGCGGGTCACGGTGCCCACATAGGTCTTATCCGGCACCGCGTCGGCGGTGATCTGGACCTGCTGGCCCACCGAGATGGAGCTGATCTGCAGCTCATCCACGTTGATGCTCATTTCCAGATAGCTCAGGTCATAGACGATGCAGAGGGTGTCGCCGGTCTTGACGGCATCGCCCACCTTGGCGTCCTTTTCAATAATGGTGCCGCTGATGGGGGCGGTGATGGTGTAGTTGTTCATGGTATCCTGCAGGTTCTGCATCGAGATCTCCGCGCTGCGCAGGGATTCGGACGCCGACTGGATGGACTCGGTCAGGTCGTCGCCGGACAGGCCGAGGATGATGTCATCCTTCGCCACGTCCGAGCCTTCCTGCACATTGATGGACGTCACCGTGCCGGCCGCCTGCGCCGTCAGGGTGCGCTCGGCCTGATAGGCAAAGGTGGCCGAGCCGATGGAGCTGACCCCGTTGATGGAGGCAGTGGCCGCCTGCGCCGTGGTCAGGCCGCCTGCGTTCTGCACCGTGATGGTCACGGTGCGGGTCAGCAGATTGCCCGCACTCAGCGCATCGGTGCCGCTCACAGAGGTCACGGTGCCGTCCAGCTGCTCAAAAGTGCCGTCCAGCGTCACAGCGGCGCTCTGGCCCACCGAGAAGTTCGCCGCATCGGCTGCGGGGAACTCCAGCGTCAGCAGCATTCTGGAGCTGTCGCGGATGACGGCCACCTCCTGGCCGCTGGTCACTTCATCGCCCTTCGTCACCTTCAGGCTGCTCACCACGCCCGCCACCTCGGCGCGGACATACTGGCGGTCCACGACCTTATCGTAGCTGCGCTGCGCCTGCTGCATGGCGATCTCGGCCTTTTCAAAGTTGGTGGAAGCGTCCGAGCTGTCGATGGTGTAGAGCACGTTGCTCTCCTCCACGATGTTGCCTTCCTCAATGGTGCCGGTCAGCACCTTGCCATCCACCAGGCTCTTGACGGTGTAGGTATTGGCGGGGTTCAGCGTACCGGTGCCGCTCAGGGTGTTGGTCACATCCCGGCGCTCCGGGGCGGCCTCCGTGTAGCTGGCATCCACACTCGCAGGCTTGGCCTGCTGGGGCCGGAGCAGGAACACGCCGCCTGCCACTGCCACGCAGAGCACCGGCACCAGCCACTTCCAATTCTTTTTCAGGAACGGGACCGGGCCCTTCCCTGCGGCAGCCGCTTCGGGTGTCTGCGCTTCCGGGGTGTCCTTCTTCTTTTTCCAGTTCATGTTGCTATGCTCCTCCTATATGTCCGGGCAGACCGCCCGGCAGGTTGCAGACTTGTATAAGTGTAGTGTATCGCATTTTCCCAGCTTGCACAAGCGTCCAAATTTCATTTCCCCACATTTTTAACAAAAAGGGAAGATTTTGTGGAGTTTTGGCCCCTGAAAATGCAAAAACGGTCTCCCGGAGTGTTCCGGGAGACCGCTGAAACGCTTATTTCAAAAACGAACTTATGCGTTTGCCTGAGCAGCAGCAACAGCGCAGGCGACGGTAGCACCGACCATGGGGTTGTTGCCCATGCCGATCAGACCCATCATCTCAACGTGTGCAGGCACAGAAGAAGAACCTGCAAACTGCGCATCGCCATGGACGCGGCCCAGAGAGTCGGTCAGGCCGTAGCTGGCAGGGCCGGCTGCGACGTTATCGGGGTGCAGGGTACGGCCCGTGCCGCCGCCGGAAGCGACGGAGAAGTACTTCTTGCCATTCTCAATGGCCCACTTCTTGTAGGTGCCGGCGACCAGGTGCTGGAAGCGGACGGGGTTGGTGGAGTTGCCGGTGATGGAGCACTGAACGTCCTCCTTCTTCATGATGGCAACACCCTCCATGACGTCGTTTGCGCCATAGCACTTGACGGCTGCACGCTCGCCGTTGGAGAAGGGGATCTCCTTGACGACGGTCAGGGTCTGAGAGGGGATGTCGTACTCGGTCTGCACATAGGTGAAGCCGTTGATACGGGAGATGATGTAAGCAGCATCCTTGCCCAGGCCGTTCAGGATGACGCGCAGGGGGGTCTTGCGGACCTTGTTTGCGGTGCGGGCGATGCCGATGGCACCCTCAGCAGCAGCGAAGGACTCGTGGCCTGCCAGGAAAGCGAAGCAGGTGGTGTCCTCGCTCAGCAGACGAGCGCCCAGGTTGCCGTGGCCCAGGCCGACCTGGCGCTGCTCTGCGACAGAACCGGGGATGGTGAAGGCCTCCAGGCCCTCGCCGATGGCAGCTGCGCACTCGGCAGCGTCGGTCAGGCCGCGCTTCACAGCGATGGCGGTGCCCAGGGTGTATGCCCAGACAGCGTTATCAAAGCAGATGGGCTGCACACCGCGGACGATCTTGTCGCAGTCGATGCCCTTTGCGAGGAGCATCTCGTTGCAAGCGTCCAGAGACTCCAGGCCGTTGGCCTTCAGGCATGCCTCGATCTTCGGCATGCGGCGATCCATAGATTCAAAAGTTGCCATGCGTTGTTCCTCCTCTCTTATTCCTCACGCGGGTCGATGTACTTGACCGCGCCCTGCTCAGCGCTGAAGCGGCCGTAGGTGCCCACGTTCTTCTCGTATGCCTCATTGGGGGTCTTGCCGTGACGGATATCCTCCATCATCTTGCCCAGCTTGACGAACTGGTAACCGATGACTTCGTTGTTCTCGTCCAGAGCCAGCTTGTTGATGTAGCCCTCGGTCAGCTCCAGGTAACGGACGCCCTTCTCCTTGGTGGAGAAGATGGTGCCGGTCATGGAACGCAGGCCCTTGCCCAGGTCGTCCAGACCTGCGCCGATGGGCAGACCGTCCTCAGAGAAAGCGGTCTGGCTGCGGCCGTAGACGATCTGCAGGAACAGCTCGCGCATAGCCACGTTGATGGCGTCGCACACCAAGTCGGTGTTCAGAGCTTCCAGGATGGTCTTGCCGGGCAGGATCTCGCCAGCCATAGCAGCAGAGTGGGTCATGCCGGAGCAGCCGATGGTCTCCACCAGAGCCTCTTCGATGACGCCGTTCTTGATGTTCAGGGACAGCTTGCAGGTGCCCTGCTGCGGTGCGCACCAGCCCACACCGTGGGTGTAGCCGCTGATGTCCTTCACTTCATAGGCCTTGACCCATGCGCCCTCTTCGGGGATGGGAGCCGGACCATGCTTAGGACCTTTGGTGATCGGGCACATATTCTGTACTTGCTGCGAATAGGTCATAATCATACTCTCCTTTTGACAAATTGATGCCACGCAGCAGGGGGGCTCCCCTGCCGTTTGCATTTGACCGGGCCCGCCGCTCTCATCGGTACGCCCAGTACTACCACGCATAGTTTCATTATAGAGGACCTTTTCGCAATTTTCAAGACGTTTCCGACAATTTTTCTACAAAGTTTTTGATGGTTACTTGTGGCTAACCGCCACATTTTATGCTTTTCCCGTTTCGTTTGATATTTTTTTGTCAGGTCTGCCAAAAGGTTCAGTTTTTCTTTGGTGGTTTTTGCCGTTGGACCGGCTGCAAGGCCCAGATGGCTGCAAAGCCTGCCGCCGCCCCGCCGATGGCCAGCCAGTGCCGCCCGGTCTCCAGCCCCCAGAGGTTGGCCGCAAAAGGGAACGCCAGGCTGCCCACGCTCTGCCCCAGAGCCAGAAAACCGTAGTTCACCCCCGCGTGGGGCAGACCGAACAGGTCGGTGGAAAGGGCAGGCAGCACCGCCGCCAGCGCCGAGTAACAGAAGGTCAGGCTGGCATACACTGCCGCCACGGCCCACCCCTGCGCAAACAGAAACACGCCGGACAGCACGAACGACGCCGCGAACAGGAGCAGATCGGTCGGGCGGCGGCCGATCTTATCACTGAGCAGGGGCATCAGCAGCCGCCCGGCCGCACTGCCCACGCTGCCCAGCACCACGCTCCACAGCGCCGCGCGCTCATCCAGCCCCCGCTCCATGCCCAGCTTCAGAATGATGGGGCTGAACAGCAGCACCGCCGGGGTGGAACAGCAGACCGCCCCCGCGCAGAGCCAATATTGCTTCGTGCCCAGCATCTGCAAGGGAGCCAGGTCGAGCGGCGGGGCGTTCCTGCCCCGGCCCTGCTCTTCCGGCCGCTGCTTTTCGGGCGGCGGGTCAACGAGCAGCAGACTGCCCGCCAGACAGACCGGAAGGGTCAATGCCCCCAACGCCCAGAACGCGCCCCGGATGCCCTGCACCGGCCCGAAGCCCTTCAGCGCCGTCCGGACGAAGACGGTGAGGAATGCGCCGGACAGGCCCACTGCGCCCCCGATGACGCCGGTGGCCAGCCCCTTGCGGCCCTTGTACCATTTCTGGGCGCAGGACTGGATGGACGGATACAGAAACGCCGTGCCCAGCCCCGCCGGGATGCTGAACGCCCCAAAGAAAAAGCCGCCCTTCTCCCCCGGCAGCAGCGCCGCCGCAAAGAAACCGCCGCAGAGCAGGGCCGTGCCCCAGAGCGCAGCGCACCGGGGGCCTTTTTGGTCCTGCAAAAAGCCGCCGATCACGCACCCGACGCCGAACGCCGCGATCAGGAGGCCGAACGCATACCCGGCCCCCTGCTCGCTCAGGCCGTACTCGTCCATCACCGGCTGCTGGAATACGCCCCACGCGGCGGGCAGGCCCGTCAACACCTGAATGGCGGCCCCCGCCGCCAGGATGGCCCACGGATGTTTTGCAGAAAACTGCTGCATTTTTGCATCACCTCTGCCCTTAGTCTGCCCTTTTTGATTGACAAACGAGCAGATTCTTTTATAATTGTAGGTACTATGAAAAGAATAACCCTCTCAGGCGCTTCGCGCCAGCTCTCCCAAGGGGAGAGCCTCTGGCGGGCTGGTTCTGGCCCTGCTGGCTGCTCAGGCCCATCCTTCCGAAAAGCCGTGGGCCTTGCGGCAAAGGGCAGGCAGATGCTGCCCATGAGGACAAGGCTCAGCCGCGTAAGAGCCGAAGGCGACAACGTGCAGACCTGCCCGACATGCCAATGGCTCCCCCTTTGGGGGAGCTGGCACGCGAAGCGTGACTGAGAGGGTATAGAGAGAGGATCATCCATGAAAACACAGGCATTAAAGGGTATGCGGGACCTTCTTCCCGCCGAGCAGGCCCTGCGCGACTACATTCAGGGCAAAATTCTGGAGACCTACCGCGCCTCCGGCTTCGAGCGCATCTCCACCCCCATGCTGGAGGATATGGAGAATCTGGACAAATCCGACGGCGGCGACAACCTGAACCTTATCTTCAAGGTGCTCAAGCGCGGCGATAAGCTGACCAGCGCGCTGGACTCCGGCGACCCGAAGCAGCTGTCCGACATGGGTCTGCGCTACGACCTGACCCTGCCCCTGAGCCGCTTCTATGCCGCCAACAAGGACAAGCTCCCCCACCCCTTCAAGGTCATCCAGACCGACCGCGTCTTCCGCGCGGAGCGCCCCCAGAAGGGCCGTCTGCGCGAGTTCGTCCAGTGCGACATCGACATTCTGGGCGACGAATCCCCCAACGCCGAGGTCGAGCTCATCGACGTGACGGCCCGCGCCCTGCTGCGCATCGGCTTCACCGGCTTCACGGTCAACATCAACGACCGCCGCATCCTGCGCGGGATGCTGGAGAGCATGGGTTTTGCCGCCGATACGCTGGATTCCGTCTGCATCACCTTCGACAAGATGGACAAGATCGGTGCCGAGGGCGTCAAGGCCGAGCTGACCGAAAAGCAGCTGCCGGAGAACGCCATCCAGGCACTGGCCGACTTCATCGCCGCCGGTGACGTCACGCTGGATGCCGTCGCTTCCCGCTGCGCCGACCCCGCTATCGCCGACGATCTGAAATATGTTCTCGCCACGGCCAACGCCATCGCCGACGGCCGCTTCGCTGTGGCCTACTGCCCCAGCCTCGTCCGCGGTCAGGGCTACTACACCGGCATGGTGTTTGAGATCACCTGCCCGCAGTTCAGCGGTGCCGTGGCGGGCGGCGGCCGTTACGACAACATGATCGGCAAGTTCCTGGGCACCAGGGTGCCCGCTGTCGGCTTCTCCATCGGCTTCGAGCGCGTCTGCGGCATCCTGCTGGAGCAGGGGTATCAGATCCCCGGTGCCAAGCAGAAGATCGCCCTGCTCTACGGCAAGGAGGCAGATTTCCCCGCCGTCCTCGCCAAAGCCGCCGCTCTGCGCGACAACTACGAAGTCACCATCCTGCCCCAGGGCAAGAAGCTCGGCAAACAGCTGGGTCAGCTCGAAGCTGCCGGTTTCGCCGGTGCTGCCTTCATGGACAAGGACGACGTGAAGATCTTCGCACAGCAGTAACTTTTCCTGCGACACAGAAAGCCCCCGCCGACGAACGGCGGGGGCTTTCATGTTATCGGGCAGCGGTCAGCCCATCGCGAACAACAAAACAGGAATCAGCATCGTTTTCTCCTTTTTCAAACAGCCCGGTATTTCTTGCTGTGCAGTCTCTCACCGGGCATGAGAAGAGACTTTTTTCGCATTGGGATAGATGCGCTCCATCCGGGCATTGTCAAAGTGCGCATCCAAAACCACATCGACGGGGTTCGCCGCCTCCACGCCGCTGGTGCGGGCATCGTACCGGGCCAGCGCAAGCGCTGACACCAGCATATTCACTGCCATAAAGACGGCCAGCGCCGCCGTCATCCAGGGGCGGATGCGGGATTTCAGCTTTCCCATGCACTTTGCCACCAGCGGGTAGCCGTACCGCATCCAGGTCACCGCCGCAATGCCCCAGAAGAAGCAATACAGCAGGTTGATGCGCCCGCCGAGGTTGAACTTGAAGCCGCTGTAATCCCAGAACACGGTGCCGAACAGCAGCTCGGTGACGGCGCTGCACACATACTCATACGCACCGCCGAGGATGACGCCGAACCAGAAGATGCGGCTCTCGCTCTGGTGCTCGCTGCCCCGCAGAAGGACGGCGGCCAACACCAGCGCCAGCCCCCACACCACGCTGAACGGGCCCCATACCAGGCTCGACCGACTCATCCAGACACCGGCCGTGATGCGGCAGAACAGGGTCTCCACCACATCACCGAGGAAGGCCCCCACCACGAACAGCCAGACCAGGTCGGATACGCTCATCGCCTTTTCGGCGCTGGTGGTCGGCTCCGGGCGGGCCGCTGCGGGGTAGGCCCGCTGGATGCGGCGCTCGACGCGGGCGGCGATCTTCTGCTGCAGCCGGTCGGTGCCCTTGCCCAGCTCCTGCCCCAACTGTTCCAGCCGGGGGTGTCTGGCGGCATACTGCCCCACGACCACCACCGCACCGATCTGGTCCAGCACGGCGATCGTCATGCTGACCCATACCGCGATGTGGAGCAGCAGCGGCGGCAGCCAGGCGCAGAACCGCAGCAGCAGGTCATTGCCCCAGCGGACTGCTACTGCGCCCAGCACACCCCACAAGGCAGAATATTGCAGGCAGACGTAGCCGTCCAGGTTGAACTTTTTATCGGAATAATCCCACCAGCGGCGGTGGTGCACCCGTTCCAGCAGCTTCGCCGTGATCCACTCGACCACAGTCGCGATCAGAAAACTGCCCGCGAACAGTGCGAACCAGTTGTTGCGCAGGTCGGCCAGACCCACGGCCAGCAGAACGCCCGCCGTGCCGTAGACGAAGCAGAACGGGCCGGAGGCCACACCGCGGTTGGTGAACCGGCGGCCTTTGGCGGTGGCTACGACCGTCTCCCCCACCCAGCCCAAAAACGAGTAGACCAGATAGATAACGCTGAGGGTATAGAAATTCAATTCCATCGGCTGCTGCCCTCCTGAAACAAAGTATACTCTGATTGTACCCGGTTTCGGGGCGCTTGACAAGCCCGAATCGCAAAAATGCCACCTCCGGCGCTGCGGCCGAAGATGGCATTTTGAGGTTTTGGATGTTACTGCAGGCCGGACCGGAGCGGGTTACAGCTGGCTCTTGTACAGCTCCACGATCTCTTCCACGCTGGTGTCACGCGGGTTGCCGGGGCGGCAGGCGTCGGCGTAAGCGGACTCTGCCAGGAACTGGATGTCCTCTTCCTTCAGGATGCCGTGCAGGTTGGTGGGGATGCCCACATCTGCACTCAGCTGCTTGACGGCGGCGATGGTGGCATCAGCTGCCTCGGCGTCGTTCATCTCGTCGATGCCCTGGACGCCCATGGCCTTGCCGACAGCACGGTAGCGCTCACCGGCCACGCTCTTGTTGTATTCCAGACCGACCGGCAGCAGGATGGCGCAGGCCACACCGTGCGGGGTGTCATACAGAGCGGACAGGCCGTGTGCCATGGAGTGGACGATGCCCAGACCGACGTTGGAGAAGCCCATACCGGCGATGTACTGGCCCAGAGCCATGCCCTCACGGCCTTCCGGGGTGTTCTGGACGGCACCGCGCAGGTTCTCGCTGATGAGCTTGATGGCTTCCAGATGGAACATATCGGAGATGGTGCAGTGGCCCTTGGTGATGTAGCCCTCAATGGCGTGGGTCAGAGCGTCCATACCGGTGGCAGCGGTCAGGCCCTTGGGCATGGAGGACATCATATCGGGGTCCACGACGGCGATCTCCGGGATGTCGTTGGTATCGACGCAGACGAACTTGCGCTTCTTCTCGACGTCGGTGATGACGTAGTTGATGGTGACTTCGGCCGCCGTACCGGCGGTGGTGGGCACAGCGATGGTGAAGACAGCGTGCTTCTTGGTGGGTGCGACACCTTCCAGAGAGCGGACATCCGCGAACTCCGGGTTGTTGATGATGATGCCGATAGCCTTTGCGGTGTCCATGGAAGAGCCGCCGCCGATGGTCACGATGCAGTCTGCCTCAGCAGCCTTGAAGGCCGCCACGCCGTCCTGCACATTGGCGATGGTGGGGTTGGGCTTGATCTCGCTGTACACAGCGTAGGCAAAGTTTGCCGCATCCAGCAGGTCGGTGACTTTTTTGGTCACGCCGAACTTGATGAGGTCGGGGTCGGAGCAGACGAACGCCTTCTTGTAGCCGCGGGCGGTCAGTTCGGGAACGATGTTCTCGATGGCACCGTGGCCATGGTAGGAAATGGTATTCAGTACGATACGATCAGCCATAATTACGATCCTCCAAATCATTGTACCCGTTTTCAGCCGGGTCTCTCTGCCTTTTACTTTACCACATTGTTAAAAACTATGCAATGTCAAATTCTTATGATTTTTATGAATTTTTTATACATATCCCACTGTTTCTGGACAAATATGCTGTTTTTGTGCAAAAAAGCACCCTCTCAGGCAAACTCGAATAGTTTGCCTGAGAGGGTACGTCTTACCACAGCCGGATGACCTTGATGACGCCTTCGGCCTTATCGCGGGCCAGCTCCAGATGGTGCTGCAGCGCATCGGCGGCGGTGTCCCAGTTGTCGTTCAGGGCCGCATCCAGGATGTGCAGATGCTCCTCGCAGGTCTGGTCCTGATTGATCATGCTCACCTTGCCGGTCATGATGCGGAACCGGGTGTTCAGGCCGGTGATACGGTCATAGGCCGAGCGCAGGTACTTGTTGGGCAGGCTGCTCATCAGCAGCTCGTGGAAGTCATCGTCCGACTTGCAGAAGTCGTCGATGCGGTCCGGGTGGTGCATCAGTTCCTTATAGTCTTCCAGTGCCTGCCGGGGGATCAGGTTGCCGTAATTGCGCAGCGCATACGGCTCCACCAGAAGGCGCATCTCGAACATGCTGTGCACATCGTCCTCCGTGATGCCGGAGACCATCAGGCCCTTTTTGGGCAGAATGGTGATGAGACCCTCCTGCTCCAACCGGCCCAACGCATCCCGCATGGGGGTGCGGCTGATATTGCCCATCTCCGCACAGAGCTTCTGCTCGTTGAGAAACTCATTGGGACGGTACTCACAGTTCAGGATCTTTGTTTTCAGGTACTGGTAGGCCTGGAGCTTCAAGCTCTGCTTTGCCTGCTGTTCCATCTCTTTCATCTTTCCAATCTCCTAACCGAACAGATCATTTCATTCCGATGTTCGTCTCAAACAACGCAAAGCCGCCCAAAAGGCAGCTTGTATCCCTGAAATAATCCAACTCATCTCATACGAATATTATCACACAACTTGTCAATCTTTACAAGAGTTTTTCCAAAAGATTGGGAGCTTTTCCGTTTTGCACAGATATTCTGCCGTATTTTCTCGCATTATTCACAAAGTTTTTTGTGCTTGTCACCAACTCTCCCATCTTGTTTTGCATCGAAGGATAAATTGTGGTACACTTGATGCAGAAAGGAAGGCGGATATCATGGCAGGTCGCGGCGGATACAACACCAAAACCCGGCAGCTCATCCTGGATTACCTCATCAACAACCGGCAGCACGCGGTCAGTGCGTCGAATATTCTGGAACATCTGGAGGCCGAGGGCGCCAGCCCCAACCCCACCACCGTCTACCGGTATCTCGACAAGTTGGCGGGCGAACAGCGCATCATGAAATACGTCGCCGACAAGGGCGAAAAAGCTGTGTTCCAATATGTGGACGAAGGGCGGCACTGCCGGGAGCATCTGCACCTCAAATGTGTGCAGTGCGGGCGGATCTATCACCTGGACTGCCACTTCATGGACGAGGTGCGCGCCCATCTGATGGCCGAACACGGCTTTACGCTCCAGTGCGAGGGAAGCGTTTTGTACGGACTTTGCCGCCGCTGTGCGCAGCAAAATGAGCAGGCTGAACAAACCGCAGAAAATTCAAATTCGGATGTTGACACGGACAAAAAGCCGTGATACAATTCAGGCAAGAAAAGCGTTGACCGGGAAAAGTAAGGTCCAACCGCTCTTTTTCAGAGAGCGCGGGCAGGTGTGAGCCGCGCAGAGAGCCGGACCCGAACGAACCCCCGTGAGCTTCCCCCTGAACCCGCGCAAGGCGGCAAGTAGGGGCAGACGTGCGCCGCTCGTTATCGCGGCAGTGCTTTCAACGGGGAGAGCGCACAAAAGTGACTGACATGCCCAGCGTGTCGGTAATTTAGGTGGCACCACGGATACGGCAGCATTCGTCCTAGCAAAGTGGGATGAAGGCTGCCGTATTTTTTTATTTGAGACCGCTCCGATCCGGAGAGGCGGCATTGCAAAGCAATGACGGAGCGGTCACTTGAGAGGGGTAAGAACTATGTGTTGTGTAATGGGTTACACCGGGCACGATCTGAGTGCCGCCAAGTTCAAGGATTATCTGCTGCGCACCGTGATGCGCGGCCCGGACGACCAGCGGGTCGTGGAAGGGCCGTTCGGCCTGATGGGCTTTGGCCGGCTGGCCATCATGGGCCTGACGCCCGAAGGCATGCAGCCGTTCTACCGCGGAGCCGACTGTGTGGTCTGCAACGGCGAGCTGTACGGCTTCCGCTTTGAAAAAGAGATTTTGAAGCGCCGGGGCTACAAGTTCCAGTCCGACTGCGACTGTGAGATCCTGCTGCCGCTTTATTATGAGTACGGCCTCGACATGTTCCGCCATCTGGACGCTGAGTTCGCCCTCATCCTCTACGATTCCCGCAAGGACCGCCTCATCGCAGCCCGCGACCCCATCGGCATCCGCCCGCTGTTCTACGGCTACTCCAAGTCCAGCCACCAGATCGCATTCGCGTCCGAGATGCAGAACCTCATCGGCTGGTGCGACGACATCCGGCCCTTCCCCATTGGCAGCTACTACTGCGACGGCCGCTTCGTCCGCTATGAGGACATCGCCGATGTGCCCGCCCCCATGGAAGACGACATGGAGACCACCTTGACCAACATCCGCGAAAAGCTCATCGCCGGTGTGGAAAAGCGTCTGGACGCCGACGCACCGGTCGGCTTCCTGCTTTCGGGCGGTCTGGACTCCTCGCTGGTCTGCTCCATCGCAGCCAAAAAGCTGGGCAAGCCCATCCGCACCTTTGCCATCGGCATGGACACCGACGCCATCGACCTGAAGTATGCCCGTCAGACCGCTGACTATCTGGGCAGCGAGCATCACGAGGTCATCATCAACCGGGAGATGGTCCTCCAGAGCCTGGAAGAGGTCATCCGCCTGCTGGGCACCTGGGACATCACCACCATCCGCGCCAGCATGGGCATGTACCTGCTGTGCAAGGCCATCCACGAGCAGACCGATGTCCGTGTCCTGCTGACGGGCGAGATCTCCGATGAGCTGTTCGGCTACAAGTACACCGACTATGCCCCCACCGCCGACGCCTTCCAGCAGGAGAGCCAGAAGCGCATCCGCGAGCTTTATATGTACGATGTCCTCCGCGCCGACCGCTGCATCTCCTCCAACAGCATTGAGGCCCGTGTGCCCTTCGGCGACCTGGACTTCGTCCGCTACGTGATGGCCATTGACCCCGAAAAGAAGCTGAACAGCTACGGCAAGGGCAAGTACCTGCTGCGCAAAGCCTTCGAGGGCGACTGGCTGCCGCCGGAGATCCTGTGGCGTGAAAAGGCCGCCTTCTCCGATGCCGTAGGCCACAGCATGGTGGACGACATCAAGGAGTATACCGAGAGCCTTTACACCGACGAGGAGTTCCAGCTCCGCCGGGCAAACTATTCGGCCCACTGCATGCCGTTCACCAAGGAGAGCCTGTTCTACCGCGAGATCTTCGAGAAATACTACCACGACCAGAGTCGCACCATCGTCGATTTCTGGATGCCCAACAAGGCATGGCCCGGCTGCAACGTCAACGACCCCTCCGCCCGTGTGCTGGCAAACTACGGCGCATCGGGGGTGTGATTTTTTATTTTTGCTCTAGATGCAACAAAACAGCGGCCACTTTCCAATTTGGAAAACTGCCGCTGTTTTGCTTTTTCTGCGTCTTGCACACCCGCCCCCAACATGCTACGCACTTTGCAGAAGGAAGCGGTCCCCAGCACTTTGCTGGAACGTCAAGTCGCTTTTTGTTGTGCTAAGGCGTCCCGGAATTCCTTCCATAGGCCGCTGCGCCCGGTCAAACGGTCCGCTGTTTCCTCGCCGAAGGTGAGTTTCAGCTTTTGATAGGCTTCCCGCAGATTGACCGGCCGGGACGTGGTGTTATGTGCATCCGATGCTACCACATCAATGACACCGCTGCTCAGCCAGCGTTCCACCCGCCGCCGCTTCCAGAAGCTGCCCGGCTCCAGCACCGTGGAACCGTTCATCTGGCAGGCCACAGGATACCGGGCCTTCAGCTTTTCCAGCAGGCCCCGCGATTCCAGGCAGCGGTAGCGCTCCACATGGGCCATCAGAATGGAGTAGCCGCACACAGCCACTTCTTCCAGCCCGTTTTCCAGCTCTTTGGCGGAAGTCTGCGGTAAAAACTCCATCAGCACCCAGTCCGTACCGGCCAGCGTGGGCAGGCCGTTTTCTCTGGCCGCATCCCGCAGCATGGGGTTGTACAGCAGCTCCGCACCGGGGTACAGCCGCAATCCATACCCCTGCTGTTGACAATAGGCCTGCGCTGCATCCAGGTGGCGCTGGTAGCGCTCCTGTGGAAAGGCCTCCAGGCCCGGTGTCGCGTGGGTGGTGGCCACCAATGTGGTGATGCCGTTGGCAACAGCTGCGTCCAGCATCGCCCGCATCTGTTCTTCCGTGCGGGCTCCATCGTCCACTCCATAGACCACATGCGTATGCAGATCTAAAAACTGTTCTGTCATGGGTTCAGCTCTTCTTTTCTTCTGCCTCTTTTTCGTAGGCCTTGTAATAACTGGAATAATGCGATTTGTAATAATACTTCTTGTTGGCAAAGCCCTCGTAATCCACCTGATTGAGGATGGTGCCGAGGATGGGGCAGCCCGTTTGTTCCAACTGGTTTTTGGCGTCGATCAGCTCCTGCCGGTGGACCTGATTGTAGCTCACCACCAGCAGAATGCCATCGCAGACCTTGGCGATCTCCGCAGCATCAATGACCACGCCCACCGGAGCCGCATCCACGATCACGTAATCGTACTGCTCTGCCAGTCCATCCAGCAGGTTCTGAAACCGCTTAGAGCTCAGCAGCGGGATGGGATTCAGCAGTTCGTGGCCCATAGGGATAAAGTCCATGCCCGGAACGTTGGTGTGGAACAGGACTTCCTCCTTTTCGGCAATGCCGGCCAGATAGTGAGACAGGCCCTGCTTTTTGGAACCCGGCGCAAACTGCACCCCATAAACAGTGGTGATCATGCTCCGCCGCAGGTCCGTATCCACCAGGACCACCCGCTTGCCTCGCTCTGCCAGCTTCCGGCACAGCGTAATGCTGGTAAAGCTCTTGCCCTCGGATGCGTGGGAACTGGTAAGCATGATCTTTTTGATATCCCGACCCAAAAAGGAGACATTGGTGGAAAGGGTGTTGAAGGCCTCATTGACCGGGTAGCTCAACTGGGGAAGTTTTCGAAATTCAAGTCTGTTCACAGCGTTTTCCCTTCCGGCAGCTTCAGGCCGATCTGCTTGTCTGCCCTCTGGTGTTTTGGCTCATCGCCCTTTTCCAGCGGGATCACCGCCATCGTCACCAGGCCGGTGTATTTCTTGATGTCCTCCGTCGTCTTGTAGGTATCGTCCAGCAATGTCATCACAACAACGACACCCGCACTGACCACAAAGCCCAGCAATGCTCCCAGCAGGATGCTTTTGGTTTTGTTCGGGCTGACCGGCTCCGTCGGAACCAGTGCTGTGGACATGATAGAGATCTTGTCCGTTGCCATCTTTTTGGCAATGTAGTCCTGCACCACGGTAACATACTCATTGGCGATGTCTGCTGCTTCCTGCGCAGACTCCGACGTCACGGTGATCTCCACCATCCGGGTGTTGGAGGCATTGGTCACAGAGAGCATCTTATCCAGCTGGCTGTAGGTATAGGGCAGGTCCAGGTTGGAGATCACCTTCTCCTGCACCTCCCACATATGAAAGACTTGGATATAGTCATCGGTCAGGGCCGTGCCGATCTGGAGATCGGAGATGTTGATGTCCGAGTCTTTCTGGCTGATGACGTAAATGGTAGACGACGCCTGATACTTGGGCGTCACAAAAAACAGCACCCCAATGGCTGCGATCAGGGCGCAGGCCACGGTTGCTGCTGCAAGCTGCTTCCATTTACTCAGCAGCGCATAAAACAGCTCCAGGAGGTCAATGGTCTCCTCGTCTCCATTGCCGGGCTGGGGCGAATTCACCTTATTGGGGGGTGGCATTTGGTATTCTGACATAGTTTTGTTCTCCCTTTGATTTATTCTGAAGCAGAAAGAAAGCAGTGGCAGCAAATGCCACTGCCTTCTGTAAACCTACAAAAGGTACTTTCTCAAACTCAGACCTTTGCAGTCTTCTTGGTCGCGACCACGGAACGCCTCCTGGCGTTCCATGCGGCTGGCGTTGGTCCCATCTCCGACCGTCATCCGGCTGCGGACAAAGGTCTCGGCCTGGTCCCCATGCAGCGTCAGGGTCGTGCCCTTGGCCATTGCAGGGTCTATGGAGGAGAAATCATCCTCCAATGTCACGGTGACACCGCCTGCCAGATCGTTCAGCTCCGAGATGCCATCCATGTTCATGGCCACGTAAAAATCAATGGATTCTCCCAGCAGAAGACCTTCCACTGCCTCACGGGCATACTCGCAACTTTCCTCCTTGCCATCGCCGAAGCCATGCGCAAGGCTGATCTGCATCTCTTTGGTGCCGATGGGGCTGCCAAGGTAGCCCAGCACGGTGCATTCTGTCATGGTATCCCGGTCGATTTTCAACTGACGGATGACCTGGCGTTCCGGATCGATGACGATCAGCCGCTGGAAATCTCCCTGGCCGCCCTGGTAAGCGCCCTCGCTCTCCACAGCACTGTCATGGTCCACGCCCATCACAAGGATGGAGGTCAGCCCCTCCCGGCGCTGGTATGTGACGCCGTTGTATTCCTGCGTTTCCACCGCTTCCGTCTGGGTCAGATCCCCGCGTACTCCTTCAACGCTCCTGGTCTCCAGCCAGCGTCCCCCTGCATACAGGATCACACCCAGCAGAAGGATGCCTGCCGCAATGACCAGGATCAGCCACTTTGCTTTTCCTGCCTAGTCATACCGTTTCAAAAAGTTTTTCCCCTCCTCAGGGTACAATGACATCCGAGGTATAAAGCCTCTCTCATAAGATACCATCTTTTATAGCCGTCTGTCAATGTTTTCCTCCATGTTTTTTCATTTTTATCCCCCCCCCCCGCGAAAATATGAAACGCATACAAAAATTATTTTCTTTATGATTTATATCCATCATTATGAGTTTTTTTGCATCGGGAGATCCCTATGAAATACTGTTTCTGGCACAACAAAGGAGCGCCCCCGCACGAAGTAGCTTCTGTGCGGAGACGCTCCTTGTTATTACCTTATTTGTTGCTCAGGCATCCGAGCGGGAGAAGGCATTCTTCATATTGCAGCTCAGTTCAAAGAGGACCTTGTTCAGCGTATCGGCGGCGCGGGCCTTCAGCTCTCTGGCGATGGCCTCGTTGGCCTCCGTGCGCAGGGCGGCACGGCGGGCCGGGTCGGCCTCCTGGGCCTGTTTTTCATCGTAGGCGTTCAACAGAGCGCGTGTGGCGGAGAGGACGCCTTCCTCGTAGCGCTCGATATGGAAGATGGACTTGCCGTAAGCGGCATCGGCCATGGCGGCGATCATCCGGCTGACCCAGTAAAAGCTCTCGGTGGAGACTTCGCCAGTGGTGCAGGCGAGGTAGGCCGGGGTGGTGTCCACATTGGCATAGAACGGCACCATCGTATTGAAGGCATTGGACGCATAGGCGATCCACTCCACCGTGCGGAACTCCTCCGGCAGATCCGGGCGCATCTGGGTCAGCGCCATGAAGCTGTTGCGGTTGATGCCGATCGTACGGTAGGCACCCTTGCTCTTCGGGTCGCCATAGGCGGCATACGGGTCATACGGTGTGCCCTGATAGTGCGAAGACAGCAGGTATTTCACGTCTTCCGGTGTGATCTTCCGCTCCGGGACCATGCACCAGGGCAGGTCGTCCGAATGCGGAGTATAGTCTGCATCGGGGCCTTCCCAGACCCAGGTGTTGGGGTTCAGATGCCGCAGCATGAACCAGGCGCGCGGTGTGTTATACACATGGTCAGCATCGTCGTGGCTGCCGAAGGCATCGCGCGGGTTGAAGCTGCCGTCCAGCGAGAGGTCAAGGTGGTGCTTGTCCACAAAGGCCTTCAGGTCATCCGAACACATGTAGTTTTCCTGTGCGCCGCAGGCGTCGGCAAAGTCGAAGCTGTCGATGCCGAGCTGGTTGGGCATCACGACATAGCTGTCGTCCGGCACACGGCGGGCCATCCAGTGGTGGCCGCCGATGGTCTCCAGCCACCAGATCTCGTTCACATCCTGAAACGCGATGCCGTTCATCTCATAGGTGCCGTACGTCCGGAGCAGCTCGCCCAGGCGCACCACGCCCTCGCGGGCCGTGCGGATATAGGGCAGCACGAGGCAGACGATGTCCTCCTCGCCGATGCCGCCGGGCACCTCCGGCCGTTCCCCTTTGGCGGGCTGGTACACCACCAGCGGGTCTGCACCCAGAACGCGCGGGTTGGACGTGATGGTCTCGGTGGCCGTCATGCCCACATGAGCCGCATTGACACCCGCTGCCGCCCAGATGCCCTCGCCTTCCACCGCGTTGGGCATGGCCGTCATCCGCAGCGCATGGCCGGGCAGCGGCACCTCCACATGGGAGATCACCGACCGATAGACGGCCGGGTGCTCCTCCGGCTGCACGACCACGAACTTTTTGGCCGTGAAATGCCCCGAACCCGAATCGTCGTTGCGGGCGACCATGGTGGAGCCATCGTATGATGCGTTTTTGCCGACTAAGATTGTAGTACAAGCCATTGTTCTGTCCTCCGAAATTGTTTCCTTATCTTTTCGGTTTGCCGAGGCTATTGTAAGCCTTTTTGGGGGAAAAGGCAAGATTTTTTGAGAAGGGAGCGTGGAAGTACGATTTATGGGATATCATGGAATGTATTATGAATGCAGGCCACAAGATTTCCCTCCCACATCGTCAATCAGACGGTTTTTCCTGCGTAAAATTAGGCACCTTGCCAAAATCCTTTTCTGTTGTTTGTATTGGATTGACACCGTTCGCACCACGTTCTATCATTATGGTAAAATCATCCAAAGGAGGAATGTCGGATGAAACGTCCTCTCATTGCCCATCAGACACCCGACAGAACACGCACCCAGCTTCTGGAAACACACAGTCGCAACGTCGGTGAACGCTGCGGTGCTGCCTGTCAGCAGATCGGCCTGGAACATCTTGGCCGCCTGACCGGACTTCTGCACGATCTCGGAAAAGCTGCTCACGAGGTTCAAGACTATCTTTATGGAGCCCCGATCGTCGGAAAACTCAATCATTCCAGTGCCGGGATGCGGTGGGTCTGGGAAGCCTTTGGAAAAAACGAAACACGGAAAAGTTACCGCCTGGCTGCACAGTTTGCCGCCATCGCCATCGGCTGCCATCACGGCACACGATGCGATATTTTCGACCCGGAAGACGGCAGCGAACCCTGGCTGGAACGAATGTATTCCGAGAAAGCAGACCCATTTTACGCCCAGAGCTGTGAAACATTTTTCACCGAGTGCATCCCACAGGAGGAGATTGAGCAGGAAATAGCGCTTGCCGCAAAGGAGATCGCGTCTCTTTGGAACGAACTCCTGCAAATCGGTGACAACCGCTCCAACAGCGTTTCGTTTCAGATGATGCTCGGTCTTGTTCAGCGCTATCTATTTGGTGCATTGGTCGATGCCGATTGGACCGACACCGCCCATTTTGAGGAAAACACGCCTTTGCCATCCGCTGAGGCAACCGACTGGCCCGCACTGGCGAACACCGTGGAGCACTTTCTTGCGGACCTGAAGCAAACCCGCACGATCGACTTTCTGCGGCAGGAAATCTCCGACCAGTGTCGTTCTGCCGGGCAGAACGCCGCTCCCGGCATTTACCGGCTCTATGTTCCCACCGGAGGCGGTAAAACTTACTCCGGCCTCCGTTTCTGTATTCACGCAGCAGAGCACACCCATGCCAGCCGGATCTTCTATTTTGCACCCTATCGCTCAATCATCGGGCAGAACACCGGGCATTTCCGGAAGGCGCTCGGCAATTCCGCTCTTGTTCTGGAACATCACGCGGACGCCATCCAGGACGAGACTCTGCAGGAATCCATTCTGGCACAAACGCAGAATTGGCAGGGTGTGCCCCTCATTGCAACGACCATGGTTCAATTTCTCAACACCCTGTTCGCTGCGCCTCGCCGCAACGCCCGCAGAATGCCCTCACTGGCCAACGCTGTCTTGCTTTTCGATGAGATCCAGTCGCTTCCATTGCAACACATCTACTTATTCAATATTGCACTCAACCTGCTTTCGCAGGCGATGGGCTGCACGATCGTCCTCTGCACCGCCACGCAGCCTCCTCTGGAGCAACTTGCTTATCCACTTTTGTTTTCTACTCCCAAGGACATCGTTCCAGATTATGCAAAACGCTTTGAGCAATTCAAGCGAACCGAAATCGTCCCCATTCTCGACCATTACGGTTTTTCTGCTGAATCACTGGCCGATTTTGCCTTGGACAAGCTCCAAACCAATGATTCTCTGCTCGTGATCCTCAACACCCGCCGGATGGTCGAAGCCGTATTCGATCATCTAAAACCGCTTCTGGGTTCGGATGTTCAGCTTTTCTGCCTTACTACACATCTTTGCCCGCAGCACCGCATGGATGTGATCGACGCCATCAAAGCCCATCTGGATCCACCACACCCGGCACAAAAGCTGATCTGTGTCAGCACTCAACTCATTGAAGCAGGTGTAGATCTGAGCTTTGACTGCGTCATTCGCGGCATGGCCGGCCTGCCCAGCGTCGCACAGGCCGCCGGACGCTGCAATCGTCACGGTAAAACGTCCTGCCGCCCGGTCTATCTGCTCCCCTGCGCACAGAACGAAGAACATCTGGACTCCCTGCCGGATCTGGATGAGGGGCGTCGTTCCACAGAACGTCTGCTTTCCAGCCTGCCTGCTCATACAGACCTGCTCTCTCCAGCCTCCATTCAGGCCTACTACGATGCCTATTATTCAGAAGGTCGTCAGAAGAACCAGATGCTTGCCCCGACCGGGCAGGACGGACAGACGCTCCTCGACCTTCTGAGCGACAACAGATCCGGTGTCAAATCATATCGGGAAACCCACCGTTCGGCACCGCCGCTTTCTCCCGTTTCGCTTTTCCAGGCATTCGATACGGCCGAATCGCAATTTCATGCACTGGAAAGCGACACCGTTTCTGTCATCGTACCGTACCAGGAGCAGGGGCAAAAGCTTGTCTCCGCCTTTTTGGCCACCGAACACCCCACCTCCGAACTGTTCCGTGCGGCACAGCATTATACCGTAGAGCTCAACAGCAGCGAGTTCCGACGCCTTGACCAAGCCCATGCGATCCTACCCGGAGCAAAAGGAGCCGTCTATCTTTTGCAATCCAATTGTTATGACTCCATCAAGGGCATCCAGACCGAGCCCTCTGCACCGGAGGTTCTGATCTTCTGATAAAAAGGAGGAATTTCTTTGCAATATCCCAACACCATCACTCTGCTTGTATCCGGACGCTATGCACTTTTCAGTGACCCCATTACCCGCGTGGGCGGCGAGAAGTGCAGTTACCCCGTCCCGACGTACCAAGCGCTCAAAGGCATTCTGGAAAGCATCTATTGGAAGCCCACATTTATTTGGGTCCCTACCGATGTCCGCATCCTGAACCGGATCGAAACGCAGTCCAAGGGCATCCGCCCCATCAACTACAGCAACGGCAAAAACGACCTTTCCATCTATACGTATCTGTCCGATGTTGCCTATCAGGTGCGTGCCCACTTTGAGTGGAACGAGCACCGCCCGGACCTTGCGCAGGACCGGAACGAAAACAAGCACTACGCCATCGCCAAGCGAATGCTGGAACGCGGCGGGCGGCGGGACATCTTTCTCGGCACACGAGAATGTCAGGGTTACGTAGAACCCTGCACCTTTGGCGAGGGCCCCGGTGCTTACGACAACACTCCCTCTGTTCCGCTTGGCCTGATGCTGCATGGTCTGACCTACGCAGACGAGACCACCACTGGCACCATGCAGGAGCGTTTCTGGTATCCGGTGATGGAAAACGGCATCATCCACTTCTGCCGCCCGGAAGAGTGCCCCGTCGTCCGCGATATCCGGAAGCAGTCGGCCAAGCATTTCATCCTGAACGAAACGCTCCAAAGCTGCGATGATCTTTATCAGGAGGTGTTCTCCGAATGAGCTGGCTGGAACGCTGTTATCAGACCTATGAGTACATCCGCCGGGCAGAACCTGACCTCATCGGCAGGCAGGAACCCAATCGTGCCACCCTCCTGCCCGTCGGTCACACCACCCAGCAGGCACAGATTCAGGTAGAGCTCGACCTCGACGGCAATTTTCTGAACGCTTTTGTCCTGCGCAAAAAGAACAAAGAGAAGGGGTCCAAAAAGGAGGATGAACAAACCACAATCATCCCCTGCACCGAAGAATCCCTTGCTCGTACCACAAACATTGCGCCACATCCCTTGGCAGATAAGCTTCAATACGTTGCTTCCAACTATAAAGACTTCGGTGGTCCTAAAAGGGCCGGCTGGGACGCGTATCATGCCCAACTTGTTCAATGGTGTAATTCACCTTTTGCGCATCCACTGGTCCGTGCTGTTTTAACCTATCTTGAAAAAGGCACGCTCATTCAAGATTTAATTCATTATAACGCTCTTTTTACAGACGATTCAGGTCTTCTCCCCCAGACAGACGATAACCCCAATGATTCCAAACATCCCATCAGTTCGCTTATCAGTGATCAAACGGAAGCTTTTGTTCGATTTCGCGTGAATGGCATCGACCTTTCAAATGACAAAGAGATCTGGGATTCGTTTTTATCATTTTATGAGCCAACCATCACTTCAAGAGATTACTGCACAGTTCTTGGTGAAAAAACTGCTATTTCGTATCTCAGTCCTAAGAAAATCCGTAATGATGGCGACGGAACCAAGCTGATTTCGCACAATGCGGACAAAGGGTTCAATTACACTTTCCGTGGTCGCTTTCATAATACGCAGCAGGCGCTTTCGATCGGCTATCGCACCACACAGGAAGCCCACAGTGCACTGCGCTGGCTCATCAGCCGTCAGGGCACAAATCTTGGTGATGAATCCATCCTGGTCTGGGGCACACAGGATGAACCGGTTCCCTCGCTTTGCGATGATACCTATGATCTTGCGCAGAATGCCCCCGCTGATGATCTCGATGACATGGAGATTCCAGAATTTGCTTTGATGCCCTCACAGGAAGCTTCCACCGCCGAGACCATTGCGCGGCAGTTCAATCGGGCGATCCATGGATACCGCTTGAAGCTGACCGACACCTCCCAGCTTTCCGTTCTGATCCTGGACTCTCCTTCTGGTGCCAAAGGCCGCCTTTCGGTCCGGTATTATCAGGAACTCAGCGGCTCCCGGCTGCTGGAAAATATCGTTGACTGGCACAAGACCTTTGTGTGGCTTTTGGAATACCGCTCCCGCCCCGCACCGGCACAGCCCGGAACGAAACCCAAGCAGGAACATTTTTCGTTTGTCGGAGCACCCGCTCCGGAGGACATCGCGAAAGCTGCTTACGGAGAAAAGGTCGATCAGAAACTCAAGCAACAGACTTTGGAGCGCCTTGTTCCCTGTCTGGTAGAACGAAAGCCGCTGCCTTATGACCTTGTGCGAAGCGCTGTACGCCGTGCTACGGCAGGTGTCACGCTGGAGCCCTGGGAAGCCCGCAAGACCCGCAGCATCGCCTGTGCGCTGATCTGCGGTTATTACAACCGATCGAAAGGAGAATCTTATTCTATGGCATTGGATGAAACCTGCCGCGACCGCAGCTATCTGTTCGGCCGCATCCTCGCCTGCGCAGAGCAGGTCGAACGCTATGCACAAAACCTGACCACCGATGAAAAACGTACAACGAATGCCGAACGGGCACAGGTCATGTTCGTACAGCGACCCGCCAAAACGACCGTTCTGCTGCAAAACAAGCTCACGCCCTATCTGAGCCGCATCCAGTCCAAAAACGGCAGCCGACGCCGTTATCAGCTCATGCTGGATCTGATCGATCAGCTCGGTGAAGAAAACTTCACCAACAAACCCTTGAGCGAACTTTATCTCCTTGGCTATTCCAGCCAGCTGATGGCCTTCCGCCGTGAAAACGAAGAATCGAAAAAGAATTCCAATCCGAGTGAAGAATAAATAACAGGAGGATCTACTATTATGAGTACTTTGAACCATAAGATCGACTTTGCCCTTGTTCTTTCCGTCCGCCACGCAAACCCCAATGGGGACCCGCTCAATGGCAACCGCCCCCGTGAGACCTACGAAGGCTACGGCGAGATCTCGGATGTCTGCCTGAAACGAAAGATCCGCAACCGCATGATGGACCTCGGCGCTCCGGTTTTTGTGCAGTCCAATGACCGCTGCATCGACGGCTGCAAAAGCCTGAAAGACCGTGCTGACTCCATCCCTGCACTGAAAAAAGAAAAAGACGCCGATGTTTACGCAAAAGTCGCCTGCCAGACCTGGCTGGATGTGCGCAGCTTCGGCCAGGTGTTCGCCTTCAAGAATGGCGGCGAGGCCGACGGTGTCTCGATCGGTGTGCGTGGGCCCGTATCCATCCACCCGGCGTTCAGCGTTGACCCCGTCGAGATCAGCAGCCTGCAGATCACCAAAAGCGTCAACGGCGTATCCGGTGCAAAAAAATCCAGCGATACCATGGGCATGAAGCACCGTGTGGACTTCGGCGTCTATACGACCTTTGGCAGCATCAACTGCCAGCTTGCCGAAAAGACCGGCTTCACGCAGGAGGATGCCGACCTGATCAAGCAGGCTCTCCTCACATTATTTGAGAACGACACGTCTTCTGCCCGGCCGGACGGCAGCATGGAGGTGATTCGCCTGTACTGGTGGGAGCACAACTGCAAGAGCGGTCAGTATTCCTCCGCCAAGGTCCACCGCTGCCTGCATGTGAAGTCAACCTGCGAGACACCTCGCAGCGCAGAGGATTACGAGATCACCTGCGACGAATTGGACGGTCTGACGCCGGAAGTGTATGATGAACACTGACGAATATCTGCAAATGTCCGGTATTCAACACTTTGCCTTTTGTAGAAGACAATGGGCGTTGGCCTACCTCGAACAGCAATGGTCTGAGAACCTTCGCACTGCGGAAGGGCGGCTGGAACATATCCGCTGCCATGATACCGCGCAGACCGAGCGGCGGGGCGATCTGCTCATCACGCGGGGGATGAAGGTCGTCAGCCACCGGCTGCGGCTCAGCGGAGACTGCGACGTTGTGGAATTCCGGGCGGACCCGGAGGGCATCCCGCTGCAGCACACCGAAGGCCGCTGGCGGCCCATGCCGGTGGAGTACAAACATGGCCGCGCCAAGGAGAACGACGCCGACCGGCTGCAGCTCTGTGCGCAGGCCATGGCTCTGGAAGAGATGCTGGCCTGTGATATCCCGCAGGCCGCGCTCTTCTACGAGGAAACGAAGCGGCGGGAACTCGTTCCGCTGACGGACGCGCTGCGCCAAAAAACGCAGGCCATGGCCGACGAGATGAACCAGTATTTCGCCCGCGGCTACACGCCAAAAGTCAAGCCGGGAACCTTCTGCAACGCCTGCTCCCTTAAAGAGCTTTGCCTACCCGCACTGTACAAACGCGCCGACCCCAGGGCCTACCTGAAAGCCTATCTGGACGAAGTGCAAGCGGAGGACACGCCATGAGACAGCTTTTGACCCAACTTTACGTCACTTCGGAAGACGCCTATCTTTCGCTCGACGGCGAAAATGTCGTGGTCAGCCGCCAGAAGACCGAGATCGGGCGGGTCCCGCTCCACACGCTGGAAGGGATCGTCTGCTTCAGCCGCTCCGGTGCCAGCCCGGCACTCATGGGCAAATGCGCGGCCAAGGGCATCGACCTCTGCTTTTTCAGCCCCTACGGCCAGTTTTTGGCGCGCACCGTCGGCGAAGAGCGCGGCAATGTCCTGCTGCGGCAGACCCAGTACCGCATCTCCGACAGCGAAGCGCTGAGCTGCCGCTATGCGCGGTACTTCATCCTTGGCAAAGTTTACAACGCCCGCTGGGTACTGGAACGCGCCACCCGCGACCACCCGCAGCGCGTACCCGTAGAGGAATTCAAACGCACGAGTGCCCAGCTTGCGGCGGCGCTCCCGCTCATCGAGCAGTGCGACGATCTCGACCAGCTGCGCGGTCTGGAAGGGGAAGCAGCGCAGCGCTACTTTGACTGCTTCGACTTCCTCATTTTACAGCAGCATGAAGCGTTTCCGTTCGTGTCCCGAAACCGTCGGCCTCCGCTGGACAATGTGAACGCGCTGCTCTCCTTTGCCTATTCTCTGCTGGCCCGCGACTGCGCTTCCGTACTGAGCAGCGTCGGGCTGGACCCGTATGTCGGCTTCCTGCACCGCGCCCGTCCCGGACGCTGCAGTCTGGCGCTGGACCTTATGGAAGAGCTTCGCGCCGTTTACGCAGACCGGTTCGTGCTGTCCTGCATCAACCAGAAACTGCTGACAGCGAAGCACTTCCAGAAACAGGAGAATGGTGCTGTCCTCCTGACCGACGATGGCCGCCGCGCGTTTCTCAAAGCCTGGCAGACCAAAAAGCAGGAGCAGATCACCCATCCCTTCCTGAAAGAGAAACTGCCCTGGGGACTGGTGCCTTACGTGCAGGCGCTCCTTCTGGCGCGGACTCTGCGCGGTGATCTGGAACTGTATCCGCCATTCTTCTGGAAGTGAGGTTCGTCTATGCTGGTCCTGATCACCTACGATGTCAACACTGAGACCGCTGCTGGGCGCAAACGCCTGCGCAAAGTGGCCAAAAAGTGCGTGGACCACGGGCAGCGGGTGCAGAATTCTGTCTTCGAGTGCCTGCTGGACGCCGCACAGTTTGCTGTTCTGAAGTCCGAGCTTGCCGCTCTCATCGACCCCGATCTGGACAGTCTGCGGTTTTATCAACTGGGCAACAACTATAAGACCAAGGTCGAGCACATCGGAGTTCATCCCCTGTTTGAATCCGGAGACGTGCTGATCTTCTAGCCCTCTCCCTCGGTGCGAATGGAAAGTGCTCACCCTTTTTCCGTCTCCTTCGCACCATGTTTTCAAGGCATTCTGTGCAGATCGCGGCTCTTTTTTCGGATGTTTTTGGAAAAGCTCTTCCAAATCTGTGCAGATCGTTTTATAATGAAACAAAAGCGGAGATGTTTTTCTCCGTTTTTGCTGTCGCCCTCCTCGCGGAGGGCGTGGATAGAAATAGCTATCCCTGCGGCGATTGCGGCAAGGAGACCACGTCGCCCTCCTCGCGGAGGGCGTGGATAGAAATTTCAAAAAATCGTTCCCGCTGGGTTCGGGCCGGTCGTCGCCCTCCTCGCGGAGGGCGTGGATAGAAATAATCAAAATCGGAGGATAGTATTCTTGTAAGGCGTCGCCCTCCTCGCGGAGGGCGTGGATAGAAATCAACATCGCCCGCCTGAAAAAAGGCAAGGCTCCCCGTCGCCCTCCTCGCGGAGGGCGTGGATAGAAATGTCATTGCTGGCGTCCCCTTTCAAGATCCAGACCGTCGCCCTCCTCGCGGAGGGCGTGGATAGAAATAGGAATCTGCCGCCGCCCTCGGTGTGCTGGCCAACGTCGCCCTCCTCGCGGAGGGCGTGGATAGAAATCCGAAAGGAGTGATTCATCCCATGAGCAAAGAATCGTCGCCCTCCTCGCGGAGGGCGTGGATAGAAATATCGACAACCTGGGCAGTATTTTTGACAGCAACGTGTCGCCCTCCTCGCGGAGGGCGTGGATAGAAATTCGACCAGAGAGCGACAGTAGGAGCAGGCGTCCCGGTCGCCCTCCTCGCGGAGGGCGTGGATAGAAATGGCAGGGGAGTGGCAAGCCCTACTGTTCCCATGCCGTCGCCCTCCTCGCGGAGGGCGTGGATAGAAATATCCGCCAGCTGGGTGAGCTTGTCGCACACAGCTCGGTCGCCCTCTTCGCGGAGGGCGTGGATAGAAATCATCTGGCCGCTCAGCCCGCGCACTGCGTCGCGCAGTCGCCCTCCTCGCGGAGGGCGTGGATAGAAATTTGAGCTCTTCCCAGGTCTTGATCGCCGAGGTCCAGGTCGCCCTCCTCGCGGAGGGCGTGGATAGAAATTCGCAGTTTGTCCTCGACCTCGATACGAAACTGGGCGTCGCCCTCCTCGCGGAGGGCGTGGATAGAAATTCAGGCATGTTTTTTCCTCCAAATAAAAAAAGAAGTCGCCCTCCTCGCGGAGGGCGTGGATAGAAATTTCCTCCAGCGGAAGAATCGACTCGCCGCTGGACCGTCGCCCTCCTCGCGGAGGGCGTGGATAGAAATAGGAGGAACCCATGAGCACTCAAGCGGTCTGAGGTCGCCCTCCTCGCGGAGGGCGTGGATAGAAATAAAAAGCAGTCACCAAATGGGGCGACGCCAGCAAAGTCGCCCTCCTCGCGGAGGGCGTGGATAGAAATTTCAGCCGGTCGGCCTGCGGACGCCGGACGTCGAGTCGCCCTCCTCGCGGAGGGCGTGGATAGAAATACGGCTGCGTCGCTGAGCGAAGCCATCACAAAACGTCGCCCTCCTCGCGGAGGGCGTGGATAGAAATTTCAAAGCCGTGCTGTACAAGGACGGTAAGGCATGTCGCCCTCCTCGCGGAGGGCGTGGATAGAAATATAAAAGAATTATCCAAAAATGATGGGTATGATAT
This sequence comes from Faecalibacterium prausnitzii, assembly GCF_019967995.1. Taxonomy (NCBI): domain Bacteria; kingdom Bacillati; phylum Bacillota; class Clostridia; order Eubacteriales; family Oscillospiraceae; genus Faecalibacterium; species Faecalibacterium prausnitzii. The sequence goes on from NZ_CP065377.1 coordinate 2,385,600, forward strand.
GTCGCCCTCCTCGCGGAGGGCGTGGATAGAAATGGCATGCGTTTGCGTCGGACTTATATGACGCAGGCGTCGCCCTCCTCGCGGAGGGCGTGGATAGAAATTTTTTCCATCCGCTCCGTGAGCTTTTGCGCAACTGTCGCCCTCCTCGCGGAGGGCGTGGATAGAAATCTGATCCAGAAGGGTATCCAGCCGGATGGTGTTTGTCGCCCTCCTCGCGGAGGGCGTGGATAGAAATCGCAGCAGCCTGTCAATCCTTACGGCGGCATGGGCAGTCGCCCTCCTCGCGGAGGGCGTGGATAGAAATTTCTGGATATAGCCCAGAATAGACGGACCGACGTAAAGTCGCCCTCCTCGCGGAGGGCGTGGATAGAAATGGTCTGCGTGACGGTGAAATCTTCCGAATCTGACTGTCGCCCTCCTCGCGGAGGGCGTGGATAGAAATTTCACAGCTCATTTCCAATACCTCGTTTCTAAAAGTCGCCCTCCTCGCGGAGGGCGTGGATAGAAATATTCTGGTCATTTCCAAACGAATGCAACTTATCAAGTCGCCCTCCTCGCGGAGGGCGTGGATAGAAATGCTCGTGTTGGCCTGCTTGTCCAGATCCATGACGTCGCCCTCCTCGCGGAGGGCGTGGATAGAAATATCTCGCGCGTCCTCCTTAGTAAGCCCCAAATTCGTCGCCCTCCTCGCGGAGGGCGTGGATAGAAATATTTTGGTCGTCGAAGCGGAGACAAAGGCCCTCGGTCGCCCTCCTCGCGGAGGGCGTGGATAGAAATTCCAAGTGGTGAATGGTGCAACAAGGATTTTTGGCGTCGCCCTCCTCGCGGAGGGCGTGGATAGAAATAGTTTTGCGTTATGCTATCCCACCGCCGTGTGCGAGTCGCCCTCCTCGCGGAGGGCGTGGATAGAAATATTGTGTCTATATATTACCATACATACGCATGGTGTCGCCCTCCTCGCGGAGGGCGTGGATAGAAATTTCAGTGCCGCCGGGGAGAGCTTGGTATAGTCCGCGGTCGCCCTCCTCGCGGAGGGCGTGGATAGAAATATTTGTGCGCATCGGCTGCTGTAACCGCTGGTACGTCGCCCTCCTCGCGGAGGGCGTGGATAGAAATAACTTCAATTTCGCCGGGGTGCGGCCCAATCCCGCCGTCGCCCTCCTCGCGGAGGGCGTGGATAGAAATTTGTTCACAGACTTGTCGAGGGATGCCAGCGACTGCTGGTCGCCCTCCTCGCGGAGGGCGTGGATAGAAATACCCAGTGGACCGCCCTCTGGTACGTTGGCGGCAGTCGCCCTCCTCGCGGAGGGCGTGGATAGAAATACCTCGGACAGGTCAGCAGACCAGCGAACGTCCCGTCGCCCTCCTCGCGGAGGGCGTGGATAGAAATTTCCAATCTCCACACAAGACGGCATAGACATGAGTCGCCCTCCTCGCGGAGGGCGTGGATAGAAATTCTTCCACATGTGCAGGCAGTACGGATGGGTGTTGTCGCCCTCCTCGCGGAGGGCGTGGATAGAAATGCTTAATGGCTTTTGGGAAAGACAGTTCCAGAAAGGTCGCCCTCCTCGCGGAGGGCGTGGATAGAAATTCTTGCCCGGCGGCGGTTTTGAGCGCTAGGGCCTGTCGCCCTCCTCGCGGAGGGCGTGGATAGAAATTCACTTCAGAGGTCTGGCCTTCCTCATCGGTCACGGTCGCCCTCCTCGCGGAGGGCGTGGATAGAAATAGCTATGAGGTGGACACCAAGACCGGCCCGCTGACGTCGCCCTCCTCGCGGAGGGCGTGGATAGAAATCCGTTCATCCAGACAACCGTGTTGGTTTCCTCCGTCGCCCTCCTCGCGGAGGGCGTGGATAGAAATCTCTGTGGTGCTGTCGATGTCGACGATGCACTCGCGTCGCCCTCCTCGCGGAGGGCGTGGATAGAAATGCCTCGTTGACCATGGCTTGCAGCATATTGCGCCGTCGCCCTCCTCGCGGAGGGCGTGGATAGAAATTTGCAAGTCGGTAGGCCATCGTCGAAAATTGCCCCGTCGCCCTCCTCGCGGAGGGCGTGGATAGAAATCTATGTGAAGAAAACCAACCCGCGCACTGACCTTGTCGCTCTCCTCGCGGAGGGTGTGGATAGAAATGTCGTCGCCTCCATTCGCAGCAAAACCAGAACCGGTCGCCCTCCTCGCGGAGGGCGTGGATAGAAATCACACTGGCCGTGGTGCCTACGACAATGCCGTGGCAGTCGCCCTCCTCACGGAGGGCGTGGATAGAAATACGGACATCGACTGGCTGGGCGTTGGTAAGAACGTGTCGCCCTCCTCGCGGAGAGCGTGGATAGAAATGTGTCGGTGGTCTACCTGTCCGATGATCACCTGCGGTCGCCCTCCTCGCGGACGGCGGAAGATGCCGCCCGCCGGGGTGAGCACATTGGCCATCTCATTTTCCTGCACGACAGTGGACAGATACCCGCTGTGGCAGTGATAACGCAGCAGGCCGACCCGGCCGAGCTATGCTGCAAAGTGCATCTTTTAAGATGACAATTTCCTTGTCATCTCGCTTCGCTCGAATCTTATAGCTAAAGCATTTTCTACTCCACCAGCGGAGCTGTTGGTTGTCGCCCGCTCAAGCTACTCAAAACAAAAGCAAAAGGCGGCATGACCCGTTGTATGGGCCACGCCGCCTTTTGCTTCAGGGCTCGTTTGCCTGCAGCACACAGGCACAATACCCCGGTTCGGGCTGATAGCAGTGGATGGTCAGGTATTTGTCCACCTCCGGGCTGTAATCGTGGAGGGTATGCTTCGTACCGTTCAGCGCCACATCTGCATAGGACACCAGCCACTTTTTGTCCCCATTGGGGAACACCTTGTAAAACGAGCGATTCAGCATTTCCTCCACCGGCACACCCTCGATATTGGCCATTTCCGCATTGCAATAGCGGAAGATGAAATCCACGCCGTGTCCATCTTCATTGAAGACCAGCTCGATGACACAGAACGCCAGCGGCATATCGTCCAGCAGGCTGCATTTTTCCAGCAGGCTCATGCTCATGGGGCGAGACTGCGTGTCGGACAGCCCGATCTCCATGCGCAGGCGGCGGTGGCTGCTCAGGCCGCGCTTGCGTCCCTGAAACGTGCGGCCGTCCGACATGGTATAAACGCCATCGTTGTCGATGTTAACGATCTGGCTGCGGTTCACTGCGATCCCCTTGCTGATGTTCAGGAACTGATCTTCCGGCAGAACAGACAGGACGCCGTGCATCGGCGCATACAGCGCGGCTTCCCCGCCGTCCATGCGGTGAAGGACCGTTTTCCGGTCGCTGCGATAAAGATATAAAATGTTTTCCGGGCAGAGATTGTGTTTTTGCATCCATCGATTCAGGTCGCTCATTGCAGTGCTCCTTTGTCAGTTGATGACTTTAGTATAACATACTGCCGTGCATCGGACAAGGAGGATTCACAAAAAGCACAATTCAATGGAGCTTTCAACAATAATCTGAGGTGCTTTTTGTTGAAACTCACGTTTTTGGCGTATCGTGCATAGAAAGTGTTGACTTCCCGGCATTCTTTTCGTATGATGAACACAGAACACTGAATGGTTATTCCCATAAGGCGCATATGCCTAAAACAAAAAGCATAACAGGAGGTTTCATGTTATGAAAATGACCCGCCGGAAATTTCTGAACGTTTCCGCTGCGGCTGCGGTGGTCTGCGCAGCTACACTTTTGCCCGTAGAGAAAGCCGCCGCAGCACAACAAACGATGGCGGCGCAGGAACTTCTGGAACAGGCGTATCTGTACGCCTTTCCACTGGTGATCATGGACGCTACCCGGACGGCTTCCACAAACACCCGCACAGCTACAAGCAACAAGGCTCCCATCAACCAGTTCATCCATGCGGAAAAGCTGGCAGATGCAACGACCCGTGTGGTGGTTACGCCGAATGTGGATACCATCTATACGCAGGCGTTTCTGGATGTCGGCGCAGAACCAATGATCTACGGCGTGCCGCAGACCGACCGCTTTTTTAATGTACAGGTGCTGGATGCGTGGACAAACACCGCCGCCGTGCTGGAAACGCCGGGGCTTTACGCCATTACCCGTGCAGACTGGCAGGGCGAACTGCCGGAAGGGGTGCAGCGCATTGATGTACCTACCACGATGGTCTGGACCATTGCCCGCATCGTGCTTTCCGGACAAGAGGACCTGCCCAACGTCCGGGCCATTCAGGATAAGATGCAGCTGATGCCGCTTTCCGCCTATCAGGCGGGTGGATGGACCGCCCCCGCAGGCAGCTATGACCCTGCCAATGACTTTGTGCCGGTAAAGCACGTTCTTGCCATGGACGCAAAGGAATTTTTTGATACCGCCAACCAGCTGATGGAAACCAACCCGCCCGCTGCGGCAGACGCGCCGGTACTCCGGGAGCTTGCAGCACTGCACATCGGCCCCGGTGAGAAGTTCGATGACAAGGCGCTGGGTCTGTTCAGTGGGCTGCGCTGGAAGCTGATGCTGCTCCAGCTGAAGAAAAAGCTGCTGAGCGAATCGAAGGGCTATACGCGCCAGATGGGTCAGTGGACCTATTTCGGCGACCCCATCGGCAACTTTGGCACAACATATACCTACCGTGCCATGGTGGCGCTGCGGGGTCTGGGTGCCAACACCACCGATGTTGCCATCTACCCCAAAACCGATGTGGACAGCACCGGCGCAGTCCTGACCGGTAAAAAGACCTACACACTGCATTTCGATTCGTTCCCGCAGACATTAGAGAAGGGTTTTTGGTCCGTAACCGCCTATGGCAAGGACGATTTTCTCATCGACAATCCCATCGATCGCTACTGCATCAATGACCGGTCTGTCCTGAATCGAAATGCAGACGGTTCTGTGGATGTCACACTTTCCCATGCGATGCCGGAAAACACGGAGAACTGGCTTCCCATCGGAGAGACTGAATTTCATCTCTTCCTGCGCATCTATAAGCCCGACTGGAATGCCCTGCGCGGCTGGCAGCCGCCCACGGTTTGTGTAAAATCGCCCCAGATATAACGGAGGCAAACGACTATGAAGATGACCCGCAGAAACTTTATTTCCGCTTCGGCGGCTGCAGCTTTGGCCTGCGGCGCATCCCTGACTGCGCATGCAGCAGGCAGCACCGATGAAAACGGTCTGAACTTTATCACAGACATTTTCAAGGACTCCACCCAACCGGGCGAGATCGAAGAGGCAACGGCTATCACGGCAGAAAAGAACGCCGAATGGTATGAAGCGCTGGATTTTTCCGACCGGCGGGAGTTTGCCAACGCAGAGCGCGGCTGGCTGGACAACGCGGAAGGCAGGATCATTGATGGTGATGATAACAGATCTGCATGGGATCTGCAGAGCTACGGCGATTTGAACCGGGACGCACCGGACACCGTCAATCCGAGCCTGTGGCGGAACACGCAGCTGAACGCCAAGGCCGGTCTGTTTGAAGTGTGCGACGGCATCTATCAGGTGCGCGGCTTCGATATGGCCAATACGACCTTTATCCGCACCGACCATGGCTGGATCGTGTTTGACGTGCTGATGTGCAGGGAAAACATGAAAGCCGCCAAGGAACTGATGGAAAACCGCTTCGGCCCGCTGGAGATCAAGGCCGTACTATACAGCCACTCTCATGTGGATCACTTCGGCGGCGTGGAGGGTATCATCGACCGCGCACAGGCAGCAGATGCAAGCCTTTCGCTCCAAGACCAGCTGGCTTCCGGCAAGGTCCCTGTGCTTGCGCCGGCGGGCTTTCTGAAGCACGCCATCAGCGAAAATGTCTATGCGGGCATCGCCATGGCGCGGCGCGCACAGTTCCAATACGGCACGGTGCTTGACAAGGGCGAAAAGGGTGCGCTGAGCGTGGGCATCGGCATGGGACAGTCCACCGGTACGGTGTCCCTCATCGCTCCTACCTACGAGATCGGGGAAGATCTCCCGAAACTGACCATCGACGGGCTGGAGATCGAGTTCCAGCTGACCCCCGGCACCGAAGCCCCCGCCGAAATGAACGCCTATTTCCCGAAATACCGCGCCCTCTGGATGGCGGAAAACTGCACCGGCACCCTGCACAACCTCTACACCCTGCGCGGCGCAGAGGTGCGCGATGCCAACGAGTGGGCAAAATATATCATCGAGGCCGACCAGCGCTTCTGCGATAAGACCGATGTGGTGTTCCAGAGCCACAACTGGCCGCACTGGGGCGAGGAGATCCATGAGTATCTGCTGAATACAGCCTCCATCTATAAGTTCATCCACGACCAGACCCTGCATTACATGAACCAGGGGTATACCTCGAATGAGATCTCGGCGATGCTGACCCTGCCCAAAAAACTGGAAAAGGTCTGGTACACCCGGCCGTATTACGGCACACTGGCACACAATTCCAAGGCCGTTTACCAGAAATATCTGGGCTGGTACGATGCCAACCCGGTCAACCTGAACCCGCTCCCGCCCAGCGATACTGCCAGGAAGCTGGTGGAATATCTGGGCAGCACAGAGCTGGTGCTCTGCAAAGCGAAAAAAGACTACGAAAAGGGCGAGTATCAATGGGTAGCGCAGATCACCAAAGAACTGGTCTACGCCGACCCGTCCAATCAGAAAGCACGCAATCTGTGTGCAGATGCACTGGAACAGCTTGGCTATCAGGCAGAGTCCGGCGCGTGGCGCAATGCCTATCTGATGGGTGCCGCCGAGCTGCGCAAGGGCAACTTGTCCAAACTGGCGCGCACAGCCAATGGACTGGCCGCGACAATGGGCGAGATGACCATCGCCATGCTGCTGGATTACATCGCGATCATGACCGATGCCAATGCCGCCCAGAACGATGATCTGACTTTGAATCTGACGGTGACAGATGTGAATGAACAGTTCTATGTAACCCGTAAGAATGGCATCCTGCTGTCTTACCCCGGCGAGAACCATCCGGATGCGCAGGCTTCCGTCACCTGCAAGCGTCTGCAGCTCTTTGCCTTGATGACAGGTCAGCAGGCCGGGCAGGTACAGATCAGCGGCGATGCCACCGTTCTGAAGCGCCTGCTGGCGTACGCCTCCAAGTTCGAGAAGACTTTCAATGTGATTGAACCGTAAAAACTGACTGCAAACAAAAAACGACAGGAGCCGTTTTCTGCGGCTCCTATCGTTTTTTGTTTCCTGTGCGCGTTCGCGTGAACGCTCAGCTTGCCTTCTGGGCCTCCCCCTTCGGGAAGATGATCTTACAATAGGCCGCTGGAGTATGCCCAGCTTGTGCTGGGTGGGGAGATTGTGCAAGCAAATACGCTTATTCCGCCTTTCCTTCCAGCCTGTTTTTATACCCTTCGCCCCATGCCCGCATGGCATCCAGAACCGGTTTCAAACTATACCCCAATTCGGTCAGAGTATATTCCACCCGGGGCGGCACTTCAGCATAGACCTTCCGGGTCAGCAATCCGCTTTCCTCCATCTGCCGCAGCTGAGCGGTCAAAACCTTCTGGGTTACATGGCCGATGGACTTTTTCAGTTCTCCAAAACGCTTTGTGCCCAGCATCAGATCCCGGAGGATCAGCACCTTCCATTTATCGCTGATGAGGGTCAGGGTGGTCTCCACCGGGCAGGCCGGGAGCTCTTTGAGGATTTCCTTTTCCATAATTACCTCCAAGGGAATTTCAAGTGGTCATCGTGCCGGATGCACGGATACCACAAACCGCTTTATGGCATCATTATAGCTTTCAACAGCAAAAAAAGCAAGCAGCAGCGCAATAGTATCTTTCCGGTAACTACACCACAATATTGTGCGTACTTCACAAGCCGCACAAAGCGCATTACAATAAAGCTGTCCGAAAAGAACAATGTATGGAGGTACATCCCATGAATAAAGTCGTAGAATTTCTGAACGCAAACCCGGTGCAGTATCTGGCCACCGTAGGCCGTGACGGCAAGGCCAAGTGCCGTCCCTTCATGTTTGCCGGTGAGCTGGACGGCAAGCTGTGGTTCTGCACCAACAACCAGAAGGATGTTTACAAGGACCTGCAGGCAAATCCCAATATCGAGATCTCCGTTTCCAGCCCGGAGTACGCATGGATCCGTCTGCATGGCAAGGCTGTGTTTGAAAACAACATGACCGCCAAGGAGATGTGCATCGCAAACCCCATCGTGAAGAGCCAGTACGGCGAGGCTGCCAACCCCATCTTTGAGGTGTTCTATCTGGAGGATGCCCACGGCATCATTGCAGACTTCTCCGGCAACCCTCCCTACGAGTTCTGATCTGAAAAAACAGCGCAGCAGTCTTCTGAACGGGTAGACTGCTGCGTTTTTATAGAAAGATTTTGAAAGGCAGGCGAACACCATGAACCAGAGTGAGCGGCGAACGATCCTTATTCAGGTGCTTTTGAAAGAGCACCCGGAGTATCAGGGACTGCGGATCCCGGCAGACGCAGACACCCAGCGGCAGCTCCTGCGGGGCTTGATGAATATCCGTGAACCACGGCGCATCGGCACAGACTTTCTGCAAATACAGGATGCGTACCTGCAAGAGGAGACCGCCGCAAAAGGCATCACCGATGCAGCTGACCTAGTACCCCTGCAGCCGGGGCTGTACCTCTGGCAGGGGGACATTACCACCCTGAAATGCGATGCCATCGTCAACGCCGCCAACAGCGGCATGACCGGCTGCTACTGCCCGAACCACGGCTGTATCGACAACGCCATCCACACCTATGCCGGGGTACAGCTTCGTCTTGTCTGTGCGGAGATCATGGACAGGCAGGGACACCCGGAGCCCACCGGACAGGCAAAGCTCACGGCTGCATTTAATCTGCCCTGCCGCTATGTGCTGCACACCGTCGGCCCGATCATCCATGGTCGGGTGACTCAGCAGGACCGGGCGTTGCTGGCTTCCTGCTACCGGTCCTGTCTGGAGCTGGCGGCAGAGAACGGGTTGGAAAGCGTGACGTTCTGCTGCATTTCCACGGGAGAGTTTCACTTTCCCAACCAGCTTGCAGCAGAGATTGCGGTGCAGACTGTGAAAGAGTTCCTGCAAACACCCACAAGCATCAAAAAGGTGATCTTCAATGTTTTCAAAGATATGGACAAAAAAATCTACGAACGACTGCTCCGGGCCGATTGATACGCTGCGGCAGGTTCTGAGCCATGCCGATGCAGTGGTCATCGGTGCAGGTGCAGGGCTTTCTACCTCGGCAGGTTTTACCTATGACGGGGAGCGGTTCCGGGAATATTTCTCCGATTTTGCCAGCAAGTACGGCTTTACGGATATGTACTCCGGCGGCTTTTACCCCTACCCCACCATGGAGGAATACTGGGCATACTGGAGCCGCTATATTTGCATCAACCGCTATCAGGATGCACCCAAGCCGGTGTATCAAGGTCTGTTTTCTCTTGTGAAAGACAAGGACTACTTTGTGCTGACAACCAACGTAGACCACTGTTTTCAGAAAGCAGGGTTCGACAAAAAACGGTTGTTCTATACACAGGGTGATTACGGTCTGTTCCAGTGCAGTGAACCATGCTGTCAGGAAACGTATGACAACGACAAGCTTATCCGGCAGATGGTGGAAGCGCAGGGGTATATCATTGCACCGGATGGTCAACTGACCGTACCGGAGAATACCATCCTGAAAACTTATATCCCGTCCGAGCTTGTTCCCCACTGCCCGCACTGCGGCAGACCCATGAGCATGAACCTTCGTGCAGACGATACCTTTGTGGAGGACGTGGGTTGGCACACTGCTGCCGACCGGTACAGCGAATTTCTGCGCCGCCACGAGGGACAGCGCATCCTCTTTCTGGAATTGGGGGTTGGCTACAACACCCCGGTCATCATCAAGTATCCGTTCTGGCGGATGACCGCTAAAAATCCAAATGCATTCTACGCCTGCATCAATCAGGGACAGGCCGTTTGCCCGCCGGAGATCGAGCGGCAGTCTGTCTGCATTCATGCAGATATTGGCGCTATGATAGCGCAATTGTGACCCACAAGAGGGCTGGCATCGTCCAGCCCTCTCTCTTTTTGCCAAAGTTTCCCTCGCTTTTTCTCGCACATTGCCGAAAGCAGCGCAATTCTCAACAACCTGTTTGCGATATGCAGTTTTTGGATGTTGCTTGTGCATTAAAAATGCAAATTGCGATAGTTTGATTTTTGAACTAAAAAATGAAATGCTGTCCCCTTCTCCACCGCAAAGCAGGTGTCTGCATGGGGCTTTGCGCCCCAGCTATTATCGCCGCCCACGCCGCGCTGGAAGGCAGCACAGCGCACGATGGTCTTATTGTCATCGCGAGGCAGTTCGTAGAGATGGCGGGCGTTTTCCAGTTCATGGGGCGTGTAGGGCAGTGCCGAGAAGGTCATGCCGTCCCCTGCAAAGCCGATGCCTATATTCAATCCGCTGCCGGTGAGCGTTGCGCTGTACACACCGGTGCGGCTGCCGCATTCCTGCGGGTAGACCGGGGTGTTCTGGGCAAAGTCCTGCCGGACGTTGTAGCTCCATGCGCCCATCTTGCCGCCTGCGGTGCGGTCAGCGGTGGTTTCCCGGGGGCCAAGACCCAAGTAGGAGACTTCTGTCAGCTCCCGGCGCAGCGGGAAGAGCAGCCCGAACTCCGGCAGTTCAGTCTTTTCGCCCTGCCATGTCATCGTAATGTCGCAGCGGCCTGCACCGTCGATGGCAAACTCAATGGGCAGCGTCTGCCCGCCCGGCAGGGTGTAGACGGCACGAACTGTGACAAATTCTCCCTTTATTTCGGCAGTCAGGGCATCGCACCGGGCATAGAGACCGGCGGTCTTCCAGAAGGCAAACTCAAAGGGTTCTGCACAGCCCTCGTCGTTGTTTGTGGGCGCACGCCAGAAGTTGGGGCGCACGGTATCGTCCAGCAGCTGCACGCCGTTATAGCGGATGGACACAAGCCCCTTGCCCCGGCTGAAGAGATACTCAAAGCCTTCGCCCTTTACGCCGATGTTGCAGTCCATCTCCACCAGCTGCGGAGCGGGCAGGGTCAGCCGGGCGGCGGCGTGGTTGTGCCATACCTGCCCAAAGGCAGCTTCATAGCCCGCTGGGATGCCGGGCTTTGCAGCCCGCTGGATAGCGGTAACGGTCATGCAGGCAAACCCTGCTTCCGGCAGAGCAAACGGGAACGGGATGTGCACTGTCTCACCCGGCTTGCCGTCCACCCGCAGCACCGCACGGCGCTCCGGCTGGCCGTTGACCGAGGACGCAAACACAAGATCGTAGGCGCTCAGGTCGGTAAAGAGATTCCGGTTTTCCACCACGGCTTCGGTATCGGTGAGGGTGATCTTCAGGGGCGCATAGGCTGCCTTGACTGCGTCCATCTTGGGGGTGTTGCGGCGGTCCGGCAGTACCAGACCGTCCACGCAGAATTCCCGGTCGGTGGGGCGGTCGCCAAAGTCGCCGCCGTAGGCAAAGCCGGGTCTGCCGTCCGGGTCGGTCACTGCGATGCCGTGATCCATGTACTCCCAGATAAACCCGCCCTGATACAGGGGCTCTTCGTAAGCATACTCGGTATAATCCGTGATGCCGCCGCAGCTATTGCCCATGGCATGGCTGTACTCGCACATGATAAAGGGCTTTTCCGGGTGCTCCGCCAGAAACTTTTTAATGTCGGCCACCGGGGTGTACATCTGGCTTTCCATGTCGGAGGTGGCTGGATATTCCCGGTCCCAGAAAATGCCCTCGTAGTGCACAAGGCGGCTGGGGTCGGTGCGGCGGAAGTACTCGCTCATCTCCCACAGGGTCTTGCCGCCGTAGCTCTCGTTGCCGCAAGACCAGACGAGGATTGCAGGGTGGTTTTTGTCCCGCTCCAGCATGGCTTCGGCACGGGCCAGCACATTCTCCCGCCACTCCGGGCGCGCACCGGGCAGTGTCCACTCGTCCGAGCCATCCGCGCCCAGCTTCTGCCATGTGCCATGCGTTTCAAGGTTCGTTTCCCCAATGACATACAGGCCATATTCATCGCAGAGCTGTAAGAAATACGGCTCGTCCGGGTAGTGGCTGGTGCGCACAGCGTTGACGTTGTGGGCTTTCAGGTTTTTCACATCCCAGAGCATTTCTTCATGGGAAATGGTGCGACCGGTGCGGCAGCTCCACTCGTGGCGGTTGACACCTTTGAACACCATACGCTGGCCGTTCAAAAGCATCTGGCGGTTCTTCCGTTCAAACTTCCGCAGACCGACTTTCATGCCGGTACGCTCCACGAGAGTACCCTCATTCAGCAGGGCAATTTCCGCCTCGTACAGGTTCGGCTGCTCAGCGCTCCACAGGGCGGGATCAGTCACCGCAAAGGTAAAGGAAACGTCCTGCACGTCCTCTTCCACGTCCGGGTCAGCCTCGCCCTTGCCGAACACCACGCCGCTGTCGTATTCCGCAGGCACACCCACCTCAGCAGACTGCTGCTGCCCGTTGAACACCACCGAGATGGTGCCCGCGCCGCTGACCTTGCAATCAAAGGTGACTGTGGCACTGGAGAAGTCCAGAGCAAACTCCTGCTTCACAAAGGCATCTTCCAGATGCAGCTCAGGCTTTGTGAACAGCTCCACCGAGCGGAACAGCCCGCTCATGCGCCAGAAATCCTGATCTTCCAGCCAGCTTCCGGAGGAAAAGCGGTACACCTGCACGGTCAGGGTGTTCTCGCCGGGATGGACGGCGGCGGTCATATCAAATTCTGCCGGGGTAAAGGTATCCTCGGTGTAGCCGATGTAAACGCCGTTGCACCAGACGGCGGCGGTGCTGTCCGCACCGTTCAGGCGCAGGTAGCAGCTCGCCCAGCTTTCCGGCAGGGTAAAGCTGCGCTGATACTCCCCGATGGGGTTATAATCCTGCGGAATCTCGCCGGGGTGCAGCTTTTCGTGACCATCCCACGGGTACTGGGTGTTGACGTAATGGGGCGCGCCGTAGGGCTGACCGGGCTTTTGCAGGCTCTGCATCTGGATAAAGCCCGGCACGGTCAGGGTGTCCCAGTCCGTAAAGGGTGCAGTCAGGTTTTCCGCATAGCGGAAAGCCCACTCGCCATCCAAGCTGACAGTCAGGGGCATTTCCGGGCTGGTCTGGTCCGCAAAATGGGCATGGAAGGGCAGGCGGTTCTGCTGGAAAATTTCCGGGTCGGCCAGCAGTGCCGGGGTAATGGGATCGTTCAAAGGCATAAATGTCACCTCGCAGCATTCTCTGCTTTCATTATAGCACAGGATATAAGAAAAACAGCCGCACAAAAACGACTGTTTTTCTGGAAAGAAGCGGCATCAGTCTGCTTCGTCAAGGATCTCAGTATCCAGAACAGTGCGTCCTTTGGCAATATGATATTTCACCGCAGGCAGGTGGACATTGGTAAAATACAGGCTGGTGTTGGGGTCGCAGCCGATGACTACCGCTTCGCCTCTGCCCGTCACAGTGCAGCGCAGTGCGTCGCAGCGGGCTTCGGCGGTGTTGTTTTCCACACCTTCGGCGTATCCCGGTGCAAAATTGGGCACGGCAAAGCCGCAGTCATAGGCTTCGCAATCGAAGCTGCTGTCAATTTCGTGATGGCGGCGGTGGCCGGTGGCCGTGGGGGTGATGGTGGTGGTGACCTCAATGCCAGGGAAGGGTGACCACTGCGCGGTCACCGTCCCGGCTTCAATTTCCCACGTTTTGCTCACCTTGCGCACGAACACGTTATCGTCTATCACAAAGGCCAGCATACTGTCTGGTGCGGCCTGATGGAGCACCTCCCGGCTGCGGGAGGCGCAGAAGCCGAAACGGGTATCGTAGGCAAATTTTGCGTACTTTTCCGGGAACTGTCCGTGGCCGTGCCCCTCGTTGACACCGGCGGCGTAGGCCGTTACCCGGCCCGCCCGCCGCTGCACCAGCATGTTGGCATAGGGCATGGGCTTGAGCCGCTCCAATGCGGGTATGGGCGCAGCCTCGGCAGACCAGAAGGGATGGTCGTCCGGCAAAGCAAGCAGCAAGAAGCTCTTCATGCCCCAATAGGGGCTGCCTGGGGCGTTGTACCGCTCGGCCATGTACATCTGCGGGTAGCAGTAGCCGATGGTGAGGATGCCGTCCCGGTCGAACATTTTCTGCCCCAGCCACCAGTTGAAGTTGCGGACGATGAGCCCCTTCATCACCGGCAGGGGCAGCGGTTCCAGCCCCGCCCAGATACAGGCCGCCCAGAAGCTGTTCTGAGCAAAGCGGTAGGTCAGGCTGCGTCCAAAGGGCAGCGCTGCGCCGTTGGCATCGAACCAATAGACAAACTGCTGTGCAAACAGCTGGGCCCGCTGGCGGTAGAGTGCGGCACGCCGGGGGTCGGTGTCGGCGGCAAATTTAGAGTACAGCAGTCCGTAATACTGGATGGCCCACGGGATGTAGTAATCCTTTTGCACGGAGGCGCCATCGGTGGACCAGCCGTCGCCGCTGTAATAGCTGTCGATTTTGCAAAGACCGTCCTCCAGCAGCTCCGGGCTGTAGGGCATGGCCACGCTTTTCAGGGCAAGGTTTACGAGGATGCGGAAAAACTGCCAGTTGCAGTCCGGGATGGTGTGGGCGTTGATCTGCCCAAGCCATGCGGCAAGGTTCTGTTTTTCGGTGTCAGAGAGCGATGTCCACAGCTTTTCCGGTTCGGTAAGAATGCCGCAGGCAATGGCGGCCATCTCCACATAGCACTGGTCGTACTCCCCGGTGGTGCCCCAGTATTCGGGGTTTTCCGGGTCAGTACCGGCGGCAAGTCCCTTGCGGTAGATGGTTTCAAACTCCGGGTCGGAGCCGCCGCCCACCCAGAAGGGCACCAGCGCCCACAGCGGGCGGCTGAAGGCTTCCAGCTCAATGGCATTTTGGTCGTAGGTCACGCCCGTATCGCCCAGATGCAGCCGGGCACAGCCTGCGGAATAATAAGGCTTGAGCGGGTCGAGAAATTTGTGCATCAGTGCGGTAAAATCCGCTTTGGTCTGCAAGTTCATTACCAGTACATCTCCCAGTCTTTGGTCAGGCGGGTCAGCGCCTCCATGTAGAAATAATCGCCCCAGCTCGTGCATTCATCCACGCCCTCCGGGGTGCAGGTGTTGTAGGGGCTTTTTTTGCTGTAAGTGCCGTGCAGCAGCTGGCCGGAGCCGAGGGTGCCGGGCTTGACTGCGTAGTTTGCGGTCAGACTGGCCAGCATCTGCCGGGCAAGGGTGCGCCACTGGGCAGCTTCTTCCTCTCCCACATACTTGGCGGCTTCCAGCAGGCCGCAGGCCACGATGGCAGCAGAGGAGGAATCCCGCGGCTCGCCGCTTTCCGGTGCAAAGAGCATATCCCAGCAAGGCACCAGATCCTCCGGCAGGCGGGAAAGATAAAAGTCCAGCGCCTTGCGGAACACATTGAGGAACTTTTCATCGTGGGTGTAGGTGTAGCCGATGGCACTTCCGTACACGCCCCACGCCTGTCCCCGTGCCCAGAAGCTGTCGTCCTTATAGCCCTGACAGGTGCGTCCGCCCTTGGGGGTGCCGTCCGGGTTCATAAAGAAGGTGTGGTAGGTACTGCCGTCCGGCCGGAAGGAGTTTGCCAGCGTGGTGGCGGTGTGGGCAGCGGCGATCTCGCGGTAGTGGTCGCTGCCGGTCACCTGCGCTGCCCAGTACAGCAGCGGCACATTGAGCATGCAGTCAATGATATAGCGGTAGTTGCCGGGGTCATCCATGGTGCCCCATGCCTGCAAAAATTTTCCGCTGGGCTGGTAGCGGGTCAACAGCTGGTCGGCGGCGGCGATGGCGGCGTTTTTGCCGGTTTCGCTGCCCACCAGTTTCCACGCTGCCACGCAGGTGGGGCTGTACAGAAAGCCCATGTCGTGGTGGTCCACCTCCACCTTGCGGGCAATGCGGTCGGCAAAGCTGTCCACCTGAATCAGGGCAGCTGCCTTGAATTTTTCGTCCCCAGTGGCCTCGTAGGCCAGCCAGATCTCCCCCGGCCAGAAGCCGCAGGTCCACTGGTTGTTGGCACAGCCGGGGTAGATGCCGTTTACACTGGAATGATTCTGGCACTGCCAGGTGTACAGCGGCAGATTGGTCTCCACCTGCTTGCAGGCATCGGCCAGTGCCTGCCTTGCCTCGGCGTCGGTCATTGGGTGATTCGGATAGGTCTTCATAAGCAGCTCCTTATCTCAAGAAGATTCTTTTTTCCTCTTTGCCAAGGGCTCCCCTATTAGGGGAGCTGTCTGCGAAGCAGACTGAGAGGTTTATTTGAAGTAAAACGTTGGAATGTCCTTCCAGCGTTCTCTCAGGAAGTGCGCCCCCAGCTTGGGGCGGCGGTCACGGGTAAACAGACCCTTTTTGTTGCCGTCCACCCGCATGGGGCCCTGCACGGTGTCATAGTCCGCAAAGTTCCAGACAAATTCTCCCACAAACCAGGGGCGCTTGTCAAACTCCGCATCCAGACGGCGGTAAAACTCCACCTGAAACTCCTCGCTGAACATCTCGGCTCCGGCAGTGTGCAGACCGGCAAGGGTGTCTGCGCCGTATTCGCTCATCATCACAGGCTTGTGCTGGTCTGCCCAGAAATCCAGCTCCTGATTCAGGCCATAGCAGGCGGCATCCAGATCGCCGGACAGGTTGTACCAGCCGTAATAACGGTTGATGCAGACGATATCCATAGTGCGGGTAGTGATGTCCCTGGTGTAGTCGTTCTGGCAGCAGACCAGGGTGACGGGGCGGTTCTGCGGGTCCAGCTGATGGGCCAGCTCATAGAGGGGGTACCAGTAGTCGTAGGCATCCTGCGGGAAGTGTTCCAGATCCGGCTCGTTGCCAAGGCTCCACAGCACCACGCAGGGGTGGTTTTTGTCCCGCCGGATCATCTCGGTCAGCACCTGCCGGTGATGCTCGGCGATGGGGTATTCCTTGTAGGGGTTCAGCACTGCCCCGCCGCCGATGCCCACCGCCGGGGTTTCGTCCATGACCAGAATGCCCTCCCGGTCGCACAGATCGTAAAACTCCTCAGCGTAGGGATAGTGGCTGGTGCGCACGGCATTGGCATTGGCCCAGTGGATGAGGTTTACATCTTTTACGTTCAGCACCGGGTCAAAGCCACGGCCATGGGCGGTAAAATCCTCGTGCTTGCAAAAGCCCTTGAAATAGAGCGGCTTGCCGTTCAAAAGCACCTGTGTACCCCGCACCTCGATGCTGCGCACGCCAAAGGTCTGGTCGTAGACGTCCGCCCCGCAGGTGATGTGCAGGGTATAAAGATAGGGCACGCCGGGCTTCGGCTCCCAGAGCTGCACCTCCGGGATGGTCAAGGTGCCCGCTGCGCCCTCGGCGCTTGCAACAGCCTTGCCGTCAGCCTCCAGCACAGTGACAGCCACCGGTGCGGTGCCCACGGTCTGGATGCGGTAATCCACCCTGCCATCCGTGTGCGGCACTACAGTCACATCCTCGATATACTCTTTGGGGGTGGTGTAGAGCACCACCGGGCGGTGGATGCCCGCATAGTTGAAGAAATCAAAGTTGGGGCGGTTCTGGGGTGCGGCGGCGCGCTTGGCAGCTTCTACGCTGGGGATGCCCGCATTGTCCGAGCCAAAGAAGGCCAGCTGGCCGTCCTCGTTGCCCACAGGCAGAGTGCTGTGGTTCACCCGGTTGTCGCAGGCCACGGTGAGCAGAGCCGTTTCACCGGGGCGCAGCAGTGCGGTGACATCGGCTTCAAAGGGGGTGAAGCCGCCCTTGTGCTGCGCAATGAGCTGACCGTTCAGCCAGACCTTTGCCGTGTGGGTCACCGAGCCAAACCGCAGCACCACCCGCTGCCCGGCGCAGAAGGCGGGCAGGGTGAACTTGCGCTGATACCATGCCCAGCCGTAGTGGCGGCGCAGGGCCGTGGTCTGGTCGTTCTGGTCGTTGTAGCTGGCAGGAACGGCGATGGGCTGCGTGTCCGGCAGGGGCTTTGCGGGGTCGAACTGGTTTTCCTCGCAGCTGCCCAGCGCAAACTCCCATGTGCCGTCCATGCTCAGTTTCAGGCGTGCTTCATTCTGCTCCGGATATAACATAACGTTTTCCCTCTATCCAAAAAATGCGGGGCGCGGGGACTGCCCGCACCCCGCTTACGGGTGTTATTTTAGCCCTTGATACCGGTGGATGCAACACCCTGCACAAAATATTTCTGCAGAGAAAGGAATACGATCAGCACAGGGATCAGTGCCACCACAGAGGCCGCCATGATCAGGCCGTATTCTGCGGAATACTGGGTAATGAACATCCGCAGGCCGATCTGGATGGTCTTGAGCTCGGTCTTGGTCAGGTAGATCAGGGGGCCAAGGAAGTCGTTCCAGGTGTTCACGAAGGTGAAGATGGTCAGGGTGGACAGGGCGGGCAGGCTCAGAGGCAGCATAATGTGCCACCAGATGCCGTATTCGCTCAGGCCGTCGATGCGGGCGGCCTCACACAGTTCAGTGGGCACACCCTCGTAGAACTGCTTCATCAGGAACACGCCGAAGGCACTGAAGGCCTGCAGGCACATAATGGCCAGATGGGTGTTGTTCAGATGCCAAGAGCTCATCATCATGAACTGGGGCACCATGTAGGCCTGCCACGGCACTGCAATGGTGGCGATGTACCCCAGGAACAGCACATTCTTGCCCTTGAACTGCATCTTGGCAAAGGCGTAGGCCGCAAAGGAGGAGGTGAACAGCTGCAACAGGGTGACCACCACCGTGATCTTGACCGTGTTCTTCACGAAGGTCAGCAGCGGGATCTGGGTCCAGATGTCCACATAGTTCTGCCAGCGGGGATTTTTGGGGATCCACTGGATGGGGAAGCCGAACACGTCCTTATTCAGCTTAAAAGAGGAGGACAGCATCCACAAAAAGGGCAGCAGCATGCAGGCTGTGATGACGATGAGGAAGAAATAGATCAGGAACTTGGAGATGAAATTGCGGCGCTTCTGAGAAGCGTGGTCTTTGCGTACAGCAGTCGTCATAGTTTCTTCCTCCTTTCTCAGTTCTCGCCCTTGGAGCCGCGGAACTGGATGATCGTAACGATCAGCACCAGTACAAACAGCACCATGGCAATGGCACTTGCGTAGCCGTATTTCGGGGTGTTGACGAAGGCAACATTGTAAATATAGTACACCAGCGTCATGGTGGCTGTGCCGGGGCCGCCCTGCGTGATCATGTACATCTGGTCGTAGACCTTGAAGCCGGAGATGGTGAGCATGATGACCACAAAGAAGGTGGTGGGACGCAGCTGGGGCAGGGTGATGTGCCAGAACTGCTGCCAACGGTTGGCACCGTCCAGCTCGGCGGCTTCGTTCAGGTCCGGGTTACAGCCCTGCAAGCCGGCCAGATAAATGACCATATAGTAGCCCATGTTCTTCCACACACTGAACAGGATGACCGTCAGCATGGCGGTGTCCTTACCGGCAGCCCAGCGGGGCAGGTTTTCCACCGCCACGCCGAAGAACTGGTTCAGGATCATGTTGATGGGGCCCATGGAGGGGTTGAAGATCATGTTCCACACCGCTGCCACCGCCACCAGCGAGGCAACGTAAGGGAAGAATGCCACGGTGCGGAAGAAGTTGCGCAGCTTCACATTCTGGTTCAGCAGCACAGCCATGGCCAGCGAGCAGGCCAGCGTCAGCGGCACAGTGCCAATGACATAGACGATGGTGTTTTTCAGCGCCGCCTGAAAAATTTTATCGGTGGTGAAAAGCTTTACAAAGTTCTTCAGGCCGATAAATTCAATGGCGTGGCGGCCATCCCATGCGCAGAAGGCAAGCGCAATGGCGAACACCATGGGCACCAGTGTGAACACGCAGAAGCCAATGAAGTTTGGCGCAATGAAGGAATACGCGATCAGAGAATCGCGGGTCGATTTTTTTAGCACTTTACGGGGAGTTTTATTCTGGACAGTAGCACTCGCCATAAAAGAGCCTCCTTTCCGTTGACAAGGCGGGAGGGCGGGCAATCGCCCGCCCTCCGGTGTTTTATGATGAAGAAGGAGATGATGAGAAAGCAGCGGGAGACGATCAGCCCAGAACTGCGGGAACCTGATCGTTCATGTTCTGGATGCCCTCGTCCACGGTCTCGCTCATGGTCATAATGGCATCGTGCTCGGCGTTCAGGATGGTCTCGATATCCGATGCGTACTGGGTGTAGGGCATCTCCAGATAGACATTGCTGGTGGTCAGCGCATCCACAGAATTGCTGTCTTCGGGGAAGCCCTCGGTGGATTTGATGATCTCAGCGGTAGCGTCAGAGCCACAGGCCGGGAAGGTGCCGGTCTTGGCAATAGCCTGTGCGCCCTCCTCGGAGACACACCAGTTGATGAAGTCGGCAGCAGCGTCTGCCTTGGGAGAGTCGGCGTTGATGGCCAGGCTGGTCACAGTGCCCAGCGTAGAACCGGCAGCTGCACCGGCGGGGTGGGGGTACTTGACGATGCCCCAGTTGAACTTGGTTTCGGCATCCTTCATGTAGGCTTCCAGCGTGGAGATGAACCAGCTGCCCATGTTGACCATTGCGCACTGCTGGTTCTCAAAGGCGGCGGAGTAATGCAGAGAGGAGGTCTTGAGGTAGCCGTAGTCCATGCAGATGCCGTCCTTCTGCTGGGCAATGACCATATCGTAGGTGGGCTTCATGAAGTCGTAGGTGCCATCGATGATGGTGTTCTTGCCGTCCAGAATGGAGAACAGAGAAGCGGCGGAGCGCCAGGTGTGATAGTGGCAGCCATAGACCTTGGTATCGCCGGAGCCGCTGGTCATCTTGCGGGCCAGCGCATCGTAATCTTCCAGCGTCAGGTCATTGGAGGGGTACTCCACACCGGCCTTATCGAACAGGTCCTTGTTGTAGTACACCACCCAGAAGTCGCTGCGGAAGGGCACGGCGTAGAAGTTGCCGTCATCGGTAGTCAGCTGCTCGATGGTGCCGTTGAAATCGCCGGTGTCGCGGGTCAGCACCTCGTTCAGGGGCTTGAGGTAATCCAGATTGATGAGGTTTGCGTAGCCGGGAATATCCTTGATGGTCACGATATCCAGATCGGCGCTGCCGGCCAGCTGGGTAGCCAGAACGGTCATGTAATCGCTGGAGCCCAGATCCACCATCTCGATGGTCACGTCCTTGTGGCTTGCCATGTAGCCGTCGGCCATGGCCTGCCAGTAGGGGGTGGACTCCTTATCCCACACCGACCACTGCAGGGTAACAGGGCCTGCGGCTGCGGATGCAGCGGTGGAACCGGCAGTGGAGGAAGCAGCGGCAGAGCTGGAAGAGCCGCCGCAGGCGGTCAGGGCAGCAGCTGCGCCGCAGGCGGCGGCAGCGGTCAGGAACGAACGACGAGAGATCTTTTTCATAAGTCTTGTCCTCCTTCAGGGCAGTGCGTTTTTTGTGCAGCGGTCTCCCCCGTGCCGGGGAGCCGCTCGCTTTTGTTGATACTAGAATACCGCAAAACAGCCCCAACCGGAATGGAATTATTCCGGGCGGGGCTGTATTTTTTGCAGGCCTTTCTCAAAAAGATGCACTTTCTTATGCTGAAATCTGTACTTTCTTGATTTCTTGCACAGATTGCAAATGTGCAACAAATAAAAACAGTACAATGTATACAAAAATCATGCAAAAAGCCGTTGACAAAGGCCGCAAAAATCAGTACTGTATAAATTGGAAGCTGTCCAATGAAAGGGAAAGGAGAATGCGTATGGATCGCCCCGGGCACCGCTTTTCACTGCGGCGGCAGATCGTGTGGAGCACGCGCGTTTTTACAGTGCTGACCTCCCTTGCTGTCTGCGCGGCACTGTTTTTTCTTTCCAACCAATATGTCCGTACAAACACCCTGCAGGCGGCAGAGTTCAACCTGCGGCTGGTGGCCACCAGCATCGAGACAAGCCTGAACGATGCGGATGCTCTTTTGAACTGGGCCTCCATCAACGACACCGTGCGCCGCTATCTTTCACAGGAAGAGGTCAACGGCCCCCAGACCATTGCAGCTTACAAGGCGGCGCAGGAAAAGTATTATTCCAACCCGCTGTACCCCAAGGTCATCCGGTTCTTTATGAGCAACGAAAACGACCGGCACCTGCAGTTCGGCCCGCTGAACAGCTCTTCGGCCCTGAACCAGAGCAGCGTATCCCTGTTTTTGCAGCAGGGATACGGGATGCGGTTCACCACCGACCCGCTGATGATCTCTCACCCGGCCTGCCTTGCCATCAGCAGGCCCATCCGTTCCGGCCATGGAACGATGCATCGCGGCACAGCCTACCTTGCGCTGGATCCATCGGTCATCACCGATCCCGCAGCGGGCTATACCACGAGCGAGGGCAGCGCACTCTATTGGGAAATGGGCAATCAGCTCTGGCAGATCGAGGATGGCCGCCTGACCCAGGTGGAAACTGCCTTTTCTGATGTTTCCTACACACTGCGCTCCACGGTGGAGAACCGCACCTGGAAGCAGTCCGCATGGCAGGGGCGCTTCCGGAAGGGCGGCAGCAGTTATTTTGCAATCAAGGTCGTTCTGGAGGGCCGGGGTGCAGCACTGATCCAGGTGATGCCCGAAAGCACCTTTTTACAGCAGCGCCGTGTCTATCTGTGGCTGCTGGGGCTGGGGCTTGCCATCGTGTGGGGACTGAGCTTTTTAATGCAGCATTGGCTGGAATGGGCCATTACCCGCCCGGTGGAGGCCCTGCAGAAGCGGATCGAAGCTGTGGGCGGCGGCGACTTTACTGCCGACCCTGCCGTAGAGTGGCCCAATGAGCTGGGCGACATTGGCCGAGGCATCAACAAGCTGGCCGCCGATGTGGACGGCCTGATGAACCGCCGGGTGGAGGACGAGCGCAAAAAACAGGAGCTGGAATACCGGATGCTCCAAAGCGAGATCAACCCCCACTTTATCTACAATACCCTGAACAGCATCCGCTGGATGGCCACCATCCAGCACGCGCCCGGCATTGCCGAGATGGTGACCGCCTTTGCCCGGCTGACCAAGAGCATCTCAAAGGAAACGCAGAAGCTGGTGCCCCTGCAGGAGGAGCTGGCTCTGCTCAACGATTACTTTACCATCCAGCAGTACCGCTATGGCGGCGATCTGGAGATTGAGGTTTCCCGGATCGAGGACGAGCGGCTTTGCCGGGACTGCCTGATCCCCCGCTTTACGCTGCAGCCGCTGGTGGAGAACGCCATTTTCCACGGGCTGGAGCCCAAGGGCGGCCACGGCAGCGTTCTGCTGGATATTTCCATCGATCCGGCCACGGGGGATGTGCTGCTGCGGCTGACCGACGACGGCATCGGGATGCCGCCGGAGCAGGTGGCGCATCTGCTGGACGCACCCGCCGGGGAAAAAGAAAAGGCCGAAAAGTTCCGCCATGTTGGATTGTGGAACGTGAACCGCCGCATCCAGTATTCGTTCGGCGAAGCTTACGGCCTGACCATTGAAAGCGAGGAGGGCATCGGGACTGAGGTGACCATCCGACTGCCCTATCAGAGGAAAGGAAACGATCATGCTGCGGATCTTACTTGTGGATGATGAGCCGCTGGTCCTCATTGGCCTGCAGGGAATGCTGGAATGGGAAAAGCTGGGCTATACTGTCTGCGGCACTGCCCGCAACGGCAAGCTGGCGCTGGAAATGATCGAGCGCGAAAAGCCGGATATCGTGGTGGCAGACGTAAAAATGCCCCTGATGGATGGCCTGACCCTGGCCCGCACCTGCCGGGAACGGGGGCCGCTGCCCGCCTTTATTATGCTGACCAGCTTTGAGGAATTTGACTACATCAAACAGGCCATGGGGGCCGGGGTGGTGGATTACCTTGTTAAGCTGGACCTGACCCCGGAAAATCTGCAGACCGCGCTGGCCCGCGCCGCAGAACGCGTCAAAAAGGAGCGGGCGCTGCTTGGGGAGCTGTCGGTGCAGGAAAACCTTGCCGAGAGCGTGCGCACCTATCAGGAACGCTTTTTTGTGCGGCTGTACGCTGGGCTGTTCCCGGACGAGCAATCTTTGGAGCAGCCGCTGCAGCACATGGAACTGAACCTTACAAGCGACGACTACCTTGTGGCCAGCTGCGAGATCATTGCCAACACAGAGCTTGCCCCCGCACAGCAGCTGAAACTGAGCTTTTCCTGTGCACGGATGTTGGAAACCACCCTGCAAAATTATCTGCCCTGCTACGTAACCGGGGCCGATGCCATGCGCTGCAATGTGCTGTTCTGCCTGACCGATGCCCAATGCCAGAACTACCGGGCAGTGCTGCTTCCCCTGCTGGAGCGGGCCAGCCAGATCTTGTACAACTACTTCACGGTCCGGCTGCTCTGGGCTGTGGGGCGGCCCACCAATTCCCTGCTGGGCCTTGCCCGCCGCTGCCGTGAAAATGCCCACCTGCAGCCCATCTTGACCGCTGAAAATCCCATCCAGTTTGTGGAGGCCGGTGACGGCGATGCTACGGCTGGAAAGATGCAGGTGGTGGCACAGGTGCAGGAGTATATCAAAAATCACCTTTCGGAAAAACTGACGCTGGCCGATGTGGCGGCGGTGTTCAACTTTTCGCCCAACTACCTCAGCCAGCTTTTTGGCAAATACGGCGACAGCGGCTTTGTGGAGTATATCACCGAAACCCGCATTGCCGCCGCCAAGGAGATGCTGGAACAGGGCAACCTGAAGGTGTACGAGATCGCGGAAAAACTGGGCTATGAGAGCTCGTTCTATTTCTCCAAGGTGTTCAAAAAGGTCACGGGGCTCAGCCCGCGGGAATACCAGCAAAGCTTGTAAACCTCTCCAGTCACGCTTCGCGTGCCAGCTCCCCTGATAGGGGAGCCCTTGGCAGGTCGGGCAGAAATCATCTAACTGAGTTGGGCTCGCCAAACGATGAGCGGCAGGGCCTTGCAGTAAATCATCAGGAGGCATTATGATATCTGAACAACTTTCTTTTCTTCCGGACAGTCTGCCCGACTCTCATCCCTTTCCGCCTGCCAGAGAGCGCACGGTATGGAATGCCCTACCCCAGCGGGTCAAAGACCGCTTTTTGAAGGCAGGCGAAGCTGCGCTGGCTGCGGCCATTGCGCCGCTGCCGCTCTCGCTCTGGCTGGACTTTTCCCACATCGGCCGACGCACAGCGTGGGAAGATGCCTATTTCTCCCGCCGGGCACGGCTGTGTGCACTGGTGTGCGCCGAATGCGTGGAGCACACCGGGCGTTTTCTGGGTGCCATTGCAGATACCGTATGGGCACTCTGCGAGGAAAGCGCATGGCAGCTGCCCGCCCACAACAGCTACATCCGGGACACGCCGCAGCTGCCCCTGCCGGACACTACCCGCCCCATCGTGGACCTTTTTGCTGCCGAGACCGGGGCCCTGCTGGCGCTGACCCGGTACTTACTGCCGGACGAGCTGGACACCGCCGCGCCGGGCATCACGGTGCGGATGGAGCGGGAGCTGAACACCCGCATCCTGACGCCCTATTTTACAAGCCACTTCTGGTGGATGGGCAACGGCGCGGAGCCTATGTGCAACTGGACGAGCTGGTGCACCCAGAATGTTCTGCTCACGGTCTTTCTGCTGCCCACCACACAGTCCGAGCGGAAAGCCGCTGTCAAACAGGCTGCATACAGTCTGGATTGCTTTTTGAAGGACTATGGCACGGACGGCTGCTGCAACGAAGGAGCCCAGTATTACCGCCACGCCGGGCTGACCCTGTGGGGGTGTCTGGAGATCTTATCTGCCATCGCGCCGGAGGCCTTCCGCCCGCTATTCAGCGAAGCAAAGATCAAAAATATTGCGGAGTACATCTGCAACGTCCATGTAGAAGGGCCTTATTACCTGAACTTTGGCGATTGCAGCCCCCTTGCCGGGCGGTGCGGTGCACGAGAATACCGCTTTGGACAGGCTGTGGGCAGCGATGCTTTGCAAGCCCTTGCGGCGGCAGACTTCCGCGCCGATGCCGACCCCGACCATTTGCAGAACCCGGACGGCAGCACCCACATCAACCTGTGGTACCGGCTAACCACCGCCTTTGCAGAAGAAGAAATGATGGCGTACTCCGCAACGCCCCGGCACCATTTAACAGTGTGGTACCCCAGCGTGGGCGTCTATGCCGCGCGGCAGGGCAGCTGGATGCTGGGGGCAAAGTTCGGCTCCAACGGCGACAGCCACAACCACAACGATACCGGCAGCATCACCGTGTACAAGGACGGCAGGCCGTTCCTCATCGATATCGGGGTGGAGAGCTACACCCAAAAGACCTTCAGCCCTCAGCGGTACGAGATCTGGACCATGCAGAGCGCATGGCACAATCTGCCCACCTTTGACGGCGTGCAGCAGCTTCCCGGCGCGGAATACGCTGCCAGGGAGGTGTGCACCGATAAAAACAGCATCACCGGCGAACTGGCGGGCGCGTACCCTCCCATTCCGGGGCTTACCACCTACCGCCGCTGTGTATCGGTCGGCGATCAGGGCATCGCCCTGCGGGACGAAACGGACTATCCCGGCATCGTGGAGCTGACCCTGCTCACCGAGCAGAAACCCGTGCCCACAGCGGACGGCTTTGCGGTAGGCACGCTGGGCGGCATCCGCTTTGACCCGGATGCCGCAACGGCTGCTGTTACGCCGGTGCCCATCACCGACCCGCGCCTGCGCACTGCATGGCCGGAAACGATTTATAAGATCACCCTGCATTTCCAAAAAATGCTGAGCCTTACGCTATATTAAGGAGAACCGCTATGGAAACCATCAAGCTGAAAATTCTGGACGAAGCGGGTCACACCCTGATGACCTGTGACGCCGACACCGCCGTATCCCTTGTTTACACCAACTGCTATAAGCCCGGCGACCGGGTGGCGCTGGAGATCGACCATCCCGGCCAGTACTGCGTTATCCAGTTCGAGGACACCATGCCCGAAGCCCTTGTGTATGTGGTCAAGCGGGAGATCAATTTCCACATTCCCTTCGGGGAGCAGGCCATCACCTACTCCCCCAAGAGCTTTGTGGGCAGCCGTCACGTCATCCGGGCGCGCCTTGCGCTGCCGGAGGAGATCGCCGCCCGGCGAAACTTGGCCTTTAACTGCTACGATGAACACGGCGACACCGGTTTTTATCCCCACGCCAGCGCCAACGTGGAAACGCGCGGCGAGGCGGTGTTTGCCGCCCGCAACGCCATCGACGGCATTTTTGAGAACAGTGCCCACGGCGAGTACCCCTACCAGAGCTGGGGCATCAACCGCGACCCGAACGCCGCTCTGACCTTGGATTTTGGCCGCGAGGTACTGCTGGATGAGCTGCGCATCACCGAGCGGGCAGATTTTCCTCACGACAATTACTGGGTCAAGGCCACGGTGGCGTTTTCCGACGGCAGCAGGTTGGACATCCCGCTGGTGAAAAGCGCCAAGCCCCAGAGCGTGGCCTTCGAGCCCAAGCGGGTGCGCAGCCTTGTGCTGAAGGATCTGATTCAGGCCGAGGGAACTTCGCCCTTCCCTGCCTTGACCCAGATCGAAGCCTTTGGCACCGAGGTAAAGTGATATGAGCATCTACAATGCCCTTTATGGGCGGGACGGTCACGGCATAAATCCGAACGAGCCGGAGAAAAAAGGCTTTGCACGCTTTTGCCAGATGGTCGGCCGCGACCTCGGCCAGCTGCTGGGCACGAACCTGATGGTCTGTATCCTCTGCCTGCCCGCTGCGCTGGGCGTCTCGCTGGGGGTCACCCTGTTCTCCCTGCCGCTTACGGTGGTGTGCAGCGCGGTGACCGGTCTGCTGGTCGGCCCTGCCATGGTGTTGCTTGCCGACTGCGCCCTGCGCAGCCTGCAGAATGACCCCTCCCAGTGGCTGCCCCGGGCAAAGCAGACCCTTGCCGCCCATTGGAAAGCCGCCTGCGGCTTTGGCGCTGTGGGCACGCTGGCACTGGGGCTGCTGTGCTTTATATCGGCCTTTGTGTTTGATGCCGCCGCCCGGCAGGGCTACTACCCCGGCCTTGCGGTGCTGGTATTTCTGGCACTGGACTTTCTGGTGCTGGCGGTTTTCGGCACTCTGTGCGCCGCCGTACTGCCGCTGCAGCCCCGCACCCCGGACAGCCTGCTGCGCCGGGCGGGCAGGCTGCTGCTCACCGTGCCGGGCCGCTGCGTATTGGCAGGCGTTATCATGCTGGCGGGCATCGGCGGCATGATCTTGCTGTTCCCGGTCAGCGTGTTCTGGGCGGTACTGTTCGGTTTCTGGCTGCCGGGGCTCGCCGCCATGCAGACCCTGTTCCCCGTTTTGCGGCAGGAGTACGGCGTGCAAGTGCGCACCATCCCGCGCCCGGCAGCGCCGGAAAAGCCCCTGACCGCGCAGGAGCAGAAAAAGCGCTCCCGCGCCAACTGGTGGTATTATAATTGGGGCATCGTGGCAGTGGCGGCGATGGTCATTGTGGGCGTGGCGTATGTGGCCCACGGTCTGCTGACCACCGTAGACCCCGATTACACCGTGGCCGTGGTCACGGCAGAATCTCTGCCGGACGAGGCCGTGCAACGCCTACAGACTGCGCTGGCAGACTATGCGGAGGACGCCAACGGTGACGGGGCGGTCATCGTGCAGGTGAATAACTACACATGGAGCGCCGATGCCGCCCTGACCGACATGAACGGGCAAATGGCCGGTGCCACCCAGATGAACACCGACCTTGCCAACGGCGAGAGCAAAATCTGGATCCTCGAAGACCCAGAGGGCTTTGAGCAGGCTTATGGGGCGCTGAGCGAAAAGCTGGGCGCCGACTGGCAGACAAAGCTCATGCCGTGGAGCGATCTGCCCGCCCTTTCCGCGCTGGAACTGGGCAGCTACAATACTGCCGCCGACGGAAGTCAGACTGTGGATGTTCAAAGCCGCTTTGCCGGGTACAGCGTGGCGGTGTTCGATTTCTCAGATGAGCTGTGGCAGGCGCTCAATTCGTAAACAGAAACGACCGTCCGTTCTCTTTTTGTTTATGTGGTATTCTATCCACAGAAAAATAGACGGAGGTATACCGCCATAAATCCCCATACCACGCTGAATCTTGCCAAGATTGCTCTGTGCGCGGTGGAAACCGTACTGAGGAATACTTCGCCCGGTGCAGAGGACCATCCCCCAGCCAGTTGAATAAAATAACAACGCTGCAAATGCTTATCGTCAGGCTGTTACAGATGCAGCAGCATAAAACGGACATTTCTTCAATAAAAAAATCAAGTAGACTTCAATTTGAGCAAAATAGTAAGACTTCTTATGCTTTACCGTCATAAATTTTTCAAAATCATCTTAACGCACCTTGCGAAACATGATATTCTCTGTCACAAATCTCACTGATTTTGTGGATTGGTTTGAAACCATCCACAAGATGTGGTCGTGTTCATTTTGAACGCTGCCTCACCGTGGATTATCCCTGAAAGATCAACCGCCCCGCAACACACCCGATTCATTTTGCCGCTGTTTCACCCCGACAAAATCTTTCGCCTGTACTGCGTGGGCGGTATTTTTCTTTTCTGGAAAGCTGCACCTTGACAACCGCATGAGCCGTCCGAACGTGATACTGGCTTTCCAGCCAACGCCGCTGCACAAACAGGGGCAGGGACTTCGTTCGGAGCAAACGGTGACCCCACTACACCAGCAGATGCCGCTACACCACAGGACGATATTACTTAACATTTAGAAAATAATGTCCAGATATTTTTGGGCCTCATTACGAATAATCTGCAAGTCATCCTCGTATCCCATAACTTTGCAAATGTAAAAGGCCTCACGATATCGCTCTGCACTCTCTTCTTTTTTGCCATGGAAGAAATCACACTCAGCTTCGATTTCCAGGCAAGAGTGAAGTACTTGATAATGTCCATATTTAATGCAAGCTTCTTTTCCATTTCTTGCAACTCTTGCGCTTTCTTCATATCTTTCCAACAAGTCCAGAGATCTGGCAAAATTGTAGAGAACCAAAGGAAGCATCCTGTTTGATGTGACCATTTCTTGGAGATGGCGTCTCATATACTGAAGCAACCGATAAAAAATATCGGCTGCTTTTTCATTATCACCCGCCAAAGAATAAGCATTTCCAATTTGATTGACTAGCTTCATTTCGTCCAACGTGTAAAGATAGTCTTCAATTTTACTCAGTCGAAAATTTGGTATCGTCATTTGAATAGCTTGCATAAGCATTTGGATTCGCTCGTCACTTGAATACCTTTTATCCAGCCCACCAAGAAGAACCTTTGATCGGAGAATAAATTGCTGTGTAATTTGATCATCTGGCTTTACAATTTTTTCAAGCTGACTGATTTTATCAAAGCCTTCATTAACGTGTTTCAGCGCATTGCATGCCACGATTTCCTTTTCCAATGCCTCTATTTCCAGCTCCTCTGGTGTTACAAGTGCATAATACCGATCATCTGGCAAGCCAAGGCGTTGTAGAATAGCATTGATCCTTGTACGACTGGGGGTCTGCCTTCCATTTTCAAATCTGGAGAGAGTAACAGGCTCGCAAATGCCTGCACAGACTTGCTCCTGCGTCAAATTCAACTCCTGCCGTCGCTGGCGGATATAATCACCAAGCCTATAGTTCTGCATTCTTCCGTACCTCAAACAATCAATATTATCATTATTATAGTACGCCTTATGCCATCACACAAGCACTTCTCTCGTTGACTTGTCGTCTTATAAAATTATTTATTACACCAGACGATATGGTCAGCCGGTTTTTACTGTGATAAGATGTAGACACCGCAAAACTCACGGCTTAACCTACAAAGTCAGGGAGAGGAGACTTCAAATGAAACAATATCTTGAAAAACGTGGGATCTACATTACTTGGTCTCAGCTGGTTATGCGGATCATTTTTGACTTGGTGGGCTTTTTGCTTGCCTTGTTGCCTGCTGGCCTGACTCTGTATCTTACAGATGTCTGGATCACCTCAGGCACTCATATGCCAACCTCGTGGATTTTGGGAATCATTGTTTGTGTTTTTTTGATTCATTCTTACCAGTTTTATTTCGTCAACTATAATTCTCAGATGAATGCAGATCGCATGGCGGGTAATTACCGCCAACATCTGGCGCAAAAGATTTTGAGTAGCAGTATCCCTGCCTATGAGAGCCAGAACAAAGCCCGTATTCAAAATATGGCGAACGATGTCAGTGCGATATATACTGTAAGTAGTTATTTGGTCACAGTACCTGCAAATTTAGTGAAAGTAATCATCATCATTGGACTTCTGCTTTTCTATGCCAGCCCATCTGTTGTACTGACGGCGATCATTTTGATTCCGCTCTATATGGTTCCCAGTTTTCTTAACAAAAGCAAACTGGAAAGACTCGTAGCCAAGGAGAGGGAAGCTGGAGATTTATGGTTTCAGGAATTTGATGTAATTCTCAACGGCAAGGTCAGCATTACTCTAAACAAGGTCGAAAATTATATGCAGAACCGCTATCATGAGGCTCTGAAGTCATATCTTGATGCTCGCAATCGTCAACACTTTCTTCTGCTGATCGTGCAAGAATTCCCTCTTTTTGTCACCACATTGGCACCTCTGCTTATTTTAATCATTGGTGGAAACCAAGTGGTGTTGCAAAACATGACCATCGGTCAGCTGTTATTCTCTATTCAGATTATTGCCTACCTGTTCAATCCTCTGTCAGAAATTTCTCAACTTCATGCCCAGATTATCAGCCAGAAGCCATCCTTCGATCGTGTGGCAGACTTTCTTGCCATGCCAGATCAGCAAAAGAATACAGAAACTGTAGCCCCTCCAAAAATCGAGGCTCATAATATCGACCTGATGCGATCGGAGAGTGAGGCGCTTTTCCATGTGAACGACTTTACTGTCCATGGGAAAGGTCTGGTGCTGATCCATGGAGAGAATGGCTGCGGCAAGTCATCTCTGTTCAATATAATCTCTGGTGTGTTTGCCCCGGACGCAAAGCATCTCCGTTTCAACGAAAACGGAAGATTTAACTGCGACAAATCAAAACTAAGTTATCTTTTCTATCCTAACTTCATTTTTCCAGGTACAGTCCGAGAAAACATTGTTTGTGGACGAAAGATTTCCAATACACAGTATCAAGAACTTGAAACTGTTCTTCAGCTGCCTCCCGCTGACAAGCAGGTGACTATCAAGCCTGAGAATCTTTCTCTGGGCGAAAAGCAAAAGATTTATCTGGCACGTACTCTTTTGGGTAACTCTTCTTGCATCTTGCTGGATGAACCCGGAAGCAACCTTGACGAAAAAACTGAACATAGCCTGATCAATCACTTGTTAAAGCTCCGGGAAAAAAAGTTAATTCTCGTTATCAGTCACAATGCCTACTATGATGCCGTAGCAGATAAAACTTACGAGATTCGTAAAGGAATGATGTATCAGGTACAATCACATTAAGCTGTCTACGGATCGTCAAAGAAGTGTGCGTTTGAACAAAAAGAAAAAGTCCACAAACACTTCCCCTTACCCCGATAAAGCCAGCAAAGAAAAACAGAGCGTTCCGACGGGGAGCGCCCTGTTGTACATATCGCTGTTGTCTGTGGCTTTTGGCAGGGTGCGTCCGCAGGGCGCACCCTGTTTTTTATTTTGTCCTTAATCTTCTAACCCACGGCTCCCAGCCGTATTTTTCAAATATTCTTCCGGCTCGCCGTTTAGAATCAAATCTGCATAATGCCATTCTTTTCGGCATACGCCGTGCATTCCCGGATCTGGCCTTCGACGGATTCTTCGCGCTGATTGTCGCTGGAATAGCGGGCGTAGATTACAGCGGTCATATGAGGGCCTCCCTTCGCTCTGTATGGGGATGGATGTAACTGCATTACATTTCGTATAATGTATACCATATTTTGTGTCCTATTGCAAGGCTTTTGAGTGCCGTCTGGTGGTGTTCTTTTTGAACACTACCTGTTCTTGTACACCAAAGGCAGATGTTCGGCTGCCCGCCGTTATTTTTGGTATGACTTTCTTTCAAAACAATACGCTTCTTTGACATTTCGCTGTCAAATATGATACAATAAAAACACTTTGAGAAAGCGAGGGGAGGCAGCAGCGATGAGCGAAGCAAGAATGATGGGTTCTCTGGCAGACAGGCTGCTCAGTTTTGTGAGCACCACACCCGAACGGGACGCAAACTATGATATCGCAGTGACTCTGCTCAAGCATTACCCCCAGCTCAAAGGGATGACTCTCGGCCAGATCGCGAACCTGTGCTATACCTCCAAGGCGTCCATCTCACGGTTTTGCCGCTTTCTGGGGATGGACAGTTTCAAAGCGTTCCAGGCCTGGCTGGAACAGGACTTCACCATGCGGACCGACTATTCCCGACAGTTCTACACCATGCTGCACAACAATCAGGAAATGGCCATCGGTTCCTATCGCGACACGCTGATCAGCAACATCTATGCTACCATCACGCCTGAAAACGCCGAAGTCATCCCCGACATTGTGCGGGTGTTGCACGGCTGCGGCAAGGCGGCCTATTTCTCCCACCACTTTTTGTGGGACATCGGCCACTACTTCCAAAGTAAAATGATGATTATGGGCCGCTATGTCGAGCTGTTCATGGATTATGCCGCTCAGCTGGAGTGCGCCCGCAGCCTGACCGAAAACGACTTTGCCATCATTTGCAGCGTGGGCGGCAGCTACCCGACTCGTTACCCGGACATCTGTAACGCAATCATTTCCAGCGGCTGCAAGGTTCTGGTCATCACCCAGAACCTTGCCAGCCCCTATTTGAACACCGCCGATTTCATCCTGCAATGCGGCACCACCAACCGCAACGACGTGGGCAAATATGCAGCCCTCATGGCCAACGACCTGATCGTCATGGGCTATATGCAGGCATACGATAAAGCGTTCCAGTAAAGCATAGCAAAAAATACAGCAAGGCCGCGAGGGTTAACTGCCCTGCGGCCTTTTTATTTTGTCAAAGCGCACAAAAAACGATAAAAAAGTTTTTCGCTTTTCAGAAATTGAAACATGCGCTACCAATCTGAAATGGCGCACTTGTATTTGCAACCAAATCGAGTTCCAATCATGTTATAATTTTAGTGCAAAGAGGAAATCGGACTGGCCAGTCGTGAAAACCTTGGTATTGAAACAAATGAAGCAAGAACCAAAAGCAAAAACTGTAACTTTTTCTTTGTAGAGGACAAAACCATGAAACGATTACTCATCCGTGCTGATGACCTTGGCTACTCTGAAGGCATCAACTGCGGCATTGCGGCGGCGGTAGCAGCCGGACTGGTGCGTTCAGTGGGGGTGATGACAAATATGCCCGCAGCTGTCCACGGACTGGGGCTGCTGTATGGCCGCCCCCTTTGTCTAGGGCAGCACACCAACATTTGTGTGGGCCGGCCATTGACTGACCCCGCTCGCATCCCCAGTCTCTGTACGCCGGAAGGAGAGTTCAAACCCAGCCGCGCCTACCGAGAGGCCGCCAAAGAAGGCCGTGACTTTGTGGTGCTGGACGAGGCGATCGAGGAGATTGAAGCCCAGTATCGCCAGTTCAAAGCCTTGACCGGCCGCGAACCGAGCTATTTTGAGGGACACGCAGTGGCCAGCGCCAATTTCTTTCAGGGATTGGAAATCGTTGCCCAGCGGCACGGCCTGCCCTACTTTGCGATGGGCCGTCCCGGCGAGGCAGTAACCTTCCGCCACACCAAAGTGTACGCCTATATGCCTAGAGATTTTAAGGCATACGAGACCGACCCCTTTACGGGCGTACAGGATGCGGTGGCAAATGCTCACGAGGGCGGGTGTGACTTGATGGTCTTCCATCCGGGTTATATCGATGCCTATCTGCTGGACCATTCCAGCATGACGACCACCCGTTTACGAGAAACTTCTATGCTCTGCCGGCCCGAGGTACGCGCCTGGCTGGCGGAGCAGGATGTTCAGCTCGTCACTTACGATGATTTGACTTAAAATAGGAGGAATCAGTATGACAGACAATAAAAAGATCGCCGAGCAGGTTCTGGCGGCGGTAGGTGGAGCGGCCAATCTCAAGGATGCCACCCATTGCATGACACGCCTGCGCCTGTATCTGAAAGACGACAGCCTCCCCAAAGACGATGAGGTGAAAAAGATTTCCGGTGTGCTGGGTGTTGTGCGCGGCGGCCAGCAGTACCAGATCGTGATCGGCACCAATGTTCCGAAAGTGTATGAGGAACTGTGCAAGCTGGCAGGCATCAGCGCCAGCGCCGCCGTCAAGGATGA
Organism: Faecalibacterium prausnitzii; assembly: GCF_019967995.1. Classification (NCBI taxonomy): domain Bacteria; kingdom Bacillati; phylum Bacillota; class Clostridia; order Eubacteriales; family Oscillospiraceae; genus Faecalibacterium; species Faecalibacterium prausnitzii. The sequence goes on from NZ_CP065377.1 coordinate 2,420,682, forward strand.
TGCTGCTGCCGTCCAGGATGCCGCCATCACCAAACGGAAGCTGACCCCCAAGCAGGTGGGTAAGAATATCATGGGCTATCTGGCAGGCTGTATGACCCCCATGATCCCGGTGCTGCTGGCCGGAGGCTTGTTCCGTGCTGTCAACTCTATCTTTGGCCCCGACTTGTTGGGACTGTACACCCTGGAGAGCAACTTATATATCCTGTTTGATTTCTTGTACGATGCGGCGTTTTACTTTATGCCTATTCTGGTGGGTTACAATGCCGCCAAACAGCTGGGTGTCAACGGTATGCTGGGTTCTTTCATCGGCAGTGTTCTAATGGTGCCCGATTTCGCGGCTTTTGCCACCAACGGTCAAACGTTCACGGTCTTTGGCATCCCTGCTACCGTGACCAATTACGCCCAGACTGTTCTGCCTGTTATGCTGTCGGTGCCCCTGTTCTGCCTGATTTATAAACTTGTCAAAAAGTTCATGCCCGACCTGCTGACGAGCGTTTTTACCCCGTTCTTCAGCCTGATTATTTCCATGCCCTTTATCCTCTGCCTGCTGGCACCTCTGGGTACCATTGTGGGTAATGCCATCAGCGGCGGTCTTGCCTGGTTTGGCATGACCACCGGCTGGTTCGGCGTGGCTGTCATCGCCGCTCTGTGGGAGTTCCTGGTTATGAGCGGTATGCACCTGGCTCTGATGATGCCCATGATGGCCGATTTCTTCGAGACCGGCATCATCAGCGGCCCCATGAATGCGGGCAACTTTGCGACTTGGGCATGCTTCGGTGTGGCTCTGGGCGCAGCGCTCCGCCTGAAAAACAAGGATGACCGCAGCACCTCCTTTGCAGCCTTCGCTTCTGGCATTCTGGGCGGCGTCACCGAACCCACTCTGTATGGCATCTGCTTCCGCTTTACTCGTTGCTTTGTAACGATGGCCGTTGGCGGCTTTGTGGGCGGCGCCATCGCCGGCATATTCGACCTCAAGGGATATGCAATGACCTCCCCCAACTTCCTGTCTCTGCTGGGCTATGTGGGTGGTACCAATGCCAACATTGTGGTTGGCGTGGTAGCCTCCTTTGCTTCTCTGATCGTGGCAGCTGTTCTGACTTATCTGTTTGGCTTTTCCCAAAAAGATTTGGAGAGCGTTTGACTGCGTGATACCATAAAATCAAAAAGGCTGGTGTTATCGACTTGACGAAACAAATGATTTTCCCCACCAATTTCCTCTGGGGCGCGTCTACCAGCGCCTTTCAGGTAGAGGGCGGTTACAACGAAGGCGGCAAAGGCGTTGCCACCACCGATCTGGGGGCACGCCGCCCCGGCATCGCCGACAACAAAGTGGCCGCAGACCATTACCACCACTGGAAAGAGGACGTGGATCTGATGGCCGAGCTGGGCCTGAAGGTCTACCGGATGGGCTTTGCCTGGAGCCGCATCATGCCGGATGCCACCTGCACCCCCAACCCCGAGGGGCTGGCCTTTTACGACAGGCTCATCGACTATCTGTTGGAAAAAGGGATTGAACCGCTCGTTACTCTCTATCACTTCGAGTGTCCGCAGGCACTGGTGGACGCCTTCGGCGGCTGGCTCGACCGCAAGATGATCGACGCCTATCTGAAATATGCCGAGGTCTGCTTTACCCACTTCAAGGGCCGCGTCAAGCGGTGGGTCACAGTGAACGAACAGCTCATCGCCACCGCCGCCGGCATCATGAACGGCAACTTTGAGCAGGACAAGCAGAAGAACCTGCAGAACATCTACCAGATGAGCTATCATGTCTCGCTTGCCGAGCACCGGGCTATTTCGCTGCTGCGGCAGATCGACCCGGAAGCCCAAATCGGCCCGGTGTGTGCTATCCAGGTGGTCTATCCCCAGTCCAGTCGCAGCGAGGATGTTCTGGCTGCCGAGAACGCCGAAGAACTGATGGAGTTCTACCTGCTCGACCTGAGTGTCCGGGGCGAATATCCGCCCTATGTGGCCAGCTACTTAAAGAGTCATGGACTTTACCCCCAGACGCTGCCCGAAGATGCAGCCGTGCTGAAAGCCTCGACCCCCGACTTCATCGGCATCAACTATTATTTCAGCATTTGCGCCAAAGCCAAGGAGGGTCCCGTCAACTACGACCAGCCGCCCTTCTGGGTGTCGGACGCCTTCGACATCTGTGATAATCCCCACCTGCGCAAAACCGAGTGGATGGACAAGGGCATCGACCCGATGGGCCTGCATATTGGGATGCGCAAGGTCTATAATCGCTACCGTCTGCCCATGATCGTCACCGAAAACGGCATGGCCTATAGCGAAACACTAGGCCCGGACGGCCAGATCCATGATCCCTACCGCATCGAGTACCTCAAAGAGCACATCGAACAGCTGGCCATCATGATTGACGAAGGACTGCCGGTGTTCGGCTATTGCCCTTGGAGCTTTGTAGACGTGGTGTCCAGCCACCAGGGCTTTGCCAAACGATACGGCTTAGTCTACGTGGACCGCACCGAGACCGATCCCAAGCAGTGCGCCCGGGTGAAAAAGGACAGTTTCTACTGGTATCAAAAAGTGATCACCAACAACGGCCTGACAGAATAAGCCATCACCTATTTTCCCCGCAGCCGTGCGGGCAACGTCCTGCGCTGCCTGCATGGCTGTTTTGTTGTTTGAAAGGAGTTTTTGTATGCATATCGCATTCGTATCGCTGGGCGCCTTCGGGCACATCAATCCTACCCTGGCCCTCGTCACCGAACTGGTGAAGAAAGGCGTTCGAGTGACTTATTTCACCACTGAAGCCTTCCGCACTATCATTGAGCCCACCGGGGCAAAGTTCGTCGCCGTACCCTCCTGGATGGCGGAAAACGACAAGCATAATGAGGACGGCGAAAAGAAAGAGGATGACGGCGGAGTGGCCGCCGCGGTGCCCTTCCTGTTCTTAAACGAGGCAGGAGCCTACATCGACACTGTGCTGGACACCCTGAAAAACGACAAACCCGACGCTGTCGTCCACGACTTTGCGGGCATTGCCGGCACAATCGCGGCGGACAACCTCAAGGTTGCCAACGTCATGCTCTACACCAGCTACCCCTCCAACGACAGCTACTCGGTAGCCGCCGGGTTCGAGAACTGCCCGCCGGACCACCCTCTGCGCAAGGCCGCGGCGCAGTTGGCCCAGACCTATGCCGAAAAATATGGCTGCCGCCTGCTGACCGTCAAGGAGATCTTCGACGGCCACGGGGACTTCAACCTGGTCATGATGCAGAAAAAGTTGGTTCCCAATTACGAGACTTTCGATGACAGTTTCGTGTTCACCGGGGTACAGATCGGCAAGCGGACCGCCTTCGGCAGCTGGAAAGCCCCCGACAACGGCAAGCCGCTGCTGTATTCCTCCCTTGGCACTGCCTTCAACAACTGGCCCGAGTATTACCCCATCCTGTTTGACGCAGTGCGGGACCTGGACATCAACGTCTTTGCTGCGCTCGGCTCCATCGACCCCGCCAGCCTGAAGGACATCCCCGCCAACGTGGAAGTCGGTCAGATGGTGCCCCAGCTGGATATCCTGTCCCAGGCGTCGGTGTTCATCACCCACGCCGGCATGGGCGGCACCGGCGAGGCCATTTACTATGGCGTGCCCATGATTGCCATCCCCCAGATGGAGGAGCAGGCCATCACCGCCCGCCAAATCAAAAAGCTGGGCCTTGGCTGCGCCTTTCTGGATAAAAATGCCATCACCAGCGAGGGACTGAAAGCAGCTATCGTCAAGTTGCTGACCGAACCTTCTTATAAGGAGACGGCCTACGCCTTCAGCGAGGATATGCGGAGCTTGGGCGGGGCCAAGGCATCGGCGGAAGCCCTGCTGGCCTATTTGAAGCAGTAAGGATGAGATGAGACTAGTATTCTTCAAAAGATTCTACTATTGCTCAAAATCTTTTGAAGATATATAAAATTCATGGAAGATGCGCCTGGTGGCCGGCGAGCAAAATGCCACTTATGTGACCATCAATCTGGGGGAGATCTACATTGCGGACAATATCAAAGAGCAGTCCTTCGGACTGGACGGGCGGCTGGATGAGCTGCTGCCTGCTCTCCGGGAGGCGTGCGAGGCATAGCGATTTACGTATTTTCCGGACATAGCAAAACCTCCTCGTGTAGTTCTATTATCCTACACGGGGAGGCTTTTTGTCTATTTTCTACTTTTATGGGTCGGTTCAAATTTACACCTCTCCGGAGGTTTATGCAACTATTGGGATGGCTCCAAAAAATGCTGGACAACACCAGTTCAAAAATGGTGATGTCCGGCGTTTGTTAGATTTCCAGCCCGTGGCTCCCGGATGCGTTTTTCAAGTATTCCTCTGGATCACCGTTCAGAATCAAATCTGCATAGCCCAGTGGGTCATTGTAAATAAGGTAATCCAGCTCCGTCTGCTGCGCCATGGTCACATCCAGTGCATCCTCGACCCCGGTGCAATTGATGGAAATCTTTCTCCCATCCCGGAACAGCAGCTCCACGCAGCCGGTGTCCATGTTGAAATGGCACGCTCTTGCATCGTACTTCATGTTCGTGTCCTTTCTGCCTTACGGCACCTTTACAGTTGTGACTTTTGTGATACGTCTTTTTTGATAAGGTTTTGGACACACAGCCGTCGGGAAGGAGCCTTCATTCTGCTTTCCGAAGAAAACAAAAAATCCGAACCCTTCTCCTATCGAGAAAAGATTCGGATTTTCATGGTTTGGTGCACCTCCAGGGACTCGAACCCTGGGTCCACTGATTAAGAGAAACCAACGTGCAACAATCGTCAATTTTCAGAATTACGCAAATTCGTTATTTTTATCGTTTCACCGTAAATTTGCGTTTTGCATCTGCTGCATTCTTTGCACCTGTTGTTCCCTCTTGCATCCGTTATCCAGCCGTTCCGGTGTGCAAAAAGTGTGCAAAAATGTGCAGAGCCAAAATCAACCCCTTAAAACAGGTATCGGATTTTTATGCAAAGCCGGGAAATCGGTCGGGTTCGAGCCCAAAATGGCAGCTGCAATCTAGCCTGTTCAGACCGAGCATCAAATGTACATCCACAACTACGATTCATGGCAGGGATTTGGACAATCGAACAGACATCACCTTAATATAGAAAGAGGTTTCCTATGAACAAATTGCTTTCCTGCCACTATAACATGGATACCAACCGGGTGGAAGCCCGGTTTACGGACGGCTCTGCCGTTGCCATCGACTGCACCGCCATTGAGGACGAGTACGGCAACACCACGGCACAGCGGGCAGAACTGGACTGGCTGCTCTACAACAAGCCCTTGGAGTATGCACAGATGGTGCTGAGTGGCGAGATGGAACGCTACCTCTCCCTTGGCTGCGAACACGGCAGATTAGAGGACTAACCTTACATAGAAGCAACAACAGCCCCGCTTTGGTGAAGAAGAAACCAAAGCGGGGCTGTATTGATGAAGGAGAAATGAAGGGAATATCAGGTTACAGATTCAGCTCAAACTGTTCCACCGTAACAGTTGCTTTGCCATCGGCAGCAAAGGTGATGCCGTCGGCAGACTGGGGGGTATAGATCCATGCGGTCATGGTCTGCTCGCCATCGTTGGCGAAAACTTCGATGCTGTTTTTATCCAGCAGGATGCGGAGTTTGAGCGCACCGTTCTGGCTGCGGACCTTGCAGCTGCGGCGGTGTACGATGTCGGCACGGGAACCGGCATGGCTGCGGTCCAGCGTCAGCTCGGAGGTGTAGGGGTCGTAGGTCAGGCTGGTGTGATGGTCTGCATCGGCGGCCAGCTTCAGGGTGAAGGAACGGTATTCGCCGGGCTGCACCGTGACGGTCAGATCCGCCACACGACCCTGGATGCCTTCCAGAGAAGTTTCGCCTTGCACCGTCACATTTTCGTGGAAGGTGCGCTTGCCGTGGACGGCATCCAGTTCACGCACTGGGGTCTGAAGAATGCGCCCATCCTTGATGTGCAGTTCGCGCGGGCAGATGGTCTGCCCGAACCACTTGCAGCCCTTGGGCTTATCCTCGGTGTCCGACCAGGTCTGCAGCCATGCGGTCATGATCCGGCGGCCATCCGGGGCAAGGGTGGTCTGGGTGGCGTAGAAGTCGATGCCGCCGTCCATCAGCTGCACATTTTCCTTGGTGAAAGTGTGGGTGACTTCGTCGTAGCTGCCGATGAAGGCAATCACGTTGTGACCGTTGTGGAACTCGCCCTTGGGCAGCATCTCCATGGGCCCCAGCATCAGGACCTGTTTGCCGTCCAGTGGGAAGAAGTCCGGGCACTCCCACATTTTGCCGTACTGATTGTTGCAGCGTTCCAGCACCGTGACAAAGTGCCAGTCGAAGCCGTCCTTGCTCTGGAACAGTGCCGCTGCGCCGCTGCCATCCTCGGCAAGGCAGACGGTGACGGCGGAGTAGGTGCCGTCGGCCTCGCGCCAGATCTTGGGGTCCCGGAAGTCGAACTTACTGAAGCCTTCCGGCAGGTCTTTCTGGGTCAGCACCGGGTTGCAGGCGGGCTTTTCGTAGTCGAGACCGTCACCGATGGCAATGCTCTGGGTCTGGATGTCCCGCATCTCCCCATTGGGCTGCTTCTCTGCGATCACGCTGGTGTACATCAGCAGCTGCTTGCCGTCATCCATCTCGGTGGCAGAACCGGAGAAGCAGCCGGGGCCGTTGTCTGCGGGGGAATCCGGGGCAAGTGCACAGGGCAGATACTCCCAGTGCAGCAGGTCGGTGCTGACCGCGTGCCCCCAGTGCATGGGCGCCCACCGCACATCGTAGGGATTATACTGATAGAACTGGTGATACTTCCCTTTATAATAAGAGAAACCGTTGGGATCGTTCAGCCAGCCCACATAGGGAGTCATGTGGTAAGCAGGGCGTTCCGCCGGGGAAATGGCAGCGCCGTGCTCGGCCTCGTAGGCACGGGCTTTTTGTAAAGTTAAATCGTTCATGGAATCCTCCAAAGGAAAGAATTCTTATGCGTAGTAAGCATCCAGATATTTCTGCATAATGCCCAGATAGTCGGACAGGCCGTAGTCTTCCAGCTTGCTCAGATATTCGTTCCACTCTGCATCCGTAGTGCCGTTCATGATCCAGTCAGCCTTCTGCGTATTCATGTAAGTCTGCAGATCTGCCTGCAGGTTCGAGACCTGCTCGGTGTCCTCATTGCTCATAAAGACATTGGGATAGACATAATCGTTGTTCATATCCGGGGTGTAGATATCCTTGATCCAGTCCAGACGATACTGTGCATCGTCCGGGCAGGTAACGTATACACCATAGTAATCATCCAGAACCGCCAGAGGCCCGCCGACACACTGCGCCTCACGGACTTCCACGGGAGAAGCATCGCCCAGAGGAGCGTGCTTCAGCATGGGCTCACCCTTATCGTTGGTGGACAGTTCAAAAATGTTAAAGCCTTCCTCGTCGCCGTAAGTACCCCAGTTGTTCTGCGGAGACTGGAGGGGCGCGTACATCTGATCCAGCCATGCACAAACCAGTGCAGGATTCGCCGCCTTTGCGGTGACAACGCACTTGCCGCGGCCAAAGCCGCTGGTGAAAGAACCGTTCTGCGGGGTGATATTGCGGGTATCGGCGGTCAGAGCAGGCAGCGGCTCCCAGTCGGTCAGGTTGTCAATGTTGGCAATATCCCAGCTGAAGCAAACACCATAGCGGCCAGCCTTGCCCTTGGAAACATAGGTGGACCACTCCTGCGTGAAGCACTCCGGGTCGATGAGCTTCTCGGCATACAGCTTGTGCAGCCAGTCCAGACCATCGCGGTAGCCCTGCTGGGTGGCGGCACAGATGACTTTCCGGTCGTTGGTAACGGCAATATGGCGGTCCTTGTCAGCATCGCCGTAGCCTTCGCCAAAGCCATTGATGAGGATGCTGGGGTCCTGATCGCCGTTGTTGACGATGCAGGACATGGGGATGATGTCGCCGTCAATGCCATACTCTGCCTTGATAGAAGCGGCGTTATCACGGAATGCCATCAGCACCTGCTCAAACTCGTCCACTGTGGTGGGCATCGACAGACCGAGGAAGTTCAGCCACTTGGTATTGATGAAGCTCATGTTGCCAATGGTCTGGATGGCGGTCTTTTCGGAGCCGAGCTGCTCGATCCAGGGCAGTGCCCAGATGTGGCCCTCGCTGTCGGTGCACATGGTGCGGTACTCCGGGTACTGCTCAAAGACCTTCTGGAGATTCGGCATATTGTTGTCAATGTAGTCTTCCAGATTGAGGATGACGCCCTGATCTGCGTAGCGCAGCAGATTGCTGTCGGTAAAATCAGCAGTAAAAACGAAATCCGTCAGGGTGTTGGGGTTGGACATATTCAGGGTGATCTTATCGCTCCACTGGTCGGACTGGATGGCGGTCCAGTCGATGTGCACATTGGTCTGCTCTTCCAGACGCTTGAAGATGGTGCGGTTGTTCGGCTCGGATTCGCTGCCCACAGGGAAGCTGGTCATACCGGTAAAGGTGACCTTTTCGGACAGCGGAAATTCAACGGCACCGGTTACGTCCACAGCTGCGGCAGCAGAATTGCTGCTGCCAGTGGATTTGCCGCCGCCACAGGCAGACAGAGCAGCGGCAGAGCCAGCCAGAGCGCAGACCTTGAGGAAGTTGCGGCGAGAGATCAGCTTTTTCATGGTATTTTCTCCTTTTTCATGTTTCTTTTTTCGTGTAACAGATGAGCGTACCAGCTCATAAAATTCTGGAATATCCTCAGCCTTTAATGGAACCAGCCATGATGCCGGCATCAAAATACTTCTGGAAGAAGGGATACATCACCAGCAGCGGCAGACTGGAAATAATAATGGTTGCATATTTGAGCAGCTCTGCCATCTTCGCACGTTCGGCAGTGCTCTGGATATCTGCGATCATGCCGGATTCCGGCTGGCTCTGGATCAGGATGGAACGCAGCACCAGCTGCAGCGGCTGCTTCGATGCGCTGTTCAGGTAGATCATGGCGTCAAAGTAGCTGTTCCACATTGCCACGAACTGCCACAGAGCCAGAACTGCCACCACCGGCATACAGACGGGCAGCAGGATCTTGAAGAAGTAAAGCATCTCGCTGGCTCCATCCACATCTGCAGCTTCACGCAGCTCACGCGGGATGCCCTGATAATAGGTACGGGCAATGATCATGTTCCACACGCTGAATGCTCCCGGCAGAATGACCGCCCACATGGAATCCAGCAGACCCAGATTGTTGATGAGCAGGTAGGTGGGGATCAGACCGCCGCTGAAAAACATCGTGATCACAAACAAGGTGTTGAAGATCGTTTTGCCTTTGAAGTCCGGCAGCGACATGGGATAAGCGGCAAGCATCGTCACCGCTACCGAGATGATGGTGAAGATGATCGAGTAAAGGATTGCGTTCCTGAAGCCGACCCAGATCTGCTTGTCCGAAACGACACGCTGATAAGCATCCAGACTCCACTTGCTGAAATCAAAGGAAATGCCCTTGTTTTGCAGAGTGACCGGGTCCATAAAGGACGCGATGACGATGTAGATCATCGGAACGATGATCGCCAGCAGGAACAAGCCCAGAAGTGCGTAGCCGCAGTACAGGATGATCTTATCTTGTCTGGTGTAGAGGGCCATTTTTGATTTTTTCTGTTTTGCCATGGTAAACCCCTCCTTACAAGCCCTTGCCATCGTTCATTTTGGCAACGACCTTGTTCACTGCGATCAGCAGGATGACGTTGACAACGGTGTTGAACAGACCGACTGCCGTGGAAAAGCTGTAATCGCCGTCCAACAGGCCCTTTTTATAAACGTACGTTGCAATGATTTCGGCAGTGTTCAGGTTCAGGTCCGTTTGCAGGGCATAGGCTTTTTCAAAACCGATGCTCATGATGTTGCCTGCCTGCAGGATGAACTGAATAACAACCATATCCTTAATGGCGGGCCACTCCACCGTCATGATCTGCTGGATCAGGTTTGCGCCGTCGATCATCGCAGCTTCCTTCAGATCTTTGCTGGCATTAGAAAGGGATGCGGTGTACATGATGGAGGCCCAGCCGGCACCCTGCCAGATGCCGCTGATGATGTAGATGGGGCGGAACGCTTCCGGCAGCGTCATGAAGTTGATGCTGGTGTGAAGCAGGCCGTTCACCGGGCCGGTGACACTCAGCAGCACTCGGACGATGCCGCACAGCACGATGACCGAGATGAAGTTGGGCATATACAGCACCAGCTGCACCTTCTGCTTGATCTTCTTGCTCTCGATACGGTTGAGCAGGAATGCCAGCAGGATGGGGATCGGGAAGCCCCACAGCAGACCGTAGACGCTCAGCTTCAGGGTGTTGATCAGATAACGCTGGAAGTCCGGCGAGGACATGAAGCGGGTAAAGTTTTTGAAGCCTACCCACTCGCTGCCCCAGATGCCCCTGAAGGGATTGTACTTCTGGAATGCGATCAGCACACCGCCCATGGGAGCGTACTTAAACACCAGCGTCAGCGCCACGGCAGGCAGCAGGAACAACAGGTAAAGCTGCCAATGCCGTTTGATGTAGACCCATGTGTTGTGCAGCTTGCGTTCTGCTGTCAGCATAGCCGTTTCCGGCGAGGCCGTCTTTGCTTTCATGAATCATTCTCCTCCTTTTGATTTGTGTTTTACATTTGCACCTTTGAATTTTACGTTTTTCGCTTCAATTGTGCAAATGTAAACTTCCTTAATTCATTTATACCACTCAAGCAAGCGAATGTCAACGATAATTTATGGTATACATCAACAATTACTGTGGATTCGTACAGATGCACAAATCCGAACGTGCGCAAATATGCAAAATGATGATTTGCATTTTTGCATTTGACTAATTTGTGCATTTGCACTATACTGGAGTCATAAAGAATAAGATCCGTCACCAGACTTTATCTATAAAAGAAAGAACATCCGCCTCTGTATTATAAAGAAAGAGGATGACTTATGGCAACCAAGGTCACCATTCAGGATATTGCAAACGAACTGCAGCTTTCCCGCAACACCGTTTCAAAGGCCATCAACAACACCGGTGTGCTGGCAGATGCCACACGGGAGAAGATCCTGCGCAAAGCCGCTGAAATGGGCTATAAGCAGTTTGCCTATCTGCCGCTGTTTCAGGAAGACGCTGCAAAAGCAGCGCCTTCCATTCTGCCGAGTGACAAACGGGAGATCGCCATGCTGACGACCCAGTTTCTGAGCAGCTCTCACTTTTCCTCCATGATGCTGGATCGTTTCCAGTCGGAAATCGACCATCTGCACAGCGGCATGACCATTCATCGCATTTCTCCCACAGAACTGAAAGAGAAAAAACTTCCATCTTCTCTCAACATCCAGCGCACAGCCGGCATCATCTGCTTTGAAGTATTCGACTATGACTACGCACAGATGCTGTGCGATCTGGATGTTCCGCTGCTGTTTGTAGACACCCCTGTGATGGAGATGCGTCCTCCTCTGAAAGCTGACCGCCTTTATATGGAAAACCGCACTGAGATCCAGAATGCAGTGGCCCACATGGTCCAGCGCGGCAAAAAACGCATCAGCTTTGCGGGGGATAAAAACCACTGTCAGTCCTTCTTTGAGCGCTATATGGCTTATAAGGATGCAATGGAGCACCTTGGTCTGACAGAAGGCCTGAGCACCTGTGCGATGCCATCTGGACAGCAGAACTATCCGGCATCCCTGTACGAAACCATCCGTCGGTTCAAAACGATGCCGGAGGCCTTTGTCTGCGCCAATGACTTTGTTGCCATGGATCTGGTCAAGGCATTGAATGAGCTGGGGTATTCGGTTCCCGATGATATCTGGGTCTGCGGCTTCGATGACAGTCAGGAGGCTTCCTACTTTGCCCCCCGTCTGACTTCGATCCATATCCATGAACAGATCATGGGCTACACCGCTGCCAATCTGCTTATGACCCGCATCGAAGAGCCATCGCTGAACTATCGCACCGTCTATACGGAAACCAACCTGATCCTGCGCGAATCCACAGGAGATTGAGCGAAAGGAGAACCCCCATGCGTGATCTGTGCAATACGGACAAGCCGCTGTTTGCTGTGCTGACGAAATTGACTTACAGTGCGTACCTGAACATCTTATGGCTCGTGTGCAGCCTGCCCATCGTTACCATAGGGGCTTCTACGACCGCCTTGTTCTACGTCACACTCAAAATGGCGGAAGATCGGGACGATGGTCTGACCCGGATGTTTTTTAAGGCGTTCCGGGAAAATTTTAAGCCCGCCACAAAACTCTGGCTTATCCTGCTGGCAGTCGGCAGTTTCCTGGCTGCGGATGGCTTTGTGCTGCGCCGAATGTGGAGCGAAAACATTTTCTGGACGCTGCTCACTGCAACACTTATTGGTGCGGCAGTTCTGTACGGCATCGTTCTGCTGTATGCCTTTCCTCTGCTGGCACGGTTTGAAAACACCACCTTCGGCATCCTGAAAACAGCGTTTCTCGTGGGTGTCCGGTATCTGTTTTGCACCCTGCTGATGGCGGCGATCTATGGCATCATGGGGTACGTCATGGTGTTTGTGTTCACGCCTGCATTCCTGCTGGGCATGGGCTTCTGCGCCATGCTCTGCTCCTTTCTGATGCTTCGGATCCTCTATCTGATCGGTGGAGACCCTGATGCAGTACACGAGGAATACGACCATGACAAAAACTGACCGGGATACGCTCCGCTCCCTCCATGGGCGCAAAAAGTGGGAGCACATCTGGGCATATTACAAGCTGCCCATTGCGATCGTGCTCATCGTCATCTATATCCTTGGCTATGCAGCCTACCGCCATGTGACGAAAAAAGAGGATGTGCTTTACCTTGGTCTGGTAAATATCACTGCCGGGTCTGATCTGACGGAACAGCTTACCACCGGCTTTGCCGAGGCGCAGGGTCTGACCAAAAAGCAACAGGTCGATCTGCTGTCCGGCTTGCTGCTCAGCGAAAGCGAACACGCAGAGGAGCAGTATGTATATGCTTCGGAGATGAAGCTGCTGGGTGCAGTCAGTGCCCAGCGGTTAGATGTTGTTCTGATGGACGAATATGCACGGGACCGACTGTTGGCAGATGATTATTTTCTCGATCTGCGGACACTGGATGCGTCTTTCCATGCACTGTCGGGTCTGAACGCCGGTGGGACCGTGCTGGATATTTCGGACACGCCGTTTGTCAGGCAGGCAGGTTTTTCTGGCAAGGTCTATCTTGGGGTGGTGCAGAATGCACCGCACCCGGAGCGTGCAGCCGCTTACATTCATTATCTGTTCCAGCGGTGATCGTTGGGTTTCACATCAAAAATAAGGAGAAGTATCATGGACATTTTAACGATTGGTGAAGTTTTGATCGACCTGACCCAGACCGGCAAGGATGCGCGCGGCATTCCTCAGTTTGCCGCAAACCCCGGCGGTGCCCCGGCCAATCTGGCGGTGGCTGCTTCCAGACTGGGCGCACAGACCGCCTTTATCGGCAAGGTGGGTGCGGATGCCTTTGGCCGCTACCTGAAAGAGGTTCTGGCAGAAAACAAGGTAGACGTTTCCGGCATGGCGGTGGATGCAGACCACCCCACCACCATGGCGGTGGTCTCGGTGGATGCCACAGGTGAGCGGGATTTCAGCTTCTACCGCAGTGCCAACGCTGACGTGATGCTGTGCAAAGAGGATATTTCGGACGAGGCTCTGAAAGCTGCCAAAATCGTCCACTTCGGTTCTGTCAGCCTCACCGCTGACCCCTCCCGCACTGCCACACTGGACGCTGCTGCTCGTGCCAAAAAGCTGGGTGCTACCATCACCTACGACCCCAATTACCGTGCCAACCTCTGGAAGAACAAAGAGGATGCCATTGCCCAGATGAAAGCACCCCTGCCGCTGGTGGATATTCTGAAAGTATCCGATGAAGAACTGCCTCTGCTCACCGGCACCACCGACTGCGAAAGCGGCACGGCACAACTGGCACAGAACGGCATCCGGCTGATTTTTGTCACCTTGGGTGCAAACGGCGTATTCTACCGCTTTGGGGACAAAACCGGCCATGTGGCAGGTGTTCCCTGCAAGGTGGGCGACACCAACGGCGCAGGCGATACCTTCTTTGGGGCTGCCCTGTCCAAGCTCTGCAAGGAGAAGCTGGACACCCTGACCGTGGACAAGCTGGAAAGCATTCTGGCCTTTGCCAACAAAGCGGCCAGCATCACCACCAGCCGGCATGGTGCTATCCCCGCCATGCCCACCCTTGCAGAAGTGGAGGGCTGAATCATGGCAGCAAAACAGGAATTTGCGTCCCGGTTCGCCAAACATAAAGATGAGCTGGAATGGCTGTTCATGGAACTGTACCACAACCGGGAAGGGCTGGAGGTTCTGGAACAGGAGATGGCAGACGCCTACAACGCCCGCAGTGCCGAGCTGAAAGCGCTGGACAAGGCGCGCTCTGCCGACCCGGAGTGGTACAAGCGGGGCAATATGTTCGGCATGACCATGTACACCGACCTCTTTGCCGGAAATCTGAAAGAACTGGCGAAGAAGCTGCCCTACCTGAAAGAGCAGAAGCTGACCTATCTGCACCTGATGCCCCTTTTGCAGATGCCCCATCCCCACAATGACGGCGGCTATGCGGTGGAGGATTTCGACACCGTAGACCCGGCCCTTGGCACCAACAAGGATCTGGAAAACCTGACCCGTGAACTGCGGAAAGCCGGCATCAGCCTGTGTCTGGATTTTGTCATGAACCACACCGCCAGCACCCACCGCTGGGCGATGGCGGCAAAGGCGGGCGACCCGTGGTTTCAGGCCTATTACCATCTCTATGACGACCGCACCATCCCCGACCAGTACGAGCAGACTGTGCCGCAGGTGTTCCCCAACACTGCACCCGGCAACTTTACATGGTGTGAGGAGATGCACAAGTGGGTGCTGACCACCTTCCACGACTACCAGTGGGATCTGAACTACGGAAACCCGGCGGTGTTCGTGGACATGACCAAGAGCATTCTGCACCTTGCAAATCTCGGTGTGGAAGTGTTCCGCATTGACGCAGTGCCTTATATCTGGAAGCAGCTGGGCACCACCTGCCGCAATCTGCCGCAGGTGCACACCATTGTGCGGATGCTCCGCATGGTGCTGGAATGCGTCTGCCCGGCGGTCATCCTCAAGGGCGAGGTGGTCATGGCACCCAAGGAGCTTGCCGCCTACTTCGGCACACCCGAAAAGCCGGAATGCCACATGCTCTACAACGTGTCCACCATGGTCAACCTGTGGGGTGCCCTTGCCAGCCGGGACACCCGGCTGCTGAAAGCGCAGCTGGATGCCCTCCACGCCCTGCCGGACAACTGCTGGTTCGTGAACTACCTGCGCTGCCACGATGACATCGGCTGGGGTCTGGATGAAGCGGTGGAGAATAAGCTGGGCATCGACCCGCAGAAACACAAGGAATATCTGTACCACTTCTATGAGGGCAATTTCCCCGGCAGCTGGGCAAAGGGCGAGCTGTACAACTACGACCCTGCCACCGGCGATGCCCGGAGCTGCGGCACCACCGCCAGCCTGTGCGGCGTGGAGCAGGCACTGGAAAAGGACGACAAGACCGCACTGGACTACGCGGTGAAGCGCGACCTGCTGCTGCACACTGCCATGGCGTTTTTGCAGGGCTTCCCCATGCTGAACTGCGGCGATGAGATTGCACAACTCAACGGCTGGGATTACAAAAACGACCCCGACCGTGTGGAGGACAGCCGCAACCTGCACCGCACAAAATTCAACTGGGAGGATGCAAAGCAGCGCACCCGGAAGGGCACGCTGCAAAACCAGCTGTGGCAGGGCATGGAGCAGCTGCGCCAAATGCGGGCAGACCCCTGCTTTGCCCCGGATGCGTGGGTGACCACATGGGACAGCCATAACCCCGGCGTGCTGGCGCTGGTGCGCAAGCGCGGCGAGGAGACGCTGGTGGGACTGTTCAACTTTACCGAGTACCCGGCAGGGGCAAGTCTGGACGCTCTGGGCGGTGAATATCACACCCCGGAGGGCACTTCCGTCTGGCTGGCGGATGTGGAGCTGGAGCCGTATCAGGCGCTGCTGGTAAAAAATAAATAAGTAAAACGAGCCCACCTGGTTCTCTCTTTTTCCCAAAGTTTTCCTTATTTTTTCTTGCACCCTGCCGAAATCGGCGTGTTTTCAAAAGCTCGCGTTTGCGCAGCGGAGTGGAGCAATCATAACCTCGCGTGGAAACGCGGGGTATGCAGAACGGCCCCATAGGGGCCACAATACCAGCCGCGCCTAAAGGCGCACAATGAGCGACGTCAACCGCATACTGACGTCGCTCTTACTTTCTCATACTATCCGCAGGTACTTCTGGCGAATCGTCGTCATCGAAGTCAGCTACATTCTTGAACGGATCTTCGTATTCCTTGAAGGAAGAACGTCAAATCTTACGATTTGACGTTCAATATCTGGCGTGCCTCGCGCACTCATATCCGAACTTTTCTCCGCTTTCACGGCTTCCCTGAAAGCGACCGTTTCCGTACCTTCCTTATAATTAAAGGTAATGAGAATCTTATCATCGTAGAGATAGATGGCATTGATGAAGGTATCCACCAGTGCCTGCCGCTGCTCCGGCTGGGTCATATCCAGCTTGCGGAAGCGGAGCAGCCATCGCAATCCAACTTTTTAATCGTTTGCAACATCGTTGGATTGCATATCGCAAAATATGCCAGTCAGAACAGTATTCCAAACTTGCCCTTGCGATTGAACCGGACGAATTCTTCTTTCACCTTCGGCTTAGCCAGCCGCTCCTTGGTGGAGCTGGTCAGGATTCCGGCCTGAATCGCATTGAGCATATTCTGGATACCTGATTCCGCATCCCGGAGCTGCTTCTCATAGAGGGGAAGGTTGGTATTCTCCCGGTCCTGCAGCTCCATGACCTTGGCGATGATGGATTCCATAGCAGCATCGTCCCGGACAAGTTGCATGGTCTGATTGACCACCAAATTTTCCAGCCACTGTTTGCGGACGGTCTTTTTCTTGCAGCCCTTGTGCTTTTTTGCGGTAGCACATTCTCAAAACGGCGGTCGGCATTGATGGTGTACCCGAATGGAATCGCACCACCGGTAAACTTGCCTTTGAGAGCGTTCTCGGTCATGCCGCGCACGACCTTTTCGGACAGGTCAGCCGAGTAGTATTCCGCATAGCCCTCCAGAACAGACTCCAGAATGATGCCCTCCGGGCCAGCCGAAATGACTTCCGTAGCCGATACCAGCTTCACACCATTGCGTTTCAGCTGGGTCTTGTACCGTGCGCTGTCGTAGCGGTTCCGAGCAAAGCGGTCAAGTTTCCAGACGATGATAACATCAAAGATGCCACGTTCACTGTCTTTGATCATCTGTTGGAACTGCGGGCGGTTGTCCGTTTTTGCAGAAACGGCACGATCGATGTAGTGTTTGACCACCGTAAAGCCGTTCTTCTCCGCATAGGCGGTGCATTCCCGGATCTGACCTTCAATGGATTCTTCGCGCTGACTGTCAGTAGAATAGCGGGCATAGATCACGGCGGTCATGGCAGACGCCTCTCTTTATACGTCAATAAACGGTGGAACGTTCTTTCAAAGCAATGTTTCGTATAATGGATATACCACAGTTTTCAACTGAATGCAAGACTTTTTCCAAATATTGCAATTCAACTTTTTAATGCAACAGAAACAGCGTTGGATTGCATATCGCAAAATATGCTGTTTTCATGTTGCACTAATTTCTTGCCTTGCGATAAAAGCCGCCATCATTCTCAGATCGTCCAATTCTGGCTTGCCGACTGCAGATCCACCATGTGGGTATACAGCCCCTTCCGGGCGTACAGCTCTGCCGGGCTGCCCTGTTCGGCCACGATGCCGCCCGACAGCACCACCACCTGATCCGCACCGGCTACAGTGCGCATCCGGTGGGCAATGATCAGCACCGTCTTGTTCCGAATCAGCCGGGAAAGAGCCTCCTGAATGGCAGTTTCGTTTTCCACATCCAAGCTGGCGGTGGCCTCGTCCAGCAGGATGATAGGCGCATCCTTCAGAAAAGCACGGGCGATGGAAATGCGCTGACGCTCGCCGCCGGAAAGGGCGCAGCCGTTCTCGCCGATGTTCGTGTTCCACTTGTCCGGCAGCTTTTCGGCAAATTCCTCGCAGTTTGCCAGCTTTGCCGCCGCAAGGACCTCCTCGTCGGTGGCACCCTTGCGCCCCAGACGAATGTTTTCCAGGATCGTGTTGTCAAACAGCGTCACATCCTGAAACACGATGGAATACAGGCTCATGAGCTTTTCCGGGTCGATTTGGGAAACCTCCATGCCGCCCACGGTGATGCTGCCCTTCTGGTAATCCCAGAACCGTGCTGCCAGCCGGGAAACAGTGGTCTTGCCGCCGCCGGAGGGGCCCACCAGTGCCGTGACCTCGCCCTGCTTTGCGGTAAAGGAAACATCCCGCAGCACCGTCTTGCCAGAGTTATAGGCAAAGCCCACATGGTCGAACACGATATCGCAGCCCTGATTGGTCAGCTGCTCGCTGCCGGTCTGCAGGGAAGCGTCCAGAATCTCATTCATCCGCCCCACATTGGTACGCATGGCGATGACCGCCGCCAGATTCTGCAAAGCCCCCTGCATGGGGTCGTACATCCGGGATGCCGCCATCAGGAACAGAAACAGGGTCAGTACATCGATACTGCCCTGCACCAGCAGCACCGAACCGGTGAGCGCCACCGACGCAATACCCAGCTTGAGCACCATGCCGGCGGAGGACACAAACAGCGCTGTTTCCAGCTCTGCCACAATAGACTGCTTTTCCACTGCCCGAATTTTGTCGGAAAGGCCAGACAGATACCGCTGCTCCGCATTGCTGGCTTTCAGGTCCCGGAGGGTCTCGATGTACTCCTGAATGCCGTCCGCACAGGCCATTTTCGCCGCCATGGTCCTGGCCTGCACCTTATCCTGTACCCGATAGCTGCCCACCACGATGGCAGCGGATACCGGAATGACCCACAGAGCCGCCAGTGCCATCCGCCACTCAAAGGCGAACAGGCTCAGGGCAATGAGCACGGTAGAGATGAGGGAACCGAACAGACCGGGGATGAAGTGGGAGCAGTCCTTTTCCAGTACCTCGCAGTCCGCCATGATGGTGCTGGTCAGGTCGGCAAGATCCCGCTTGCCAAAGAAGGACAAGGGCAGCTTGCGCAGCCGCTCTGCAAGGGTCAGGCGGCGGGTGCCGCTCTCTTTATAGGTGGTAAAATAGGTGCCGTTGTACTGGAACCATGTGGTCAGCAAAATCAGCGCAAAGCAGGCCGCACACCCCAGCAGATAAAAGGCGGTTCTCCCGCTCGCGGAGCCTGCCAGCAGATCTTTTACCAGAAGATACAGCAGCCCGGTGGGCAGCATGAACGCTATGTTTTGGAACGCACAGGCCAGAACGCCCTTTACAAGCCCCTTTGCGCCCTCCGGGGAGCTGGCCGTGGCGTGTTGAATTTTTTCGATCATCCTTTACCCCTCCTTTGCGACCTTCCACTGCACCGAGGCCTGATAATCCTGCCACATCCGGGCAAACAGGCCGTTCTGCGCGCACAGTTCGTCCTTTGTGCCGGTCTCCGTAATACGCCCATCCTGCACCACATAGATGCAGTCGGCGTTGGCTACGGTAGACAGGCGGTGTGCGATCATCAGCACGGTTTTGCCCTTGGCAAGTCGGGCAAAGGCTGCCTGCACTTTAGCTTCATTATCCGGGTCGGCAAAGGCGGTGGCCTCGTCCAGGATCAGGATGGGTGCATTTTTCAGCATGGCGCGGGCAATGGCAATGCGCTGCTGCTCGCCGCCGGACAGATACACGCCCTTGGTGCCAATGACGGTATGGATGCCCGCCGGGAACTTTTCTATAATATCCATGCACTGCGCGGCTTTCAACGCTGCCAGCACCTCGGCTTCGGTGGCCTGCGGTCTGCCCAGACGGACGTTATCCAGAATGCTGCCCTTGAGCAGGCGGCTGTTCTGGAACACAAAGGAGATGGCATCCATCAGCTCTTCCTTGGGGATATCCCGCACATCCGCTCCGCCCACCCGGATGCTGCCGCTCTGCACATCAAAGAATCGGCAGACAAGGTTTGCCAGCGTGGATTTTCCGCCGCCGGAGGGGCCCACAAAAGCCACAGTCCGTCCCGGCTGAATGTCCAGAGAAACGCCCTTGATGACCTCGGTTTTTCCGTCGTAGCTGAAATGCACATCCCGCAACGTGACAGAGGAATCCTTCGGGTGCTGCGGAACAGCCTGAACCTGCATGGGTGCTGCCTCCAGCACCGAGTCGATGCGTGCCAGCGCATCCGCTACCACCATCTTGTTCTCGCTCATGTACATTATGCGGGTCAAAGTCAGGGAGATCACCGGCGTGATGATGATATAGAACAGCAGGTTCAGCAGAAATTCCGGGGTCACGCCGTGAGCCGTGAACAGCAGCCCGCCCGCGATCAGAAAGGCGAACACGCCGTTGACGGCGGCGGTGTAGAACATCATGGGCAGGCGCAGTTCTTTGGTATAGGAGATGACCCACTTTTCGTACTCATCAATGGCGGCCTTGAACTTTTTGAAGGAAAACACACTCTGCCCGAAGGTCTTGACCACCGGAATGCCCCGGACGTATTCCACTGCCTCATTGGACATGGCCTCCAAGGCGTTGCCGTACTGCCGCATTTTTTCAGCCATCCGCTTGCCGGTCATGGTCGCCATAATGAGGAAAGCCAGCACCACCGGCGCAAGGCTCAGCAGACCCAGCCTCCAGTCGAACGCCAGCAGCAGCACCAGCAGCCCCACCGGGGTGGCGATGGCGTTGTACTGGTCGGGCAGCTGGTGGGCAAGATAGGTCTCGGCGGCTCCGGTGCTTTCGTGGATGATCTTGCGCAGCTTGCCGCTGCCAAAAGTTTCGGCAAAGCCCAGCGGCAGCACCGCCAAATGCTCCGACACCGCCAGCCGCAGATTGGTCGCCACCCGGAACGCCGACAGGTGGGAGCACATCAGCGCCGCAATGTAAACAAGGTAAGACAACACTGCAAATAACACTGCCATCCAGCCATAATGCGGGATGTTCACCGCCTGCGCATAGTCAGGTGCGACAGCCAGCACATCCCGCAAGATCATCCAGATATAGAGGAACGGGATCAGCGCCATCAGTGCGCTGACAGCGGAGAGCACCAGTGAAGCATAGGTGAATACCCGATGTCCGCCTGCATAGCCCATCAGCCGGGAAAAGTCCGATCGTTTTTTCAATCAAATCACATCCTTACCGTAATATTGCCATGCGTACCGCCTGACATGACCGGGTGCGCATGTGCCGTTTATTCTGCCTCAGACAAATTTTCCGTGACGAAAAGTTCAATGACATTTTCCATAGTTGCCTGATCATAGTCCTCTGCGATGGCGGCAGCATTCCAATAAGCATAATTTCCTTCATACCAGCTCTGCAGGTCGTCGAGATCCTCTGCATAGCGGAATTCCAGATGATACGTCGTTTCCATCGTATCGGGCGCAAAGGCAAAGTAGGTAAACTCCCCGGAATCCGCATCCTCGCTCTGGTAGAAGAGGAAGCTGTTTTCATTGTCCACATCCAGTTTCTGGTAGGTGTGTGCAAACACTTTCTGTCCTTGCGCATCCAGACCGGTGATGGTGTCGCCATTCATCACGAATTTTTCCACGCCGCCCAGAAAATAGCAGTTGAACGCCGTGCTGTCCGGATCTGCTGCATATTTTTCAACAGCCTCCTCGCCATACGGCTCTGCCATGCACATTCCCAGCAGCATATCCGTAGCCGATTCCGCATTGTCCTCGCCTACCAGCGGAGTCGCAGCGTCGATCCACAAATTCCGGTATTCACTCTTTGCCATCTCCGGGAACAGTTCCACATAAGTCCCGCTGATACCAGACAGATAATCCTCCGCATCCATTACCTGACTTGCGGAAGCCGAAGAAGCCACCGAGGAGGAAACGCTGGATGCCGAAGACGCTGTGCTTGCGCTCTGCTGGCCGCAGCCGACAGCAGACAGCAGGCAGACCGCAGACAAGGCCACTGCAACAAATTTCTTTTTCATCATCATATGAAAGTACCTCCGGTTTTAAAGTAAGTTTGTTCTAACCGCTCTGTACTTTAGCATATTTTTCGGCCGTGGACTACTCCATTCTGATTTCCCTGCTCCGTTTTGCGAGTCCATTTGCGTGGGTGCGGTACTGCGACGGGGTCGTTCCATATCGTTTCCGGAAAGCCTCCGAAAACTTGCTGGCGTTGTCATATCCTGCATTCTGTGCGATCTGCGTAATGGGCTTTGCGCTCCGGACAAGCTCTACGGCAGCCTGTTCCAGACGGTATTCCTTGATATAGTGGTATACTGGCACACCGTAGACCTGTTTGAACATTTTTTGCAGGTGCGAAACCGAGATCCCGTGTTCTTCTGCCAGCTGCGCAAGGGAGACATACCCCTCCCGGTTTGTCAGAAGGTGATCCCGGAGATGGTGTGCCAGTTCGGTCTGTTCGGTAGAACAGTACAAGTCCGTTCCTTCCTCCTGCGGAATGCGGCTCAGCAGCATCAACAGCTCCACCACCTTGAGCCGCAGGAACCGGAGATCCATGTAGGGCGCATTTTCGTACAATTCCCGGAAAACGTGCTCACAGCGGGGTCCTGCCGTACCGAACATGAACCATCGGTTTCCCAGAAGATTCTGCTTCAGTACCGCAAAATCCACCGAAAAGCCCGGTGCGTTCTTCTCAAGCCAGTTCTGAGCGGCTGCTGGATCAACTTCCAGACACAGCCCTTCGTAACAGCCCAGCGGGAACCGTGACTCTGAACGTGTTCCATGCCGTCCGTCGTAGCAGCTGACGGCCATATCCCCCAGCTTTAGCAGAACGCTATCACGCATGGAAAAGCTGGTTTCAAAACGGCCATTGATGCAGAAATTGATCTCTATCATACCAATCTGCGTGCGGATTTCCGTATAGGTCTCCATCTCCAGCCGCAGCAGCATAATCCCCACGCCATCAAACAGCCGGTAATAGTGAATTTCTCCACTTCCGGCCGCATTTTCAAAGCCGCCTGTTTGTCCGGGATTATAGGGAGTGACCCCCGTTTTGTCATGAAAAATGATATCAATCATACTGTCGAATCAGCTTTTTCGGTTTCTCCGTCTTCATCTTTTTTGCCTCCGATTGCAGTTCATGATTCTGCTTTTCATTTGGGCAATTTCCAACTTCTTAGAAAATCAAATGGACAATACCGCCGACAATTGCCGCTCCCGCAACCCAGATCAGCGCCAGTATGCTTCGCTTTTTCAGCACCTGCCTCCAGGTCTGCACGAACGGCGCATCTTCAAGCCCTGGCAGCACCCAAAACTGGCTGTGCCCGACCCATAGCTTGTCGATTACAACGCCGTCATAGATATTCATAACCTCAAGAAACTGCAGCGCCTGCCAATAGGCCTCACCAAAGGAGGAAGCCCCGTTCCACAAACCGATGATCAGCACAAGAGCAGCAAGCATCACGATAAAGAACGGTATCATAAAGCATTTTCGTTTCCGGTTCATCGTATTGCGGTCGATCAGTCCCAGTTCGATGGCGCGATCCTGCACCTCCTTGGGATAAAAGTACAGTCCATTGACAGCACCGCCGATCACAGCGATTTTTACCATTGCGGTAAACAGCAGACAATAAAGCAGCAGTTGCAGTACGATCATTGTTTTTCTCCTCTCAGTCTGCGTGCGAATCGGGCATATGCTCCCATTTCCTTCGTCTTCCATCGTGGTTCATACAAAACAAGAAAGTATGCCAGAAATACCATGTACCGAATCGTTTGATTTCCATTTCAATATGCCGCCCACTATTATCTGACCTTCATGCAAAAATCGCAGCGGTCATTTCCACGCCCCAGCGTCATGCTTCTCTCCCAGATCAGCTTCGGATGCAGCCCGGTATAGCTGATGTCATCACTGTCGCAAAAGCAGCGGCACAGCTCCGGGCAGCCGTATTTTGCACAGGTGTCATGATACGGGCATTTCATCATGTCCACACGCCATACGCCGTTGCCTGTCTGCAGCTCTTTGGGTTCAAAGCCCGCCGCCGGGCCGAAAACGCTCCGGGTGGATTTGACGAAAACGCCGGGAACAAGGCGGTAAAGCCCCGGTATGTGCAGCAGGGCGGCAAGCTGTTTGTGGCTCGTTCTCGCCAAGCGCTCCACATAGCCGTGAACGGTTTGCAGTGCCTCCTCTTTCGGCATGACCCGCTGCAAGGTCTCGTAGGCCGAAATGCCCGGCAAGATCTGCCGCTTGAGGTGGTACTGCTTTTCCTTGCTTGCATCTGCATTTTCAGCCAGCAGTGCATTCAGGCGTATATCGAAAGCGGCGTTCAGCTGCTTCGCCTGTGCAGGAAAGCGCTGTGCCGCAGTCTCCCGGAAATCACGGGAAAGATAGGTTTCCTCCCTCTTCATCGTCCGTTACCCTTTCTTTTTGTACCCGCAGTCGCAGTAGGGTCCGCCGGAAGCAAGGGTGTACTGCCGCACAAAGTTCGTCACACCGTCGGCTTCGCTCATGGTGTAGTCCAGATGGCACAGGGCGGGGGTCAGGTCGTACAGCCCCAGTTCCTTCATCAGCACACAGATGCCGCATTTGGTAAAGCGTCCCTCGTAGCCGCTGCCATCCGGGTATTCGTAAAACTCCATGTTCCACGAATAGGGGTTGCGGTCGGCGGCTTTCAGGGCAGCGGTTGCCTTCATGGCGGCAATGTCCTTTGCGGTAAATTTGCTTTTTCCGCTTTTGCGGCAGAACCACTTCATCAGCGGCGTCATCTGAGCGTTCTCATAGTAAACCGTCAGCGCCTCTGCATCCGGCCGCTGCGGCATACAGAGGACAAACGCCCCCAGCATGGCGCAGCCAATGATGTTCAATTGGAAGCGGTCCCCCTTTTCAAACTCCGGCAATTTGGCGATGATCTCTTTGTATTTCGGCTTGGCGGTTTTGGTGATCTGCTTTGCGGTGGCTGCATCATAGCCCAGCACCGCTGTCAGCTGCGTCTGAAACGATCTGGCAAACACCGCCCACATGGCCATGGGCATCCCCGTCCAACGCATCTCACTTTGCTCCTTTCCATTCCGCTAACACCCGGCACATCCGTTTCTCGATGTCTATCCGGGTCTGACGGCATTCCTTCGGATATTTCCGGGCCGCATGGAAGGCCCATTTCACAAATAGGCCGGAGCCAACCGGCAGCATAATTTTCAGCATCCCCTCCGGGAAAACGAAGTGGGTGCCGTGGGCATAAACCATCGTCTCGATCTCGCATTCATGCGGTTTTTCGGCAAGGCGCTTTTCCATCCGGCGGATATACTTTGCGGTGTCCCACAGCGCATCATCCTCCGCGCCGATCAGCAGCAGCTTTCCCCGGATGTTTTCAACGGGAATGTATTCTTCCGGCTCGATCGGATGAGCTGTCTCGGAATCGTCAAACAGCTTGCGGGAGTTTACCATATCGCCGGCGCGTTTGCTCTCGGCGGCGATGCAATGCCAATAGTCGGGATGCTGATAGCAAAACGGCATATAGGGCAGCGGCTTGCCCCGGTAGGAGAACAGGGATTCACCCTCGACCGGCCACTCCTTGCAGCCGTCCCTTTTGCCCTGCAGAAAGCCCTGCCACACAAAGTCGCTGGGTGTCATGGCAATGGTCAGGGTGATATCCGGGAACATGGCAGCCGCTGTCAGCGCAAGCGTTCCGGTGGTCGATGCACCGGCAATGCCGGTCTTTCTGTTACCGTTAGCTTTCAGCCATGAAATTGCCGTCTCCACACGCTCAAGCGGGTAATTATGATGTCCGTAATCTTTTTTCGCGGGCGACATTGTGAGCACGTTCACGCCGCACCCGCAAAGCCATTTCACTGCCGAGCGCGCAAGCCGATCCTCCGGATCATCCCCGATCATCGTGATGACCGCACAGTCTGAACCGCCGGCACACGCCCAATACGCACCGTAAAAGCCATTGAGTTTCACATCAAAGTGCAGGTGTTTCATGCTCTCCCTCCAAATCCGATCCTCACGATCTGCATTTTCATCCTGTTGTCCCCGATCCTTGCGAGGAATCGGAAAAAGCCGCTGACGGAAGGGTCTTTCAGGTCGCTGTAACCCAGCATATACCCCCGGCTGGATACTCGCAAACGGTTGTCCCATGGGGTAAAGATGCACCATCCCAACAGCCCCTTTGCGGATGCCCACGGCACAGACGAGAACCAACAGGATTCCCAGCCCAAAACCTTCCAGAATCACCTGTAAAAGCATTACTTATTCCTCCTGTATCCGTTTTCATCCCGATATTCGGGATGTTCCTTTGCATATGGGTCTTGATCGCCGCAGATGGTGTAGTCACACCGGCAGCCGTCCACGCAGGTGGTCGTCCGCACCAGCCTTGCGTGGAGCAGCTCCATGGACGCATAGTCCACATTGCACAGGGCGGGCATAATGTCCGTAAATCCGAACCGCTTGGCAAATTCTGCCGCCGGACACGATGTAAATTCATAATAAATAGGCTTTCCGGTTTCATAAGGCGCAACCGACATCTCGTAATCGTGCCATTTGTCGCAGCCACTTTTCGCGCGAACAAACGCCTTGTACATCAGCTTCCTCCAAAACGGCTTGTTGCAGTCCACGAATTTCAGCTTCCGGAAGGCCGGCAGGATCAGATTTTCTTCTATCTCTTCCATTTCGCGGAATGTGACCACATCCCGGCACACATCGAAAAAACACATGATGGCGATGCAGTCGTAGGTGCCGCCTACGCCGTTGTGAAAATTCTTTTTACCGCCGAGGTCGGTGCGCCACTTGGAAAGAAGCTCTGCGTATCTCAGCTGCACCTGCTCCCATATCACTTCGCGCTCTGCCTCCGGATAGTGCAGAGCGATTTTCGCCAGAATTTCCTTTTTGCAGGGTTTGGAATATAGTACATGGCAGCTACGGTCAATTTGTAATTCGCTGTCCTTCATCTTCCCACGCCTTTCAGAAAACCGCTCTTTGCATTTTCTTCGGTGTCGTCCGATTCGTCGTAGGCATCATAGGGCGCCGATGGGTCGTGTACTCGTTTTTTGAATGGTGAACAGCTCTTGTCTTTGTGGGCAAACGCAAAGGCAAAATTGTCCGTCCATCCCGTATGACCGGTGATGAAATATGGATGCAGCCCACGTGCGCGCAGTTTCCGCTCCAGCTCCGCCAGTGACTGCACAGCCAGCTTATTGTCCTCCGCCAGCGAGGAAATGAAGCTGTAGCCGCCGTCCGCGCCAAACCACAGCGTGTCGCCGGTAAAAAGGTACTTATCGTCAATGAGGTAGACCATATGTCCCCATGTATGACCGGAAACCAGAAAACACTCGATCCTGACGCCGTCAATGTCAAGTACCTGCCCATCGTGCAGCAGTGCCTTTTCGTTGTTGATCGTGACCCGCGGCAATTTATAGAGATGACAGATGACTTTTCGCCGCTCCTCGCCGGTCAGATACCGGTTCTCGATCTCGCCGATGTACAGCTTCGCATTCCGGAACAGCCCCGGACTGTCTGCTTCCACCGCACCCACATGGTCGGTGTCCTGATGGGTGATAAGGATATGGTGTATCGACTTCGGATCAATCCCAAGCCAGCCCATTTTTTCGGCAAGGCGGTCGTAATTATATCCCGCATCGACCATAATGGTCGTATCGCCTTTGCGGTAGAAGAAGATGTTCGCCACCCATTCGCGCACGCAGGCAACATTCTCGTCGATCCAGCCGGTGTTCAAAGGCTTGAAGATTTCCTTGCCCCGGTACATCCAGCTCATTGCTTTTCTTTGAAATTCCGTTGCTTTTTTCGACATGAGCGCACCTCATTTCTGTGCTGTGATGCACAGCCAGCCCTTTTTATTTTTGTGGCTTTGGATCTTACAGAATCCTGCTTGTTCCAGATATGCTTTCAGGGCAGTATCCGTGTAGATGGTCATGCCTTTGATGATCTGCGTCCATTTGTCGTCTTTTGCGGTTTCGCCGTTTGCTTCGTTGCAGATGAAAAAGACCCCGCCGGGTTTCAGCACCCGATAGACCTCTCTGAAATTCTGCACAAGTTCCGGCCAGAAATAGACCGTTTCAAAGGCGGTCACTACCTCAAACTGCTCCGCTGCAAACGGCAGTTCTGCCACGCTTGCCTGCTGCACGGTGCACCGTCCCGCCGCAATGGCACCCGCATTGACCTTACGCGCTTTTTCTACGCTGACAGCCGAATAGTCGATGCCCTGCACTTTGCCTTTGGGGCACAGCTTCAACAGCGTTTTGATGTTCGCCCCGCCGCCGCAGCCGCAGTCCAGCACCATGGCATCCGGGGCAGGCTGCAAAAAACGCAGCCCCCACGCCGCCATTGCGCTGTGGCCAACGTTCATCATGGCAACCATGATCTTCCCGCCAAGGCCTACGGGCTTGCGGGTGTTTTCAAAAAAGGACATAACGCCACCCTCTTTCTATTTATAGTTCACAATGCAATGCTTTTCACGCAGTTCCTCGCGCTGTAGTTAGGTAAAGCTAACTTTTTGTTCTATAAAAAGCCGCATCTCAGCGGCCCTTCTGCCAAAATAATACGCCCTGCCGTCTCCTCTGTCAAGAAGTTCAGGCATTTTCGGAGATTCCGAAAGAGATTTCGTTTTCAAGACCTCCAGCCGTCACCCCAGTGCCACATCCAGCACCATCATCACGCTGAAGCCTACCGCAAAAAACACGGTGCCAACGTTGGAGTGCTGCCCCTGCTCCATGGCCGGGATCAGCAAACTCCACACCGATGCCGCCACCATGACCCCGGCTGCAAAGCCGGTGAGGGCGCGCTGGATGCCGTCACGCAGAGAGTTTTTCAGAAAGAATACACAGCCTGCCCCAAGGCTTGTGCCCAGAAAGGGGATCAGGATCCCCCAGAATGCGTCTTGTATCATGTCGTACCTCCTTGTGGTTAAGCATAACTAACCGCATAAAAAGTATACTGCGCTCCGGCAAAAGGGTCAAGGGCAATCCCGCATAATTCTAAGCGCCGCAGCCGCCGGAACGGCGCTTGAGCCGTCAGGCGGGAATTGTGCGGTGTTGCCCAAGGGCTTTGCGGCACCTTCTGCCAAAAAAATTAACCTCCATAAACATTCCCGCTTTTTCTTGACAACACCCCATGGACGTGCTATTTTAATTTCCAGTAATTAGCTTATTCTAACCATCTGAGGGGTCTCGCCCCGCGGGTTTTTCTTTGCGCGAAATGTTAGGCTAAGCTAACCATATATTTTCAAACCAGTGATTGAGGTGTGTTACCATGAGATTGAAAAAAGTATTTGCAGGTGCACTTGCTGCCGCCATGCTGGTGTGCGCTGTGGCAGTCCCGGCCTTCGCTGCGGAAGAGGTGGAACAGGAAAACTGCCTGACCTCCAGCTATGTCCAGATGAACATCCCTTACGCCGATTTCTACAAAGCTGCCGGTGTGGACAACGCATCTGAGATCGACGCTGTGACCAGCGCCACCAAAAACAAGACCCGTGCAGGCAAGCTTGCCGCCGGTTCCTACCATGTCAACGCCGACGGCACCGACATCACCGGCGTTTCCTTCCCGGTCAAGGTGCTGACCCCGTGGGCGCTGAAGAATGCAAAGCAGGTCACCGATGCCGACAGTTGCGACATCACCGTTACCCTGAAGGGCAAGGAATCCACCGCCACCTACACCGGCGCAGATGCCTTGTTTGAGAACGAGAGCTACGCTTACTACAAGCTCAGTGAGACCCCTGCCTGCTATATCACCGCATGGTACAACCTGCTGAGCGGCAAGTGGGAGTTTGGCAAGGTCCACGCCACTGAGACTACCGTGGAGGGTGTTACTGTGGAGCTGAACACCAACGGTCACCACACCAATTACGAGATGAAGCTCTCCGGTTTTGATCTGGACTACAAGGCCAACAAGGTCTACGGCGTGGTGCTGACCACCGCCGATGGCAGTGAGTACGGCCTGCATCATGTGACCAACATCTGGCATGGCACCAAACTGGGCTTCAATGCCGATGATCCTTACTTTGCATCCATGATCGGCAAGACCGTCACCCAGATCACCTACTACACCGCCAACGGTGTGTATGTCCTGCCGGTCAGCGTGGCGCTGTGAGGCTGCGGAAAACTGACTGATCCAGCAAAATACAGTACAAAACGGCAAGGTCGCTTGAAACAGGCGGCCTTGCTTTTCTTTGTTTTGATGTTCGCCCCGCCGCCGCAGCCGCAGTCTAGCTCCATGGCCGGGACCAGCAAACTTCATCCTGATGCCGGCACCTTCTGCCGAAAAATTAACCTCCGTAAACATCCCTGCTTTTTCTTGACAACGCTCCGTGGACGTGCTATTTTATTTTCCAGCAATTAGCTTCTTCTAACCATCTGAGGGGCCTCGCCCCGCAGGTTTTTCTTTGCGCGAAATGTTAGACAGAGCTAACTATATGACCGCGATTTTCTGCCATTTGCGATGAAAGGAGCATTTTTCATGAAAAGGAAGAAATTTCTTTCCCTACTGCTGTCGGCAGCTATGGCGTTCACTCTGTTGACCGCTACCGCCTTTGCAGCAGCCCCCGCCGAGGAGGAGAACGACTTTTTCGATTTTCTGCTGGGCAAAAAGTACACCTATCTCTATGCTGCCCTGACTTGGGATGAGTACTGGGCAAACGAGAAGGTCTATGCTGCCGGCAACGCTGCCGCCTCTGCACAGCTGGACAGCCACGAGGAGCACGACCTTGGCGCATTTGATGCAGTCTCCCGCGCTACCGTCAACCACGGTCTGCACCGCGGCAGCTTCCAGAGCACTGCTGTGATCTACGCCAAGGACGGCAGCAGCTACACCGTTTCCCACTGGTCGGACGATGGCAAGACCATCTATCTGGCCGATGGCACCTCCGTGGTCTGGAACCGGGGCACCATTACCAAGGCCGACGGTTCTACCGTGCAGATGGATCACTACGAGGTGCTGGGCACCAAGTATGTGCCGGTGCGCGTGGCCACCAGCGACCTTGCAGATTTCTGCTCCAAGTACACCGTCGTGGAAAACGGCGGTCGGCTGGTGGGCGGCTACTCTGAAAAGAACCTGACCGCCTATACCTTAACGGCTGCAGTGGACGAAAACACCAACGGCCTGAAGTACGCTACCAAGAGCGGCGATGGCTACACCTTCTCTGCCGCACATACCGGCACCGGTTCCGGCGTGGCAGAAGCCGCCCAGAAGGCTGCGGATGGTCTTACCGTAAACCTGCGCAGCGGCAGCGATGTAGGCAGCTTTGGCGAGTTCATCCGTGTGGACCTGAACGGCAACTACGGCGAGCTGGGCTCCCGGATGCAGTCTGTGGTGTGGACCTACTACGGCGATGACAGCACCTATACCCACGCCAAGGCCTCCTACGGCACCAAGTTTGCAGCCGACAACTGGATGCACAAGTCCATGGGCATCCAGCTGGGTCTGAGCGATTCCGCCCGCTGCCAGCTGCCGGAGGGCACCGATGGCACCGGCTACTGGGCCATCACCATCCGCGCACTGGGCTATGCCGACACGGTGGTGAAGTTCCAGACCACTGCCGAGAACCTTGCCAAGCACGAGCTGGCAAGCGATGCAGACCGCGCCGCCCTGCAGGCTGTGGTCGCCACGGCACAGAGCAAGGCAAAGGCCGCTTACACCGCAGCCAGCTACGCTGATCTGGAGACTGAGCTCGCCGAAAGCGTGGAGCTGCTGAGCCGGGATACCCTGTATAAGGCTGCTGCACTGGAACAGGTGACCCACCTGACCGATGCTGTGCAGAACCTGAAGGCTGCCTGATCCAGCAAAATACAGTACAAAACGGCAAGGTCGCTTGAAGCAGGCGGCCTTGCTTTTCCGTGTCAGGAGAAGATGGAATGAACAAAAAACATTGCAATGCGCTGCTGCCGCTGGTGCAGCTGCTCCCGGCGGTGGCGGCCGCAGCAGCCGTGCTTTTTGCCCTGCCCCGCACCGTGCCGGTGCTGGCCGCCGTGCCGGAAAGGCTGACGGCTGTGGTGGAGCAGCCGGCAGAAGCCGCTTCCTCCGAAGCGGAGGAAGAAGCGCTGCCCAAGCTGCCCTATGCCGACGGCGTTTATGTCGGCTCTTCCCGGGGCTACGGCGGCACCGTCCGGGTACAGGTCACCATGGAAAACGGCAGCATCACAGAGGTCGAGATCTTGAGCGCTTCCCACGAGACCAAGCAGTTTCTGCGGCGCGCCAAGCGGCTTCTGACCACCATGGTGGAAGCCCAGAGCTGGGAAGTGGATGCCGTTTCCGAGGCCACCTACACCAGCCGGGGCATTCTGGGCGCGGTGCAAAACGCCCTGACCGGCGAGGTGGTCAACAACCCCCTGCCGCCGCAGCCGGAGCCCGCCGCACCGCTGGTGGTGGAGGAATTTACCGCGCCCTCTACCTATCTGGACGGCATCTACACTGCCGAAGCTATGGGTTTTGAGGGCGAGATCACGGTGCAGGTCACGGTGGCAGAGGATAAGATCACCGATATCACTCTTCTGAGCGCCGAGGATGAGGAGGAATATCTTTCCCAGGCAAAACAGGTCATCCCCGCCATTCTGGAAGGGCAGAGCCCCAATGTGGATGCCGTTTCCGGCGCGACCTACTCCTCCACCGGCATCCTGAACGCGGTCAAGCTGGCACTGGCAAAGGCGGCGGTTGCCCCGGCAGAGGAAGCCGCCCCGGAGCAGGCAGCATCGGAAGAAGCGGCAGAAGAAGCCGCCGCACCGTCTGAAGTACCGGGACCCGATGAAACACCGGTCGCTGCGCCCACCGTGGAGGTGGTACAGCCGGAGGAAAAAAGCGCCGTTCCCCCATGGCTCAAAGAAATATGGCAGCAGCTTTTCCCGGCAGATGCACCGGCATCCTCTGAACCGGAGCCGGCATCTTCTGAGGAAGTGCTGTCGGCATCCGAAGCAGTGCTGCCGCCGGAAGAGACCGAAGCCGAACCTGAAACGGAAGGAGCAGCGGAATGAAATACAAGAATTTTCTTCTCCGGGCGGTGAACCTGCTGCTGATTCTGGGGGTGCTATGGCAATACCAGCAGGTGGCGCTGGTCCGGGCAGCAGCGGTGAGCCAGCGCAAGCAGGAGATCGCTGAAGTGGAAGCCTACAACGCTTCCGTTTTGCAGGCGCAGAGCGCAGCGCAGGCAGAGCAGATCCAAAGCGGCTACCGGGACGGCACCTATGAGGGCAGCGCCTTTGGTTTTGGCGATGTCATCCGGGTGTCGGTGACCATCCAGAACGGAAAAATGACCGATATTGCGGTGCTGGATGCCTCCGGTGAAGATAAGCCCTACTATAAGCAGGCGCTGCCTTTGCTGGA
Source organism: Faecalibacterium prausnitzii (assembly GCF_019967995.1). Classification (NCBI taxonomy): domain Bacteria; kingdom Bacillati; phylum Bacillota; class Clostridia; order Eubacteriales; family Oscillospiraceae; genus Faecalibacterium; species Faecalibacterium prausnitzii. The sequence goes on from NZ_CP065377.1 coordinate 2,454,022, forward strand.
CGAGATGCTGGCAATACAGTCTGCCGGGGTGGATACCGTTTCCGGCGCTACCCTCACAGCAGAAGGTCTCATCGGTGCAGTCGAGGACGCACTGGGAAAGGCGGCAGGATGATGGAAAAAACACAGACAAAGCCTTTGACAGCGGCGCAGCAGCGCCAGCAGGACAAAAAGCGCCGTACATGGCTGCGCGCCGGGGTGCAGCTGTTCTTCTTTGTGTCCATGCCGGGCGCATTTGTGGCCGGGTTTTCCGGGGTAAAGCAGATCTTTCTGCACATCGGTGCGGGCGAGGTGCTCACAGCAGACAGCTTCACGCTTTCTCTGCTGGGGCTGTGCGGCTTCACTTTGCTGTTCGACCGGTTCTTCTGCGGATACGCCTGCGCCTTTGGCAGCTTGGGCGATGCCGTCTGGGCGCTGTCCGGGCTTATCCAGAAAAAGCTGTTCCACCGCAAAAAGCAGCTCCGTCTGCCGGAGCGGGCGGTGCTTTGGGGGCAGAAGGTCAAATATCTGCTGCTGGCGGGGCTGGTGGCGCTGTATGTGACCCAGCAGGAAAAGCTGCTGACCAGCGCAAACCCGTGGGAGGTGTTTTCCCGCCTGACGGCTCTGCGTCTGCCGCCGGAGGGCTTCGGCGTGGGCATTGCGCTGTTTGTGCTCATCTTGCTGGGCATGGCAGTGCAGCCCCGGTTCTTTTGTCAGTTTCTCTGCCCTATGGGAGCAGTGTTCGCCCTGCTGCCGGTGCTGCCCTTTGCGCGGCTGCACCGGCAGAGCGATGGCTGCATACCGAGCTGCAATGCCTGCAAGCAGCAGTGCCCGGTGTGCCTGAAGCTGGAGGAAAGCAGCCTGCGCAGCGGGGAGTGCCTCGCCTGTGAAGCCTGCGTGGGCACCTGCCCTAAACAGAACATCCACCGGTGGGATACGGCTCTGTGCAAGCACCTTTGGCTGCCGGTACTGGCGAAGGCCCTGCTCTTCTTCCTGCTGGGCTGCTGGCTGGGTTTCTGCCGGTTTATCTGAACCCAAAAGGAGGCCGCCGCACAACATTTGTGCAGCAGCCTCCTTTTGGCTTGGACGATTTGTCATTTTTACAGGGAAGGCTTCTGCTCCAACAGGTCTGTCATGCTGCGCAGACTGATGCCAAGGGTGGAAAGGTTATGCAGCATGGCGCTAGCAGCCGGGGACAGAATGCCCAGAGCACCCAGAAGGATGAGCGCTGAGGTGAAGCTGAGGACAAAGCGGTAATTGCTTCCCACCCGCTTTTGCAGGGCGTTGGCAATGGCTTTTAACATTGTTAGCGGCAGCTTGATACGGAGGATTATTTTGGTCATGCTCCCTTGCAGAAATTAGCAGACCGCGGCCTGTAAAGGCAGCAGAAAGATTGAATGCGTCGTACTTTTTTCGATTTTACATAACAAATTTTTCAAAAGCCTCTTGACGCATTCTACATGCCGTGGTATTTTTCTTGTAAATCCCACTGCTCTTGTGGATTGGTTACAAGCCATCCACAAGATGTGGTCGTGTTCATTTTGAACACTGCCTCACCGTGGATCATCCCTGAAAAATCAACCGCCCCGCAACACACCCGATTCATTTTGCCGCCGATTCACCCCGACAAAATCATCGCTGCGCTGCGTGGGCGGTATTTTTCTTTTCTGGGAACTTCTCGGGGCAAGGCCCCTCCATCTTGCTATCTTGCTGCGCAAGACTGTCCCGTTGCTTAAAAGCCCCACTGGGGCTTTCATTGCTGCGCTGCGCTTGCAAACGCAAACCGTACCTTGAAAATTTCATGAGCCGTCCGAGCGTGATACCGACTTTTCGTCAACGCCGCTGCACAAACAGGGGCAGGAACTTCGTTCGGAGTAAACGGTGACCCACATACATGAGCAGCACAACCTCTACTTATTTTTACGCCTTAACAATTCGGAAACAATTACCCGGAAACGATTTTGAGCGCAGCGGTAGAGGGCAAGAACCGTCCCGTGGCCACAAATTTTCAATTCTTGAAAATTTCCTGTCCCTTTGGGACTGCTTCTTGTTGGGGCGTGCCTGCCCCAAACCCTGCCAGATAAAAGCAAAGGGGCATTATCTGCCCCGATGCTTTTCCTTTCGCTTCTGCTGTTTCAGTTCAAACTGACGCTGCTTTTCTGCTTCGCGTTGTTTACGGCTAAGTGCTTTTCGCACCAGCTTGTTTTCTTCTCGCTGCATTTGCAACGCCTGCTGTGACTTTGTACCGATTCCTGTGGCAACTGTTTCCTTTCGGATTTGCCGCTGCAATCGCTTTGGGTTCACAGACTCTTTCTTTACAACTGTCTCAACAGATGGACTGAAGCGCAGCCGACTGTAATTTTTGAGCAGATACTCCCAGACTTCATAGTCCTTTGGTTCTGCACCAAACACGACTTTACACACTGAAAGCTTTCTTCTCTCAATACGTTCAAATACTCCGATCCAGAATGGAGCCTCAAAAAATACAGTCAGCTTTGTAGAATCAATGTCCATAACGAAACCCTCCTGAAATAAATCCTTACAGGAACGGACAACCCGGAGGGGAAGGTTACTTACCTACACCGTGCGGTGTAGACGGCTGGGCTACCTACCAGCTCTGGCATCTCTCAGAAAGAAATGCGTTGCGTTTTTATCCTGCTTTTATTATATAAAGCACATCCCTGTGCATTATATCTACCTTAATTGGTTTTCCAAGTGAAGTATACCACACTCGTGGTCAAATGACCACCCATATATACGAGATTTCCGCCGTTTCACTTCGTATATGCGCACCAACTCCTATACGCACATAGGCAGAGATTTGACCGAAACGCGCTCTATCCAACTGCAAGCTAGCAGAATAGGTTGCTGTTTACGTCAGCACCAAGAACATCGCACAGCAGCTAAAGACCGCCAAGCGACCCGCAGTCTTTGAGGAGCAGCATCGTGCAGAGCTGACAGCGTACCGGGCGGCAGTGGCCTATTTCAAGGCAAACGACATCACCAAGTTGCCTAGTCCGAACAAACTGGAAGCCGAGTATGTGCAGCTGGCATCCGAAAAGGCAAAGTTCTACGAGCAGTACAAGGAAGCCAAGGAAGAACTGCTCAAACTGAAAACCGCAAAGCAGATTGTTGCGTCCTTTTTCCGGGAGGAAGAACCGGCGCAGCAGGAGAGATAAAGGAGTGTGCGTATGATCAACTTGAAAATCGACCCGGAGTTCCAGAACCAGATCCCGCCGCTGACGGACGATGAGTACAAGCAGCTTGAAGAAAACATCCTCAAGGAAGGCAAGCTGATTTCTCCTTTGATCGTTTGGAATAACATCCTTGTTGACGGCCACAATCGTTATGAAATCGTTCAGGAGCATCCCGAAATCTCTTTCTCCACCATGCCGCTCCCGTTTGAAAGCCGGGAAGAAGTTCTCGCTTGGATTTGTAAGAACCAGTTGGGGCGGCGCAACCTCACACCGGAGCAGAAGAAGTTCCTCATTGGAAAGCAGTACAGTGTGAAGCACCGAAAGCCCGGCGGAAACGGCAACAACCAGCACACGGCTGCTGCCAAGAAAACCGCCCCGGAGGAATTGTGTCAAATTGACACAATTCCTCCCACCTCTGCGGAAGCAAGCATCCGCAAGCAGATTGCAGAGCGGAACAACGTTAGCGAATCCTATGTTGCCCGTTCTGAAAAGTTCATGCGAGGCGTTCAGATCATGGATCAGATGATACCCGGTATGCAGGAGAAAATCTTGTCCGGGCAGTTCAAAGTCAGTGATGCCGATATGCACCGTCTTGCCAGAGCAGATTTTCCGAACCGCAAGCAGATCGTGCACGAGATTCTGCACCCGGAGGACCGCCCTGCTCCGCAGAAACGAATCTACGGAATCAACTATTCTGCACTGGAAGCTGCCGTCCGGCGAATCCAGCAGGATGTTGATTTCCTGATGAAGTATCTCCCCAAGGTGCCTGATGATGCCTATGTGAAAGTGGAGACCACGAAGATTCTCAAACAGCACAAGGCATATATGGCACAGTTTGAAGAAATGCTGAACGATGAAAAAGTCGCATAACGACAGGCACTTGTAAGCCATCAACGAGCCACCAGCCGCAAGTGCAGGGCGGAAACCATCTGCGCCCTTGCGCCTGATATGAAATTGGAACTTTGATTTTCTCGCCCAACTTAGCCACGGTGGGACGATCAAAGGAGCGTGCGTTTGAACAAAAAGAAAAAGTCCACAAACACTTCCCCTTACCCCGATGAAGTCATCGACCGTCTGGCACGGGCATTCTATCCGGCGGTCCTTGCCTGCTGGAACAGTGAGGAAGGACAACGGGAGTTTGCCGCATGGCAGGCGGAATAGGCTCATATTGCAACCAAAGAAAAACAGGAAGTTCCCGTTGGGGAACTCCCTGCCTTACTTATCGTGTGTGGATTTTTGCAGGGTGCGTCCTTCGGGGCGCACCCTGTTTTTGCGTTTAGTCCTCTAATCCGTGGTTCCCAGCCACGTTCTTCAGATATTCCTCCGGTTCGCTGTTCAGAATCAAGTCTGCATACGCCAGAGGGTCATTATAGATGAGGTAGTCCAGCTCTGACCGCTGCGCCATGGTAACATCCAACGCATCCTCGACCCCGGTACAGTCGATAGAGATTTTTCTCCCATCCCGGAGCAGCAGCTCCACACAGCCGGTGTCCATGTTGAAATGGCAAGCTCTTTCATCGTACTTCATGTTTGTGTCCTTTCTGCCTTACGGCACTCTTACAGTGGTCTGTCGTGCTTTCTTATGATAAGGTCTAGGACGTTTTTCGATGGAAGCAAGGGATTCGTTCTGTTTTCCAATGAATACAAAAAATCCGAACCCTTCTCCTATCGGAAAAAAGTTCAGATTTTGTTGTTGTGGTGCACCTCCAGGGACTCGAACCCTGGGTCCACTGATTAAGAGAAACCGACGTGCAACAATCATCAATTTCCAGAATTACACAAATTTATCATTTTTATCGTTTTATCGTAAATCAGCATTTTGCATCTGCTGCATTCTTTGCACCTGTTATCCCATCTTGCATCCGTTATCCAGCCGTTCCGGTGTGCAAAAAGTGTGCAAAAATGTGCAGAGCCAAAATCAACCCCTTAAAACAGGCATTGGGTTTTTATACAAAGCCGGGAAAATGGCCGCTGCAATCTAGCCTGTTCAGACCGAGCATCAAATGTACATCAACAACCATGATTCATGGCAGGGATTTGGACAATCGAACAGACACTACCTTATATAGAAAGAGGTTCACTATGAACAAACTGCATTCCTGCTGCTTCAACATAAACACAAACCGAGTGGAAGCCCGATTTGCGGACGGCTCTGCCGTTGCCATCGACTGCACCGCCATTGAGGACAAATACGGCAACACCCCGGCACAGCGGGCAGAACTGGACTGGCTGCTGTACCATAAGCCCTTGGAGTATGCACAGATGGTGCTGGATGGGGAGATCAAACGTTTCCTGTCACTCGGCTGCGACCACGGCAGACTGGAAGATCAATGACATAACAACCACAGCCCCGCCTTGGCGAAGAAGAAGCCAAAGCGGGGCTGTGGTTTAATGCAGGAGAAATGAAAGGAACTTAGCGCAGTTCTTCAAGCAATGCCGTACACCCTTCCAGCACATCCCGCCATGTGGCTTCAAAATCTCCCGTGAACCATGGGTCTGCTACCTCACGGGGCTGACCTGTATGCGCCATCAGCAGAGATACTTTATGCTGTGGGTCACCGCCGACAAGCCGCAGGATGTCGCACAGATTGCTTTCATCCATGCCAATCAGATGATCACACCGTGCATAATCCAGCCGGGTCATCTGCCGAGCGGTCTTGCCGTTGCAGTCGATGCCATGTTCTGCCAGCTTCTGCTGCGCAGGAGGATAGACCGGATTTCCGATCTCCCATGCACTGGTGGCGGCTGATGCGATTTCAAATCGCTCGGAAAGTCCTGCCTTGGACACAAGGTCTTTCATGATATATTCGGCCATCGGGCTTCGGCAGATATTTCCCAGACAAACAAATAAGATTCTGGTCATGCCGGGTCGTTCTCCTTTTTGCTCCTAAAGGTATAGCCGCCGTGGGTGGTGCGGATAAAGCTACCGCAGTCGGCCAGCTTCTTTCGCAGATTGGAAACGGTATTTGCCACGACCTTTAAGGTATCGTCACAGTTTTGCCCCCACACTGCCCGGAAAAGTTTCTCTTTGGAAAAAACTTGTTCTTCATGGGAAGCAAGTATCAGCAACAGATCAAACTCCAGTCTTGTAAGGGATGTTTTTCTTCCGTTGCATGACACTTCGTGGGTCATTCCATCCAGCGTCAGTCCCGGAAAAACCAGCTTTTCCTGTGAACCAATTGATATCTGCTCTGCCTCGATGTGCTCCCGTTCCAGAAGCATCCGAATCTTTTGCTCCAATTCCGGGTCAGGCTGTCGGGTCTTTATAACGATCATGACAAACTCCTGTGTGAATTTTATTCTGCGGCGGCATCCATTTCCCGGAGCAGGTTCACCATCTCAATGGCGCTGACCGCACAGTCATAGCCTTTATTGCCTGCTTTGGTACCTGCCCGTTCGATGGCCTGTTCGATGTTTTCGGTGGTCAGAACACCAAAGAGCACGGGAACTCCGCTTTCCAGTGAAATCGTGGCAATGCCTTTGGAAACCTCATTGCACACATAGTCGTAATGGCTGGTAGAGCCGCGAATCACGGCACCAAGGCAGATCACAGCATCATACTTTCCGCTTTTTGCCATTTTAGAGGCAACCAGTGGGATCTCAAAAGCACCCGGAACCCATGCGACATGGATAGCAGTCTCCTGCACATTATGCCGGAGCAGGCCATCCATTGCGCCGCTCAGAAGCTTGGACGTGATAAACTCGTTAAAACGGGCTGCTACGATACCGATCTTGATATTCTGAGAAACCAGCTTACCTTCAAACGTTTTCATTCTTAAATACCTCTTTCGTTGTTAATATTCCAGAATATGTCCCATCCGTGCCTGCTTCGTTTTCAGGTAGAACAGGTCATACGGGGTTGCCGTCATCTGAATGGGTACGCGCTCGGAGATCTCCAGCCCAAACTCGGAGAGCTGATATACTTTGTCCGGGTTGTTGGTAAGCAGGCGCAGGCTTTTTACGCCAAGTTCCCGGAGGATCTGCGCGCCGAGATAATACTCCCGTTCATCTCCATGGAACCCCAAGGCAAGATTGGCTTCCAGCGTATCCATGCCCTGCTCCTGAAGTTCATAGGCACGCAGTTTGTTGATCAGACCGATGCCCCGGCCTTCCTGCCGCATATAGAGCAGGATACCCCGGCCTTCTTTTTCGATCTGCGTCATGGCAGCGGCCAGCTGCTGGCCGCAGTCACAACGCAAAGAGCCAAATGTATCTCCTGTCAGGCATTCCGAGTGGACGCGGCACAGAATATCCTTTCCATCGCCAATGTCACCTTTTACCAGTGCAATGTGATGCTCTCCGTTCAGGCGGCTCACAAAACCATAAGCTCTGAAGGTGCCATACTTGGTGGGCAGGTTCACTGCCGTCACCTGATCGACCAGTTTATCGTGACACTTGCGGTACTCCTGTAAATCACGGATGGTGATGAATTTGATCTGGAAACGCTCTGCCAGCTTTGCCAGTTCAGCGGTGCGCATCATCGTGCCATCCTCCCGCATGATCTCGCAGCACAGGCCGCATTCTTTCAGCCCTGCCAGACGGCACAGGTCAACGGTTGCTTCCGTGTGACCGTTGCGCTCCAGTACACCGTTCTTTTTTGCCAGAAGGGGGAACATATGGCCCGGTCTGCGGAAATCTTCTGCTTTTGAGTGGTCGTCCACACAAGCCATCGCCGTAATGGAACGCTCTGCGGCAGAAATGCCCGTAGAAGTAGAAATATGGTCGATCGACACGGTGAATGCCGTTTCGTGGTTGTCGGTGTTGTGCTGCACCATCTGCGGAAATTGCAGCTTCCGGACAAAGGCTTCGGACATCGGCATGCAGATCAGACCCTTGCCGTGGGTCGCCATAAAGTTGATGTTTTCGGTGGTGGCAAATTCCGCAGCGCAGATGAGATCCCCTTCGTTTTCACGGTCGGGGTCATCCGTTACCAGAATGATTTTTCCTTGTCTCAGGTCTTCCAAAGCTTCGGGAATGGTATTGAAGTTCATTGTAAACGCTCCTTAAAAGCCGCAGCGCAGCAGCATTTCTTTTGTGAGTGTGTTTTGTTTCGGTGCTTCCGGTTGAAGCAGCTTCTCAATATATTTTCCGACAACGTCGGTTTCCAGATTGACAAAATCTCCTTTGTGCCGCTGGTGCAGGTTCGTCTGACGGACAGTGTGCGGTATCGTGGACACGGCAAAGCCCGTGGGTTCCACTGCAGCCACGGTCAGGCTTATGCCATCCACCGTGATGGAACCCTTTTCGACGACATAGCGAAGGATCGCAGGATCCCCATGAATGGTGTACCAGACAGCGGTATCGTCCTTTCGGATGTTGGCAATGCGTCCGATCCCATCCACATGGCCTGCTACGATGTGTCCGCCAAAACGTCCATTGGCAGGCATGGCACGTTCCAGATTGACCGCACTTCCAACGCTGAGCTGTGCAAGCGCAGAGCGGTTCAAGGTCTCGTGCATGACATCCGCAGCAAAGCTATCCGGGAAGAGCTGCCTGACGGTCAGACAGATGCCGTTGACGGCGATGCTGTCACCGATCCTGGTTTCTTCCAGAACGGTTTTTGCACGAACAGTCAGCACGGCGGAATGCTGTCCCCGTTCGATAGATCTTATTGTGCCGACTTCCTCCACGATTCCTGTGAACACGGGTACTCCACCTCACTTTCGATCAGGAAATCTTCGCCAAGCTGTTCCAATCGGCTGTTCTTCAGGCGGAATGCAGCATCCGGAAACGAAACACCTGCACCCTCAATGGGTGCTTTGGCATCCCTACCTCCGAACAGCTTCGGGGCGATGTAAGCCTGTACCTGCTGCACGATGCCGCTTTCCAGTGCAGACCAGTTCAAGGTTCCGCCGCCTTCCAGCAGAATGCTGTCGATCTGCTCCTGTCCCAGCTGTTCCATCAGTTGCGGAAGATTCACATGACCGCATTGCTCTTCCAGACAAAGGATCCGGCAACCGGCCTGTTGATATGCCGCCTGTTTCTCTGGGTCGCCGCAGCAGGTCGCAAGAATGGTGGGGACCTGTTTGGCGGTCATGACCACCTGTGATTGCAGCGGTGTCCGCAAATGTGTATCACAGATGATCCGGACAGGATCACGGCCACCCTCTATCCGGCAGGTCAGCAGCGGGTCATCTGCCAGAATGGTTCCGACTCCCACCATAATGCCGCGGAATCGGTGTCGCTGCCGTTGAACATGATTCCGGGCAATTTCCCCGGTGATCCATTTGGAAGCGCCTGTGTATGTGGCGATTTTTCCGTCCATCGTCATGGCGTATTTCATGGAAACGAAGGGGCGTTTTGTGGTGATATAGTGGAAGAATACCTTGTTCAGCGCATCGCATTCCTCTTGCAGAACATTTTCGGTCACATCTATGCCGTGTGCGCGCAGGATTGCAATTCCTTTTCCGGCCACCAGCGGATTCGGGTCAGCAGAACCCACGACCACCCGGTGAATGCCCGCGCCCAGAATCGCATCCACGCAGGGCGGCTGCTTTCCGTAATGGCAGCACGGTTCCAGTGTCACATACATGGTCGCTCCCTGCGGATCTTCGGTGCAGGATGCCAGCGCATTGCGCTCCGCATGAGCCTGACCGTATTTCTGGTGCCAGCCCTGTCCGATGATCCTGCCCTCTTTTACGACCACGGCACCCACCATCGGGTTGGGCGATGTCCACCCGCAGCCCTTTTTTGCAAGCTGCAAAGCCAGACGCATATAGTCTTTGTCGTTCATCGTGTTGCCTCCAAAAGAAAAAGCCCTGAACAAAAACGTTCAGGGTAAGCCGAAAAGACACAAGGGATCCTTGTGCAAAAAAGAAAGCTCCAGAATGCAAACGCATCCCAGAGCAGCCTCCACAAGCGCAGAACCGTGCGGGCTCTGCGCTTGGTATCTTCTTTCATCCAGACTGTACTGTCGGCTTCGGAGTTTCACCGAATCATGCCTTACGGCTCGTGGGCTGTACCACCGGTAGGGAATCACACCCTGCCCTGAAGATTTCTGATTCAATTACAGCGGCATTATAGCACGGCTCCTTTCGGATTGCAAGGGCATTCTGCAAACCGGGACGAAACCGGGATGAAGATGGTTTGAGGGTGGGAATGAAACTTTTAGGCTGTTGTTGCCTTGTCAAGAGGGCTGGCACCGCCCAGCCCTCTCTCTTTTTGCCAAAGTTTTCATTGCTTTTTCTTGCACACTGCCGAAAGTGACGTATTCTCAAAACTTTTTGTTGACACGGCTCGATTTTGTGGTAGTCTATTCCAACAATTGAATATAACATATTTTTACATATTCGTTCAGACCCTGCGGGGCTGAACATCTTGGCTTTCAGCCGTTACATAACCGACTAGCATGACCTTCCAGAAAAAGCGAAGGCAGGGCTAGTTTGTTTTGTGACGGCTTTTTTGTTGCCGTTTTGCCCGTTGGACCTTGAAAACCGCATGACCGTCTGCATGGGATACCCGGCGATGACCCCGGAAGGCAGGGTCACAGACACCATGAACCTGCGTTGTGAAATTTTCGATATGCTGCGAGACCATATCGGCGCAAATATCGCCAAACGAGTCAGCAATGTCGTGGACGTACTGAAGCTGGCGGCACAGGTGGAGGACTTCCCGCCCATCACCGACCGCATTGCGCTGGCAAACGGCACCCTGTATCTGGACGGCACCTTTCAGGAGGGCAAGCCGGAGATCGTGCGCAACCGGCTCCCGGTCAAATATGACTCGAAAGCCCCGCAGCCCACCCATTGGCTGCGGTTTCTGTCCAACCTGCTCTACCCAGAGGACATTCCCACGGTGCAGGAGTTCATCGGCTACTGCCTGATCCCCAGCAACAAGGGACAGCGCATGATGGTCATTAAAGGCAGCGGCGGCGAGGGAAAATCGCAGATCGGTGTGGTGCTGTCCCGCTTGTTCGGCTGCAACATGAAGGATGGCAGCATCGGCAAGATCTCGGAGAACCGCTTTGCCCGTGCCGATCTGGAGCACACCCTGCTCTGCGTGGACGATGATATGCGGATGGAAGCCCTGCGCCAGACCAACTACGTCAAGTCCATTGTGACCGCACAGGGACAGATGGACTTGGAGCGCAAGGGCAAGCAGAGCTATCAGGGTTGGATGTACGCCCGCCTGCTGGCGTTCAGCAACGGTGACTTGCAGGCTCTGTATGACCGCTCGGACGGATTCTACCGCCGCCAGCTCATCCTGACCACCAAGGACAAGCCCCTCTCCCGTGTGGATGACCCGGACATTGCCGAGAAGATGGCAGCATAGGTCGAGGGCATCCTGCTGTGGGCATTTGAGGGCTTGCAGCGGCTGGTGAAGAATGGATTCCAGTTCACCGAGAGCGACCGTGCCAAGCGCAACCGGGAACTGGTGAAGCGGGACAACAACAATGTGTTCGATTTCCTCGAATCCGAGGGCTACATCCGCCTGAAGGCGGATGCCTGTACCAGCTCAAAAGAGCTGTATGAGGTCTACAAAATGTGGTGCGAGGAGAACAGCCTGAATTCGATCAAGGCCAGAGGGTTCAGTGATGCCCTGATTGCCAACCAGCGCAGGTATAATCTGGAATCTACCAATAACATCGTCAACTCGTCCGGGCGGCGTGTCCGGGGCTTTGTGGGCATCGAAGCCCTTGTGCAGCCCGACCTTACTCCCAACAGTTGGCGAGTATGACCCCCTATAACGGAGAATTTGGGTGTTTTGCTGCGTACGTGCGTACGCGGCAGCTGCCCTCTCTCCGTACGCACGTACGCAGCAATTGACCGAAAACGCACTTTATAGGGGTGTTGTTGGCAGGATGTCAAATTGACAGCTTGCCAAATCAACGGGTCAAAATGACCCGTTGAAAAAGCCGGACGAGCTGGTGGGCAGGGATTCGCAAATCTTTGACCGCCAGCTTGTTCGGCTGTAAATCAAGTGCCGCCATGTGGCACCTGACAAGCGTCCGAAATCTCGCTGTTTCGGACAAGGCTGTTAGCAACACCCAGCAGCACAATGAACGCGAAAAGGACAGCTATCGGAACCCCGACATTCTTCCCCACCGCACCGAATGGAACGTCCATTTCAAGAAGCCCACCGCCAGCTACACCGACCTGTTCGCCCAGATGGAAGCTGCTGGCACCATTTCCACCCGTGGCCTGAAACCGGATGCCACCCACTACTGTGAGCTTATCTTTGATGTTAACTCCGCCTATTTTGACAACCATGGCGGCTACGAGTTCGCCAAGCAGTTCTATGCGGATGCCTATAAAGCCGCTGTCCAGATCGTAGGTGGTGAGCAATATATCCTCTCTGCCGTCATGCACGCCGATGAGATCAACCGTGCCATGACCGAGGCACTAGGCAGGGAGGTCTACCACTACCACCTCCATGTGGTCTATGTTCCTGTGGTAGAAAAGCAGATCCTCTGGTCGAAACGCTGCAAGGATAAGGCTCTGGTCGGCACAGTCAAGGAGACTGTCATGCAGGTCAGCCGGAGCAAGAAGTGGGCATCCAAGCCCCTGCTGGACGATGCCGGAAAGCCTGTCCTTCAAAAGAACGGCAAGCCAGTCCTGAAGAAGTCGTACAGCATCTTGCAGGACGATTTCTTCAACTATATGCGTGTTGCCGGGTACACCGATGTGGAGCGCGGCGAACGTGGCAGCACCGAAGAACACCTGACCGTAACCCAGTTCAAAGTCCAGCGGGAGCAGGAGCGGCTGGACAGCCTGACCGCCCAGATTGACCAGAAAGAGCAGCACCTCACCCAAACCAACAAAACCCTCTCCAAGACCAAAAAGGAACTCGTCGCTATTCAGAAGAAAGCTGCTGTCACAAAAGATGCTCTCATCCACGCACAGGATATGGAATCCTTGGGCAAGCGTACCCTGCTGGGTAATTATTCCCTGACCGAAGATGAATTATCCGCCCTGAAAAAGCAGGCAGCACACGGCTATGTCATAGATGTTGAGAACCGCCAACCGAAACAGCAGTTGGCGGCTGCCAAACGGGATTGCGCCGAATGGCAAGCTCGTTACCGTGACCTGCGGAATGATGTCCAGCCATATCTGAACGCTTTGCGCCACGCCCCGGAGCGTGTGCGCAATTTTTTTGAAAATCTTCTCTCCCAGAAACCGGAGCGCACAGCGAGTATCCCCAAAGACCGCCATCACGAGCAGAACGCTGAGCTTTAACAAACCAGATGTAAAAAAGGAGACTTGCCTATGACAAAAAACCGCACTACCACTATCCCCAGCAAAACCACCTCTGTGAAATATGAAAATTATACGAAAAACATCTTGCAAACGGACTCGAACCTCGCTACAATGGAGATGTCCAAATCCCCTGCCACAGAATCTTCTGACCAGACCAAAGCAGCCAAGCACGAACCCCTTGTTTACCGGGTAGAGGAGATTGCCCAGCTTTTGGCGATTTCTCCCCGTGCGGCGTACAACCTGTGCAACACCACGAAGGATTTCCGGGTCCTGCGCATCGGCACCAGCATCCGGGTGAACAAGCAGAGTTTCGACAACTGGTTTGCGGCGGTCTGAGGGAGGTAATCTATGGCATCTATTATGAAGCGCGGAGATTCCTACTCCGTCCGTTATAAGTACAAAGACCATTCCGGCAAGCCCTGCGAGGGCTGGGAGAGTTTCAAGACCAGGAAGGAGGCGCAGGAGCGAAAAATCACGGTCGAGAAAGAACTGCTGGACGGCACGTTCCTTGTTCCCGACACCATAACGGTCGAGGAAATGCTGTACAAGTGGATTCCGATCCAGTCCACCAAACACAAGTGGTCACCCAAGACCTACACCCAGTCCGTGGCGATGGTGCAGAACCTTATCGTGCCCTATATCGGCAATCGCAAGGTGCAGGAGCTGCGAACCTACGACATTGAGAAGTTCTATGCAACCCTCGCCAAGACCCCCTGCGGGCAGTATGTGCACGGCGTAAAGCAGACCCTGACCGACAAGCAGAAGAAGCGGCTGCTGTCCAGCACCTCCACCCATGAAGTCCACACCTTGCTGAAAACCGCCTTTTCCTACGCAGTGGAATGGGACTTGATCCACAAGATTCCCCTGCCCCGTGATGCCCCCAAGGTCAACATCGAGGAACGCACCATCTGGGACGAGAAAACCATGCTGACAGCTTTGCAGACCATCGAGAACCCTGCCCTGCATCTGGCGGTGCACATGAGCATGATTCTTTCGCTTCGTGAGGGCGAAATTCTCGGCTTGCAGCCGAGTGATCTGGATTTCGATGCCGCCGAAGGGCGCGGCACCATCTCAGTCAGCAAGACCATGCAGCGAGCCAACAAGGACGCTCTGGAAAAGCTCGACCCCAATCAGGTCTACCACACCTTCCCGGACAGGCGGGAGGGAAGCAAATCCTCCCTCATCCTGAAAAAGCCCAAGGCCAAGAAGTTCAACCGCATCCTGTATATGACCAAGCCTCTGAAAGCCGAGCTTCTGGCATGGCTTGAAAAGCGCAAGCAGGACGAGCAGAATGCCCCAGAAAAGTACAATAACTGCGGGCAACTGTTCCGGCTCCCGGACGGCTTGCCCATTGCGCCAGAACTGCTGACCAAGTGGTATCGGCAATGGCGGTCAGCGCACCCGGAGTTCGAGCAGATCGTGTTCCATGGTCTGCGGCATTCCAGTGCCACCTACCAGCTCTTGCAGTCGGACGGCGACTTCAAGTCTGTTCAGGGCAACACAGGTCATGCAACGGCATCTGTCCTGATGGACACCTACGCTCACACGCAGGATAAGCCCCGGTTGGAGCTGACCGAGAAGATCGAAGCAAACTTCTATTCCCAAGACCTGACCCCGGCAGCATCCCAGCCCCTGCAAAACGAAAAGCCGGCGGCAACAAAAATCTCCGGTAAGGAGATCCTTGAAGCCATCCGGCTGATGGACGCAGACGAACGCAGAGAATTGACGAGAGTTCTGTTTGCATAAAAGATTCACGTTTGCGAAGCAACAAAAGCCCCAGTGGGGCTTTTGAGTGACCGAACGGTCTTGCGCCAGCAAGATGGAGGGGCCTTGCCCCGACAAGTGACTTTTTATGCAAAGGAAAGCAGGCTGTGCAAGCCATGCGCAGAAACGCCCTTGATTCGGGCAAATGTGCAAACGGTGTGCAGAAAGTGTGCAGCCGCTTTCCTACATAAAGAAAGAACGCCAAATCTTTCGATTTGACGTTCAATATCTGGTGTACCTCGCGCACTCATATCCGAACTTTTCTCCGCTTTCACGGCTTCCCCGAAAGCGACCGTTTCTGTACCTTCCTTATAGTTAAAGGTAATAAGTACCTTACCATCGTAGAGATAGATGGCATTGATGAAGGTATCCACCAGTGCCTGCCGCTGCTCCGGCTGGGTCATATCCAGCTTGCGGAAGCGAAGCAGCCATCGCAATCCAACTTTTTCAATCGTTTGCAACATCGTTGGATTGCATATCGCAAAATATACCGGTTAGAACAGTATTCCAAACCTGCCCTTGCGATTGATCCGGACGAACTCCTCTTTCATCTTTGGCTTAGCCAGCCGTTCCTCTGCAATGCGGGCTTGCAGTTCTTTTCGCTGATCTTCCAGAGCTTCCAGCCGTTCCTTGGTAGAGCTGGTCAGAATGCCCATCTGGATGGCATTCAGCATATTGGTGATGCCGACTTCCGTTTCCTTCAACTGCTTTTCGTAGATGGGCAGGTCTGTGCTTTCCTGATTTTGCAATTCCATGACTTTGGCAATGATGGCATTCATGGAAGCGTCATCTTCCACCAGCTTCATGGTCTCGTTGACCACTAGATCTTCCAGCCACTGTTTCCGCACGGCCTTTTTATCGCAGGTCTTTTTCTTCTTGGCGGCGGCACACATGTAATAGGTATACATTTTCCCGGTGTGGCTGACACCGCTTTCTCCGAACATCAGCGCTCCGCACTTACCGCAGTACAGCTTGGTGGTGAGCAGATAGCTTTCCTCTGCCTTATGACGGGCAGGGGCCTTTTTATTTTTCGCCAGCTTTTCTTGCACCTTGTTGAACAGGTTCGCGTTTGCGCAGCGAAGCGGAGCAATGAAAGCCCCAGTGGGGCTTTTAAGCGACAGAACGGTCTTGCGTAGCAAGATGGAGGGGCCTTGCCCCGACAAGTTCACCTGATACCAATGCCGGAATTGCATTGGGCTGTACCACATCCCGCAAACGCAATTCGCCGATGTACCGGCGATTACTCAGCATCCGCTGAATTGTGTTATAGGACATCTCCCCGCCCATCGAATTTTTAATGTTGTGCGCCTTTAACCAATCCCGCAGATCAGTCATGGTCGCGCCGTCTGCATACTTCTGGAACGTCTGCTCCACATACGGGGCCAGCAGCGGGTCGGGCTGGTAATGCCGGGTCTCATCGATCATGTAGCCGAACGGAATCGTGCCGCCATTATAAATACCCTTGAGAGCGTTCTCGGTCATGCCGCGCACGACCTTTTCAGACAGGTCAGCCGAGTAGTATTCGGCGTAACCTTCCAGCACCGATTCCAGAATAATGCCCTCCGGGCCAGCTGAAATGACTTCCGTTGCCGATACCAGTTTCACGCCGTTCCGCTTCAGTTGGGTCTTGTACCGGGCACTGTCGTAGCGGTTCCGGGCAAAACGATCCAGCTTCCAGACAATGATGACATCAAAGATGCCACGCTCACCGTGCCCCCTCCAGCGGCTTCAGCGCACTTTTGCGGTATTGCAGGGGGCTTTGCCCGGTGGCTTTTGCAAAGCGGGTGGAAAAATTGCTGGCATCCCCAAAACCCACTTCCCGTGCGATCTCGCTGACGCTGTGGTCGGTGAGGACAAGCAGCTCCTTTGCCTGGGTGATGCGAAAGTTGACCAGGTAATTATACGGTGTCGTGCCCATATACCGCCGGAACAGCCGCAGAAAATAGCTTTTGCTCATGTGCGCCTCTGCCAGCAGGTCGGCAAGGCAAAGTTCCTGCTGGTAATTTTTGCGCAGGGTCTCCACTGCCTGCAAAATGACCTGCCGTGCGCTGGTGGTTTCAGCTTCCGCAAGAATGCTCTGTGCACATAAGGCAAGCATTTCGTGGAGAGCCAACCCGGTGTGCACCATGCTGTCCACGGTGCTGCGCTCCATCTGCGCTAAAAGCGTCTCAAAATATTCCTGCATCTTGACCCCGGTGAGCTGCACCGGGGTCAGTTTTTTGCCCGGCAGCAGCAGCGGCTCCATAGCGGCGACCCCTGCGCCGTCCAGATGCACCCAGTAATGATGCCAGCAGCTTTGCCCCGGGGCGGTACAGTAGCTCTGCGGCGTGCGGCAATTCAGCAGCAGCGCCTGCCCGGTGCTGAGTACCACATGGCTTTCCCCCTGCTCGATCAGCCCTGCACCCCGGAGGGTGTAAAACAGAAGGCAGCTTTCTTTATCGGTGCGGGCGGTGGAAAAGTGCTGCTGGGCGTAAAACACCCCTGCCTCGGTGCAGTAATAGGGCTGTGCCAGCTCTGCTTCGCTGGGGGTGGTGCGCTTCCAAACGCTTTCCGGGGTCACATCCATGTTGTAGGTCAGCATTTTCCGATCCCTCTCTTTCTGTGTTCAGTATAGCGCACCAGCCTTTGTCGTGCAAGAGTAGACTTTTCACAAAAAACGCGTCACCTTTGCGGATGGAATCGGCGGCATCATGGGGCTATACTGGTAACAGTCAAAGCCACACAGGAGGCGCATTATGCACAAAAACTATCTTGCCATCGACATTGGCGCGTCCAGCGGGCGGCACATTGTGGGATGGATGGAGAACGGCGTTCTCCGCACCGAAGAAGTGTACCGTTTTCCCAATAGCGTCCGGCGGGTGGACGGTCATCTGGAATGGGACATCGACAGCCTGTTCGTCCACGTGAAGCAGGGCATCCGGGAAACCTTTGCCAAGTACCCGGAAATTGAGAGCCTTTCCATTGATACATGGGCGGTGGACTATGTGCTGCTGAAAGATGGCAACCCCCTCTCCCCGGTCTACGCCTACCGCGACAATCGGACGCAGGCCGTGCTGAATGAGGTGCACAGCATTCTGCCGTTTGAAAATCTTTATGCACGCACCGGCATCCAGTTCCAGCCCTTCAACAGCATTTATCAGCTGTACGCCGACAAAACAGCCGGGCGGCTGGCGCAGGCCGAGGACTTTTTGATGATCCCGGAATATCTGCTGTGGAAGCTGTGCGGCGTGAAGGCGCGGGAGTACACCAACGCCACCTCCACCGGCCTTGTGAACGCCCAGACCGGGGAGTACGACCCGGAGATTCTCAAAGCTTTGGGCTTGCCGGAGGCGATGTTCCCCAAGCTCACCGCTCCCGGCACGGTGCTGGGGCCTCTGAAAGCAGACATCGCCGCCGAGGTGGGTGGGCAGACCAAGGTGGTGCTGTGCGCCACCCACGACACCGCCAGTGCCGTGGAGGGCATTCCCATGGAACAGGGGGCTGCGCCGTTCCTCTCCTCCGGCACATGGAGCTTGCTGGGGGTCAAGCTGGCAACGCCCATCACCAGCCCGGAGAGTTGCCGCGCCAACTTTACCAACGAGGGCGGCGTGGGGTACATCCGCTACCTGAAAAACATCATGGGTCTGTGGATCATCCAGTGCTTGCAAAAGCAGTTGGGCATCTCCTTTGCCCAGATGGTAGAGCTGGCAAAAACCAGCACCTACACCCGCATTTTTGATGTGAACGCAGCCCGGTTCTCTGCCCCGCAGGATATGCGCGCAGAGATCAGAGCCGCCCTTGCCGAGACCGGCGAAGCTCCTGCCACGGATGCCGACCTCATCAACAGCGTCTATCATTCGCTGGCGTACTGCTACGGGGAAGCCTTCCGGGAGCTGGAAGCCCTCACCGGGCAGCACTGGGACAAACTCTACATCGCAGGCGGCGGCGCAAAGAACGCCACCCTGAACGAGCTGACCGCCCACTATACCGAGAAACAGGTGGTGGCGCTGCCCATTGAGGCCACCGCCATCGGCAATTTGAAGATTCAGATGAGCATTCCTGAAGGAGGAACTTTATGAGCTACGCAGAAGCAAAAGCCCGCTACGCCGCCATTGGCGTGGACACCGAAGCTGCCATTGCCCGGTTAAAGACCGTGCCTATCTCCCTGCACTGCTGGCAGGGAGATGATGTCCGGGGCTTTGATACCGACCCCACCAAGCCCCTGACCGGCGGCATCCAGACCACCGGCAACTACCCCGGACGTGCCCGCACCCCGCAGGAACTGATGGCCGACATGGACAAGGTGCTGTCCCTCTGCCCCGGCACCAAAAAGATCAATCTCCATGCCTCCTACTCCATTTTTGACGAGGAAAACCCATGGGTGGACCGGGACAGGCTGGAGCCGAAACACTTCAAAAAATGGGTGGATTTCTGCAAGGCAAGAGGGTTGGGCGCAGACTTCAACCCCACCTTTTTCTCCCACCCCAAGTGCGACCCTCTGACCCTTGCCAGCCCCAACGAGGAGACCCGGAAATTCTGGGTAGAACACGGCAAAGCCTGCATCCGCATCAGCCAGTATCTGGCGGAGGAGCTGGGGCAGCCCTGCACCATGAACATCTGGACAGGCGACGGCTTCAAGGATATCCCGGCGGACCGCAAAGGTCCCCGCGACCGCTATAAGGCAAGCATTGACGAGATTCTGAGCGAACCTTACGACTTCAGGCTGGTAAAGCCCTGCATCGAGAGCAAGGTGTTCGGCATCGGTGTGGAGGCGTACACCGTGGGCAGCGCTGAGTTTGCCCTGAGCTATGCCGCCTTCAACCGGGAAAAGTGCATTCCCCTGATGGACAACGGTCACTACCACCCCACCGAGGTGGTCAGCGATAAGATCCCTGCCCTGCTGGCCTTCTTCCCGGAGATCGCGCTCCACATCACCCGCCCCATCCGCTGGGACTCCGACCATGTGGTGCTGTTCGACGATGAAACGAAGGAAATTTGCAAGGAGATCGTCCGCTGCGGCGGTCTGGATGGTCGGGTGAACATTGCACTGGATTACTTTGATGCCTCCATCAACCGCATTTCCGCATGGACGGTGGGCTTCCGCAACGTGGAAAAGGCCCTGCTGTCGGCTCTGTGCGCCCCCCACACGGTGCTGAAGGAGCTGCAGGACACCAACCAGTTCACCGAGCTGATGGTGCGGCAGGAGGAGTTGAAGACCCTGCCTTTTGGGGAGGTCTGGGACGAATACTGCCGCCGGAACGGTGTGCCGGTGGACGGTGCATGGTTTGAGGAAGTAAAGAAATACGAGCAGAATGTGCTGTGCAAGCGCATTTGAAAACAGAGAGGTGTTTGAAGATGGGTATTCTGGATATTGATATCGTCAAAGGTTTTATGCGGATGTGCAACGATGGCTGGCTGCAGGGCTGGCACGAGCGCAACGGCGGCAACCTGACCTACCGCATGAAGGAGGAGGAAGTGGCCCAGTGCCGTTCCTTCTTCAATGCACAGCCCGGTGAGTGGGTCAACATGGGCGTGCAGGCAGGTAATCTGGCGGGCGAGTATTTCATTACCACCGGTTCCGGCAAGTTTTTCCGCAACGTGGAGCCGGACCCTGTCCACAGCATCGGCATTGTGGAGATCAACGAAAAGGGCGACAGCTGGCGCATCGTCTGGGGCTTGGAGGGCGGCGCAAAGCCTACCAGCGAGTTCCCCAGCCACTTTATGAACCACAGCGTCCGCAAGGCGGCCACCAATGGCGCAAACCGTGTCATCTACCACTGCCACGCCACCAACGTCATTGCCCTGACCTACATCCTGCCCCTGACCGACCGGGACTTCACCCGTGCCCTGTGGCAGAGCGCCACCGAGTGCCCGGTGGTGTTCCCGGAGGGTGTGGGCGTCTGCCCCTGGATGGTGCCCGGCGGGGCGGACATTGCCATGGCCACCAGTGAGCTGATGAAGCACTATCAGGCAGCCATCTGGGCACAGCACGGTCTGTTTGCCTCCGGTCCGGACTTTGACATCACCTTTGGTCTTGCCCACACCATCGAAAAGAGTGCTGAGATCTACGTCAAGGTGCTCTCCATGGGCGGCGGCATCATCCGGCAGACCATCACCGACGATGACCTGCGCGCCATTGCCCGCGACTTTGGCGTGACCCTGAACGAGAAGTTCCTTAACTGAGCCATTCTTCCCTCATTTTTCTTCTTCAACGCAAAACAGGCATCCTGTCCGATACCGACAAGTGGTATCGCAGGATGCCTGTTCTGCTTTATGTTTCCCGGAACTCCATAGGCGTTTTTCCGGTGACCTGTTGAAAGACTGCGCTGAAATAATTGCGGGTGGCAAAGCCAAGCTGCTCGGAAATTTCCCGGACGCTGAGCGTTGTGCTTTTCAGCAGAACCTTCGCGCGTTCGACCTTTGCAAACTTCACATAGTTCGTGACGCTCAGACCCGTTTCTTCCTTGAATTTATGGGTGAGGTAGTATTCCGTGTAGCCCACCAGAGCGGCAAGATCTTCCGCCACGATCTTTTTGTCCAGATTCATCTCGATATGATCCACACATTTCTGGATCTGCATACTGAGGTTGGGGTTCGTCCGGTGTTTGTGGACACGCCGAATGAAATCATCGTACATCATCATTGCAAGCGGGCTCAGTTCATCCAACGATTTTGCCGCTTCCGCCGTCTGAATGTAGCTGTCCCCCAGCGAGTACGCCTCCTCCGGGGAAAGACCGCCCTCAATGGCGGCACGGCACACCAGCGAGGTGAACACGATGATGGAAGTCTTGCTCTGGCGCAGAACATCGCTGCTCTGCACCGGAACGCCTGCACTCATGCTCATACTGTTGGAAAGCGCCTGCTTGTAATTCAGGTCTCCGGTGCGGACCATTTGCAGCATTCCCTGCTCCGCCATCCAGATCTTATGCCGGTCATGGGGAATGGCATCGCTTTTCAGCCGTTCGTCCTGTGCTGCACTGCTGTTCACACTGCTCAGCTCCAGCCGCTGCCCGGTCAGGCAGTAGTGCATCATCAGCAGATAGCGGTTCATAATGGTGTTTTGCAGGGTAGGAACTTTTTCAAGGGCTTTGTAAAGCTGGATCGTCCATGCCACACTGATCTCCAGCTTGCTGTAATATTTCAGCCCTTCCTCGATCCCGCGCATTGTCACATCCTGATAGAACACCGGCCCAATGACCCAGACACGCTTCAGTTTTCCCTCTTCCTTTTCAAAGGCTGCGCCCCACAAAAGACCCAATGCCGTCCCCAAGGTAACAGGTACATCGTCCCGATCCCCATGCTCCAGCATCCGCTGTTTGCAGCCGAACAGTTCAAATGCACTGGCAAGAAATGCCTCGTCCGGGCAGTTGCTCCGCAAGAGCACACCTTGTGCATCATAGCACCATGTATATACATTTCCGCCGCACTTGACAAGCTCGGAAAACAGCATCATATTCTGGAGAACATCCATGCCTAATCCCTCCGGCTCATTGATGGAAACAGTATATCATACTTCTGCCGTTTTTTCTACCGATGCCCGGAGCCAGTGCAGCAGGATGCCTGCGGAGATGACCGCAGCGCCCACGTCTGCCATCAGGTGCGCCGCCGCAATGCCCTGCACCCCGCAAAGCGCATTCATCAGGTACAGCAGCGGGATCAGCAGCAGCCCCTGCCGCAAAAGAGAGAGCACCACCGCACCACTTGCCCTGCCTACGGATTGCAGCAGGCTGGTTGCCAGATAGGTCAGACCGATCACCGGGCTGCCCAGCACCAGATAGACCACCAGCTGCGTCCCCAGACGGAATGCGCCTTCTTCCTTGATGAACATCCCGATCAGGGCATTGCGTCCGGCAAAGCTGGCCGCCCCGGCAAGAACACCAAAAACA
Source organism: Faecalibacterium prausnitzii (assembly GCF_019967995.1). NCBI lineage: Bacteria > Bacillati > Bacillota > Clostridia > Eubacteriales > Oscillospiraceae > Faecalibacterium > Faecalibacterium prausnitzii. The sequence continues at coordinate 2,477,020 of NZ_CP065377.1, forward strand.
ACGGTCAGCAGGATCAGATCCTTCAAAAGCTGCTTCAGGCGCTTCGTGTCGCCTGCGCCGTAGCTGTACGCCAGAAGCGGCTGGCACCCCATGCAGATCGCCATGGCGATCATGCTGATGATCATGGTCGTCTTGCCCGCTGCCGCCATGGCTGCGACCGCCGCCGTGCCGTGGGTCACCAGCAGCCGGTTGCTGAAGGAGGAGGCAAACCCTGCCAGCAGGCTGCTGATCCCGTTGGGCAGACCAATGGCCAGCATCTCACCCAGCATCTGCGGTTTTTTCAGGGCAGGACGGAGATCAATGGTCAGCACCGTGCCGTGTTTGACGATGTAGCGCAGATAGCAGCCCGTCGCCACAAGATTGCCCAGCACACTGGCAGCAGCCGCACCGCTGACGCCGAAGTTCAGCACCAGAATGAACAGCGGGTCAAAAATGCAGTTGACCAACGTGCCCAGAAGATTGCCGATCAAGCCTTCTTTTACTGCGCCCTCTGCACGCACCAGCATCGCCATGCTGTTGGACAGGATAAAAAGCGGCGCACCCAGTGCAAGGACCTGAAGATACCGCTCTGCATAGGGAAAAAATTCTGCATTTGAGCCCAACATCCCCAGAAGTGGCACTCTGCTCACCAGCAGACCGATACTGACCAGAACGCCCAGAAAAAAGCTGCTCCAGAAGCAGAGCGAGGAGCAAGTCTTGCCCTGCTCGATCTCGCCTGCGCCAAAACAGCGTGCAATGATGGCGCTGCTGCCTGCGCCAAGCATGGTCGCTACTGCCGAAAGGATCGAAAACACCGGTCCCACAACGGAGACCGCCGCCACCTGTGCGGTATCGCCCAGACAGCCCACAAAAAACATATCCGCCATGTTGTACAGCACCATGACAAGGATAATGACAATGGAGGGCACCGCCATGGAAATGATGGATTTCCAGACAGAGCCGGTACGGAAAAGTGCTTCGTTTTTCATGGTCTCCTCCCAAAAATCAACCACACGCAGGCAGAACGAAAGCCCCTGTCAAAGAGGCTTTCCGAGCTGCTTCGGTCACAGGTTGTCCAGCGCACCCAGCAGTGCTTTCAGCGCCGTTTCCGGCAGCCCAAGCATAGGGCCGATCTTGCCAAATGTCATGCCGTAGGCAGCTTTTGCCTGCTGGTTGTCGGCAAAACCGGGCAGGTACTGCTCCACGATGGCTTTTGCGGCCTCGTTTTCCATCAGTGCTGCAATCGTGCTCTGGCTGTTCAGCTTGCCGCCGGTCAAAATTTCCGGGTGCTTCCAGCTGCTGATGCTCTGGTGTCCGGCAGACAGTGCGCCGTCCACCGGGATGGCTGCACCGGTGATGTACCGTGCCAGACCGCTGGCAAGGAAAAGTGCCAATGCAGCGCACTCCTCCGGGTCGCCCATCCGCTTTGCCGGGCAGTCGGCTGCAAAGAAGTCCATGGCCGCAGCCGGTGCATCCCCGAAAATGCTGGTTCTGGTGTAGCCGGGACAGATGGCGTTGACGGTAATGCCGTATTCTGCGTAATCCAGCGCCGCTGCGCGGGTCATGCCGACCACGCCGAACTTGGTGGCACTGTACAGCGCCTGTCCACGCTGGGGCACAAGACCCGCCACCGATGCCACATTGATGAGGAATCCGCCTTCGCTGTGGCTCTTGAGGATGGCCTTGGCGCCGTACTTCATCCCGGCAAAGACACCCTCGCTGTTCAGGGAGAAGATCTTCTCGTAATCCTCTACCTCATACTCATGCAGTGGTGTGCCGCCCATGCCGATGCCTGCGTTGCTGACAACGCCATCCAGCTTGCCGTAGTGCGTCACCGTCTTATCCACCAGTTCTTTGATGGCAGAAGCCTTGCTGCAATCGGTCTGGATAAAGATGGCATCGCCGCCCTTGGCGCAGATGCCATCTGCCACAGCCCGCCCCTGCTCTGCACTGCGGGCTGCACAGACCACCTTCATGCCGTTTTCGCCAAAGCACTCGGCAATGGCCCGGCCGATGCCACGGCTTGCGCCGGTGACGATGACCACTTTTCCGTTCACACTGCTGAAATCCATAAAATGCCTCCACTTGATGTTTCATTCTCAAATACTCAACTGTGAGTTGCTTATCCATCTCCATGGTGCTATAATAGCACTGCGCCGCAGGGGCCGCAATCAGCAGTTTCCGGCGTATCCGGTGTTTAAGCAACGAATCACGTTCAAAGCGTTGGTTAAGCACCCTTTATGAAATCAATTGATGGAGGAATTCTATGGATATCCGGGTCAAAAAAACGAAGCGTGCCATTCAGAAAGCGTTTGTTGCCCTGCTGCGGGAGAAGCCGATCGAAAAGATCACGGTCAAAGAAATTGCCGAACGGGCCGAGATCAACAAAACGACCTTTTATTCCCACTATGAAACGCTGGATGCCCTCACCGCCGAAATGGAGCGGCAAACGGTCCAGCTCGTCTGCGACAATATGGGCGGCGCACAGCAGCTGCTGGATACGCCGGAGGCGTTTGTGCGGGAGATGTTTGCTTCTCTCCAACAGGCAACCGATTACCTCGGTGTCGTTCCGGCATCCGCGATGAACCGCTTTACACAGCATCTGCGTGATGCGATTCTGGAACAAATCAAACTCGCAAACATGGAACCATCCCAATATGAAAATGTCGGTGCCATCCTGATCTTTGTAATGAACGGTCTTTCCGGGCTTCTGAACACCGACGCAAAACTGGCACAAAAACAAATTGATGTAATCGCCGCCGTGGTTGCGGATGGTGTCCATGGTCTGCATCTTTCCCGCTGAGCAAAAACAGGCTGCGAGAAGCATCTTCCGCAGCCTGTTTTTTGCTATTGCAGCTTATCTTTCTGCGTAACTACCCAACACCGCAAGGCTGGGCTTTGCGGTCCGTTCCATGGTTTCACGGTTCACGGCGATCAGTCCAAACTGCATGGCATAGCCCTTCTGCCACTCAAAGTTGTCCATCAGGCTCCAATGGAAGTATCCCTTCACCGGAATGCCGTCGGCGATGCAGTGCTGCACACCATCCAGTGCCTGCCGGATAAATGCCACACGGCGGGTATCATCGGCGGTGGCAATGCCGTTTTCGGTCACGATCAGGTCACCCTTGAATTCCTCTGCCACCTTGCGAATGACGTGTTCCAGTGCCTGCGGATAGACCTCGTAGTCCATCTGGGTCAGCTCTGCGCCCTCCGGTGCCGGCAGCTGCCCCTGCGGGCCATAAAGGGTGCGGGTATAGTTCTGCACACCCAGAAAATCATCGTCTTTGATATAAGGCAGATAATGGGTGAACTCCTCCTGCCATGCGGCTTCGGCAAAGGCTTCGCCGCCGGGCTGTGCCTGCAAGTCGTGCAGCGAAAGGGTCAGACCCACCTTGACCTGCGGGCAGAGGGCTTTGATGGCATCCCGTGCGGCTGCATGGGCACGCATCACCAGCAGATCACCTTCCGGGGTGCGCTCGCTGACAAAGATCTGCGGCTGGGGTGTGCCGAACACCTGTGCATTCTCCATGGCGGCATACTTCATGTTTTCCATCATCTTCTGGAAGTTCATGCCCACCTGCACCGTGCCCTCGGCAGACTTTCCGGCCGATGCGGCATTTTGGGCAGCCCGTTCTGCCATCAGACGGAACCGCTTGGAGATCGCGGCCAGCTGCAAGCCCATATTGGCCTCGTTGATGGTGCAGACATAGCGCAGCTCGCTGCCCAGCTGTTCCATCACATAGGTCACATAACGTTTGAAATCCTCTACGGTGCTTTCGGTTTCCCAGCCGCCCTTGCAGATGAGCCATTTCGGGCTGGTGAAGTGCAGTAGGGTGACGATGGGTTCTACGCCATGCGCTTTGCAGCAGGCGATCACCTTGCGGTAATGCTCGATAGCTTCCGGATCGAACTTTCCTTCCTCCGGCTCTACCCGTGCCCACTCGATAGAAAAGCGGTAGGCGTTCAGCCCGGCATCGGCCAAGAGCTTGATATCTTCTTCGTACCGATGATAATGGTCACAGGCAATGCCGCTGGGCTCCGTAAAGCTGGAATGGGGCAGCTGCTCCTGTGCCCAGTAGTCACTCTTCGTATTGTTGCCCTCTACCTGATGGGCTGCTGTTGCAGCACCGATGAAAAAGCCTTTTTCAAATTTCTGCATGATGGTTCTCCCTTCCTGCGTGTTGCTTGTTGAGACTATTGTAGCAGACCTGTTTTGCCCCTATGGGACAATAAATCGCGAAGGCGGATGCAAATTCACGCACCACAAATTATTGCACGAATTTTTGTCCTTAACTATCGTTTTTCATCCGGCAGTGGCTGTTGCATTCTGTTATTCTGGTGTCAGAGAAAGCGGAACTCAGTTCACACAAAAAGGAGGAAAATCATTATGTTCCAAAAGAAACCCAGTGCCAGTGAAGTAGACGGCGTCCAGTACCGCCGTGCAAAGCTCTGGCAGATCATCTGTTACGCCTGCAACGCTTTTGTGGGCATGAGCATCTATTCCCTGATCGGTATGGCCAGTTATTCTGCCAGCATCGGCTACGGCATCACCACTGCAACCGTCGGTCTCATCCTGATGCTGGCCCGCATTCTGGACGGCTTTACCGACCCGATGCTGGCGTTCATCTACGACCGCGTCAACACCCGTTTCGGCAAGCTGCGCATTCTGCTGATCAGTGGCTACCTGATCGAGGCTGTCGGTCTGCTGTGTATGTTCAACCTGTGCTCCAGCAAGGGCTTCGGCTTGCCGGTGTTCGTTTTGACCTACATTATTTACATCATCGGCTATACCGTCACCAACATGACCGCCCAGACCCTGCCGGCTATCATGACCAACGATCCCCGCCAGCGTCCCACCATCGGTGTCTGGAGCACTGCGCTGAACTACTTCGTGCCCATGGGCATGAGTATGCTGATCTACACCGTCATCCTTCCCAAGTGCGGCGGCACCTTTAATCAGGACTTCCTCAGCACGGTCTGCACTATCGTGCTGATCATTGCCGGCATCGGCACCCTGATCGTCTGCGCCGGTATCTCCGCCTACGATAAGCCCGAAAACTTCGAGGGCACCAGCAAAAAACACGAGCCGCTGAAAACTGCGGATATTCTTGAGGTGCTCAAGCACAACAAGCCCCTGCAGTGCTACATCGCCTCCAACGCTTCCGATAAGCTGGCACAGCAGGTAGGCAGCCAGGCCATCATCAACACGATGCTGAACGGCATCCTCATCGGCAACATGGGTCTTGCTACTACCCTTGGCGTGATCAGCATGGTGCCTTCCATCTTCTTTGCAGCCTTCGGTGCGAAGTATGTGGGCAAAAATGGCAGCAAAAAGGGCATCGTGACCTGGACCTGCGTCAGCATGGCCATCGCTTCTGTGCTGTTCCTGTTCTTCATCTTTACCGACACTCGTCAGATCGGTGTGATCGGCAGCTGGAACATGATTGTTTACGTCCTGCTGACTCTGCTGCAGAACGGTTCCATGATGTGCATTACCACCTCCAACACTTCTTACATGGCCGATACCATCGACTACGAGCTGGACCGCAGCGGCCGCTATATCCCGGCTGTCGTTTCTGGTACTTACAGTCTGGTGGACAAGCTCATCACCTCGGTGGCTGCTGTCATCGCCACCGGTGCGGTCGCCCTTCTGGGTTACACCACCACCATGCCCCAGCCCACAGATTCCTACACCAGCGGCATCTTCTGGATGACCCTTGCCATCAAGTTCGGTCTGCCCATGCTGGGCTGGGCCATCACCCTGATCGCCATGCTGGGCTGCCCGCTGACCAAGGAAGAAATGGTCAACGTCCAGAAGCGCATCGCAGATAAGAAAGAAGCCCTTCGTCATGAAGTAATTGCAGAACAGATGCAGTAACACCCTGCAAAGACCGAAAGGGCTCATACGCTCTTTCGGTCTTTGCTGATTCCATCCATCTTTTATAAAGGAGTTTTTACCATGAGCAAGACCATCCTGTTGAATCAGAGCGACTGGCATTTTACCAAGGAGAACCCCGGCATCCCCACCGCTGTTATGGGTGAGGCCATTGCTCTGCCCCACACCTGGAACGCAGTGGACGGTCAGGACGGCGGCAACGATTACTACCGCGGCACCTGCTGGTATACGCTGGCCCTGGCAAAGCCCGCCATCCCGGCAGGCGGCAAGGCTGTTTTGCAGCTGGATGGCGCAGCTATGACCGCCGCCGTCTACCTGAACGGGGAAAAGCTGGCCGAGCACAAGGGCGGCTACTCCACCTTCCGGGTAGACCTGACCGACCACCTCAAAGAGGAAAATCTGCTGGCCATTTCCGTGGACAACCGCGACAACGACACCGTGTATCCCCAGAAAGCCGATTTTACCTTCTACGGCGGCATTTACCGGGATGTGACCCTGCACATCGTCCCGGCAGAACACTTTGCCCTGCCCGCTAATGGCGCACCGGCACTGAAGGTGACCCCCATCGTCACCGACCTTACTGCCAAGACCGCCGAGGTCACCGTGGAAGCCGCCGTGGTGGGCGCACAGAACGTGACCTTTGCACTGGAGGGGCAGACCCTCACCGCCCCGGTGGAAAAGGGCACCGCAAAGGTTGTTTTCACGCTGAACAACGCCCACCTGTGGGATGGCGTGAACGACCCCTTCCTCTACACCGTATCTGCCAAGCTGGACAATGGCGAGGAGACCTCCGCCCGGTTCGGCTGCCGCAAGTTTGAGATCGACCCCCAGAAGGGCTTTATCCTGAATGGCCGGGAATATCCGCTGCGCGGTGTTTCCCGCCATCAGGACCGAAAAGGTGCGGGCATTGCCCTGACCAACGAAATGATGGAGGAGGACATTGCCCTCATTCTGGAAATCGGGGCCAACACCATCCGGCTGGCACACTATCAGCACGCACAGTATTTCTACGACCTGTGTGATGAAAAGGGTCTTGTCATCTGGGCAGAGATCCCCTACATCACCATGCACATGACCAACGGCCGTGCCAACACCCTGACCCAGATGGAAGAGCTGATCGTCCAGAACTACAACCACCCCTGCATTGCCGTGTGGGGCTTGTCCAACGAGATCACCGCTGCTTCTGCTGTCAACGAGGATCTGCTGGAAAACCACCGTCTGCTGAACGAGCTGGCGCACAAGCTGGACCCCACCCGCAAGACCACCATGGCAAACGTGTTTATGCTGGAGACCACCAGTCCCATTCTGGAAATTCCCGATGTGAACAGCTACAACCTCTACTTCGGCTGGTATCTGGGCGAATTGGAGCAGAACGACGAGTTCTTTGACAAGTACCACGCCGATTACCCTGACCGCTGCATCGGCTTTTCGGAGTACGGCGCAGATGCCAACCCCCAGTACCAGAGCAGCCACCCGGAAAAAGGCGACTACACCGAGAGTTATCAGTGCGTCTACCATGAGCATATCGCAAAGATGATCGCCGACCGTCCGTGGTTGTGGGCGACCCATGTGTGGAATATGTTCGACTTTGCCGCCGATGGCCGTGATGAGGGCGGCAAGCACGGCGAGAACCAGAAGGGCCTTGTCACCTTTGACCGCAAGCTCAAAAAAGACCCCTTCTATCTCTACAAGGCCTATTGGAGCAAGGAGCCGTTCGTGCACCTGTGCGGCAGCCGCTATGTAGACCGCGCCGAGGACGTGACCGAGATCAAGGTCTACTCCAATCTGCCGGAGGTCTCGCTGTACAAGGACGGTCAGCTGGTGGAGACCCGTAAGGGCGACAAGGTGTTCACCTTCCAGCTGCCCATCACCGGCAAACACAGCATTGAGGCACGCTCCGGCGAGCACAGCAGCGTGATTCTGGTGAACAAGGTGGACGCCCCCAACCCGGATTACGCCATGGACAACCGCAAGAACGTGACCAACTGGTTTGACGGCGAGCTGGACGAAAGCTGCTGGTCGGTCAAGGACAACATGGCTACCGCCACGGCAGACCCCAAAGTTGGTCCCATTCTGAAGCAGATCTCTGATAAAGCTGCCGCTGCCCGCGGAGATGTTGCCGCCGCCGTGAAGGACAACCCGGCTCTGGTGGCGATGATGGAGCGTGCCATGCGGCGGATGACCATTGAATCCATGCTGATGCAGGCCGGCGCTTCGGAAGAGGACATCAAGCAGCTGAACCGTGTATTGCAGGGCATTTCCAAGGAGTGATTCGATGAAACAAACCTATTGCAACCCCCTTGATCTGGGCTACCGTTACCAGCACATGAAGGAAGGTCCCCGTACAGCAGGTTTCCGGGAGGGTGCAGACCCCACGCTGGTATCCTTCAAGGGCAAATATTACCTCTTTGTTTCCATGTCGGCGGGCTTCTGGTATTCGGACGACCTGCTGCACTGGGACTTCCATGCAGACCCGGATCTGCTGATCTACGATTATGCCCCCGATGTGCGGCAGGTGGGCGATTCCCTGTACTTCTGCGCCAGCCGCAAGGGGCGCAACTGTCCCATTCTGCGCACCGCTGACCCCCTGACCGAGCCGTTTACCGAAGTATCTGCGCCCTTTGCTTTCTGGGACCCGGATCTGTTCTGCGATGATGATGGCCGGGTGTACTTCTACTGGGGCTGCTCCAATACTACGCCCATCTACGGCGTGGAGATGGACCCGGACACCATGACCCCCATCGGTGAAAAGCAGGAGCTGATCTTCGGCAATGAAACCGTACTGGGCTACGAACGCCCCGGCAACAACGGCATTGTGGACCGGGAAGCCAGCGTGCTGTACCAGTCCATGAAGCAGTTCTATGACCCCAAGACCGGCAAGCTGGATCTGCCGCCGCAGATGGCAAACATCCCCGGCCTGAGTGCCGAAAGCCTGACTGCCATGTTCAACGCCGTGGGCAAACCCTACATTGAGGGTGCCTTTATGACAAAGCATGACGGCCTCTATTACCTGCAATACGCCTGCCCCGGCACCCAGTACAACACTTACGCCGATGGTGTATACACCTCCACTTCTCCGCTGGGTCCCTTTGTGCGACAGGCATCCAACCCGTTTTCCGCAAAGCCCGGTGGATTCATCACCGGCGCAGGCCACGGCAGCACCATTGCCGACCGCTATGGCAACTGGTGGCACGCCTCTACCATGCGCATTTCCGTCAACTATGACTTTGAGCGCCGGGTGGGGCTGTTCCCTGCCGGGTTCGACAAAGACGGGGTTCTCTACTGCAACCAGAACTTTGCCGATTACCCGCACTGCATCCCGGCTGGCAAATTCGATGCCGCCAGCCAGCAGCCGGAATGGATGCTGCTGAGCTACAAAAAGCCGGTCACGGCTTCCAGCACTGCCGAGGGCAGCAGCCCGGCACTGGCCGTCAACGAGGACTGCCGCAGCTGGTGGAGCGCCGCCGGTACAGAGCCGGGCGAATGGCTCTGCGTGGACCTTGGCAAAGAGAGTGATATCCGCGCCATTCAGGTAAATATGGCAGATGAAACGCTTGTGGTGGACTTCCCGGCCGACAGCTACGGCGATACCCGCAAGACCCGCCACATCGAGACCCGACCGCAGATCTCCCATTACACGGTAGAGACCAGTGTGAACGGAGCAGACTGGACGACCCGCGAAACGGTTGTCCGGGAGTGTTCCAACGGCTACTACGAATATGCCGACGGCATCCGCGCCCGGTATGTCCGGGTGACCGGCGGCGAACTGCCCTATGGGCAGGCACTGCGCATCAGCGGCCTGCGGGTGTTCGGCAACGGCGAAGGCCCGAAGCCCGCACAGGCCGAAGCCGCCGGGATTCGTGTGGATGCACTGGACGCAAAGATCAGCTGGCAGCACATCGAAAATGCGCAGGGCTGCAATGTCCGCTATGGCGTTGCACCCGACAAGCTCTATCTGAGCTGGCTGGTCTACGATGCAGACGAAGTGACCCTATCCACCCTGACCGCCGGGCAGGAATACTACATCTGCGTGGACAGCTTTAACGAAAACGGCATCACGCCGGGCAAGACATTCAAACTGGAGGGGTAAATCATGCCCATCAAAGCCATCCAGCAGTTTATGCTGGGCACTGTACTGAGCAACGAACAGCAGGCGAAAGAAACGCTTGCCGCCATGAAGGCCGCCGGGTACGACGGCATTGAACTATGTGGATTTATGATTCATCCCATTGGCTTTGTGGTAAAGCTGCTGACCAAGGCCGCTGGAATGCCGGTGGGCAAGGGCGGCAATCTGGACTGGCACAAGCTGGTGCAGGAAGCCGACCTGAAGGTGGTCAGCCTGCACACCGACCTTGGCAGTCTGGAACGGGATGCCCATGCAGTGGCCGAGGAAGCAAAGAGTTTTGGCACGGAGTATGTGGTCATCACCGGGATGTACCGCTTTGATTATGGCGATGAAGCCACGATGCACCAGTTGGCACAGCGGCTGAACAAGGCGGGCGAGACCCTGCAAAAAGAGGGCATCCATCTGCTCTACCACAACCACAACTGCGAGCTGCGTCCTGTGAACGCAGAAAAGCGTGCTTACGATATTCTTTTAGAGGAAACCGATCCGGCCTTCGTCAACTTTGAGTTTGACAGCTACTGGTTCACCGAGGGCGGTGCAAACGCCTTGGCGTGGATGCAGCGGCTTGGCGCGCGCATGAAGCTGTGGCACATCAACGACCGGGGCACCCGCATCACCGGCAGCGCCATTACCCCCATTCTGAAAACCGACAGTATGGAGCTGGGCACCGGCAACATGGATCTGGACAGCCTGATGACACAGGCACTTGCCGTGAATGTAGATGCCATCATTCTGGAAAGCCACCGCAACTGGGTGGACAATTCCCCTGTCAAGAGCTTCCAGCTCAGTGCAAAATACCTTGCACAAAAATTCTGATCTGCCATTTTCTCATCATTTCCTTCTTCATTACCCCATAAAAGCAACGCCCCGCACCGGTTATTCCTTCCGGTGTGGGGCGTTGTGTTTTGCGGGGAATATTTTTGCGTTACAGGGTATGGGTTCCCGGCTGCAAGGTCAGGTTTCTGCCATCCGGGAGGACAACTTCTGCGGTCAGATTACAGGGCACGGTGATGGTGTAGGTCACGGCATCGCCTGCATACTGCCAGCCGCTTTCAATGCGCCCCACCGGGGAATCGTACACCGCTTTTGCCCAACCCAGTGCAGGGTTCGGGGTGGGAGCGATGGTCAGGGTCTGGCCTGCCAGATGGATGCCGCACACACCGCCGAACAGCCAACCGCAGATCGCGCCATAGGAGTAGTGGTTCAGGGATTCACTGGGGTGTCCATTGGTGTCAATGCCCGTCCACGTTTCCCAGACGGTGGTAGCGCCCTGTTTGACCTCATAGAGCCAGCTGGGGGCGGTATCCTGCAGCAGCAGCTTGTAAGCGGTGTCCGCATGACCATACTTTGCCAGCACCTCACAGAGGAAGGGCGTGGAAAGGAAGCCGGTGTTCAGGTGGCAGCCGTTTTCCAGCACCATCTGGTTCAGCGTATCCGCAGCGGCTTGGCTCTCAGCTTCATCCAACAGACCGAATGCAATGGCACGGACATATTCGCACTGCCGGTCGGATGTGATTTTTCCATGATCCGTAAAGGCGGCACGATAGGCAAGGCGGGCTTTTTCCGCTGTGTCACGGTACTGCGCTGCGTCCTCTGCCTTGCCCAGTGCCTGTGCAATTTCTGCCAGAAGCCGCCCGGAATAAGCCAGATACGCCGTACCCACGCTTTTGCGCGGGTTCATCATCGCCTGCATGGGGGTAATGCCCGGCTCACACCATTCGCCGTAGTCCAGACCGTTCAGAACGGTGTATTTGGCGTACTCGCCGGTCTGCTGCTCCTCGGTGGTCTGCTGGGCACGACCCAGCAGGAACGCATACCACTTCTGCATCATCTCGTAGTTGTCTGCCAGAATCTTGCGGTCGCCGGTACGCTGATAAAGAGCGTAGGGCACCAGAATGGAGGCATCGCCCCAGCCCGCCGACATACAGAGCATGGGAGTCATATAACCGGGGCGGCTGGTGGGCGGAGCAATGTTTGCCATGCGCCCATCCGGGTACTGGTTCAGGCGGCATTCTGCCAGCCATTTTTCCACCACCGGGTAGCAATCCATCAGGGTCAGACCGGTTTCAATGAACACCCCCATGTCGCCCGTCCAGCCGGCACGCTCACGGGTAGGACAGTCGGTGGGGATATCGCAGAAGTTGCCCTTCTGGCTCCATACGCTGTTTTGCACCAGCTGGCTCACATCCGCATTGCCGCACCCAAAGCTGCCGGTCACCGGCATCTCCGAATAGACGGCATGGGCGGTAAACTCTGCACCGGTCAGGTCGATGTCCGTTTCCACCTTTGCGTACCGGAACCCCATGATGGTAAAGCTGGGCTTATAGTGGTTTTCGCCCTCTTTGCAGATCAGCTCCAGCATCTGTGCCGTGCCGCCCTCTTTGTGGCGGTTCCGATCCTGAAAGTTCTCCTGTGTGAAGTTGCCGTTCTCGTCCAGCGTTTCGCCGCAGAGCAGACGGATCTTCTGACCTTCGTGGGCAGTCAGCTTCATTTCTACATAGCCTGCCATATTCTGCCCGAAATCCAGAACCGTTTCTCCATTGGGTGTGCGGAACAGCCTGCCCACAAAGGCTTCCTGCTCCCGGATGGGCACGGTGTTCATGCCAATGAGGGGGAGCGTGTTGGGCGCAGTTCTCACGCCGTGCCAGCCGGTCAGTTCTCCTTCCAGCCGGGCATCGTACACTTCGCCCTGCTGCAGATCGTTCTGGCGGATGGGGCCGCACTGGGTTGCTTCCATGGCATCATCCGAAACGCAAACCGCCTTGCCATCCACTTCCAGCTGGAACAGGACAGTCAGTTCCTTGCCGAACAGGTCGCGGTCACCATCCACACCGGAAGTGCTGCGGTACCAGCCGTCGCCCAATGCGATCAGCAGCTCGTTTTCCCCCTCACGGACAAGCGCTGTCACATCGTAGGTCTGTGCCCCAAGGTGCTTGTCTGCGGTAAAGCTGCCGGGAGCAAGCACCATATCGCCGATTCGCTTGCCGTTCAGCCATGCCATATACAGACCCTTGGCGGTAATATACAGCCGCTTGCTTTCTCCTGCCGGGGCGGTGAACACTTTGCGCAGATAGCTTGCCGGACGGTGGGGCTGATACGGCTGCGCCTGCCCTTTGCCGGAGGCTTCCAGCGCAGCCTGCTTCTGCTCCCAGTTGGGCTTTGCAAAGGCGTTGATTGCATCGGTGCAGTCGATATCCGGCTCTTCCGTTTCCGGGCAGACCCACACGCCCTGCCAGTCGGCAAAGGGCAGACCCGTTTCAAAGACCGCTTCGCTCCACGCACCGGGCTGGTCGTTTTCATCCCACAGCCGGATGCGCCACTGTCCCTGCGTCTTGGGCGGCACAGGGGTGGGCGTTTCGGTGTGCATCACACTGCTCAAGATCTTTCCGCTTGCCCACAGTGTTTCAGCTCCGGCGGTCACTTCGATTTCGTAGGCGGTCTGGCGCACGCCTTCGGCGCACTGCCACGATAAAAACAGCGTCCCGGCATCTATGCCGAGAGGCTGGGTCAGATGATTCGTTTTCAGGTTTGTTGCTTGCATCATCCACATCTCCTTTTTCCGTTTGATCTCTGCTCTTATTATAGAGGGAATCCCACGGAATAAGGGTGCAAAATTTTGTGTTATCGGTCAAAAAATCGTGTTATTTATGACAATTTAAAAAATTCATCTTGCTTCACGACTTTTCATCCGTACTATCTGCGGCTCTCCTGTTATACTTTGGGTAAGGCAGGGATTGCACGATAAAATAAGTCCTACTCTCTCCACTTTACTGGCATAAATCTCTCAAAACCCTCTTGACGCATTCTACATACTGTGGTATTTTTCTTCTAAATTCCACCGTTCTTGTGGATTGGTTTGAAACCCTCTACAAGATGTGGTCGTGTTCATTTTGAACGCTGCCTCACCGTGGATTTTCCCTGAAAGATTTACCGCCCCGCAACACACCCGATCAATTTTGCCGCCGATTCACCCGACAAAATCATCGCTGCGCTGCGTGGGCGGTATTTTTCTTTTCCGGGGAAGATTGCACCTTGAAAATTTCATGAGCCGTCCGAACGTGATATCGGCTTTCCAGTCAACGACGCTGCATAAACAGGGGCAGGAACTTCGTTCGGAGCAAACGGCGATCAACATACACGAGCAGTGGAACTCTCTACTTATTTTTGCGTCTTAACAATTCGGAAACATCTGTTAAAAATACATTTTGAGCGCAGCGGTAGAGGACAAGAACCGTCCCGTGGCCACAAATTTTCAATTCTTGAAAATTTCCTGTCCATCCGGGACTTCACTTCTCAAACTCTTGCGAGTTTTCCAAGTGATCTTGTTGGGGCGTGCCTGCCCCAAACCCTGCCGAGTAACAATAAAGTTCATAATTGTTCCATGGACTGAGTATAACACATCTTTCGACGATACACTACTCCTCTTTTTGCAAAAATCCAATTATCTTTGGTGACCTGTCGTGAGATACAATTATTTCATGTCGTTTCACCAATCACTTGACTTGGTTTGAAAAAACACAGAGCATATGATACAATAGAACAAATAATGTTGTCTACCGAGAAAGGAAGTGTCTTTCCATGAAAAAAATCCATAAGTTCTTTTCTAAAGATTTGCTCCATATTCTTGGTGCTGTTGGGATTTTTGTTGCTTTTCTGATTTCTATCGCCTATAAGCAAGTTGGAATCGGGGCACTCATAGCTGCGTGGCTTATTGCTATGGCAATTATCGGGGTAGCATGGATTACAGACATCCGCAAAGCAGACCTGCTGAAAAACGGAAAGATTGTTTCCGGAAAAGTTAATGCAGTAAAAAGGGTTCACATAAAATTCCACATGAGTACCTATCACCTTGCTGATGAAGATGTAATTTATCCTTGGGTGATTCGGTACCAATACAAGATTGGAAAAGACACTTATTATGGACAGTCCCATTGGTTTTGGTTCAACCCTCTCGTGAGCAAGGGAACACCTATAAAGGTGACTATTGACCCTCAAAACCCAGAAAGAAGCATTGTTGCTGCATGGGAAAGTTAATAGATTGTTTCTTTCCTCTATGATAACGGAAATTTCAAAGGAGCGTAATCTCCTTTGGCACACGACTTTGGAACAAAGTCTAGTGTGTTACACCTCGATAGAGGTGTGCCGCTCCCAGACACAAAAAGTCCCATGGCCAACACCTCGGCGGTGTGGTCATGGGACTTAATGCTTTTTAGGCCTAGCGGAGTGAACAGTAACCAATCCTGACATCCAGTTGCCGTGTCATTTGTTGAATACTGTTTTACGAACAGTCTGCGGACGTGAAGACCCACCATTATACCATCAGCTTCGACCCGAAGGACGCAGTAGAGAACGGCCTGACCATGGAGCGGGCGCAAGCCCTATATGCAGAAGCCCCGCGACTGGCTAGAGGGCATGAAGCACTCCAGCACAGCCCAGACCATGCGGCACTTGCGTGTTGAGGTCATGGAACTGTGCGAGAGTGTTGGACTGTACCAGATTGACCTGCTCAACGGCTCGAAAGAGCGTGTCAGCGAAGCTGAGTATTGGGCGCGTAGGCGTGGTCAGTTGAAACTTGACCGTGAGAACGCAGCCCTTACCGCAACCGGACAGCAGCCCAAGCAGAAGAAGTTTGAAACCGTAAAAGATACCCTGCGGAAACAGATTTCTTCAGTGCTGTACCGTGCCACGAGCTTTGAAGATTTTTCCGACAGGCTCTTGCAGCAGTACGGCATTGCCGTCAAGGAAAGTCGCGGATGCTTAAGTTATCTGCCTGCTGGCAGAACGAAGTTCATCCGGGCAAAAAAGCTCGGTGACAAGTTCGATCAGGCAGCAGTGCTTGCCGCCTTGCAGGAAAACGCTGAGCGCAAGCGCACGATTCAGTTTAAGCCTGACCGCATCGGGAAACTGGTGGATATTCAAGCGAAGCTGAAGCAGGGCAAGGGCATCGGCTACGAGCGTTGGGCGAAAAAACACAACCTCAAAGCCATGGCACAGACCTTGATTCTCCTAGAAGAAAAGGGCTTGACTGACGAGGGCGCACTCGACCAGAGAATTACAGAGCTTGATACCAAGTTCCACGATTCGCTGGCGGTGGTGAAAGACCTCGAAGGTCGTATGAAAGCCAACAAAGAGCTGCGCTATCATGTCGCAGCCTACGCCAGCACCAAGAACATCGCACAGCAATTAAAAGCTGCAAAACGACCCGCAGCCTTTGAAGAACAGCACCGTGCAGAGCTGACAGCGCACCGGGCGGCAGCAGCCTATTTCAAGGCAAATGATATCACCAAGCTGCCCAGCCCGAAAAAGCTGGAAGCCGAGTATGCGCAGCTGGCATCCGAAAAGGCGAAGTTCTACGAGCAGTACAAGGAATCTAAAGAGGAACTGCTCAAACTGAAAACCGCAAAGCAGAATGTTGTGTCCTTTTTCCGGGAGGAAGAACCGGCGCAGCAGGAGAGATAAAGGAGTGCGCGTATGATCAATCTGAAAATCGATCCGGAGTTCCAGAATCAGATTCCGCCGCTGACGGACGATGAGTACAAGCAGCTTGAAGAAAATATCCTCAAAGAGGGCAAGCTGCTTTCTCCTTTGATCGTTTGGAATAACATCCTTGTTGACGGCCACAATCGTTATGCCATTCTCCAGAAGCATCCTGAGATTTATTTTTTCACCATGCCGCTCCCGTTTGAAAGCAGAGAAGAAGTTCTCGCTTGGATCTGTAAGAATCAGCTGGGGCGGCGCAACCTCACGCCGGAACAGAAGAAGTTCCTCATTGGAAAGCAGTACAGTGTGGAGCATCGAAAGCCCGGTGGAAACGGCAACAACCAGTATACGGTTACTACCGAAGAACCTGTTCAGGAGGAATTGTGTCAAAATGACACAATTCCTCCCACTGCTACGGAAAACAGCGTCCGTAAGCAGATTGCGGAGCAACACAATGTCAGCGAATCCTATGTTGCCCGTTCTGAAAAGTTCATGCGAGGCGTTCAGATCATGGAGCAGATGATGCCCGGTACGAAAGAGAAGATCCTGTCCGGGCAGTTCAAAGTCCGTGATGCCGATATGCACCGTCTTGCCAGAGCCGATTTTCCGAATCGCAAGCAGATCGTGCACGAGATTCTGCACCCGGAGGACCGCTCTGCTCCGCAGAAACGCATCTACGGAATCAACTATTCTGCGCTGGAAGTCGCCGTCCGGCGGATTCAGCAGGACTTTGATTTTTTGATGAGATACTTGCCTAAGCTACCGGACGATTCCTACGCCAAAACTGAAACGCTAAAAATCCTCAAGCAGCACAAAGCGTATATGGCACAGTTTGAAGAAATGCTGAACGATAAAGAAATCGCATAACGACAGACACTTGTAAGCCATCAACGAGCCACCAGCCGCAAGTGCAGGGCGGAAAGCATCCGCGCCCTTGCGCCTGATATGAAATTGGAACTTTGATTTTCTCGCCCAACTTAGCCACGGTGGGACGATCAAAGGAGCGTGCGTTTGAACAAAAAGAAAAAGTCCACAAACACTTCCCCTTACCCCGATGAAGTCATCGACCGTCTGGCACGGGCATTCTATCCGGCGGTCCTTGCCTGCTGGAACAGCGAGGAAGGCCAGCGGTCACTTGTCGGGGCAAGGCCCCTCCATCTTGCTTGCGCAAGACCGTTCGGTCGCTTAAAAGCCCCACTGGGGCTTTCATTGCTCCGCTGCGCTGCGCAAACGCGAGCTTGCCGCGTGGCAGGCGGAACAGGCCCATCACACCCCCAGCAAAGAAAAACAGAGCGTTCCCGACGGGGAACGCCCTGTTGTACATATCGCTACCGTATGTGGTCTTTGGCAGGGTGCGTCCGGGTGGACGCGCCCTGTTTTTTATTTTGTCCTTAATCTTCTAACCCATGGTTTCCGGCCACCGGCCTGTATGATTTGCTACAGGTCGGTGGCCGGTTCTGTTATTTTTCGATTTCTTCCAATGTAGGCATGGCAGGGATCGCACCGTGGCGGCTGGTGGTGATGCTGGCAGCTTTATTAGCAAAGGCCAGAATGCTTTCCAGCTTGTCCACGGTCAGGGTGTTCAGCTCCTCCTTGCAGAGCTTGGACAGGGCAGCCCCAAAGAAGGTATCGCCTGCGCCGTTGGTGTCGCCCACCTTGCAGGGAACGCCAGCTACATGACCAGTCTTGTCCCCAAAGCGGTAGAATACGCCGTTTGCACCCAAGGTGACAAAAATCAGCCGGATGCCGTTCTGTGCCAGCTGGGCTGTGCCCTCGGCACAGTCGGTGGTGCCGGTGATCAGAGGCAGCTCTTCATCGGACACTTTCAGGATATCCACCAGCGGCAGGGGGGCTTTCATCTGGGCAATGGCATCCTCTTTGTTCTTCCAGAGGTTTGCACGGTAATTCGGGTCATAAGTAATGACAGCACCCAGCTTTTTGGCACGGGCGGCGGCATCCAGCGTAGCGGTACGGGAGGGGTCAGCGGTGAGGCTGACCGAGCCAAAGTGGACGATTTTAGCAGCTTTCAGAGCTTCGTCCGAAATGTCCTCCCTGCACAGCATCACGTCAGCGTTGGCACTGCGGTAGAAGCTGAAATCCCGCTCACCGGCGGCATCCACCGAGACCACCGCCATGGTGGTGGGATGGTCTGCATCCACCGCCATGCCGGAAACATCCACCTTGTTTTCCGCCAGAACCTCTTTCAGGTAGCGGCCAAAGGCATCTGCCCCCACCTTGCCGATAAAGGCGGTCTGTGCGCCCAGCCGGGCGGCAGCTACCGCCAGATTTGCCGGGGCACCGCCTGGGTTTGCGGCAAACTGAGGAATGCCCTTTTCGTCCTTACCGGTCTGGGTCAGGTCGATCAAAACTTCACCGATCGTTACAATATCCATGGTTGCTCCTTTCAGCGGCGCACCAGCAGTGCCTGATACGGCTCCAGTTCCACATCCGCCAACCAGACCGGCTTGCCATCGGCGGTCTTATACTCGCCGCCCAGCGCATCCAGACTTGCCCCTGCCGGGTACTCGGTAAAGTTGAACAGTCCCACCAGCGTCTCCTCGCCACGCTTGCGCACCAGTGCCAGCACACCGGGGTTGTGGCTGTCCCATGTGGTCACCCACGCATCCGGGGCAAAGCAGGGGTCTGCCCGCATTTGGCGCAGCTGCTCCATGCCCTGCCACAGCTGATTTTGCAGCGTGCCTTTTTGGGTGCGCTGTTTTGCGTCCTCCCAGTTGAATTTTGTGCGGTGCAGATTGCGGCTGTCCTCCACGCGGTCGGGGTCGTTTTTGTAATCCCAACCGTTGCGCTGTGCGATCTCATCCCCGCAGTTCAGCATGGGGAAGCCCTGCAAAAACGCCATGGCAGTGTGCAGCAGCAGGTCGCGCTTCACGGCGTAGTCCAGTGCGGTCTTGTCGTCCTTTTCCAGTGCCTGCTCCACGCCGCACAGACTGGCGGTGGTGCCGCAGCTCCGGGCGTCGCCGGTGGCAGGGTCGTAGTTGTACAGCTCGCCCTTTGCCCAGCTGCCGGGGAAATTGCCCTCGTAGAAGTGGTACAGGTATTCCTTGTGCTTCTGCGGGTCAATGCCCAGCCGGTTTTCCACCGCTTCATCCAGACCCCAGCCGATGTCATCGTGGCAGCGCAGATAGTTCACGAACCAGCAGTTGTCCGGCAGGGCATGGAGGGCATCCAGCTGCGCCTTCAGCAGCCGGGTGTCCCGGCTGGCAAGGGCACCCCACAGGTTGACCATGGTGGATACGTTGTAGAGCATGTGGCATTCCGGTTTTTCCGGGGTGCCGAAGTAAGCAGCCAGCTCCTTGGGAGCCATGACCACCTCGCCCTTGAGGATGACCGCCGGGCAGACGCATTCCAGCACCATGCGGAGCATCCGCACGATGGTGTGCACCTGGGGCAGATTGCGGCAGGTGGTGCCCAGCTGCTTCCAAATGTAGGGCACGGCGTCAATGCGGAACACTTCCACACCGAGGTTTGCAAGGTGCAGGATGCTCTTGGTCATGTCCACGAACACCGCCGGGTTTGCATAATTCAGATCCCACTGGTAGTCGTGGAAGGTGGTCAGCACCCACTTGTGCATCTCCTCACACCAGGTAAAGTTGCCGGGTGCGGTGTTGGGGAACACCTGGGGCACAGTCTGCTCGTACTGGTCGGGGATGGTGCGGTCATCATAGAGATGGTAATAGGCCTGAAACCACGGGTCGCCTGCCTTTGCTGCCATGGCCCAGCGGTGGGTGCTGGCGGTGTGGTTCATGACAAAATCCAGACACAGGCTGATGCCGGCTTTGCGCAGTTCGCGGGTCAGATTCTCCAAATCCTGATTTGTGCCGAGGGCAGGGTCTACGGTGTCAAAATCCTCCACCGCATAGCCGCCGTCGTTGTGGGGGTGGGGCATTTGCAGCAGGGGCATCAGGTGCAGATAGGTCAGCTTCTGCTCCTTGAGATAGGGCAGTTTCTTTGCCAGTCCTTTCAGGTTTCCGGCAAAGAGGTCGGTATACATGGTCATGCCGAACATATTGCCACGCTTGTACCACTCCGGGTCGGCAGAGCGT
The DNA here is from genome assembly GCF_019967995.1 of Faecalibacterium prausnitzii. Classification (NCBI taxonomy): domain Bacteria; kingdom Bacillati; phylum Bacillota; class Clostridia; order Eubacteriales; family Oscillospiraceae; genus Faecalibacterium; species Faecalibacterium prausnitzii. Next base: position 2,497,565 of record NZ_CP065377.1, read on the forward strand.
GCCTTGTCCAGTGCTTTCAACTCGGCGCTGCGGGCGTTGTAGGCTTCTGCCATCTCCCGCTCCAGAACTTCCAGCCCTTCCCGGTTGTGGTACAATTCCATGAACAGCCATTCCAGCTCGTCCTTGTGGTGGGCAAAGCGGGTGGAAAATGCAGTTTGATCCTTCATATCCTTTTATCCTTTTCGAGTCAGATGAAGCTGCATGCTGGGGTAATCGCCAAACAGCTGCGGCAGGACAAGCCCCGCATACAGCAGCGTGCTGCCGCTGAACCGCATCCCCTTGTGAATGCCGTCCTCTATGGCTTTGCCGCCGTCGCGGTCATACTGAGAGCCGAAATAGTCGATGCCATCCAGCTCATACACAGCAGCCTCCTCCAGCCCACGGAAGCAGAGGTGGATGGGCAAGGGATTCGCCTGCGGATGGGTCACCACCAGATTCAGCAGTGCCTCGCTGCCGTCCTCTGCGGCAAACTGCCATGCCGTGAAATATGCGTTCTCTGCCGGGTCGGTCAGCCGGTAATAATCGCCGGTACGGATCAGGTCGTTCAGCCGTTTGAACCGCTTGATCTGGTTTTTCACTGCAGTGCACTCGGCGCGCTTTAATTTGCCCAGATCCAGCTCGTAGCCAAAGGTGCCGCTCATCGCCACCACGGCGCGGGTGTCGATGGGGGTCGTGCGGCCGGTCTGGTGGTTGGGGCAGGCAGAAACATGGGCACCCATGGTGCAGACCGGGTAGCCAAAGGAGGTGCCATGCTGGATCGTCAACCGTTCAATGGCATCGGTATCATCACTGCACCAGATCTGGGGGTAGTAGCACAGCATTCCGGCATCAAAGCGTCCGCCGCCGCCTGCGCAGCCCTCGAACAGCACCTCCGGGAAGCCCTGCGTCAGCCGCTCTGCCAGCGCATAAACGCCCAGCATATAGCGGTGCATGATCTCTCCCTGCTGCTCAGCAGGGAAAGCACGGCTGTACACATCGCTCATGCTGCGGTTCATATCCCACTTGATATACTCGATGTGATGCTCCCGCAGCAGCTTGCCGATAGCCTCTGCCAGATAGTCCACCACCTCCGGGCGGGAAAGATCCAGCACCAGCTGGTTGCGCCCCATGGCAGGCTTGCGTCCGGGCAGGGTCAGCGCCCAGTCCGGATGGGTGCGGTACAGCTTGGAGTTCTCGTTGACCATTTCCGGCTCGATCCACAGGCCGAATTTCATGCCCAGCGCATTGATCTGCTCGATCAGCGGATCCAGTCCGCCGGGCAGTTTTTCGCAGTTCACGGTCCAGTCGCCCAGACCCTGATTGTCGTCATTCCGGGTGCCGAACCAGCCATCGTCCAGCACCATCATCTCCACGCCGAGAGAGGCCGCTTTTTCAGCGATCTTTACGATCTTTTCGGTGTTGAAATCAAAATAGGTGGCCTCCCAGTTGTTGATCAGCACCGGGCGGCGTTTGTCCTTCCACGGGCCGCGGCAGATGTTGCGCCGCAAAAAGCGGTGGTACTGCTGGGAAAGCGGGGTCAGACCCTCTGCCGCAAAGGAGAGGATCACCTCCGGGGTATCAAAGGTCTCGCCCGGCTTCAGATTCCACGCAAAGCGTTCCTCCTGAATGCCGCTCACTACCCGGACAAGTCCGGTCTGAGAGCGCTCCACGTCCATCTGGTAGCTGCCGGAATAGACCATCATCACCCCGTAGCAGGCACCGCTGGTCTCCGTTGCATCCCGCTGGCAGAGGATCAGGAAGGGATTATTGTGGTGGCTGGAGCTGCCCCGCACCGAAGAAATGGTCTGGATATTGGTGCCCACAGCTTCCCGCTCCAGCTGCCGTTCCATGGCGTGTCTGCCGTGGAAATGCAGCAGATCCCATCTGCCAAAGGGCAGATCCAGACAGGCAGATGCCGCCTTGTCCAGCCGCAGCGGGGTATCTCCGTGGTTTGTCAGCCGCACCGCACGGGTGATGACATCCTGCTGTGCAAACACGCCGTACAGCAGCTCCAGCGTCAGACCGGTGGCCTCGTCCTGCATTCGGACGATCAGGGTCTCGGCATCGTTTTCCTCTGCGTGGGCACAGGGCAGACCGGTCAGGGAGTATTTGCCGGATTCTATTGTATGATCAACATAGGTGAAATCCGCACCGAATGCACCTTTTTCGTCTGCGACTGTCAGACAGGAGATGCGGAAATCACCCACGTTGCAGCCGGTATACTCCTGCGGGAGCAGATCCGGGGAAATGCCCCGGTGGGTGCGGTAAGCGTAGTAATCCGGCGAGAATCCCCGGTCTGTGCGAGGATACAGCTGCATCAGGTCCCCGGTGCCGATGGTTTTGCCGTAGTACAGATGCAGCAGGTGCCCCAGCGCATCCACCTTCATGTGGTAGCTGGTATGGGCGGTCTCCAATACAAAAATGCGGGAGTCAGAATCAAATCGAATGCTCATTAGTTCAACACCTCAAAGAATTATTTCCAACAAAAATGCCGACAGGCAGGCGGTCGTATTGGAACGGCTACCCGCCTGTCGGCTATGATGAAGGAGAAATGTGAATTGCTTATTTACCGCCGGTCATGGCAATGCCCTGAATAAACTGCTTTTGGAAGATCAGGTACAAAATCACCATGGGGATCATGGCCAGCAGGCTGCCTGCCATCAGCACCGGGAAGTTGGTGGTGTACTGACCGTTCAGGGTAGAAAGGCCGGCAGACAGGGTCATCATGTTCAGATCGGTGTTACAGATCAGCGGCCACATCAGGTCAGCATAAGCGAACACCGCCGTAAAGATGGCCAGTGCCGCCATGCTGGGGCCGGTCAGCGGCAGCATGACCTTGACGAAGGTCTGCCACTTGTTGCAGCCGTCCAGATACGCTGCCTCTGCGATCTCGTTGGGGATGCCCAGATACGCCTGCCGCAAAAAGAAGGTACCGAAGGCGCTGACCAGACCGGGGAACACCAGCGCGAAGATGGAGTTGGTGGCTCCCATCTTTGCCAGCATCTGGTACTGCGGAATAATGAAGATCTGGCTCGGCAGCATCATCTGGATCAGCACCAGACCGAACAGCAGCTTTTTGCAGGGAAATTCCAGCTTGGCAAAGGCATAGCCTGCCATGGAGCTGAACACCACCGCAAAGATCACACGGAACAGGATCAACAGACCCGTATTGACGTAGAGGTTGGTAAAGGGCAGGCTCTGCAATGCCTTGACAAAGCTGTCCAGATTCCAATGGGAGGGCAGGATCTGCGGCGGGATCGCCATAGACTCCGCCTGCGTCTTGAAGCTGGTGAGCACCATCCATACAAAGGGGAAGATCATGCTGATGCTGCCGAGGATCAAGACCAGATAGGTAAAGAACGTTACGACATTCTTTCTGGTTTTCAGACTGGCATTCATAGTTTACACCTCGTAATTGACCCACTTCTTCTGACCGATGAACTGCACCAGGGTGACCAGACCGATCAGCAGCACGGTCCACACCACAATGGCCGATGCGTAGCCCTTATTGCCGGCAACAAAGCTCTCGCGGTAGAACAGGTACATCAGGCTCTGTGCACTGGTCAGCGCAGGGTTCGTCTGCTCCACCATCATGTAGATCAGATCGTAGACCTTCAGGGAAGCCATCAGACGCATAATGAGCACCACAAACAGGGTGGGCGACACCATGGGCAGCGTAATGCTGAAGAACTGGCGGATCTTGGATGCGCCGTCCAGCTCGGCGGCTTCGTACAGGGACTGGGAAATGTTCTGGATGCCGGACAGCAGCAGCACGGCATCGTAGCCGATGGAGCTCCAGATGGAAACGATGGCACAGGTGACCAGAACGATCTTGGGGTCGGTCAGCCAGCGGATGTTCGTGCCAAGGACCTGATTCAGAATGCCGTACTCCGCATTGAAGATCCACTTCCAGACCATTGCTACCGCAGCAGGAGCCACCACCATGGGCAGGAAGAAGATGGCGCGGAAGGCGGTCTTGCCCTTGATCTTTGCGTTCAGCAGCACTGCCACGATCAGCGCCAGAAAAACGCCCACCGGCACAGTGAGGATGCAGAAGTAGATGGAGTTCCAGTTTGCCTTCCAGAATTCCGCATTGCGGAACATTTCAAGGTAGTTTTCCAGACCGCAGAACTGATAGGCTCCAAAGGCTTTCGTCTTGGAAAAACTCATGTAGATGGTCTGGAAGAACGGGATAATATTCAGGATCATCAGACCGAGGATGGTGGGAGCTACCATGACCAGCCCCCAGAAACGCCCATCCCGACCCAGTTTTGATGTGCTTTTCATTTGGTTCCTCCCAAGCTGCATTTTCAGCCCGCACTCGCCTGATCCACAATGTCCTGCATCTTCTGCAGGCCGGTGTCGATATCCTCGGTACCTGCGTAGATCTTCAGCAGCTCATCATTGACCTTGCTCTTCCACTCCGGGCGAGAGGCGTTGTTGACGCTCTGAATGCTGTACTCAAACATCTCAATGAAGCACTGGATATTGATGGGATACTCTGCAAAGCAGCCTGCCCAGGTATCCTCCAGACCCTGATAGGCAGGGATGGCCGCACCGCTTTCACCCTGAATGCGCTGGCCCTCCTCGCTGCCGAAGAACTTCAGGATATCCTTCACGGTGTCCAGATTCTTGTTGCTGGCAGCAGTCGCGTAGCACAGACCGTTGGAGATGGTAGCACGGCCGTCTCCGCTTTCCGGGTCGGGGCACTTGGGCAGAACAGCCACATCCCACTTGCCCACCATTTCGGGGTAGTTCTGCAGCTCGGCAAGGATGTTCCAGTCGCCTTCCAGGAACATTGCGCCCTTCTCGGAGAAGAAGGCAGTGCCGGGAGCGGTCTCGGCAAAGTAGGTCTGGTCCGGGCACCAGTCGTTCTGCTGGAGACCGATGTAGAACTTCATTGCCTTTTCGGTGGCAGGCTGGGTAAAGCCCGCCTTGGTCTTGTCCTCGTTCAGGATGTAGCCGCCAGCCTGATACACAAAGTTCCAGTAACCAAGCTGGTCGTCGGCGTATGCCATATAGCCGTACTTGCCGGTGGCAGCGTAGATCTTCTCGGATGCGCTGACCAGATCGTCCCAGGTCCAGTTCTCGTCCGGGTAAGCAACACCGGCAGCATCGAACATCTCCTTGTTATACACCAGACCGACCGTGTCCTTGTCCTTGGGGACTGCATACAGGGTACCGTTGGAGCCCATGGCGTTGGACAGCGAGATCTCCGAGAACTTGTCCTTTTCCACAATGTCGGTGCAGTCTGCCAGCATCCCGTTGTCGGCATACTTCAGCAGCTCGTTGGTGTGCATCCAGAAAATATCCGGCATCTGGTTGCTGGTGGCTGCAGCCTCCAGCTTGGTCCAGTATTCGTTCCAGCTGGTGACCTGCACCTCAATGCTGACATCCGGGTGCTGCTGGGTGTAGGCCGCACACATAGCCTCCATGCCTTCCTTCTGTGCAACGTCCCAGATCTGGAAGGTCAGTGCCTTCTTGCCGCCGGAAGAACCGCTGCCGCTGTTGCCGCCGCAGGCTGCCAGCATGGATGCGGCGCTCATTGCCGCCATTGCCTTTACGAATTGTCTGCGAGAGATCTTCATTTTTGTTCTCCTCCAAAGTCCTTATTCCGTAGGGTGATCTTCGTACTGTGTCGCACCGGCCGGGTCGATTTTCTTGCTTTTGTCAGCTCTTACAAAAGCAGCGAGAAAATTTTATGCATCATCACATTGCACAGTTTCTTTTCTCTTGTTGTGTCATTATTATACTATCTGCCAGCAGTTTCGTAAATGCAAAAATGCGACTTGTTATATCTCAATTTGAAGGAATACTGCGAATTATGTTGAAGTCATAACGCATTTTGGTATATAATAAGAAAAAGCGGACAGGAGGCATCTTGTATGCAAGAATGTACAAAAAGAAACGTATCAACGGAAACAAAATGCAGGTTCCATGTGTTTCAGGATGAGCGATTCGTCGATCTCAACTTATACCAATATGGCTGGGAGCAGACAGAGCCTCTACACTCCTATGGTCCCTATGCCCGCAACCACTATCTGTTCCACTATGTCATCTCCGGCAAAGGGCTTCTGCTTGCAAACGAGCAGGAATACACCATCGAGGGCGGGCATGGTTTTCTGATTGCTCCCGGTCAGGTCACCACCTACCGTGCCGATGAACAGGAGCCGTGGGAATACACATGGATCGAGTTTGACGGTCTGCGTGCCCACGAAGCCCTGAACCTTGCAGGCATCAGCGGACAGAACCCGGTGTACTCGCCTGCGAGCACCAAAGCCGGACAGCTGCTGCAAGAGCAGATGCTCTTTCTGGTAAATCACAGTCAGGACAGCCCCATGCGTCAGATCGGCTACGGCTTTCTGTTTCTAGATCAGCTTGTACAGTCCTCTGCCTCCCATCAGGCACAAAGTCCCCGCCGCCTGCGGGACTTCTATATGAAGGAGGCTCTGTCCTTCATCGAGCAGCATTACAGCGAAGATATTTCCATCGAGGACATCTCCTCCTTCTGCGGACTGAACCGCAGCTATTTCAGCAAGGTGTTCCGGGATACCATGGGCGAAAGCCCGCAGGGGTTCCTGCTGCACTACCGCATGGCACGGGCGGCACAGCTGCTGACCGAAAGCCGCCTGCCCATCAGCACCATCAGCACCATGGTCAGCTATCCCAATCAGCTCCACTTTTCCCGCGCGTTCAAAAATGTATACGGCATCAGCCCACGGGACTATCGTGCAAAGCATCTTGCACTATAAAAATCGGTCTCATTCTCCGCTATACGCCTTTCGTTTTTCCAATATATAAAGACACCCCATTTGTCCGACCGAATACCGTCGGACAAATGGGGTGTTGTTCATTCAGGGGCGCACCCTGTTTTTGTTTTGCCTTTGATCTTCTAACCAATGGCTCCCGGTTACGTTTTTCAAATATTCCTCCGGGTCACCATTCAAAATCAAATCAGCATAGCTCAGCGGGTCATTATAGATGAGATAGTCTAACTCCGACCTCTGCGCCATGGTCACGTCCAGTGCATCCTCGACCCCGGTGCAGTCGATAGAAACCTTTCTGCCATCCCGGAGCAGCAGTTCCACGCAGCCAGTGTCCATGTTGAATTTGCAGGCTCTTTCATCGTACTTCATATTTGTGTCCTTTCCGCCTTACGGCACTCTTACAGTGGTCTGTCGTGCTTTCTTATGATAAGGTCTAGGACGTTTTTCGATGGAAGCAATAGATTCATTCTGTTTTCCGAAAAACACAAAAAATCCGAACCCTTCTCCTATTGGAAAAAAGTTCGGATTTTGTTGTTGTGGTGCACCTCCAGGGACTCGAACCCTGGGCCCACTGATTAAGAGAGCAAGCCGCCGGTTCGTCTCAATTTATGGAAGTTTCGAGTCATCGTTATTTTTAATCAAAGCAATGTGATTTTTTACCCGGTAATTTCTGCACCCTTTGTCCGATTTTGCAACGATTTGCACCCTTTGCACGTTTTGAAACCGTGCAAAAACCGTGCAGAAACCGTGCACTTACTCCCAGACAAACTAAAATCCACTTCATCCGACAACGACTTGACGGCATTGGTTTGGGTGGCCATTCTCTTATTTTTAGTACTTGCTGCATCACAAGCCGATTGGAAAGCATCTGACCTCATTCTCAGTATAACCCGTCGTTTTGTGTTAGAAAAAAGCAACACAGCACGATATGGTCTGTATGGCCTTGTAGTGGTATCCTTTTGCCAACAAGAAAACAACATAAAACGAAAGGAAAAACAAATGATGAAACGTATCTTTACCCTGATTACCTCTATTGTTCTGGCCACCAGTCTACTGGCTGTCCCCTGCTTTGCCGCTGAGCCTGAAGACTTGCCAGCACCGCAGCCTGGTGTGACCGAAACGGAACAGCCTGACGGTTCTGATCAGCCTGAGAATCCGGACAGACCTTCTATCCAGCCATGTGATGCTATGCCGGGCGTTGGAGACATGGGTTAACTCATAAAATCGATGTTCAAGTATTCTTTCGCTTCTTTTTTGACAACCTCTAACCCGATTTGATATCCAATGACTTTGCAGAGATAATACGATTGGTAGTACAATTCTTTGCTGATTTCGTCATCGCCCATAAAATGTCGGCATTCCGCTTCAATTTCCAGACATCGGGGCAATACTTGGTAATGTCCATATTGAATACAGGCTTCTCGTCCTTCTTTAGCGAGTGCAGCTCCTTCCTCATAGCGACCGCACAAATCCAGTACCCGAGCATAATTATAAAGGACCAAAGGCAACACCCCAATAGATGTTATGGTTTCCTTAAAATGCTTACGCACATACTTAAGCAGCTGATAGTAGATTTCAGCTGCTTTTTTATTTTGGCCAGCATCAGAGTAAGCAAGCCCAATCTGATTGATAATTGTGATTTCATCTCTTGTATAAAGGAAACTTTCTATACTCTCTAGGTCAAAGCGGGGCACAGTCAGCTGAATTGCCTGCATTAGCAGATCGATTTGTTCCAGCGGCGTGTAGCGTCCATCTAAGCGTCCCAGAAGTACCCTTGAACGCAGGGCAAATTGCTGCGCAATTTGATCATCCGGATCTGCCAGCTTTTCAAATTGTGCAAGCTTCTCAAAGCCCTCCGGCACCTTTTCGGTCACATTGCAGGCAACAATTTCTTTCTGAAGAGCTTCCATCTCCAGTTCATTTTTACTCAGCAGAGCAAAATAGCGGTCATCCGGCAGGCCCAGACGCTGCAAAAGGGCATTGATCCGGTTGCGGCTGGGGGTCTGTTTCCCATTTTCCAGCCGGGAAAGAGTCATAGGCTCACAGATTCCATAGCAGAGCTGCTCCTGGGTCAAACCCAGATCCAGCCGCCGCTGCTTGACGTACTCGCCAAGAAAGACATTCTTCATCCCTAAACCCTCCTATAGAAGTAATATCTCTATTATTATAAAGGATGGCACAGCGGATTTCCAGTGAACGGTTCAACTTTTACTGAAAACTTATCGTTTTGTGTTATTTTCAAGTAACTCGGCACGATATGTTCAGAAGTGCGTCGTGCTGCTACAATATAGTCACAGCGATGAACCAAACATCCAGAGCTGAAAAAAGAAATGAGAAACAGAAAATGTATACCGTAACTTTTTCCAATGAAGAGCTGGAAGAGATGAAGGCAAACGACGCGGTTGTTATCGTTAGCTGCGATGATGACAACGGGCACCGCCTCTACTGATCAGTGACGGTTTCCCAAGGAGCAAATGTTTGCTTCTTGGGATTTTTCTGTATAATGGAACCATGTTTTATGAATTGAAAAACGGAACGCTTGTGGAAACCAAAGACGCACAGGGGAATTTTGATCTGACACAGGTCCTTGGAAATAAATATTTAGAAGATGTTGATTCCGAAAAATGTGTTATTGTTGATACGTACAGCAATAGATGTTTCCTCATCTCAAAAGATCTCCTCCACCATGGTGTGAGCGAAGAAGTATACCACAAAATGCTGGATAGCGATGAAACCGACTCAAACAAGTCAAGCGAAGAAGTCACTTTCATCTTAACAATTACGTATAAATGCAACATGCACTGTACTTACTGCTATCAGCAAAACGATAAAACCTTGGAAAAGAAACTTATCAGTGATGAAACTCTGGATAAAATTTTAAGTATCATTGCACAGTATATGGAAGCAAATCCGAACAAGACCGTTCGACTGGGTTTATTTGGTGGCGAACCCTTGCTGATCGAGAATGAGAAAGTAATTGATAAAATTCTCCAATTTTGCAAAGAGCACAAAACCACTGTTCATATCACCACAAACGGAAGTTTCCTTTCGTATTATTTGAAGAAATTTATCATCAATCGTCGCTTCATCAGCGGTATTTATCCCACAATCGACAGTATGGCGTTAAATTATATGACGCGATACGATCTTGATCCGAGCCGGAACAATACAAATGAAACTTTCAAACTCCTGTGCTGTATTAAGACACTTCTGCATTACGGCATCCATGTGGACTTAGGAACCAATATCGATAGGCACAATCATAAAGAAATCTGGAATACACTGGATGACTTGAAGAAGTTACAGCTTTTGCAGGATAAAAACTTTGCGTGGACTATTGGTCGAGTAGATGATCGTTTGTATGAAACAAATTTCCCTGACATCATGATGGAAAGTGAGATTCTCGCTGAGCTTCAAAGCAAGCCTCTCCCGGACAATGTTCACGCGGCATTTTTAAAGACCTGCTATAACTTTGCCGACAAAATGGGCCTAAAGTTGAATTTGCGGGAGCATAAACAAACACATAGTTATTGTTGGAGCACTTCGTCATCCAGTAATGTTTTTTATGTTGATATGAATCTGAAAACATATCGTTGTACTTGCACAGTTGGTAGATCTAGGTACAGCCTTTTTGATTTTTCCTATGAAAATTTAACAAATTATCGGCCCGTCGCTGTAACCTGCAATTCTTATGCGGAGTGTAAGGATTGTAAAATCGGTGGCTTCTGCGGTGGCGGATGTCAGCTGTCCCACCAAATCGATTTCAAAAAGTGCTGTACATATGAAGAAGAAGTTTTTTCTCACTTCATGAAAACACTGTTTATTCCTTATATTAAATCCAAATATAACGAGGTGAATCAAAATGAACGCAAAGCTGAAAACAGATGCACTTGACCTTACCTCTCTGCTCAATGGGCTGGTGTTTTTCTCCCCAGTCTCTCTACTGGTACGAACCACTGCAGGAATCTCTCTCAGCCAATTCTTCATTTTGCAAGCAATTATGGCTACTATGGTCCTCCTCACAGAGATTCCTCTCGGAAAGCTGACCGATCGCATTGGCTATAAATCCACGTTGGTACTATACCAGATCGCGCTGCTCATTTCGAGAACCTGCCTCTTGCTGGCTCATGTAAGCTGCAATTATAGTCTGTTTATTTTACAGGCTATCCTCGAAGGCACAGCGGCTTCCTTTTCTTCTGGGACGCAGAGCGGCTATATTTATATTATGTTTTCAAAGGAACATTACGCTGAAAAATCTGCACATGTCGCCAATTATGGAACTGTCGGATTTTTTGCCAGTACCCTAGCTTATGCGGTCCTGTACACGCTGATTGGCATCAAGGGTCTGCTTCTGGCAACGATTGCCGCAAACCTTGTTGCTGTCTTTACCTCTTTAAAAATCCCCAAGGAAACAGTGCAGCCCAGAAGTGAAACGCGCCAAAAGAAAAACATTCCCTATCCGCAGTTGTTTCAGCAGAAAAAGATATGGATGCTTCTAATGATTTTGGCAGCTTTGAACATTGGCCGCATTCTGATCAATTTCTTCTATGCGGAGAAGCTGCAGTTGTGCGGGATCAATGAAACCTGGCTCGCCGCAATTATTATGGGTTATTCTGCAATTCAGTTGCTGTCCGAACGGATTCTCGCCCGTACCAAGCCTGAACACTATAATCAAATGATGGCACTGTTTTTCATTCTGAGTGGAATAGCCCTTGGTGTGTTGGGCTTGGTCAATGTGCCGGTTTGGACTATCCTATTTATGCTGATCCTTCCGCTTTTTTTGGATATTCCATCCTATCTGCTGGGAGAAGTCCAAAACAGCATTGTAGATGCTGCCGGCAGGGAAGACAATCGCGCCGAGCTGCTTTCCGTCTTCAACATGGGCGTCAATGTTACTGAAATTTTTTATCTGTTTGGCTCATCACTACTGGTGAGCGCCGGGTCAACGGCTTGTTTTGTCATCCTCGGTGCTTTTATGACCGTAGTTGGAATTGGCATCTGTCTTTCTGTGAAGAGCGCATGGTTGCTTTCACTTCAAGAAAAAAAGAACGGCAACTAATTTTAGTCTACAATATCAAGAGGGCTTATATATGATGTCTGGATACATCTCCGATTGCCTAGGAGAAAATTTCAGTTGTATTCAACCCAAGCCAATATTACCTCAAAAATTCAATTGGGATGTCTTCATGGCCACACTGATTCCTACTGAAGGGTGTAATTTTCAGTGTTCATACTGCCACAAAAACCACCCGGCAGCCAGTATGACTCGTGACACACTGGACCGAATTGAGGAGTATATAACTGCACAAGCGCCGCGCTATAAACAGGTCATACTTGCATGGTTTGGAGGTGAACCTACTCTTTGCAAAGACACTGTGCTGGAAGTGTCCAACATTGTGCAAAATCTGCAGAAACAGTATGGCTTTCACTATGCTGCCAATATGACCACCAATGGTTATCTGCTGAATGACAAGCTATTTCGGCAGTTCTATCAGGCAGGGATCACCAGCTATCAAATTACAATTGATGGTTGGAATCACGACAAGACTCGGCCCCATGTATCCGGCAAAGGAACCCTGCAGACCATCATTAACAATCTGGCCTCTCTTTCCAAGTTGCCGCCGGCAGAGTATTCCTTTCATATCACGCTGCGCCACAATATTCTGGCCGACGATGAGGACTACAGTTGGTATGATTATCTGTACCGTCTGTTTGGGCATGACAAACGCTTCGCCGTACTTGTTCGTGCTGTTGGTGACTGGGGTGGTGAAGGCGTCCACAGTCTATCCATCCTTCATCAGGATACAAAAGATGTGTTGGTAGCAAAACATGTTGCATATCTGGATAAGATCGGGATGTCGTGTCATAACCACAGAAACGGAGCCCTTGCACAGGTGTGCTACGCTTCCTATCCACATAGCATGGTATTCCGGGCCAATGGAAAAATTGGCAAATGCACTGTGGCGCTTGACCACCCGCAAAACCAGTTAGGTTGGGTTGATCCCGAAAAAGGTATTGTGATCGACCCGGAGGTTAACTGCCGGTGGAGCTTTTCTGATCTGAAGCCCGAGTGTCGTAGCTGCCGGAATGTTTTGCGCTGCATGAATATGCAGTGCAAAAAGTCTGAAATTATTGATGGAAAGACAGTTTGCCTCTATAGAAAATCAGAATGTGTGTAATCAGTTAACTAACGCAAAACGATATGTTTATTCCTCATCCTGTGTGCTACAATTTGAATCAGAAAGAGCAAAGCACACAATCCACTGTTCATAGAGACAGATGGAACGATCACCGAAGAGGTGGAAATCATGAAGTATTATCTCAAAAAGTGCTGGCCCACTGTTACAGCGGCCTCCATCTGTATGGTTGTTGCCTATGGTTTGCAGGTCTGCACCAGTCTGGTACAGATTCAGATCACCCAGGGACTGCTGGACGGTGATCTGCGGGCTTTCACCATTCGGATCATTCTTCTTCTGCTGACCTGGCTGGCCGTGGTCCTTTGCCTGATTGCAGAGACCTTCTTCCAGGGCCGGGCCGTGCGCCGGATGAACAACGCTCTGCGCCGGGATATGGCAGCGGGCCTGTTGCACAAGACCCATCAGGAGTATCATAAGCAGGAGAGCGGCGAGTACCTCTCCCAGTTTACCAACGACGTGAACCAGATTGAGCAGATGGCCTGGACTCCGTTTTTCACCATCATGGGTTCTGCGGCACAGGTGGTGTTCGGCATCGTTGCACTGGCATCCATTCATTGGCTGCTTCTGGTGATTTCTCTGGTCATCGCATTGGTTATGATCTTCGTTCCTCGTCTGTTCAGCAAACGGTTGGGAACCGTTGGCACAGCCTGTGCCGCCAGCCAGGCTGACAGCGTCAGTAAAATCAAGGATCTGCTGGCAGGTTACGATGTGCTTCGCTTCTTTGGCAAGGATGAACGGTTTACCAGCGGAGTCGATGCAGCCAGCGACAGCATGGAGCAGGCCAAGTACAAACTGACCATCAACAAGGACGGCATCGGCTGTGGTCTGGCCTATGTCAGCGCCGTCTGCCAAGTGGCCGTTGTCATCCTGCTGGGTGTCCTGATCCTCAATGATATGATTCCTCTGGCCACCTTTATGGGCACCGGTACCATCTGCGCCGGCGTGTATAATGGACTGAACCAGGTGTCCAAACTTGCAGTGTCCTTCTCGGCCAGCAAGCCCTATTTCGATAAGATTACCATCCATGCCGGCGAGGCGCAGCTTCCTGATTTCGGTCTGCCTACCCTGCAGGAAGGCATTACGGTCAAGGATGTCTCTTTCGGCTACGATGAAAAGAAGCCGATCCTGGTCCACATGAACGCGGAATTCAAGAAAGGCGGCAAATACGCCCTCACCGGTCCCTCCGGCTGCGGCAAGAGCACCCTGCTGAAGATTCTTCTGGGCTGGCTGCCCGGCTACCAGGGCAAGGTCCTTTATGACGAGAGAGACGTGCGGGATTACACGCCCGAGCAGCTCCAGCAGAAAATGAGCTACATCGAACAGAATGTGTTCCTGTTCAATACCACCATCCGTGAGAACATTACCCTGGGTGAGCACTTTACCGACGAGCAGATGGAAAAGGCACTGCGTGACAGCGCCCTGGCAGGCGACCTTGCCAATATGCCCAAGGGTCTGGATACGCCGGTGGGCGAGGAAGGCAACGCCCTCTCGGGCGGCCAGAAGCAGCGCGTGGCCATCGCCCGTGCTCTGATCCATAACCGCAGCATCCTGCTGGTGGATGAGGGCACCAGCGCCCTGGACCAGAAGAACGCCGACATCGTGGAGAAGAGCCTGCTGTCCAACCCTGACCTGACCCTGATCCTGATTAGCCATCACCTGAGCGACGAACGTAAAGCCCAGTTCGATCATGTGTACGAGTTGACGCCCGCATCTTCTATTGTCTGAAACCGGGAAGCAACGCAATAGCCGGAAGAATCCAAAGAAACCGTGCCGGGGTTTCGTGGCACACGACTTTGTTTGCAAAGTCTAGTGTGTTACACCTTGGTTCCGGCTGATGCGGAAAAGGGACTGCGAGCAGCTCCGGCAAGCACCTATTCTGCGGCAGAAGGATGCGCGGATGGGGATGGCAGCTAATGGTTTCTGCCCACCCAGCGCAGGCTTGCAGAGGAACCAATGGTGTACATTCTCCCGTCCTGCCGTAGCAGCGTTTTTCCCTATAAGCCGCAAGGTAAATAATCAGCGTCTGTATTTGCCCCGCATCCCGGCCTTTGTGCGGTGCTTTAACATAGAGGATTTATTGAACACTCGCAGCAAGGTCATCTGTTCTTCTTTCGTCAGCTTGGAATAGTCGATGCCGATCTGTCCCATCAGGACATTCATCTTCTTTTCCAACGGAGAACCTTCAAACTTCTGTGCATTTTCAAGCTGCTTCCTCGCTTGCTCGACCGCTGCGCCGTCCGACGTGGTCTTATCGGTCCCATGTGCCGCTTTGATCTGCTTCAGGATCGCCGCCAGCTCATCATAGAGGATCTGCCCGAAATATTCGTCCTCGTTGATCTGCGCCGCCTTCAGCGTCCGCATGGTCA
This sequence comes from Faecalibacterium prausnitzii, assembly GCF_019967995.1. Classification (NCBI taxonomy): domain Bacteria; kingdom Bacillati; phylum Bacillota; class Clostridia; order Eubacteriales; family Oscillospiraceae; genus Faecalibacterium; species Faecalibacterium prausnitzii. The sequence continues at coordinate 2,512,874 of NZ_CP065377.1, forward strand.
GGTCCTCTGCATCGGCATGGTATCGCTTTTCCAGTTCCTGCCGGGTGGCTTCCACCATGGCATTCATATCCCGGATGCGGTCACTGACCAGACCGTCCACACAGATCTCAAGGTCGGTCATCCACCGGGAAAAATCGGGATGTTCCAAAAGTTCACACAGCAGCCGATGATTGAAATTCCCATTCCTTAATACGTCCACTGCGCCATCGCTCAGATGCAAGTCCGAAAGGACTGCATCTGGGCGTTTTTTGTTTTCCGTCACGCCCAACAGGTAGTCCGTGGTCACGCCATAGAACTCAGCCAGCGTTGTCACCGCATAAATGCTGAGGTCGGTCACATCGTCACTCTCGTATTTCGACAATGCCGATTTGGACAGACCCGTCTGCTCTGCCAGCGTTTCCAGCTTCAGACTCCGCTCCACACGCAGGTCTTTGAGCCGTTCTCCCAGTGTCAGCTTGATGTTCATGGTCGCACCTCCGATGTTTTTTGCACAGTATACCACTTCCGGCGGTTCCTGTCCATAAGCGTGGAATTTTGCAGTTTCTGCACCTGTTTTCCGACATTATGGATATACGGCACAGCAGCCATGGAGGTGCTATCCTATAGACAGAAGGAAAACATATCACTCCCCAGCAGCGAACATATTAAGGGCTTCCCGTAAAAGCCCTCCCGAATCATATAACCGAACCTTGACAACAGAATGACCGTCCGAACTGCCCAGACCGCCAAGACCTCCCATCGGGGGAGCGAGCGCCCTGCATAGGGCCGACACAGAGTCCAAAAAGATTTCCTGTCGGGAGGCAGCAAGGGAGACCGGCTTCACCGAAGTTCCCATTTGGGGGACCCCGGTGACTTTGAACGTGGCAGGGATCAAAACGATCCGTGCCAAAACCTTTGACCAAAGGAGAAATTTTGAGTTTATATCAAAAGATCAAGTCCGCCATCACCGTTCGGCAGGTGGGAGAGATGTACGGCATGGAGCCCGACCGCCATGGCATGGTGTGCTGTCCGTTCCATTCTGACAGCGACCCCAGCATGAAGCTGAACGACACCTATTATTACTGTTTTGGCTGTGGGGCCAACGGAGATGCCATCGACCTCACCGCCAAACTGTTCGACCTGAACCCCCGGCAAGCCGCCGAGAAGCTGATACACGACTTCGGGCTTGACCCGGACAAGCCGCCCGCCAATGCCATCGCCCTGCTGCCGCCCAAGCGTGGCCTGACAGATGAGCAGTGGGCAGACATCGCCTACTGCCTGCGGGTACTGACCGATTATCTTGACCTGCTGCATGACTGGCGAGAGCGTTATAAGCCTGCCACCCCGGAGGAGCCGCATGACCCACGGTTTGAAGAAGCCCTCCACGCGACCGAGACCATCGAGCACTTGACGGACTGCGTTGCATTCGGAACGCCCCAGCAGAAGGCCGATGCCGCTGCACGGCTGCTGTCCGGGTCATTCCTGCTGATGCTGGAGGAGCGCACCGACCGCCTTTCTCTGGCAAAGTGCGCCTGATAATTTATTCACCTGAAGTGGTGGGTCTCACGGTGAGACCCACCACTTCACTTTTCTAAAGGAGAACCACCCTATGAAGAAAAACATTTCCCGCAACCCCTTATGGCCGGACTGGTACAACGGAAAGAAGATCGATGAAGTCCAGTTTGGCCGTACCTTTCTGGAACAGTGGCCGCTGAAATGCGTCAACGGTACGCTGTACACGCTGGACGGTCCGGTGGAGGACGAGAGCGAGATCAAGCAGCGCATCTTGGAGAACATCGAGGAATATGTCACCTCCGGCCTGTCCAAAAAGGTCACCAACATTCTGGAGACTATCAAGCTGCTGGCTTTTTCCGACCCGTTCCCCATCGAACAGGACTGCATCCACCTCCAGAACGGCGTGTACCATCTGCCGGACGGCTCTTTTCAGGAGAGCCGCCTGTTCTGCCAGAACCGCCTGCCTGTGAGATATGACCCCAAAGCCGCCAGCCCTGACCGCTGGCTGACCTTTCTGCACGAGCTGCTGGACGATGCCGACATCCCCACCTTGCAGGAATATCTGGGCTACTGCCTTATTCCCAGCACCAAAGGGCAGAAGATGATGCTCATTGTCGGCAAGGGCGGCGAGGGCAAGTCCCGCATCGGGCTGGTGCTCAAGCGACTCATGGGAGATGCCGCCAGCAATGGCAGCGTCCAGAAAGTCGAGAACAACCGTTTTGCCCGCGCCGATCTGGAACGCCGCCTGCTGATGATTGACGATGACATGGACATGAACGCCCTGCCCAAGACGAATTATATTAAGACCATCGTGACCGCCGAGGCCAAGCTGGACTTGGAGCGCAAAGGTGTCCAGAGCTACCAGCGGGACATCTACGCCCGGTTCCTCTGCTTCGGCAACGGTGCGCTGACCTCGCTGTACGACCATTCGGACGGTTTCTTTCGCCGCCAGCTCATCCTGACCACCAAGGACAAGCCCACCGACCGCACGGATGACCCCTTCCTTGTGGAGAAGATGTGCGCCGAGTTGGAAGGCATCCTGCTGTGGTGTCTGGAAGGGCTGCACCGGCTGGTGCAGAACGATTTCCGCTTCACGGTCAGCGAACGAGCCGCTGCCAACGTGGACACCATCAAGCGCAGCAGCAACAATGTCATCGACTTCATGGAGTCCGAGGGCTACTTCCGTTTCAAGGCGGACTACTCCATCAGTTCCAAGGAGTTCTACGACATTTATAAGCAGTGGTGCGAGGACAACGCCTGCCACAGCGTATCGGCGATCCGTTTCAGCGCCGAACTGCGCCAGAACGACCGCCGCTACAACCTTGAAGCCACCAACAACATCTATCTGCCCGGTGGCCGCAGAGTGCGGGGCTTTGTGGGCATCGAACCGCTTGTCCACCCCTGCCCGTAAAAAGTGCATTTTTCACAGAAGAAGTTCGTACAACCTGTACGGTCTGTACTTGTACGCATCTGTACGGCGAATTAAAGCGTTTTAAAACGTGTTATCGTTTATATTTCGCATTTCCGTACGTCGTACGAACCGTACAGGTTATTTGAAGTCCGTACGCAATTTTTTCAGATGCGTACGGAGCAATCAAGTTCGCATTGTGCGAACTTGATTGTAGCTCTCCCGCAGGAGGCGTTCCCCCTCGGAGAGTCCTCGAAGAGCCCACTACACTTTGCAGCCCATAGGGATGAAAGTGTTATAGTGGGTTATTACACTTCCGAAGAAGTGCATCTTCGTTCCCCGTCACCTTTCGATGAACCTTGAAAGGAGGGATGCCCTTTGGCAAGAAACGATGGCGTTGACCGCACCAGTGTCCGGAATCTCGCCGTTTCGGACAAGGCCGTTGGCAACACCCAGCAGCACAATGAGCGTGAAAAGGACAGCTATCGGAACCCCGACATTATCCCCCAGCGCACTGCATGGAACGTCCACTTCAAAAAGCCAACTGCCAGCTACACCGACCTATTCGCCCAACTGGAAGCCGCCGGAACCATCTCCACGCGCGGCTTGAAGCCGGATGCTATCCACTACTGTGAACTTGTCTTTGATGTCAACTCTGCCTACTTTGACAATCACGGCGGCTATGAGTTCGCCAAGCAGTTCTATGAGGATGCCTACAAAGCAGCCGTTCAAATCGTGGGCGGTGAGCAGTATATTCTCTCGGCTGTCATGCACGCCGATGAAATCAACCGCGCCATGACCGAAGCATTAGGCCGGGAGGTCTACCACTACCATCTTCATGTGGTCTATGTGCCTGTGGTGGAAAAGCAGATCCTGTGGTCGAAACGCTGCAAGGACAAGGCTCTGGTCGGCAAAGTCAAGGAGACCGTCATGCAGGTCAGCCGGAGCAAGAAGTGGGCATCCAAGCCCCTGCTGGACGATGCCGGAAAGCCTGCGCTGCAAAAGAACGGCAAGCCAGTCCTGAAGAAGTCGTACAGTGTCCTGCAAGACGATTTCTTCAACTATATGCGCAACGCCGGGTACACGGATGTAGAGCGCGGTGAACGCGGCAGCACTGAAGAACACCTGACCGTCACCCAGTTCAAAGTCCAGCGGGAGCAGGAACGGCTGGACACCCTGACCACCCAAACCGACCAGCAGGCACAATCGCTTGCTAAAACCAGTCAGACCCTCTCCCAAAAGGAGAAAGAACTTGCCTTCATTCAGAAAAAGACCACGCTCACGAAAGAAGCCCTCATTCATGCGCGTGATCTGGATTATATCGGCAAGCGCACCTTTCTCGGCAACTACTCGCTGACCGAAGAAGAATTCTCCAAGCTGAAAAAACAGGCCGACCACGGCTATATGATGGATGTGGAGAACCGCCGCTTGAAAGAAGAACTTTCCACCGCCAAGAAGGAAGCTGCTCATTGGGGTCAAAAGTATCATGAACTCTGGTATGAAGTGAAGCCCTATCTGGACGCGCTCCACCGTGCGCCTGAACTGGTGCGCAGCTTTTTGGAAAAGATTCTTGCCCCCAAGCAGGAGCGCACCATGAATGTGCCACAGCGAAACCGCAAGCGTGGGCAGGATGTAGAACTTTAAGCTGAATTTTTAGATGATATGACAATATAAGGAGCAATGCTTATGGATTTTGACCGTAATTCTATGACCGTCCCTGTGCAATCTTCCGATTATACGAATAAGTTCTTGCAAAAGGACTCGAATCTCACTACAATGGAGGTGGTCACTCAAACCAATGCCGTCAAGTCTCCGACTGACAGCCCAGCAACCACGAAGCTGGTGTACACGGTGGAAGAGATCGCACGAATGCTGGCCATCAGCCTGCGCTCTGCCTACAACCTGTGCAACAGCACCACCGAGTTCCGTGTCCTGCGGGCAGGCGGAAGCATCCGCATCCCGAAAGACAGCTTCGATGCGTGGCTCCACCGGGCAGCTTGATAAGGAGGCAAATCTATGGCATATATCACGAAACGCGGCAGTTCTTACAGTGTCCGCTACACCTATCAGGACGAGCACGGCAAGAGCTGCGACAAATGGGAGAGCTTTCCCACCAAAGAGGAGGCAACGAACCGAAAGAAGCAGATCGAACATGAACTGGCCGCTGGCACATTCCTGATTCCGTCCTCGGTGACGGTGGCAGAGTTCCTCATGGACTGGCTGCCCAAGCAATGCAGCAAACACAAGTGGGCACCCAAGACCTACGAATCCAATCTATCTACCATCCAGAACCTGATTATCCCCTATATCGGCAGCATGGAGATGCAGAAGCTCAAGCCCTACCACATGGAGAACCTCTACACGACCCTGAGCAAAACGCCCTGCGGTTCGTATATCGAGGGAAAGAAGCAGGAGCTCACCGAAAAGCAAAAGCAGCGGTTCCTTTCCGGCACCACAATCCATGAGGTGCATCGGCTACTGGGTACTGCGTTCCAGTATGCCGTGGAATGGGGCATCCTTGTCAAAAGCCCTGTTCCCGTGGACAGTCCCAAGAAGTCCACACAGGAGCGCACCATCTGGACGGTAGAGGAGATGCGAACGGCACTGGACAGCATGGAGGATCCCATCCTGCATCTGGCGGTGCACCTCACGCTGGTGGGCGCACTGCGAGAGGGCGAGATCGTGGGTCTGACCCCAGAGGATATCGACTTTGATGCTGCGGATGGCATCGGAACGTTCCGTATCAACAAGTCCATGCAGCGGGTGCGAAAAGAAGCCCTGAAACAAGTAGACGATGGCTGCATCATCAAGGTATTCCCGGACAAGCTGGAACGCAGCACCACTTCCCTCATCCTGAAAAGTACCAAAACGGCATCTTCCTGCCGCACCATCTTCATGACCTCCGCACTGAAAGAGGAATTGAAGAAGTGGCTGAATCAACTGGCAGCAGACGAGAGGAAGGACCCGACACGCTACCACGACAGCGGAATGCTGTTCCGTCTGCCCAACGGCCTGGCGGTGGAGCCTGTGCTCATCCGCAAGAAGTTCCTGAAATGGCAGGACGCACACCCGGAGTTCCCACGTATCGTATTCCACGGTCTGCGTCATTCCAGTGCGACCTATCAGCTGATGATCTCCGGCGGCGATGTGAAGGCGGTGCAGGGAACTACTGGACACGCAACGGCAGATATGCTGGTGAACACCTACGCCCATATCCAGCAGTCCTCCCGTGTGGAGCTGGGCAAGAAGTTTGAAAGCGGCTTCTATGCCAAGCCCGACACCCCCAGCCCACAGGCTGTACCCGCCGCAGGCGAACCAACCATCTCTATGACTGCTCTGCTGGAACTTCTGAAGAACGCCGACCCAGAGGTAAAGGCGCAGCTCCGTCTGGCACTGCTGACCTGATGCAAAATTTACCACGCATTTCAAAGCAATTCCAGCCTATGCAGAGGATTCCCACGAAAAAGCCGACCGTGCAAAAACCGTGCATTGACCGTGCAGACCCCGAATTTTCGGGGTTACACAACAAAAAAGAACGCCAAATCTTACAATTTGACGTTCAATATCTGGTGCACCTCCAGGGACTCGAACCCTGGGCCCACTGATTAAGAGTCAGTTGCTCTACCAACTGAGCTAGAGGTGCATATGGTGACCCGTACCGGAATCGAACCGATGTTAAAGGCGTGAGAGGCCTCTGTCTTAACCGCTTGACCAACGGGCCATACAAAAGTCGGCGACTACCTATTTTCACAAGCCGTTTCCAGCTAACTATCTTGGGCACGAGTGAGCTTAACTACTGTGTTCGGAATGGGAACAGGTGGGACCTCACCGTCATCGTCACCGACCATATGACTGAATCAGTATAACATACTTGTTTTACTGTGTCCAGTGTTTTTTGAAGGACGTGCCTTCAAAACTGAATAATCACTGCTAACATTTTTTCGTTGACTCTTTGAGTCTCAAGCGAATTGTGGTCAAGCCCTCGATCTATTAGTACACACTTGCTGAATGGATCACTCCACTTACACATCGTGCCTATCAACCTTGTAGTCTTCAAGGGATCTTACCTGATCAAATCAGTGGGATATCTTATCTTTGGGTCGGCTTCACGCTTAGATGCTTTCAGCGTTTATCCGATCCGTACGTAGTTGCCCAGCTATGCTCCTGGCGGAACAACTGGTGCGCCAGAGGTACGTCCGTCCCGGTCCTCTCGTACTAGGGACAGCTCCCATCAAATATCCTGCGCCCACGACAGATAGGGACCGAACTGTCTCACGACGTTCTGAACCCAGCTCGCGTACCGCTTTAATTGGCGAACAGCCAAACCCTTGGGACCGAATACAGCCCCAGGATGCGATGAGCCGACATCGAGGTGCCAAACCTCCCCGTCGATGTGGACTCTTGGGGGAGATCAGCCTGTTATCCCCAGGGTAACTTTTATCCGTTGAGCGATGGCATTTCCACTCACATACCACCGGATCACTAACTCCAACTTTCGTTACTGCTCGACCCGTCAGTCTCGCAGTTAGGCTCGCTTCTGCGTTTGCACTCTTTTGCTTGATTTCCGTTCAAGCTGAGCGAACCTTTGAACGCCTCCGTTACTCTTTAGGAGGCGACCGCCCCAGTCAAACTGCCCACCTAACAATGTCCCCCGACTCGATTCAGAGCCGCAGGTTAGAATTCCAATATCGCAAGGATGGTATCCCAACGTCCTCTCCATGACCGCCAAAGCGATCACTTCCCAGAGTCCCATCTATCCTGTGCATGCAACATCGAAACCCAATATTAGGCTACAGTAAAGCTCCATGGGGTCTTTCCGTCTTGTCGCGGGTAACCGGCATCTTCACCGGTACTACAATTTCGCCGGGCGGGCTGTTGAGACAGTGCCCAAATCATTACGCCTTTCATGCGGGTCAGAACTTACCTGACAAGGAATTTCGCTACCTTAGGACCGTTATAGTTACGGCCGCCGTTCACTGGGGCTTCGATTCAATGCTTGCACATCTCCTCTTAACCTTCCAGCACCGGGCAGGCGTCAGCTCGTATACGTCATCTTTCGATTTAGCACAAACCTGTGTTTTTGGTAAACAGTTGCTTGGGCCGATTCTCTGCGGCTCCATCTCTGGAGCACCCCTTCTCCCGAAGTTACGGGGTCAATTTGCCGAGTTCCTTAACAACCCTTCTCCCGTTGGCCTTAGAATCTTCTTCCTACCTACCTGTGTCGGTTTGCGGTACGGGCACCTCAGAAATCCACACAGCTTTTCTCGCCATCTTCCATCCCAGACTTCGGTACTATTTTCCCTCGATCTCTACCGGAACCAACACCCGGCTCTGAGACTTCTTATGTGTCCCTGTGCTTAACTCTTTTGGTGGTGACGGAATCTCTACCGTCTGTGCATCGGCTACGCCTTCCGGCCTCACCTTAGCTCCCGACTAACTTGGAGCGGACGAACCTTCCTCCAAAAACCTGAGGCTTTCGGCCATGCAGATTCTCACTGCATTCGCGCTACTCATTCCGGCATTCTCACTTCTATACACTCCACAGCCGCTTGCGCTACTGTTTCGCCGCGTATACAACGCTCCCCTACCCAACGTATTACTACATTGCCTAAGCTTCGGTGCCAGGTTTAGCCCCGTTAAATTCTCCGCGCAAAGACGCTCGACCAGTGAGCTATTACGCACTCTTTGAATGAGTGGCTGCTTCTGAGCCAACATCCTGGTTGTCTGCGTATCTTCACATCGTTTTCCACTTAACCTGACTTTGGGACCTTAGCTGTAGATCTGGGCTGTTTCCCTTTTGACAATGACATTTATCTGACACTGTCTGACTCCCAGGCATCAATATTCTGGCATTCTGAGTTTGATAAGCTTCGCTAACCTCTCGGCCGCTAGGCTATTCAGTGCTTTACCTCCAGATATCTAACCTGAGGCTAGTCCTAAAACTATTTCGGGGAGAACCAGCTATCTCCGGGTTCGATTGGAATTTCTCCGCTACCCACAGTTCATCCGCCGCCTTTTCAACGGAGGTCGGTTCGGTCCTCCATGGAATTTTACTTCCACTTCAACCTGACCATGGGTAGGTCACCCGGTTTCGGGCCCATTGTATGCAACTTAACGCCCTTTTCAAACTCGCTTTCGCTTCGGCTCCAGTCCTGAAGACCTTAACCTTGCTGCATACAATCGCTCGCCGGACCGTTCTACAAAAAGTACCCTATCACACTTTGACGTGCTCTAGGTGCTTGTAGGCACAGGGTTTCAGGTTCTATTTCACTCCCCTCCCGGGGTGCTTTTCACCTTTCCTTCACAGTACTATACGCTATCGGTCACTGGGTAGTATTTAGGGTTGGAGGGTGGTCCCCCCGTATTCCGACCAGGTTTCACGTGTCTGGCCGTACTCTGGAACTTGCTCAGCTCTTGTCGTTTTCACCTACGTGGTTCTCACACTCTCTGACCGGCCTTCCCATGCCGTTCGGTTAACAACTCAAGTCTTAAATGCAGTCCGTACCCCGGAAGTCTTTCGACTCCCGGTTTGCCCTCTTCCGCGTTCGCTCGCCACTACTTACGGAATCTCGTTTGATGTCTCTTCCTCGCCCTACTTAGATGTTTCAGTTCAGGCGGTTCCCTCGATCTACCTATTTTGAAGTTCAGTAGATCGTACCTGAGTATGAACCCAGGTGAGTTTCCTCATTCAGAAATCTCCGGATCAATGCTTATTTGCAGCTCCCCGAAGCTTATCGCAGCTTATCACGTCTTTCATCGGCTCCCAGTGCCAAGGCATTCGCCCTGCGCCCTTGTTCGCTTGACCTTTCAAACGTTCTTTCAAGAACATTTGGTATCCTCTTGATTCTCTCTTGCCAACGAAGATTATGTTACCCTTCCTTTTGAAATTGTAATATTTCTTAAAAAGAACTTACTATAATCTTTGTTTCGCAGTTATTATTCAGTTTTCAAGGTACGTCTTGGTGATGTCCCTCAAAGCCCAGTTTCCTGAAACTTCGATTTTCATCACATGGTGGGCCAAAATGGACTCGAACCATCGACCTCACGATTATCAGTCGTGTGCTCTAGCCAGCTGAGCTATTGGCCCATGTGGTGGAGATTAAGGGAATCGAACCCTTGACCCCCTGCTTGCAAAGCAGGTGCTCTCCCAGCTGAGCTAAACCCCCACATAAGGTTTTGAGTAACCCCTTTTCAGGGCCCTCAAAATCGAACAATATCTACTCTACTTGTCTCTGTCACCTGTTCCAGGAAGAAACCATCTTCGATGCTTTCTTCCTGCCTGACTCCTTAGAAAGGAGGTGATCCAGCCGCAGGTTCTCCTACGGCTACCTTGTTACGACTTCACCCCAATCACCAGTTTTACCTTCGGCGGCGTCCTCCTTGCGGTTAGACTACCGACTTCGGGTCCCCCCGGCTCTCATGGTGTGACGGGCGGTGTGTACAAGGCCCGGGAACGTATTCACCGTGGCATGCTGATCCACGATTACTAGCAATTCCGACTTCGTGCAGGCGAGTTGCAGCCTGCAGTCCGAACTGGGACGTTGTTTCTGAGTTTTGCTCCACCTCGCGGTCTTGCTTCTCTTTGTTTAACGCCATTGTAGTACGTGTGTAGCCCAAGTCATAAAGGGCATGATGATTTGACGTCATCCCCACCTTCCTCCGTTTTGTCAACGGCAGTCTGGCCAGAGTCCTCTTGCGTAGTAACTGACCATAAGGGTTGCGCTCGTTGCGGGACTTAACCCAACATCTCACGACACGAGCTGACGACAACCATGCACCACCTGTCTCTGCGTCCCGAAGGAAAGACATATTTCTATGTCCGTCGCAGGATGTCAAGACTTGGTAAGGTTCTTCGCGTTGCGTCGAATTAAACCACATACTCCACTGCTTGTGCGGGCCCCCGTCAATTCCTTTGAGTTTCAACCTTGCGGTCGTACTCCCCAGGTGGATTACTTATTGTGTTAACTGCGGCACTGAAGGGGTCAATCCTCCAACACCTAGTAATCATCGTTTACGGTGTGGACTACCAGGGTATCTAATCCTGTTTGCTACCCACACTTTCGAGCCTCAGCGTCAGTTGGTGCCCAGTAGGCCGCCTTCGCCACTGGTGTTCCTCCCGATATCTACGCATTCCACCGCTACACCGGGAATTCCGCCTACCTCTGCACTACTCAAGAAAAACAGTTTTGAAAGCAGTTCATGGGTTGAGCCCATGGATTTCACTTCCAACTTGTCTTCCCGCCTGCGCTCCCTTTACACCCAGTAATTCCGGACAACGCTTGTGACCTACGTTTTACCGCGGCTGCTGGCACGTAGTTAGCCGTCACTTCCTTGTTGAGTACCGTCATTATCTTCCTCAACAACAGGAGTTTACAATCCGAAGACCTTCTTCCTCCACGCGGCGTCGCTGCATCAGGGTTTCCCCCATTGTGCAATATTCCCCACTGCTGCCTCCCGTAGGAGTCTGGGCCGTGTCTCAGTCCCAATGTGGCCGTTCAACCTCTCAGTCCGGCTACCGATCGTCGCCTTGGTGGGCCGTTACCTCACCAACTAGCTAATCGGACGCGAGGCCATCTCAAAGCGGATTGCTCCTTTTCCCTCTGGTCGATGCCGACCTGTGGGCTTATGCGGTATTAGCAGTCGTTTCCAACTGTTGTCCCCCTCTTTGAGGCAGGTTCCTCACGCGTTACTCACCCGTTCGCCACTCGCTCAGAGAAGCAAGCTCCTCTTTGCTCGTTCGACTTGCATGTGTTAGGCGCGCCGCCAGCGTTCGTCCTGAGCCAGGATCAAACTCTTTATAAATGATATTTATCACTTAAAAAGTGTTAAATCTTTTTCGCTCAGCACGCAATCGCTTGCGTCCTGTGTGAATTACTTTGTTTGGAATTGTTTACCGTGTTTTTCCAACACGAAAATAGGTTCCGTTACAAGTTTTTCGATATTGTTCAATTTTCAAGGTCCTGTCTCTCAACCTCAGCGGCTGACAGCTTAAATATTTTACCAGATTTGGTTTTGAATGTCAAGCACTTTTTTCAGAAGTTTTTGAATTTCTTGGAAGAACTCGTGAAACTTCGTACTTTTTCATCCGTTTTTGTTGAGATTTGTCTGTCAGACGTCCGCCTGACAGTAATGTATTTTAGCACATCCCCGGACAAAAAGCAAGCCCTTTTTTCAATTTTTTCAAGAAAATCCAATTTTCTTACTCCTCCAGCAATTTTGCCCGCATCAGCTTGAGGAGCTTGCGCTCCCGCCGGGAGATCTGCACCTGGGTGGTGTGCAGGATCTTTGCCGTTTCGCTCTGGGTGCGGTTCGCATAAAAGCGCAGTCGGATGAGGCGCTGATCTTCCTCCGGAAGCGTCCCCAGGACCTCTGCCAGCCCGATTTTATCCGCCAGCGCCTCTTCGGGCGATTCTACCGGGATGTCGATTTGGCGGTCCGGCTCGTCCCGATTCTCCGGCGTCAGGCTCATGATGGGCTGCGCTGCCTGAACAGCCAGTGTGATGTTCTCCACGCTCTCCCCCAGCTCTTCCGCCAGCTGCGAAAGCGTCGGCTCGGTGCCGCAGAGCTTCCGGTGATGCTCCCGCGCTGCGTTGATCCGCAGATTCAGTTCTTTCAGCGACCGGCTCACCTTGACCGTGCCCCCATCCCGGAACAGCTTTTTGATCTCGCCGAGGATGACCGGCACCGCGTAGGTGGAAAAGCAGACGCCGCGCTCCGGGTCAAAGGCATCGCAGGCTTTGACGAGCCCCATGCAGCCTGCACTGTAGAGATCGTCGTATTCGATGCCGCGCCCCCGGAAGCGTCCGGCGCAGGAATGCACCAGCCCCAGGTTCTGTTCGATAAACTCACTGCGCCGGGTCTTGTCCGTTACCATCGTATCCCCTCGTTTTCTTTTTTATGTAGAGGGCTTTTCCTCCAGTCGCTTGGTCAGGGTAACGCGGGTGCCGTGCCCCGGCGTGGAGCTGACCCGTACCTTATCCATAAAGCTCTGCATGACCGCGAAGCCAAGGCCGGACCGCTCTTCGGGGTTTCCAGTGGTGAACAGCGGCTCCATCGCCTTGGGGATATCCGGAATGCCGACGCCCCTGTCTGCCACCGTGATCTTCACCAGCCTCCCCGGATAGACCGCCAGCGTCATCACGATCGGGCCGACCCGGTCCGGGTAGGCGTGAACGATGCAGTTGGTGACCGCCTCGGACACGGCCGTCTTCAGGTCTGCCAGCTGGGGCACGGTAGGGTCGTACCGGGCCAGAAAGGCCGCCGCTGCGCCGCGGGCATAGGCCTCGTTGACGCTGAGAGAGTCAAATTGAATTTTTGTGGTGTTTTCCGCTTTCATCCTCATTCCTCCTGTTCTTCCCGGCCGGGCTCGTCCGCGCACGAAATGCCCGCAAGCCGCAGCACACGGCGCAGCTGTTCCGGGGCGTGCTGGATGCGCAGGGTCCCGCCGAGGCTCCGCGCACAGCGCTGCCGCCCCAGAATGAGCCCCACGCCGGACGAATCCATAAAGCCCACCCCGCCCAGATCCAGCACCAGCGTGTGGGGTGTGCGGGTGAGCAGCGCATCGTCCAATTGGATGCGAAGGTCCTGCGCGGCATCGTGGTCGATCTCGCCCGCCAGATAGGCATAGAGCAGATCGTCCGCCGCGCTGAAGGTCACAGTCGCCATGTTATCAACTCCTTGATGGCATAAAAAAGAGCCTGTACACAGCTTCAGTGTACAGGCTCTTCGGGGTAGATTTTAGAAAACGGTGTCGCTCAGCGGGCTTCCAGCTTCTGTTCGGCTTCCAGCGCGATGGCTTCGCTGCCGCAGATCAGAAGACCGCGGCGGCTGTTGGCTCTGGCCAGACCGATGGCTTCGTCCAGGCTCGTGCAGCGCTCAGCGTCGAAGTGATACCGGGCCTTTTCCAGCAGGCGCTCGGTCAGAGCATCGTCGATGCCCTGCGGCGTGACGAGGAACACCTTATCAAAGGGGCTGTCGCTCATGCCGGGCATGGACTGTTTGTCCTTCTTCTGCTCATCCGGGGTCAGGCCGGTCTCCAGCGCGGTGAAGAACGCCTCGGCGCCTTCTTCCTCGGTCAGGCCGATGACGGCGCTCAGATGGCGCACCTTGGCCATATTGAGGACGCGGAGCAGGGCCATGGCCTGCTGCGGGGTGCGGCAGGCGTCCAGAATGATGAGCGGGCGCTGCGACAGCACCCGGATGCTGCTGCGGTTCTCGACGGCAGCAAGGCCTTCGAGGATCGCTTCGTCCGGGATGTCGAGGCCCTTTTTGCAGAGGGCCAGCGCCGTCTCAACTGCAATGGCCGCGCTGCCCGCCGCATGACGGCCCAGAAAGGCCAGCGGCACGGTGTAGCCGCCGTAATCCACCCTGCTTGTGAATTTCTCGGCTTCGAGGAAGGTGATGTCGTCCGGGTCCGGTACGACCAGTTCACAGTCCTCGCGGCCAGCCGCCACGATAAGCTCGCTCAACGCGGCCTTGGGCTGCTCCGGTGCGGTGACGCAGATGGCACCTTCCCGCATGACGCCTGCAGCCAGAGCCGCCGAACGCTCCACCGAACGGCTCACGCCGTCCGGGCCGATGGAGGTCACCACGCAGACCGGCATATGGGAGAGCGCTTCGGCCAGACCGGCATCCGGCAGCTCCACCACCGCCAGCCTGCAGCCCGCAGCCCCAAAGCAGGCGGCTGCTGCGGCCAGCTCTGCTGCTGCGCGGGGCAGCGGCCTTGCACGGCTCAGCGTTTCCGCTGCGGCGCAGAGCAGGGCATCTGCCACCGGCTCGCCGTTGATGCAGACCCGCTGTTCCAGCGGCTCACAGCCTGCACGGTACAGACCGGTGACGAAACCGGCGGCCTGAAGCACGGCTGCCGTCAGGGCGGCGGCAGCGGTCTTGCCCGCCGTGCCGGCCACCCCCACATAGGCCACCTGCTGCGCCGCTGCGGGCAGCGCCGCGCGCAGTTCTTCCGCCGGGGCGAACCCCTCCGGCAGAGCAGCAAAATATTGATTTGCCTGTTCGATGGTCATTGCGTCAATCCTCGTTTCGATGTTTATAGAGCAGGATGCACATCCGGATGAGCCCCAGCAGGATCAGCCCCACGATGAGGCCGGTCATCACGCCGGAAAAATCGATCCAGACGTCTGTTACCTGACTGCTGCGCCCCGGCACGAACAGCTGGATGGTCTCATCGGTCAGCGCCGTGAGCAGGCCGCCCAGGATGGGCCACGAGACATGCTTGAGCACATGTTTGGTGTAGACCCGCAGGCAGAGCATGAACAGGAAGCCCTCCAGCAGATATTCCGAGAAGTGCGCCAGCTTGCGGATGATGTGCATCGTGAGATGGTTTGCCGCGCCGGGCATGCCCAGCTTGCGCAGGACTTTCTGCATGAAGTCCAGCACCCGTCCGCTGGCTCCCTCGGAGACAGCTGCCACCTGCATCGAGTTCGAGAAGATGAAGACGATGCAGCCGATGAGCGCAAAGGTAAAGATGACCCGCCAGGCGATGAGCCAGGGCGAGGTGCGATTTGATGTTTCTGCCATTGTATTTAACCCAGCGCCTGGATGCTCTGTTCGATGTTGGCCAGCTTATCCTGGCTCTTTGCGTGCTTTGCACGGATATCCTCGACCAGAGCCGCCGGGGCGCGCTCCACGAACTTGGGGTTGTTGAGCTGGTTTTCGAACATGGCCAGTTCCTTTTCGGCCTTGGCCTTTTCCTTGTTCAGGCGGGCCAGCTCCTTCTCGCGGTCGATCAGCTCCATCATGGGGATAAAGCCGCGGGCCGCGTGGGTGGAGACCTGCACCATGCCGTCGGTGCTGCCCTCGTACTTGGCGGTGAAGGTCACCTCGGTGGCAAAAGCGAACTTTGCCAGATAGACCTGTGCGTTCTGGAACGGGGTCGCATCGGCGGTCTCGATGATCATGCTGGTCTTCTTGGCGGGGTGGACGTTCATCTCGGTGCGCATGGTACGCACCGCCTTGATGTAGTCCATGACCTTCTCAAAAGCTTCCTCTTCCTCCGGCCAGTTGTGGGCCTCGTCCACGGTCGGCCAGGCCTGGGTCATAATGGTCTCGGCAGAGCCGGGAAGCGCCTGATACAGCTCCTCGGTGACGAAGGGCATGAAGGGATGCAGCAGTTTGAGGGCCTTGTCCAGCACATACACCAGCACACGGCGGGCGGTGTCAGCCTGCTCGGCATCGCCGGAGTTCAGGCGGGGCTTTGCGATCTCAATGAACCAGTCGCAATAGACATCCCAGATGAAGCTGTTGATCTTGGCAGCGGCCAGACCCATCTCGTAGTGGTCGAGGTTGTCGGTCATGGCACCGGCCACCTGGTTCAGTTTGGTCAGGACCCACTTGTCGCTCATGTCCAGCCGGTCGTCGGCGGGCAGGCCCGGCTCAAAGTCTTCGGGCAGGTTCATCAGCACAAAGCGGGTGGCGTTCCACAGCTTGTTTGCAAAGTTGCGGGCAGCCTCCACCTTCTTCTCGCTGTAACGCATATCGTTGCCGGGGGTGGAGCCGTCCAGCAGCATGAAGCGCAGGGCGTCCGCGCCGTACTTGGCGATGACCTCCAGCGGGTCGATGCCGTTGCCCAGGCTCTTGGACATCTTGCGGCCCTGGCTGTCGCGGACGATGCCGTGGATGCAGACAGTGTCGAACGGTGCCTTGCCGGTATAGGCCAGACCGGAGAAGATCATGCGGCTGACCCAGAATCCGATGATGTCGTAGCCGGTGACGAGGGTGTTGGTGGGGTAAAAATACTTCAGGTCGGCGCTGTCCTCATCGGGCCAGCCCAGTGTGCTGAAGGGCCACAGCGCAGAGGAGAACCAGGTATCCAGAGTATCCGGGTCCTGGGTGAACTTGCTGCCGCCGCACTTGGGGCAGGTGCAGGGGGCGTCCTTGGCGACCACAGTCTCGCCGCAGTCATCGCAGTAATACGCCGGGATCTGGTGGCCCCACCACAGCTGGCGGCTGATGCACCAGTCACGGGTGCCCTTCATCCAGTTCATATAGTTCTTGGTGAAGCGCTCCGGCACGAACTTGATCTCGCCCTTTTCCACGCTTTCGATGGCGGGCTTTGCCAGCGGCTCCATCTTGACGAACCACTGCTTGGAGACCATCGGCTCGATGGTGGAGTGGCAGCGGTAGCAGGTGCCGACCTCGTGCTTCAGAGGCTCGATCTCCTTCAGGAAGCCGCCCTCCTTCAGGTCGGCCAGAATGGCCTTGCGGGCTTCGAGGGTGGTCATACCGGCATACTTGCCGCAGTCCAGCACTTCCGGCTCGTTCACGGTGTTCTTGCCTGCGGCGAAGATGGCATCGGCCGCCGCCTTGTCGGCAGCGCCGGTCATGCGGCCGTCGTAGGTGAAGACGCGGACGATGGGCAGGTCGTGGCGGAGGCCGACCTCAAAGTCGTTGGGGTCGTGGGCCGGGGTGATCTTGACGACACCGGTGCCCTTGGTCATGTCGGCGTGTTCGTCGCAGACGATGGGGATCTCCTTGTTCAGCAGCGGCAGGATGACATGGCAGCCGTGCAGGTGCGCATAGCGGGGGTCCTCACCGTTGATGGCAACGGCGGTATCGCCCAGCATGGTCTCCGGGCGGGTGGTGGCCAGCTCCAGCATCTCGCCGGTCTCCTTGACCGGGTAGAGCAGGTGCCAGAAGCTGCCGTCCTTCTCCTCATACTCGACCTCAGCGTCCGAGATGGAGGTGTTGCAGTGCGGGCACCAGTTGACCATGCGGTTGCCGCGGTAGATCAGCTGCTTGTCGTACAGGCGGACGAACACTTCCTTGACGGCATCCGAGCAGCCCTCATCCATGGTGAAGCGTTCCCGCTGCCAGTCGCAGCTGGTGCCGAGCTTCTTCAGCTGGCTGACGATGCGGTTGCCGTACTTGGTCTTCCAATCCCAGGCGCGCTCCAGAAAGCCGTCGCGGCCGACCATCTCCTTGGTCAGACCCTCGGCGCGCATGGCCTCCACGACCTTGGCCTCGGTGGCGATGGACGCATGGTCGGTGCCGGGCACCCACAGGGCAGCGTAGCCCTGCATCCGCTTGGTGCGGATGAGGACATCCTGCATGGTGTTATCCAGTGCATGGCCCATGTGCAGCTGGCCGGTCACGTTCGGCGGCGGCATCACGATGGTGTAGGGTTTCTTATCGGGGTCTGCTTCCGTGTGGAAGTAGCCGCCGTCCAGCCAGAACTGGTAGATGCGGTCTTCCACCTGGCTGGGGTCGTACTGTTTTGCGAGTTCTTTCATAGGGGTTCCTCCCAAACTGTTGATGACGTGGGACGAAAAAAGCCGCCCCACGGAACGTTCCATGGGACGGCTGTAAATCAATTACACCGCGGTACCACCCAAATTGCACAAAAAGCGCCTTGCATTTTTGTGCCCCTTGATGCCCCGATAACGTGGGACAGGCCCGGAGGCGACTACTGATTTCCCCGCCTCTGCTCAAAAGCGACAGCGCATCTCCGCACACTTACCGGCTTTCACCTGCCCCGGCTCTCTGGAAAGCTGCCTGCGATGCACACTCTTTTTCATTGCATTTATACAAAGAATATAGCCGTTTTTGGGCGTTTTGTCAATCTCTTTTTTCAGAAACCGATCTTGTTCATCCAGCTTTTGGTCAGCAGCGCCGCGCGGTACAGCGTTGGAGAACAGAGGAACAGCCGGAACTTGATCCGGTCGGCCCGCGAGCCGCTCCCGCTTTTCAGCAGGGTCTTTGCCAGCGCGTTCATCCGGCCGCGCATCTCTGCGCACCACCGCCGCTGCGCCGGCTGCAGGTCCTTCCGCCTGTGGGCCTGCGCAAACACCAGCATCGACGTCTTGGCTGCTTCTATGGCAAGCCTGGTGAGCTGCTGCTCCTGCTCGAAACAGGCCCGCTGGAAAATGCCTTCTGCCAGATCCATCGTTTTCTGGGGCGAATCGGTATGGATGATGCTGCCGCCCCGCTGCACATAAAAATACAGCGGCTTTGCTGCAATCGTGATCCGTTCACACTGCCAGTAGAACTGATGCGCCGTGTATTCATCCTCGTGAATCTTCCCCACCGGAAAGCGCACCATTTCAAAGAGCTCCCGCCGGTACAGCCGGTTCCATGCCACTTTGAAGTGGCCCCGGTTCATCTGTTCCAGCGCCCCCACACGGTCGAGCACCTTGTCTTCCTCCAGACGATACGACGACGGAAGCGGTTCTCCGGCTTCCGTCACCAGCAGGTAATCGCAGACCGCGATCTGTGCCCCGTCCCGCCGAGCGTAGGTGAGCAGTGTCTCGTACATCTCCGGGGCGATGCTGTCATCGCTGTCCACAAAACCGATCCATTCCCCGCGCGCAGCCTCCACCCCGGTGTTCCGCGCAGCGGAAAGTTCGGCGTTCTTCTGGTGGATGACCCGGATGCGCGGGTCGCGCGCTGCTGCTTCCTCGCACAGCGCCGGGCAGTTGTCCGGGGAGCCGTCGTCTATGAGAAGGAGTTCAAAGTCCCGGAAAGTCTGCGCCAGAATGGAATCCACACATTTTTCGAGGTAGGCTTCCGTTTTATAGACCGGGACAATGATGCTGATGGTCGGTTCTGCCATAGATTGTCGCTCCTTTCATCGAATCGTTTTGCTGTTTCCCTCTTCAGGACTCCTGCAGCACCTCAGTGCGGAGCCGGGCGATGAGCCGTTCCATCAGGGCGACCCGGTTGAAGGGAGTCATTAGATAGAAGCCGTCGGCATAGGGCAGGGCCTCCCGCACCATCTTCAGCGAGATGGAAAGGCCCAGCTCCTCGCCCTGGGCGCGGTCCAGCCCGGCAAACTGCCGGATGATGTCCTCCTCCACATGGATGCCGTTGATCTCGTTCTCCATGAAGATGGCGTTCCGCTGGCTGACCACCGGCATGATGCCCGCCAGGATCCTGGCCCGGCTGCCCAGCACCTCCCGCGCATGGCGGAGGTTCTCCACCGCCTGCCCGGACAGCACCGGCTGGGTCAGGAAGCCGGACATGCCGTGTTCCAGCTTCTCACCCGCCCGGCGCAGTTCCACTTCAAAGTTGCGGGCATTCAGGTTCAGCGCACCAAAGACGGTCATCGCCGACGGCATCTCGCGGCCCTCGCCTGCCAGCGAGACGATGTACTGCGCCAGCTTGCGGGAGTTGAACTGATAGACGTTCTTCACCTCGTCCCGCTCTGCCGTGGGGATGGGGTCGCCGGTGATGGCCAGCACCTCCCGCACTCCCTCGGCATACAGCCCCAGCAGCAGCGCCTTGGTGGCGTTCAGGTTGCGGTCCCGGCAGGTCATGTGGGGCAGGGTGCACATCCCCAGCTCCCGGTGCACCCGGCAGGCCACCAGTGAGGAATCCATCCGGGCCTGCGCGATGGGGCAGTCCGCAATGGTCAGCAGGTCTGCGCCCGCCGCCTGCAGCTTCCGTGCCCCCTCCAGATAAGCCGTCAGGTCTGCATTGCGGGGGGAGTCCAGCTCAATGGCAATGACCTTTTCGCCCGCATTCAGCTTGCGCAGGAAGGCGTCCTCGTTTTCCACCGGTTTTGCCTCCGGTGTGGAAAATTCTTTCGTCCGCGCCGGAGCCGCCGTTTCGGGCAGGGCGTCCAGCGCAGCCCGCAGGGCCGCGATGTGGGCCGGTGTCGTGCCGCAGCAGCCGCCCAGAATGCGGACCACGCCGTCTGCCGCCAGCCCGCTCAGTTCCTGCGCAAAATATTCCGGCTTGCCCTGATACCGCACCTGCGTCCGGGTCACGACCGGGTAGCCCGCATTCGGCATCACCGACAGCGGCAGTGCACTGCTCAGGCTCCGGGCCAGCGTGCGCATCGCGCCGGGGGCCGACACACAGTTCAGGCCCACCGCATCCACGCAGCCGCTCTCGCTCATCCGGCGGACAAGGTCTTTGCAATACAGACCTTCGCGGGTGTAGCCGTCCGGCAGCACCGCAAACGAGACGAGCACAAAGGCGTCCGGCTCCGCGGCCTTGAGTGTGCGCACAGCCTCCAGAATGCCTGCATCCGAGCTCAGCGTCTCGAACAGGAAGTTCTTTGCCCCCAGCTTCCGGAACTGCTCAGCCACCGCCGTGTAGACCTGCGCCGCCGGGAGCGCTTCGGTCTCCGGAGCCGGGCCAAGGTCTGCAAACACGAAGGCACCGGTCGGCACCGCTGCCGCCTCAGCCAGCTTCCAGCCCGCTTCGGCCAGCGCTTCCCAGCCCGGCATATGCGCCGCCGCCATCCGGGGCAGGCCGAAGGTATTGGTCTTGATGGCATTTGCCCCGGCTTCCAGATATTCCCGGTGGACTGCCTGCACCCCGGCCGGGTCAGTCTGGTTCGCCCGCTCGCACTCAATGCCCGGTGCCGCTTTATAATAGGTACCCATACCGCCATCGAACAGCAGCGGCCTGCGGGATAAGAATTCTCGAATATCGTTCATATAAAAGCCCCTTTTTCCTATTTCGCTTGCTTTTGTACAAAAATTCGGATATAATTTTGTTATAAGGGAGGTGTATTCTATGCCCAAGATCCGTTCCAGCGCAGACCTGCGCAACAACTACAACGATATTTCCACGTTCTGCCACACCTATGCCGAACCCGTGTTCATCACGAAAAACGGCAAGGGAGATCTGGCCGTGATGAGCATCGAGACCTACGAAGAGATGGTCGGCCGTTTTGAATTATACGGCAAACTTCAGGAAGGCCTTGACGATGTCGCCGCCGGGCGGACGCGCCCACTGGAAGATGTTATTTCCGATCTGCGCAGCCGGAGGAATTTCCGATGAATTATTTCGTCCATGTAACCGACAAGGCCGACCAGGACTTGGGAGAATCATTCGACTATATTGACCTTACTCTGAAAAATCCATTGGCTGCCGATGTTCTTGTCGATACCGCCGAAAAGAAGCTGGCACAGCTTTCCACTTTTCCCAAACGCTATCCCGTTGTCCGTGACCCATTTCTGGCCAGCCTTGGCATCCGGTTTGTGCCTGTGCAAAGCTACCTGGCCTTTTATCAGGTCGATGAAGCTGCACAGACCGTCCATATCCTTCGGTTCCTTTACGGCAAAAGCAGTTGGGAATCCATCCTGAAGACCGATCTTGCACCTCATTGAACCCTCTCCCCGATCCTTCGGGGATTTTTTCGTTCTCTCTTCAGTTTAATGAAGTTTTCGCCCTTGTCAAGCATTTTTTCGGCGCATGGGACGGTTTTTGCTTGCACCGGGGGCAATTTTGTGCTATCCTATGCGTAACTTTTATGGATGGGAGTGGAAGAACCATGCGCCATGCAGGCACACAGGAGATCGAAACGGAGCGGCTGATCTTGCGCCGCCTGACCCCGGAAGATGCCGGAATGATGTACACGAACTGGGCCAACGACCCGCAGGTGACCAAATACCTGCGGTGGGAGCCGCACAAAAACGCCGAAGAGACCCGCGAACTGCTGACCGCATGGGCACTGCTCTACCCGAATGGAGATTACTACGAGTGGGGCATCGTGGAAAAGGCCACCGGGCAGGTGTTTGGGTCCATCGGTATTTTCACATCCAGTTCCGCCGAACCGGAGCGCGACCCCTGGCCCGGTTTCGACCACACGAACGGCGTGTGGGAAGTGGGCTACTGCATCGGCAGAGCGTGGTGGAACAACGGGTTTACCACCGAAGCCCTCCGCGCAGTTGTAGAATACTGGTTCAAAAGTACAGACAGTAACTGGCTGGCCTGCGCACACGCATTCGAGAACCCCGCCAGCGGCAGGGTCATGACCAGGGCAGGCTTCGTCTACGACCATGATTCGGCATACCACAAATTCGACGGCACCCCGGTCCCCTGCAAGTGCTATGCTTTGACAAGAGAACATTACAACACCCTTGCCTGCCGGTAAGGGCAGCATTTTCTGCCCGTTTTTCGCAACATTTTGTTGAGTGAACGAGCAATTCAACAGAGAGGAACTATTTTGAGCGAACTTTACGATATTTTAGTCGAAACACCCCCGGCAAAGGTCATCCTTCTGGCACTGGACCAGGGCCTGTGGGACTGCGAGCGCAGCCTTGCCGAGTTGTCGGCCCTGTGCGAAGCCAACCACATGGAGGCCGTGGCCGAGGTGACCCAGAAGCGCCAGACCCCGGAGACCGGCATCGTGCTGGGCAGCGGCAAGCTGGAAGAAGCCCATCTCGCCGCCGAGGAGCTGGGCGCTGTGTGCGCCGTCTTTGACGGCGAGCTGACCGGCAGCCAGATCCGCAACATCTCCACCGCGCTGGGCGGGCTGGAAGTCATCGACCGCACCATGCTGATTTTGGAGATCTTCCGCAGCCGCGCCGTGACCAACGAAGGCAAACTGCAGACTGAACTGGCCCTGCTGCGCTACCGTCTGCCCCGCCTGCAGGGCATGGGCGAGAGCCTGAGCCGCCAGGGCGGCGGCGGTGGCGGCGGCGGTGGTGCCCGCCGCGGTGCCGGTGAGACCAAGCTGGAGCTGGACCGCCGCCACGTCCACGCCCGCATCGACGCATTGGCTGAGAAGCTGGCCGAGATGGAGAAGCGCCGGGGCGAGAGCCGGAAGGCCCGCGCCAAGACCGGGATGCCGGTGGTCAGTCTGGTGGGCTACACCAACGTGGGCAAATCCAGCCTGATGAACGCCCTGTGCGGCCCCAGCGTCGCCGAGGCCGACATGCTGTTCGCTACACTGGACCCCACCAGCCGGAAACTGGTGCTCCCCAGCGGCATGGCGGTACTGCTGGTGGATACGGTCGGCTTCGTCTCCCGCCTGCCCCACAACCTGGTCGAGGCGTTCAAATCCACGCTGGAAGAAGCCGCCTGGTCGGACGTCATCGTCCGGGTGGCCGATGCAGGCGACGAACAGCGCGAAGAGCAGCTGGCCGTCACCGACGAAGTTCTGGACGGGCTGGACTGCGCCGATATCCCCCGCCTGACCGTCTACAACAAGTGCGACAAGCCCGGTGCCCTGTCCTTTGACCCGGATATCCTGCTGACCAGCGCCAAGACCGGCTACGGTCTGGACAAACTGCTGCAAAAGCTGGACGAGACCCTCAGCGACCGGGTCCACACCCTCAAGGTCCTGCTCCCCTACGACAAGCTCGGCCTCGCCGCCCCCATGCGGGAGCGCGGCAGCGTGCAGGTGGAGGAGTACCGGGAAGACGGCCTTTATCTGGAAGGCATCGTCAAGACGGAAGACCTCCACTGCTTCGAAGGGTATCTCGTCTGACGAACGGCGCTGTAGAAAGTAAAATAGGTACGGTCTGCCGGACCGTGCCAGCCGCAAAGCGCGGAGTTTTTGGCCATTCGGCCAAAAACTCCGCGCTTTTTTCGTGCAATTGGAGGAGCCAAAGTGTGTCAGAATTGTAAAAGATAAAATATTTTAACTATTTTTCTTGACTTATCCAACGATTTGGGTATAATGGTCGTGTTCGCAAGAAAACTCAAATTATTTAGATAATCATTGAAACAATAAAGGAGAAACCTACCATGACGTTTGAAGAGATGAAGAAGATCGTTGTTGACACCCTGAACTGCGATGCCGACAAGGTGACTATGGAAGCCAGCCTGACCGAGGACCTCGAAGCCGACAGCCTGGACGCTGTGGAGCTGAACATGGCGCTGGAGGATGCCTGCGGCGTCTCCATCCCGGACGAGGAACTGGCAAAGCTCAAGACCGTGGGCGACATCTACAACTACATCACCGCACACGTCTGAGGCTGAACGCTATGAACGATATCCGAGACCTGCTCCCCGGCCGGATGCGGGAGCGCACCTTCCAGCTGAAGGCCAAACGGGATGCCGGAGCCATCTGGCACGAACCACAGTTCGTGGAGTGCAAGCAGTGCGGCCGCCGCGCCGCCCGCACCCTGTGGACGAAAAGCCTTTATGTCTGCCCCAACTGCGGCTATCACATGCCCATCGGCGGGTATTACCGGCTCAGTCTGGTGCTGGACCACGGCAGCTTCCGGGAGCTGGATGCAGATCTGGCCCCGCAGGATGTGCTGCATTTTCCGGAGTATGAGGAAAAGCTGACCGCCGCCCAGAACAAGACCGGCCTGCGCGAAGCTGCTGTCACGGCAACGGGCCGCATCGGCGGGGTCGCCTGTGTGGCCGCCGTGCTGGACAGCCGGTTCTTCATGGGCAGCATGAGCACCGCTGTGGGCGATAAGATCACCCGCGCCGTAGAGTATGCCACCGCCAAGCGCCTGCCGCTGGTCATCTTTTCTGCCAGCGGCGGTGCCCGGATGCAGGAGGGCATCTTCAGCCTGATGCAGATGGCAAAGACCTCGGCCGCCATCCAGCGCTTTTCCGCCAAAGGCGGGCTGTACGTCAGCGTACTGACCCACCCCACCACCGGCGGTGTGACGGCCAGCTTCGCCAGCCTGGGCGACATCATGCTGGCCGAGCCGGGCGCCCTCATCGGCTTTGCCGGGCCGCGCGTCATTGAGCAGACCATCGGCGAAAAGCTGCCCGCCGGGTTCCAGCGCAGTGAATTTCAGATGGAGCACGGCTTTGTGGACCAGGTGGTGCCCCGCAGTCAGCTGCGGGATACCCTGATCCAGGTCTTGCAGCTCCATGCAGGAGGAAAACACGCATGATCAAAGAGATTTTAGAGCAGCTGGCCCCGCTGGATGCCCAGATCGCCGCGCTGAAAGGCAGCGGCAATGACATGGAGGCCATCACGGCCCATGCGTCCGAACTGGCCGAGCTGGCCGTGGAAGAGGACGAGATCCTGCGCTCCTGCGGCCCGCTGACCGCCGAGGACCGGGTCTTTCTGGCCCGGCACCCGGAGCGTCCCCACATCGACGAAACGGTCTCGGCTCTGTTCACCGATTTCTTCGAGCAGCGGGGCGACCGCCAGTGCAAGGAGGACAGCGCCATCCTGGGCGGCGTGGCCCGGTTCCATGGGCTGCCGGTGACCGTCATCGGCCACCGCAAGGGGTCCACGCTGGAAGAGAATCTGGCCTGCAACTTTGGGATGCCCGGCCCGGAAGGGTACCGCAAGGCCCTGCGTCTGATGAAGCAGGCTGAAAAGTTCGGCCGCCCCATCATCACCTTCATCGACACGCCGGGCGCATACCCCGGCAAGGATGCCGAGGAGCGCGGGCAGGGTGAAGCCATTGCGCGGAACCTGATGGAGATGAGCGGCCTGACCGTTCCGGTCATTGCCGTCGTCACCGGCGAGGGGTCTTCCGGCGGTGCACTGGCACTGGGCGTGGCCAACCACATCCTGATGCTGGAAAACGCCGTCTACTCGGTGCTCAGCCCGGAGGGCTTTGCCAGCATCCTGTGGAAGGATGCCTCCCGCAGCGGCGAAGCCTGCGAGATGATGAAGCTGACCGCGCAGGACCTGTACCGTGACGGCATCGTGGAAGAAGTGATCCCGGAGCCGCTGGGCGGCGCACAGCGCGGCCATGCGGCCCTGTTCGAACACCTGGATACTGCTCTGCGCAACCACCTGCGGGAGCTGTGCCGCATGAATGGCCGACAGCTGGCCGACCAGCGCTATAAAAAATACCGCCAGATCGGAGAAACGAGGAACGCATGAAGGGTTTGCAGCTGATCGCCACCGGCGGGGCACTGCCGGGCCGGACGGTCACAAACGAGGACTTGAGCCGCATGGTGGACACCAGCGATGAATGGATCACCAGCCGCACGGGCATCCGCACCCGACACTGGTGCACAGACGAAGAATCGGCTGCAACGCTGGCCGTCCGGGCGGCAAAACAGGCATTGGAGCGCAGCGGCCTTGCCCCGGCGGACATTGCCTGCTGCATCTGCGCCACGCTGTCTGCGCCGGACGCCACCCCCAGTGTGGCCTGCCAAGTGCAGGCGGCGCTGGGGCTGCCCGAAGACCGGCCTGCGCTGGACATCAACGCGGCCTGTTCCGGCTTCCTCTACGGCATGGGCGTGGCGCGGGGCCTGCTGGCGACACTGGGCGGGCAGTATGCACTGGTCATCGGGTGCGAAGCACTTTCCCGCCTGATGGACCCGGCCGACCGCTCCACCTGTGTGCTGTTCGGAGATGGAGCCGGTGCCGCAGTCTTCCGGCTGGCGGACACCCCCTTTGCGCTCACGCTGGGCGCGCGCGGCAGCGATGTGCTCCACGCCGGCGGGCCGTCCCGTGCAGGCTCCGCGCCCATCACGATGGATGGAAAGGCCGTCTTCCGCTTTGCCGTGGAGGCGCTGCCCCACTGTCTGCACACCGTGCTGGACGAAACGCAGCGCACCCTCGACGATCTGTCGTGGGTGGTCTGCCATCAGGCCAATAGCCGCATCATCGACCACTGCGTCAAGGCGCTGCGGGCCGACCCGGCAAAGTTTTATAAGAACATGGACCGTCACGGCAACACCAGCGCCGCCAGCATTCCGGTCGCTCTCAACGAGCTGGCCGAAAGCGGGCAGCTGAAGCCCGGCCAGCTGCTGGCCTGCATCGGCTTCGGCGGCGGGCTGACCTGGGGCGGCGCGATTTTTCAATACAAAGAGTGCGTATGAAACTGTTGAATGAAATTTTAGGCACAAAATACCCCATCATCCAGGGCGGCATGGCCAACATCGCCACCGGCGAGTTTGCCGCTGCCTGCTCCAACGCAGGTGCGCTGGGCATCATCGGCGCAGGCGGCATGAACGCCGACACCCTGCGTGAGAACATCCGCCGCTGCAAGCAGCTGACGGACAAGCCCTTCGGCGTGAACATCATGCTGATGCACCCGCAGGCCGATGAATTTGCAAAGATCGTGGTGGAAGAGGGCGTGCAGGTGGTCACCACCGGTGCAGGCAATCCGGGCAAATATGTGCCCGCATGGAAAGCCGCCGGCATCAAGGTGATCCCCGTGGTCGCCGCCGCCGTTCTGGCAAAGCATCTGGAGCCGCTGGGAATTGACGCCGTGATCGCCGAAGGCACCGAAAGCGGCGGCCATGTGGGCGAAATGACCACCATGGCGCTGGTCCCGCAGGTCGTGGACGCCGTCAACGTGCCCGTGATCGCAGCGGGCGGCATCGCCGACGGCCGTCAGCTGGCCGCCGCGCTGGCACTGGGTGCCTGCGGTGTGCAGGTGGGCACCTGCCTGCTCGTGAGCGAGGAGTGCCCCATCCACGAAAACTACAAAGCGGCCCTGCTCAAGGCCAAGGACAGCGATACCATCGTGACGGGCCGCATCGGCGGCTCGCCGGTGCGTGTGCTGAAAAACCGGATGAGCCGGGAATATGTCCGGCAGGAAAAAGCCGGAGCCGACAAGATGGAGCTGGAAAAGTACACGCTGGGCAGCCTGCGCCGCGCCGTCTTTGAGGGCGACACCGCCACCGGCAGCCTGATGGCCGGTCAGGTGGCCGGTATGCTCCACGAGGTGCGCCCGGTGGCAGACATCCTCGACGACCTGTGGAACAGCGGGAGGCAGCGCATCGCCGCGCTGAACGAGGAATGCTGACCCTCGGCAAAAAGGCCCTGTCCGTCCCCATCCTGCAGGGCGGCATGGGCGTAGGCGTTTCGCTGGGCGGGCTGGCCGGGGCCGTGGCGGCCTGCGGCGGCATGGGGTGCATCTCCACCGCCGATGCAGGCTACCGGGAACCGGATTTTGCCCGCGACCCGGTCCGCGCCAACCACCGCGCGCTGGCGGCGGAGATCCGAAAGGCCAAAGACCTCGCCAAGGGTGCGGGCATGGTGGCCATCAACGCGATGGTAGCCACGCAGGACTATGCCGCCGCCATCCGCACAGCGGTCGAAGCCGGTGTGGACGCCGTGGTGTCCGGTGCGGGTCTGCCGCTGGAACTGCCCGGCCTTGTGGACACGCCGGACGTGGCCATCGCCCCCATCGTATCCAGCGGCCGGGCGGCAAAGCTCATCCTGCGCCGCTGGGCCAAGGCCTTTGGCCGGACCGCTGACTTTGTGGTGATCGAAGGCTGCAAGGCAGGCGGGCACCTCGGCTTTTCGGAAGAAGAGCTTCTTGCCGGGGCCTGCCAGACGCTGGACGACATCCTGCCGGAGGTCCTGGCCGAAGTCCGGCCTTATGAGGCACAGTTCGGCCACCCCATCCCGGTCTTCGTGGCGGGCGGCGTCTACACTGGTGCCGACATGGCCCATTTTACGAAGCTGGGGGCCGCAGGCGTCCAGCTGGCCACCCGTTTCATCCCAACGGTGGAGTGCGATGCTGCGCAGGGGTACAAGGACGTTCTGCTGAAGGCCCGCCCCGAAGATGTGCGCATCATCCACAGCCCGGTGGGGATGCCGGGCCGGGCACTGAACACGCCGCTGGTGCAGGCGCTGGCGGAAGGCCGCCGCTTTCCGCCCCGGCACTGCGCCCGCTGCCTGAAGACCTGCGACCCCGCCTGTGTGCCCTACTGCATCACCCATGCACTGATCGAAGCGGTCAAGGGCAATGTGGAGGAAGGTCTTTTCTTCTGCGGGGACAATGTGGGCCGGCTGGACCGGATGTATACCGTCCGTGAACTGATGGACGAACTTGTGACCGAATGGAGGCAGAACGCATGAAACTTGCCGTGTTGTATGCCGGCCAGGGTGCGCAGCACCCCGGCATGGGCAAAGAATTTTACGAAGCATCGCCCGCCTTCCGGGCCGCATTCGACAGCGCCGTGCTGGATTTTGACCTGCACCGCGTCTGCTTCGAGGACCCGGACGGCGTTTTGGGGCAGACCCAATACACCCAGCCCTGCATGGTGGCCTTTGCCTGCGGCGTGACCGCAGTGCTGGCCGAAAAGGGCGTACAGCCCGCATACACCGCCGGGCTTTCCCTCGGCGAATATTCCGCACTGGAAGCAGCCGGGGTGTTCACCGCGAAACAGGCCATCGAGCTGGCCGCCTACCGCGGCAAAGCCATGGCCGATGCCGCCAACGGCATCGACTGCGGCATGACCGCCGTGCTGAACCTGGACCGCGAGACCCTTGCGCAGTGCTGCGAACAGGCTTCGGCTCTGGGCTGTGTCCAGATCTGCAACTACAACTGTCCGGGTCAGCTGGTCATCGGCGGCGAAAAGGCTGCGGTGGAGCAGGCTGCTGCGCTGGCGAAAGCCGCCGGTGCCCGCCGCTGCATCCCGCTCAACGTGAGCGGCCCCTTCCATACCCGGCTCATGGCCCCCGCCGGGGACGCCCTCGCCCGCCGGTTCGAGACCGAATCCTTCGGCGAAATGCGCGTTCCGGTGCTGTTCAACTGCCTGGGCCGCGAAAAGGCTGCGGAGGACAGCATCCCGGCCCTGCTGGTCCGGCAGGTACAGAGCAGCGTCTACATGGAAGATACCCTGCGCCGTCTGGGCGAGCTGGGCGTGGACCACATTCTGGAAGTCGGCCCCGGCAAGGCCCTGAGCGGTTTTGTGAAAAAGACTCTGCCCGGCGTCGAATGCGCTGCGGTGGAGACCCCGGAAGAACTGGACGCCGTGCTGGACGCATGGAAAAAGGAGACCGTATGAGCGAACAGACTCTGACCCGCGCCGCCGTCGTGACCGGCGGGAGCCGCGGCATCGGCCGCGCCGTCTGCACGGCACTGGCAAAACAGGGCGTGAACGTGGTGGTCAACTACTGCCACGGCGAAGCCGCTGCGGCCGAGACCGTCGCGCTGTGCAAAGCCGCAGGCGCAGACGCCGTGGCCGTGCAGGCCGATGTTTCCACTGCCGCAGGCTGCAAGGCGCTGTTTGACGCCGCCGCGGCCGCCTTTGGCCGGGTGGATATCCTGGTGAACAACGCGGGCATCACCCGCGACAACCTCATCCTCCGCCTGACCGAAGAGGACTTTGACGCCGTGCTGGACGCCAACCTCAAGGGTGCTTTCCTCTGCTGTAAGGAAGCCGCCCGCCGCATGGTGCGCCAGCGGTATGGCCGCATCGTGAACCTTTCCAGCGTTGTGGCGCTGCGGGGCAATGCCGGCCAGACCAACTATGCCGCCAGCAAGGCCGGCCTCATCGGCCTGACCAAGAGTCTGGCGCGGGAGCTGGCCAGCCGGAACGTCACGGTGAATGCCGTTGCGCCCGGCTTTATTGAGACCGATATGACCGCCGCTCTGCCGGAAGCCGTCCGCGCCGAAATGGCCAAAGGCATCCCGGCGGGCCGGGCCGGCAGCCCGGAGGATGTGGCGAACGCGGTGGCATTCTTCACCGCCGAACAAAGCAGCTATCTCACCGGGCAGGTGCTCTGTGTGGATGGCGGCATGGCAATGTAAAAGGAGAACTTTCGCATGGAAAAACGCAGAGTCGTGATCACCGGCCTTGGCACTGTGAACCCGCTGGGCAACAACGTTTCCGCAAGCTGGGATGCTGCCATGGCAGGCAAATGCGGTATCGGGCCCATCACCCAGTTCGATGCCAGCGAATTCAAGTGCAAGCTGGCAGGCGAAGTCAAGAACTTTGACCCGGAGACCGTCGTAGACAAAAAAGAAGCCCGCAAGATGGCCCGTTTCACCCTGCTGGCGCTGGCTGCGGCCGCCGAAGCCATTGCAGACAGCGGCCTGGACACCGAAGCGGAAGCCCGCCAGATCGGCGTCATCCTTTCCAGCGGCATCGGCGGTCTGCCCACCATCGAAGAGCAGCACACCCGCGGCGAGGAAAAAGGGATGGAGAAGGTCAGCCCCTACTTCGTCCCCATGTCCATCGCGAACATGGCCGCAGCGCAGATCGCCATCCGCTTCGGGCTGAAGGGGATGTGCACCTGCCCGGTGACTGCCTGTGCAGGCGGCACCAACGCCGTGGGCGATGCTTTCCACCGCATCCGTGATGGCTATGAGCCGGTCATGGTCTGCGGCGGTGCCGAAAGCTGCATCAGCCCGCTGGGCATCGGCGGCTTCACCAGCATGAAGGCGCTTTCCACGGCTTCCGACCCGGATGCCGCCAGCCTGCCCTTCGATGCCCGCCGCAGCGGCTTCGTCATGGGCGAGGGCAGCGGTGTGCTGGTGCTGGAAGAACTGGAGCACGCGAAGGCGCGCGGTGCGCACATCTATGCCGAGGTGGTGGGCTACGGTGCCAACTGCGACGCCTACCACTTCACCGCACCGGCACCCGGCGGCGCAGGCGCCATCGACTGCATGAAGCTGGCACTGGCCGATGGTCAGGTCGCGCCGGAAGCCATCGACCACATCAACGCCCACGGCACCGGCACCCACATGAACGACAGTTGCGAGACCGCCGCCATCCATGCGGTGTTCGGTGCCCATGCCGGGGACATCGCCGTCGTTTCGACCAAGAGCATGACCGGCCACCTGCTGGGCGGTGCAGGCGGCGTGGAAGCCGTGTTCACCGCGCTGGCGCTGCGCGACCAGTTTGCGCCGCCCACCATCCACTACGAGCAGCCCGACCCGGAATGCGACCTGGATTACGTTCCCAACACCGGCCGCTCCATGAAGATGGAATACGCGCTCAGCAACAGTCTGGGCTTTGGCGGGCACAATGCCTGCCTCGTGTTCCGGAAATGGGAGGGCTGAGCCATGGCTGAACCCCGCATCGTGCGCGAAACGCCCCATGCCCTCACGGCAGAGCAGATCGCAGCCATCCTCCCGCACCGCTACCCCTTCGCCCTCGTGGACCGCATCCTGGACTACGAGCCGGGCCAGTGGGCCATTGGCCGCAAATGCGTGACCCGCAACGAAGATTTTTTCAACGGCCACTTCCCCGGTGCGCCCGTCATGCCCGGTGTCCTCATCCTCGAAGCACTGGCCCAGACCGGCGCTGTGGCGGCGCTCAGCCTGCCGGAGAATCAGGGCAAGCTCGCCCTTTTCGGCGGCATCAAAAATGCCCGCTTCCGCAAACAGGTCACACCCGGCGATGTGCTCACCCTCCACTGCGAACTGGTGGAGCAGCACGGCCCGGTGGGCATCGGCAAAGCCTCGGCCTATGTGGACGGCAAGTGCGCCGCCACCGCAGAGCTGACCTTTGTGCTGACCGAAAAGGCAGACGCCTGACATCCGTTTTTTCAAGCGAATAAAATACGCAAAAACAGCAGCCGCCGGGAATCTCTTCCCGGCGGCTGCTGCTATTAGGAGGACCAAAAACGATCCCTGGAAAAACTTAGTTCAGGATGGTCTGCTCGGTCTCGACGTCGAAGACATGGACCTTGTGCGGATCGAAGGCGACCTTGACGGTGTCTCCGTTGCGGGCCTTGGAGGTGGGAGCCACACGAGCGGTCATCTTGTTGCCCTTGTACTCCAGGTACAGGTAGATCTCAGCGCCCATCATCTCGGAGACGTCGACCTGAGCTTCCAGGTGGCAGTCCGGATGCTTTGCCATAAATTCGGGCTCGTCGTCGATGTCCTCAGGACGGATGCCCATCTTGACCTTCTTGCCGACATAGGAGTCCAGCTTGCCGTCTGCCGTCTTCTCCTTGGGCAGGGGGATGGAATCGCCGCCCAGGTCGATGGCATACTGGTCACCATTCTTGGTCACGGTGCCGTCCAGGAAGTTCATCTGGGGGCTGCCGATGAAGCCTGCGACGAACATGTTGCAGGGCATGTCATACAGGTTCTGCGGGGTATCGACCTGCTGGATGATGCCGTCCTTCATAACGACGATGCGGTCGCCCATGGTCATAGCCTCGGTCTGGTCGTGGGTAACGTAGATGAAGGTGGTAGCCAGCTTCTTGTGCAGCTTGATGATCTCGGTGCGCATGCTGGTACGCAGCTTTGCATCCAGGTTGGACAGAGGCTCGTCCAGCAGGAAGACGGCCGGGTTACGGACCATTGCGCGGCCCAGAGCAACACGCTGGCGCTGGCCGCCGGACAGAGCCTTCGGCTTACGGTCGAGCAGGTGCTCGATCTCCAGGATCTTGGCAGCCTCGTGGACGCGGCGGTCGATCTCGTCCTTCGGGGTCTTGCGCAGCTCCAGACCGAATGCGATGTTCTTGTAAACGGTCATGTGGGGGTACAGAGCGTAGCTCTGGAACACCATGGCGATATCACGGTCCTTCGGGGGAACGTCGTTGATCAGACGGCCGCCGATGTACATCTCGCCCTTGGAGATCTCCTCCAGGCCGGCGATCATGCGCAGGGTGGTGGACTTGCCGCAGCCAGAGGGGCCGACGAAGATGATGAATTCCTTATCCTGGATCTCCAGGTTGAAGTCGGTAACAGAAGGAGCGGTAGCGCCCGGATAGATCTTGTAAATGTGCTGGCAGCTAATCGAAGCCATAGGTCATTTGCCTCCATTATTTTTTATCAGGTTCGCACCGCTTCTTGACGAGGGGTGCTTTCGTTGTTATTATAATAGCAGATTATTTTGTGATATAAAATAGCATTTTATTGATTTGAGGTGTCAGATATTGATTTTTGATTGGAGCACCACCGCAGCGCTGGCCTCGGTGCAGGATGTCCAGCCCGAAAGCCCCCTCACGCTGGCGGGCGAAGGGCTGTGGGTGTGCCTGGTCTCCAGCGGAAAATGCACGGCTTCCCTGCCCGCTGCCGGGCCGTCCCCGGCGGGGTCGGCTCTCGTCCTGCCGCCCCAGAGCGTGTCTGCCGGCCATCTGATTTTGAGCCGCGCCCCGCTGGCCCTTGCCCCAGAGGGCGGCTGCCATCTGCTCTGCATCCAGCTCACCGGGCAGGCGGCGGCCCAGTTCCTCGCCGGGCTGACCGAGCTGCCCTTTCTGGCCCGCGGCGAGACCTGCCCTGCCGCCGCCGAACTGATGGGGCGGCTGGCCGCAGAGGCCGGAGCAGAGCTTCTCGGCACCCCGCACAGCCGCGCCGTCAGCCAGCTCGCCTTTGCACTGCTGTGCGAGCTGTCAGGGGCCGACAGCGCTGCGCCCTCCCTGCCGCCCCTCGTCACCGCCGCCATCGAGGACATCCGCCAGAACTACGCGGGCCTCTACGGCGTGGAGGAGCTCAGCGAGCGGCTGGGCGTCTCGAAAAGCCACCTCGTCCGCACCTTCACGGCCGCAGTGGGGGTACCGCCGGGGCGATATCTGACCACCATCCGCATCGAAGCGGCCATGCGTCTGCTCCTTCACCGGGAATACACGCTGGACGTCATCGCCAGCCTGTGCGGCTTTTCCGGAGCGAACTACCTCTGCCGCGTCTTCAAAAAAGAGACCGGCCACTCCCCCGCGCAGTGGCGGGCCATGGCCGGTCAGGCAGTGCGCCCCCTCTCGCCCGCCGAAAGCAAACGGGAGCAGGAGCTTTATATCTAATGTACCGGGGCTGCTCTGCCCCGCTTTTTTATGCCCTTCCGGCCTTCCGCTTCAGCAGGAAGACGGTCAGCGACAACGTGATGGCCTCCGAGACCGGGAACGCCGCCCAGACGCCGTTCATCCCGAACAGTGCGCTCAGCACCAGCGAACAGACCACGATGGCCACCATGCCGCGGCACAGCGAGGTGATGGAGGCCTCCGCCGGGCGGTTGACGGCTCCCAGATAACCTGCCGCCACGATGTTGCAGCCCGCGAAGAAGTATCCCACGAAGTAGATGCGCATCCCGCTGTGGGCAAACTCAGCCATGAGCGCGGAGTTCTCGCTGTTGAAGAGGGCCGTCAGCGCATCGGTATACCCGAACACGACGCCGTACAGCAGCGCCGCCAGCCCCAGCGCCGTGCCGCAGCCCAGCAGCAGGAGCTTTCTGGCCCCGACCATCTCATTTTTGCCGTAGCACTGGCTCACCAGCGGCTGAGCGCCCTGCGCCACGCCGTTGAAGATGGCCGTTGCCACCAGCGCAAAGTTCGCCACGACGCCATAGGCCGCCACGGCCACATTGCCCGCCAGGCGCAGCAGCAGGAAGTTGAATACGGTGGTCGTCACGCCGGAGGAAAGCTCCCCGACAAAGCCGGAGATGCCCAGCTGGCAGCTCTGGGCCAGCAGCCTGACGGACGGTGCCTTGCGCACAAAGGTGATGGTGTTGCTCTTCTTTATAAAATGTGCGCTGCATACGGCAATGCTCAATATCGGCGAGATGGCCGTTGCCAGCGCCGCACCGGGCAGACCCAGGCCCATCGGGAAGATGAAGATGTAGTCGAACACCACATTGAACAGACTGCCGCTCAGCGTCGCCACCATGGCCAGCGAGGGGTCGCCGTCGTTGCGGACGAAGGACGCCACCACATAGTTGCACATAAAGAAGGGGGTGAACATCAGAAAGATGCGGGCATAGTTCATGCCCAGCGCCACGATGTCCGCATCGCCGCCCATCAGCCGCAGCAGGCCGTCCGGGCGGAAGATGCCCACCAGCATGAACGGCACCGCCAGGATGCAGACGCTGAAAATGGCATTGGAGAAATAGCGCTGCGCCCGCGCATCCCCCTGCGCCCGCAGGATGGCATAGCGGGTGGCCGCGCCCAGACCGATCATCGAGCCGAAGGCAAAGATGAGATTATAGATGGGCAGGCAGAGGTTCAGCAGGGTCACGCCGTCGGTGCCCGCCGCCTGCGCAATGAAATAGGTATCCGCCAGGATGTAGCACGACGTTCCCAGCAGGCCGAAAATGTTCTGGGAAACGTATTTGAAAAACTGCTTTGTCAGGTTCATGAAGCGTCCTTTCTGTCCATTCTTACACTTGCTCGCCAGTTTAGCACAGTTTTACGCAAAATGTCAATCTCGTGCGGCAGACCACTCCCACGGAACGGTTGCTTTTCCCCGCCGCACGAGGGGAGTTTTACCGGCGAGTATCCGAGGTGGGGACCCGACGCGAAGCGTTGGGGAGGGCATGGAATGCCCTTTGACTCGCCGGGAAAAGCTCCCGGAGATGCGGCTCATGTAGAGCTCCCGCCAGATTTCCCGTTGACGAACCGCTTTTACCGGGTGTATACTTGTACCCTATTTTGATGGAAAGGAGGGAGCCGCCATGCCGGAAAAGCCCCTGCTCTGCCTGGGCGAAACCTGGCTGGAGCTGACCGCTGACACACCGCCGGAGCTTGCCGGACAGTTTCAGGTGCAGGTCGGCGGCTGGGGGGCCGGACTCTGCCGCGCCTACACCCGCTGCGGCGGGCGGGCGGTGCTTCTCTCCCAACTTGGGGCCGACCCCTTTGGCCGCAAGGCAGCAGCCCAGCTGGCGGCAGACGGTGTGGACTGCTCCCGCCTCTGCTTCACGGATGCAGCCCCCACCCCGGTGGTCTTCTCCGGCGCGGGCGAGACGCTCCCCTATCGCACCCGCTCCTCCGAGCTTTGCTATGCCCCGGAACAGCTGGACGCCGGCGCTTTCCGGGACGCCTTCGCGCTCTGCTTCTCCTCCGCCTGCCTGCTGGACTCCCCCGCCCGGCTGACCCATCTCAAGTCCATTGCCGCCGCGCGGGATGTCGGCACCTTCGTCTGCTATGCGCCCCGGATGACCGAGTCTGCGCCTTTCTGGCCGGACGCTGCTTCTCTGCGGGAAACGGCCCGCGCATTTTTTCCACAGGCGGACGTTTTGTTGTTGAAAAGCAGCGACCTTTTTCCGCTGTTTGGCTCCCATGAGCTGCGCACGGCCCTGTTTGCCCTTTTTTCCGGCCATGTTCAGCTGATTTTTTATTCTGATTCGGAAAATATTCATCTTTTTACACGGAGCGTACTGCTTTCTGCGGCAAAAAACGACTTTGCCGAGGCCGAACTGCTCCACCGGCTCTGCCGCCTGAACACCTGGCCAGACAAGCTGGCCGGCCTGCGGGAAAGCACGCTCCGCAAGCTCTTATTCTGAACTGCCTTTCATCCGCCCGCACCCCGTACAACGCACAAGACCCCCGGCCTGCGCCGGGGGTCTTGTGCTGCATTCTGCCAAAAATGCAAAAACAGGCAGCGCCGTGGAAAGGAGGAGAAAGCGGCGCTGCCTGTCGTATGAGAACTCCCAAACATTTGCGGTTGTCAGGAGATGGTTGGTAGTCTGCCCGCCGCATTGGCTATTGCCTCGCATCCGCGGGGGACAGTGTTTTTTTCAAAGGGGGCCGCAGCATCGGTTTTCTGCCGAGGTATGCGGTTTTCATTGCCTGCATTGGCATCCTGCGGGAGGTTCTTTCGTTCCTCCCTGACTGCACCCTTATTGTACCGGATAAAAATGGAGTTTCTTTGTGAGGTTTTTGAACAAATTGAAAATAAAAAAATCAGCCGCTCCGGGCAAAGCAAAAACCGGAGTGGCTGATTTCGAAGGAGGTAATTAGATAAACGAATCGGATCGGAGAACATCCAGACGCTCATCCGGGGGTGCAGGCCCCGGACGGGCGGTCAGGCAAAGAAGGAGATGACCAGTGCCACCAGGAAGCCCACACCGCCGACCAGCGTTTCCATGATGGTCCAGGTCTTGAGGGTGGTCTTTTCATCCATGCCCACAAGGCTCTTGACCAGCCAGAAGCCGGAGTCGTTGAAGTGAGAGCAGACGGTGGAGCCGCCCGCGATGGCAGCGGTGACACAGGCGAGGTACAGCGGGCTCAGCTCGCTGATGCCGGGCATGGCGGAGATGATGCCGGCGGCCATGGTCATGGCAACGGTGGAAGAACCGACCGAGATGCGGACCAGAGCGGCCACGATGAAGGCGACCAGCACCAGCGGCAGGCTGGCGTTTGCCACGGCGTTGCCGATGACATCGCCCAGGCCGGAGTTCTGCAGCATGTAGCGCAGCACACCGCCGCAGGCAGTGACCAGCAGGATCATGCCGGTGGGCTCCAGAGATTTGGTCATGATCTTTTCCAGCTGGGCGTTGCTGTAACCGTGGCGGGTGCCCAGCAGATACATGGCATCGATGGTGGCCAGCAGCAGAGCCATGAACGGCTCGCCGAGGAAGGCCAGGACCGGCTGGATGCCAGCCAGAGCGGGCACAACCTTGGCCACAGAGTTTGCGATGATGAGGACCAGCGGGATCAGGATGATGCCCACGATGGTGCCGAACTTGGGCAGCTTGCTCTCGTCGATATCATCCTGCTGCGCCACATGTTCGGGGACTTCGATTCTGTATTTCCTGCCGCAGATGGAACCCCAGATGGGGCCGGCGGCGATCATGGCGAAGATGCCGCAGAAGATGCCGATGAGGATGACCCAGCCCAGGTCCACGCCCAGCATGGTCGCCACCAGCACAGGGCCCGGCGTGGGAGGGATGAACGCATGACCGACCGCCAGACCGGCCAGCAGGGGGATGACGTAGTACAGAACGGAGCGCTTGGTGCGCTTTGCCAGCGAGAACGCCAGCGGGATGAGGATGATCAGACCGGCATCGAAGAAGACCGGCATGGCCACCACCAGACCGGTGATGCCCAGTGCCCACGCAGCTTTTTCGTCGCCGAACTTCCGTACCATGGTCACGGCCAGCGTCTGTGCTCCGCCGGATTCTTCCAGAATGGCACCGAACATGGAGCCAAGGCCCACCAGAAGGGCGATGCCTTTCAGGGTGTTGCCGATGCCCTCATTGACCGAGCCAACGATGTCGGACAGGGGCATCCCGGCCATCAGGCCGATGCCAACGGCACCCACCAGAATGGAGATCATGGCGTGGACTTTGAATTTGATGATGAGAATGAGCAACAGGATCAGGCCGGCTACGGCAGCAAATACCAGCCGTGCCGCATCGGGAGTCGCAACTGCTGTCATAATAGTTCCTCCATTTTTTGATTTTTGGTTGCACTTATCCAAGCCGTCCGGAAAAACGCACCGGGCAGTTTCCCTTTTGTTATTTCTTCGGCGTGTTTTACTCCATGTAAGCGCCCTTCATGGGGCTGACGGCATGTTGGGAGTAGAGCTTCAGCAGGCCCTTGGTGTACTTGGGAGCCTTGGGCTTCCAGTTGGCGCGGCGCTCGGCGAGGATGGCGTCCATTTCTTCGGGGGTCTTCGGCTCGCCCTTCACGCCCACGATGGCCAGCTTGCGGTTGTGGACGTCGATCTGGATCAGGTCGTCCGGCTCCACCAGTGCGATGGGGCCGCCCACGGCAGCCTCCGGGCTGACATGGCCGATGACCGGGCCGCGGCTTGCGCCGGAGAAGCGGCCGTCGGTGATGAGGGCCACGCTGGAAGCCAGCTTCGGGTCGGCGCAGATGGCTTCGCCCGTGTAGAACATCTCCGGCATACCGCTGCCGCGGGGGCCTTCGTAGCGGATGAAGATGGCGTCGCCGGGCTTCACCTCGCCGTGCAGCACAGCGGAGATGCACTCTTCCTCGCTGTCGTAGGGCTTGGCGCGCAGGGTGGCTTCAAACATGTTCTTGGGGCAGGCGGTGTGCTTGATGACGCAGCCTTCCGGAGCCAGATTGCCCTTCAGGATGGCGATGCTGCCGTCGGTGCCCTTGGCGTTATCAAAGCTGTGGATGATGTCCTCGCGGCTGACCGGGCGGGTAAAACCGGCGGTCTTTTCGGCCAGGATGGCGTCGCAGTGCTCATAGAAGCCGTTCTTCTTCAGCTCTTCGAGGTTCTCGCCCAGCGTCTTGCCGGTGACGGTCATCACGTCCAGATGCAGCATGGACTTGATTTCCTCCATCACGCGGGGCACACCGCCTGCATAATAGAAGTACTGTGCGGGCCAGTCGCCGGAGGGACGGATGTTCAGCAGGTAGTGCGCACCCCGGTGCATCCGGTCGAAGGTGTCGGCGTCGATCTCAATGCCGAACTCATGCGCGACAGCGGGCAGGTGCATGGTCGCGTTGGTGGAGCCGGAGATAGCGGCGTGGACCATAATGGCGTTCTCAAAGCTCTCCTTCGTCACGATGTCCTTGGCGGTGATGCCCTTCCTGACCAGCTCCATCAGCTGCTTGCCGGCATCGTAGGCGGCCTGCTTCAGCTCCGGAGCGGTGGCGGGCATCAAAGCGGTGCCCGGCAGCATCAGACCCAGTGCTTCGGCCATGACCTGCATGGTGGAGGCGGTGCCCATGAAGGAGCAGGCACCGCAGCTGGGGCAGGCGTTGTGCTTGTAGTAGTCCAGCTGGCTGTTGGGGATGACGCCGGTCTTTTCCCAGGCGTCAAATTTGCCGATCTGCTCCAGCGTCAGCAGCTCGTTGATGGCGCAGGCCGGGTCGTTGACCACATACTCTTTCGGCAGGGTGTGAGCCTCCATGACGCCGCCGGTGACGACGATGGCGCTCATATCCTTCAGGCGGCCGATGCTCATCAGCATGGCGGGCACGGACTTGTCACAGCTGGCGATGAACACGCCGCCGTCGTAGACGCTGGCGTTGGCCTGTGCTTCCACCAGATTCACGATGGCGTCCCGGTGGGGCAGCGAGTAGTTGATGCCGTCATGACCCTGTGCAATGCCGTCGCACATATCGGTGGCAAAATAGCGGGCAGCCTTGCCGCCGTTCTCGTTGACCGCCTGCACGGCCTCTCTGACGAATTGATCCAGATGAGCGCTGCCAGGGTGGCTGTCGCCGAAGGTGCTCTCCACCAGGATCTGGGGCTTGGAAAGGTCCTCGACCTTCCAGCCCATCCCCATTTTCAGCGGGTCGTTTTCAGGTGCCAGCGTGCGGACTTCCTGTGAACGAAGTTCCATAATCCCTACCTCCAAATATCGCTTGTTCTCGTCCTTTTTTCTGTGGGACTTTTTGTGATTCAATTGTAAATCTGCAGACATCTTTTTGCAAGTTGTTCCATATACGTCCTACTATTTGCGCAAAAAATCTGGGATACATCATGCACTCTGCCCAATTTCGGGCGACTTTTTCATAAAATTCACCCTCACAGCCGGTTTTTGCAAACTGCCGGGGTAAAAAGTCATCAGATGACTTTGGACATAAAAATACCCTGCACGGTATTTCGCCGTGCAGGGCCGGTATCATTTGAGAAATCCCGCCATTCCAACGGTCCCATCATCGGGATCTTCGCCGTCGTAGATCTTCTTGATATAGGTGCGGTTGAAGTTCAGGTGCATCACCATGGCCGACTTTGCCCCGATGGGGTCGTGCCTGGCGATGGCCTCCGCGATCATCCGGTGGGTCATGATGGTCTCGTCGATGAGCTTTTTGTGGGTGACGTTCACGAACATCATCACCGCCGTATCAATAATGGGGATCAGCTGCCCCACCACCAGATTCTTGCTGCTCTCGGCAATGCAGGTGTGGAAGGCGATGTCGTCTTCAATGTAGCGGTCGCCATTGTGGATCTTGGTCTCGACCCGCTCGCACAGCCGCCGCAGCCGCTCAATGTCCTCGTCGGTCGCGTTCTGGGCCGCGATCTCCGCGATGCCCGGTTCCAGCAGCAGCCGCAGGTTGACCAGATCAAAAGCCAGCGCATTCTTATCCTGCACACTGCGCAGATTCAGCGGGTCCGAAAGCCCTTTCACCGTTGTGACCACATAGGTGCCGGAGCCCTGCCGCACCTCCACGATGCCCTTGCTGGACAGCAGCTTCACCGCCTCCCGGATGGTGCTGCGCCCCACCCGGAACTTTTCCGCCAGCGCAAACTCGTTGGGCAGCTTTGCCCCCGGCTCCAGCGGGGTATCCAGAATATAATGGTAGATCTGGTCTTCGACCTGCTCGGCCAGCAGCTTGTTTTTTAAGTGTGAAAATTCGCTCATGGCTTCCTCCCCTTTTGTACCGCTTATGGGTCAGGGTCTCCCGCACGAGATCCCAGCGCTCCGCGCAAAGGCCAGAAAAAACGTTTCTGCTTTTTGTTCCGGAACTTGCTGAACGTTGTCCGGATGCACAGGACGCTCAGCGCTTCTGTCGGGACAGGGCACATACCACCTCAATATGTTCGCTGTTCGGGAACATATCGACCGGGGTGAAGCCCTCGGCCCGGTAGCCTTTTTTCGTCAGCAGGGCCAGGTCACGGGCCATGGTCTCCGGGTTGCAGCTGACGTAGACCACCCGTCTGGGGGCCATGCGGACGACGCTCTCGATGAACTGGGGCGTCGAGCCTTCGCGGGGCGGGTCCATGAAGATGACGTCGGCCCGCTCCCCGGCGGCAGCGGCTTCGCAGATCCAGGCCGTGGCGTCGGCGACAAAGAACCGGGCGTTTTTGACGCCGTTGTGCTTCGCGTTTCCGATGGCGTCGCGCACTGCGTCCCGGTTGATCTCCACGCCCACCACCTGCTTTGCCCGGTCGGCGGCGGTCAGGCCGATGGTGCCGATGCCGCAGTAGGCATCCAGCACGACCTCTCTGCCGGTCAGCTGGGCGGCCTCCACGGCCAGACCGTAGAGCACCGCCGTCTGCACCGGGTTCACCTGATAGAAGCTGCGGGGGCTGAGCGCGTAGGTCTTGCCGCAGAGTTCATCCAGAATGAACCCCTTGCCATAGAGCACCTTTTCCTGCTCGCCCAGCACAACGCTGGTGCGGCGGGGGTTGTAGTTCTGCACGATGGTCGTCACGGGGACCTGCCGCTTTTCAGCCTCTGCCAGCAGGGCGCGGACAAAGTTCTTTGCGCCGGGCAGAATGGGCTGGGCCGTGACCAGCACCACCATCACCTGCCCGGTGGCGGTGCCCCGGCGCAGCAGGCAGTGGCGGAGCAGGCCGGTGCCCTGATCTTCCCGGAAAGGCTGATAACGGCAGGCCGCTGCCGCTGCGCGGACGGCTTCCAGCACGGTATCCAGCACCTCGTCTTCCAGCAGGCAGCGCTCCACTGGCAGCACCTTATGGGTCCCGGC
Source organism: Faecalibacterium prausnitzii (assembly GCF_019967995.1). NCBI lineage: Bacteria > Bacillati > Bacillota > Clostridia > Eubacteriales > Oscillospiraceae > Faecalibacterium > Faecalibacterium prausnitzii. Next base: position 2,556,163 of record NZ_CP065377.1, read on the forward strand.
GGCATAGATGCCGGACACGAGTTTTCCACCCTGCCCGGCGGCAAAGGTCGAGATCACCTTATTCCGATAGTGGTAGGGCGTCTCCATCCCCCGGATGGGGTGCACCGGGCCGTATCTGCCCAGCAGGGCGCGGACTCTTTCCTCCTTCTGCTTCAGCTGGTCTGCATAGGGTAGTTCCAGCAGCGGGCAGCCGCCGCAGTTCTTTGCACGATTTTTACAGTTCATTTTACTCTCCTTTATCTCTGCTCCCGCTGCCCAATCAGCGGAGCCCTGTCGTTCCTCATTTACAAAAGCCTTTTCACCCAGCACAACTTGACCGGCCTGCCAATGGCTCTCCCTTCGGGAGAGCTGGCACGCGAAGCGTGACTGAGAGGGCTCACCCATATGGGTCATACAGATCGTATTCTTCGGCCTCGGCGTGCTTTTCTTCCAGCACGGCCATCGCCTGTTCCAGCTGGCTTTGGGAGCAGCCGCTCTCGCTGACAAGGGCGCGGACGGCCTCGGCCAGGTCGCCGCCAAAGACGGTATCCAGCCGCTGGCGCATGGTCCAGACGCCGTAGGCGCGTTTCGTGAGGGTGGGCGTGTAGGTGTTGCGGTTCTGCTCCTTGCCGCTCTTCACCCAGCCCTTGTCTTCCAGCCGGTAGAGAAAATTCAGCACGGTGGCCGGCCGCCAGCCTTTTGCGGCCAGCTTCTCTCCGATGTCCCGCCGGGAGGCGGGCTGTTTGCAGCTCCACACGGCCAGAAGCACCTGTTCTTCCGCCGCCGAAAGCGGTCTCAGACGGTCCGGGATGCCATACATTGCAGGGTTCGCCCTCCTTTTTTGTTTTACATTTGTCTCTGTTTATTTGATTTTACCGAAAAGTCCTGCTTTTTTCAAGGGCAGAATTTTGGCTGTTCTGCCCTGTTTTGCGGTCTATTTTACATTCGTCTCCGTTTTTGTATTTGTATCAAATACATTTGTGCGTTCCGTGCTTTCAGTGCGCAGTCAGGTGAGCATCTTTGTGCAAAGATGCTCTTGTTTTCGCACCCTCAAAACCATTATACTACGGACAAAACCAGAGCACAATGCCGCCGGAGGTTCAGGCGGCGCGGAATCAGGAAAGGGAGAGTCGCATTATGGCACGAGTTTACAATTTCAGCGCAGGCCCCAGCATGCTGCCCGAAAAGGTCCTGAAGCAGGCCCAGGCCGAACTGCTTGAATACGGCAGCAGCGGCCAGAGCGTGATGGAGATGAGCCACCGCAGCAAGTGGTTCGATGCCATCATCACCGAGACCGAGGCCTCGCTGCGCCGGGTGATGAACATCCCCGACAACTACAAGGTCGGCTTCTTCCAGGGCGGTGCGACCCAGCAGTTCGCCATGGTGCCGCTGAACTTCATGACCACCGGCAAGGCCGACTACCTTGTCACCGGCAACTTCTCGAATCTGGCCGCCAAGGAAGCCGCCAAGTTCGGCGAAGCCAACATCGTGGCCTCCAGCAAGGACAAAAACTTCACCTACATCCCGGATGTGAACGCCATCGCCTACGACAAGGATGCCAGCTACATCCACATCTGCCAGAACAACACCATCTTCGGCACCCAGTACGTCGAAGTCCCACAGGTGGAGGGCATCCCGCTGGTGGCGGACATGAGCTCGATGATCCTTTCCAAGCCCGTGGACGTGACGAAGTACGGCTGCATCTACTTCGGTGTGCAGAAGAACGTTGCCCCCGCCGGCATGGCCATCGCCATCGTCCGGGACGACCTGCTGGGCCACGCCGCTGACACCGTGCCCACCATGATGAACTACACCACCCTGCTGGCCAAGGACAGCATGTACAACACGCCCCCCTGCTGGTGCATCTACATGACCGGTCTGGTGCTTCAGTACCTCGAAAACGACATCGGCGGTCTGGCCAACATGCAGAAGATCAACGAAGCCAAGGCCAAGGTGCTGTACGATTACCTCGATGGGCAGGACTTCTTCACCAACCCTGTCGAGCATCGCTACCGCAGCACGATGAACGTCACCTTCACCAGCCCCAACGCCGATCTGGACAAAAAGTTCTGCGCCGAGGCCGCAGAGGCAGGCTTCGTCAACCTGAAGGGCCACCGCCTCGTCGGCGGAATGCGCGCCTCCATCTACAACGCCATGCCCGCCGAGGGCGTTGACAAGCTGGTCGATTTCATGGAGCAGTTCCGCAAAAACAATGCGTGAACCGCCCCGTCTCGCTCCCGCTCGACCGGGCCTTGTTTTCAAACAAACGTTTGCGATTACAGAAGGGATATGCTTCTATGTTTACGATCAAAACTTTGAACGCCATCAGCCCGGTGGGCCTGGCGAAGCTGAACAAAAACCTTTTTGACGTCTCGGTGGGTGCCGACGCGCCGGACGGGATCCTCGTCCGCAGCGCCGACCTGCTGAACACCACCTTCAACGAGAATCTGCTGGCCATTGCCCGCGCTGGTGCCGGTGTGAACAACATCCCGCTGGACCGCTGCAGCGAGCAGGGCATCGTGGTCTTCAACACCCCCGGTGCCAACGCCAACGCCGTGGCCGAGCTGGTCATCGGGATGCTCATTGCCGGCAGCCGCAATGTGGCCGCCGCCGCCCAGTGGACGCAGGGCCTTGCGGGCGACCCCGCTCTGGCCAAGAGCGTGGAAAAGGGCAAAAAGCAGTTCGTGGGCAACGAGATCAAGGGCAAGACGCTGGGCGTCATCGGTCTGGGTGCCATCGGCTCCCGCGTGGCCAACTGCGCCATTGCGCTGGGCATGGAGGTCTACGGCTACGACCCCTACATCTCCATTGATGCCGCCTGGAACCTGAGCAGCCAGGTCCACCACTGCGTGAACCTGAACGACATGCTCCCCCTGTGCGACTACATCACCATCCATGTGCCCTATCTGCCCACCACCAAGGACACCATCAACGCCCAGACGCTGTCCCTGTGCAAGGACGGCGTGAAGATCCTGAACTACGCCCGCGGCGAGCTGGTGAACACCCCCGCCCTGCTGGAGGCGTTGGAGAACGGCCGGGTCTCCGGCTACATGACCGACTTCCCCGCCGAAGCGCTGCTGGGCAGGCCGGGCGTCATCTGCACCCCGCATCTGGGCGCTTCCACTCCGGAAGCCGAAGACAACTGCGCCGTTATGGCCGCGCAGGAGATCAGCGATTACCTCAAGAACGGCAACATCACCCACTCGGTGAACCTGCCGGAGGTCGTCCAGCCCCGTGCGGGCGGCCGGCGCATCTGCATCATCCACAAGAACGAGCCCGGCATGATCAGCCAGATCACAGCGCTGACCACCGAGGCCGGTCTGAACATTGAGAACATGGTCAACAAGAGCAAAAAGAGCATGGCCTATACCATGCTGGATGCCACCGGTGCCGTGAACGTGGCTCTGGCCGACAAGCTGGCGGCGATCCCCGCTGTCATCCGGGTGCGCATCCTGTAAGTTTCTGCCATTCTCCATTTCCTATATTCCTGATCGCTGCATCCGCAGCCCAAAAAGCCTGAGGCCTTTTTTGCAAGGTCTCAGGCTTTTTGGGCTCTATTCTCCCGCAAAGAGGACGGTGCGGCCGCCCTCCTGCGCCGTCTGCATCGCAAATCGGACGGCATCCCGCCCGGTCATCGGGTCCACGATGCCCAGCGTGATGCGCCGGTCCTGCTCCTCCCACCAGCGGCCCGGCACACCGGCCAGTTTCGTTTTCACGGTCTGGCAGCCGCCGGGCAGCAGATCCGGCAGAGAAAGCGCCAGCGGCTGGGCCTCCACGGTCGTGCCGTCCGCCTCCTCCACATAGACGTTCACGGGCCAGTCCCAGTAAAACGGGGCCGTACCATCGTTCGTAAAAGTCAGGGTCAGCACCGTGCCGCCCGTCACCCGCCGCAGCGACGCTTCCGTGACCCGCAGCCGGTAGCCGAGAGCGGCCAATACGGCATCATACCCCTCCCGGAAAGCGGTCTCCGCCGTCTTCGGCCCCAGAAAGCTCATGTGCGACTGCCGGATGAGGGAAACGGTCTGGCTCAGGTCGGTGGTGAGCAGCTGCTCCATCGAAAGTCGGCTGGTCAGCTCCCCGCCGATGGGGGCCGTCTGCCAGGCGTCCGGCATGGGGACCAGCCCCTCCGGGTCGCCCTCATACCAGCCGCCGCAGGCGATCCAGCCCAGCCACTCTTCGGTGTCTTCGGGCAAGCCGGTCATGTCGTTGTAAAGGCCGAGCCCGTGTTCGGCCGCGAACCGGAAGGGCCGCCGCATCAGCAGCGCAGCCTGCGGGAATGCCTCCCGGTAAAGCGCCGCATAGCGGTCCCGGACAGCCTCATCGGGCATGGAGGGAAGCCCCTCCCCGGACTTGACGTGCCACTCGCCCCAGTGGCCGAGGCTCCCCAGCTCCACATAGCTGACGAAACCGTCGGCCCCCAGCCGCTCCCCCACCGCCCGCAGCAGCCGCTCGTGGGCGGCAAAAAACACAGGGTCGGTATAGTCCGGCGCATAGCCCTTTCCGTAGGCGATGTCGTACCAGCGGCCGGTGCCGGTCTGTTCATAGAGCCAGTCCGGGATGTCGAGATGTGCTTCGTCCCCCGGCTCGTCGCAGGAGATGCGCAGCACCAGATGGACACCCCGCGCCCGCAGTTCTGCCAGATGGCAGGTCTGCTCGATGGCCTCCCAGGCGTAGGCCCCCTCTTCGGGTTCCAGCTGCCGCCAGGTCAGGCCCAGATAGCGCAGGGTGGCACCCTCGGTGCCGCTGTCCAGCACACCGGGCGCATAGCCGATCTGCGCATTGGGGAAGGCGCTCTCGTCCGGCAGATAGGTCACGGTCCGCTTCCGCCCCGCCCAGACCAGGCACCCGGCCAGCAGCAGGCAGGCGGCCGCCGCAGCGGTGTGCCGCTTAGCCATGGTATTCTCCGTTGTACTGGATCATGGTCACGTCCTCCACGCCCTCGATCTCCTGCAGCCGGTCGGTAACATCCCGGACATCGTCCCTGCAGCAGACCTCCACCGCCATCTCGACCGCCTCGCCCCGAAGCGTCTTCGATTTGACCGCGTACCGGTTCCGCCCCAGGGCACGGACGATTTCATCCCCCGGCTTTTCGCCCTGATAGTGCAGCACCGCCACATAGATGCGGCCTGCCGTCTGCCAGCGGGAGAGCAGGGCGAGGGCCCCGATCATCACCGCAGACGCCGACGCGGCCAGTAGGTACATTCCCGCGCCGGTGGTGATGCCCGCCGTGATGGCCCAGAACAGATACAGCAGATCCAGCGGGTCCTTGACCGCCGTGCGGAACCGCACGATGGACAGTGCGCCCACCATGCCCAGTGAGATGACCACATTGGAGCTGATGGCCAGCGTGACCATGCAGGTGAGCACCGACATGCCCACCAGCGTCATTGCAAAACTGCGGGAAAAGAGGACCCCCGCATAGAACCGCTGGTAGACCCAGTAGATGAGCGCCCCCAGCAGCACAGCCGCCAGCAGAGCCGCCGCCATCTGCGGGACATTGTAGGGACTGAAATTTTCCAGCACCGATTTTTTGATGAAATCCTTCACACTCATAGCGTTGTTCCTTTCGCATTGGTTCAGCCCTGCCAGCCGGAACTGCCGTGGCAGTAGGCCGTTTTGTCGCAGCAGAGCACATATTTGGACACGGCCGTCCACTCCTGCGCTTTGGGCGGCAGCAGCTCCCGGAGGGTCTGGGGCAGAAATTCCGTAAACTTCACCTCCATCACCAGGGTGCCGGGGTCCAGCACCGGCAGGGTGGGCAGGTGCTGGTCGAACAGGTCCCAGCCGCCCACTGCCGCCCGGATGTCCCGGTCAAAGGTGATGCGCACCGTTCCCTCCTTCTGCACCCACGGTTCCCGCTCGTAGTCCACGACCACGCGGGGCCGCAGCAGGTTGGAGACGCACTCGAAGTAAAACTCCCGGCAGAGCGGCTGCGGCGAAGCGAGCAGGAAGCCGTAGTCCCCGCTCAGAAGTTTCTCCAGCTCCGCACGAGTGAGGGCGGCCTCCTCTTTGCAGATCCAGCTGCCCACTTTTTTCTTCCGCTCCAGCCGGATGACGGCATCACTGCCGTTGTAGATGCGGATGCGGTATTTTTTGCGGGCCAGGATGCCCGCATCCTTTTCGGCATAGGCGGAGTTCCAGCAGTCGTCAAAATAAAGGCTCCGGATGAGATACCCGCCCGGCCCGGCGTGGGCGTCCCGCTGCAAAAGCGGCGCGAGCCGCAGCTCCAGCACCGCCTTTTCGCCGTACGAGATGCGGTACTTCAGCTCATGGCGGTAGCGTTCGCCGGTGCAGGTGCGCGGCTGCGTTTTTGCGTGGGCCGGTGCGGGGAAGATGGTCTCACTCTTCATACAGGTCCTCCGTCACGCTGCCGTCGGCCTCCACAAAAAAGCTCTTCATGCCGTAGGCCTTGCCGGTCTCCATCACGTAGTAATCAAAGGCATCCTGCGTGTAGCCGGAGGCGTTCGTCGCCCGCACCCGCAGGAAATAGTGCCCCGCCGGGAGGGCATAGACCACCGTTTCCGGCAGCCGGATGTCCGCCTCCGACCAGAACGTTGTCGTGAACTGGTAGTCCTTCGCCAGCTCGGCGGTGTAGACGATGTCCTCGGCGTTCAGGTCGAACGAGGCATCCCACAGCAGCCTCAGCTGTTCACCGGCTGGCTCCGGCATCCCGATGTAGAACGGCATCGGCTTGTGCAGGCTCTCACGGTAGGCGTCCCGGTTCTCGGTGATCTCCCGGTGCAGCCCTCTGGCCACGGTGTCGTACTCCGTCCGGCTCAGCGGCTCGTGGAGGATATCCGGCTGCTGCCAGACGAAAGGCTCCACCACGCTGCGGTACTGCGCCGTCATCTCCCCGATGCGTTCCGCGCTGCAAAAGCGGAACAGTTCCTCCACGGCGGCGTCCAGCTTTTCCCGGAAGCACCGGGTCTGCAGACAGCGGCGGAAGAGCACGTTGCCCCAGTAGTTGCTCACGCCCCGCTCCCAGCTCAGGCTGTCGGAATAGTTCCGGAACGCCCACTCGGTGCGGGAAAGCATGGCGTCGTTGTCCCAGTCGAGGAGATACCACCGCGCGCTGTTCAGCGGGCTGTAGAGGTACATGTTCCGGCTCTGGGTGTCGGTGTTGCCCATCAGGAGCTGAAACGCCATCCAGTAGGCGATGTTCTCGGTGTCGAAGGTCGTCTCAAAGAGTTCCTCCATCGGCACGGTCTCGTCGTTGAGCGCTTCCAGCATTTCGATGAGCTTTGTGTGGTCGTCACTGCCCTTGATCTCCAGATGCTGTTCAAAGGCGACCGGGTCATAGGCCGGGTCGGTCTTCCGGCGGATGGCGTCCTCATACCGAAAAAACTCGAAGAAGTTCACCTTGTACAGCTGGCCGTTCTGGTCCAGCCCATGGGCCTTCAGGGCTGTCGGGTTCAGCTGCTCCACCTGGGTATAAAGCCCGTAGTCCACAAAGGCCCCACTGTTCGCCTGAGTCAGGTCCTTCACATACAGATGCACGAACTGGGTGCGCAGGCCCACCATCTGAGGGATGCCCCGGATGAGGTCATACGCCATCTTGTTGCGGAAGCGCAGGCCGTCGCCCTGATGCTTGTTCAGTGCAATGGTCCGCTGGCCCCGCCAGGTCCCCTTGTTCTTCTTCAGCTTGATCTTATAGTTTTTCTGGGCGTTCCGGCTGGACGTCTGACCGCGGATCTGGACCGTCGCGTTCGGCACCGTCTCCCCATAGCCCACCTCCGAGAGGAGCGGGCCGTTCTCGTCTCCCACCTGCAGCAAGGCCGCCGTCTGGTAGCGGGGCACCTGCATGTACTCGTAGTCGTAGACCGAATAGGAATTGATCTCCGCCCAGGTATGGTCGGTGTTCTCGGCTTCGTTCCCACGGGTGACGGTCAGATACATGGTCACGACGCCGCTGTCGTCATAGACCGTATACAGCCCGTCATTGTCCCGCAGGTGGATGCTGTCATCGGGCTGTTTTTCCACCGGCGTTCCCGAAATCGTGGAAACTTCCTCCGACGCCGCCGTTTCCTCCGCCGTGGGCAGAACGCTGCACCCCACGCAGAACCCCGCCAGTGCAGCCCCCAGGGCCAGCACCCTGCGGCGGGGGATCGTTTTTCCCTGCATCATGCTTCCTCCTTTTTCTGCAGGCTGTGCCGCTCCAGAAACAGCCCCAGCCGGGTGAATACCCCGGCCTTTTCCTCGGCCACGACGGGCTGCTGGCCGAGGATGCGGTAGGGCAGGTTCCGGGTGAACCGGTCCAGCCGCAGCAGCGCCGTCAGGAACAGCACCGCTGCCCCGGCCAGGAACCCGAAGCCGTAATACGCCGGGTCAAAGCGCAGGGACAGGGCCGTCAGCCCCGCAGCCGCCCCCGCAAAGCTCAGCGCCGCCCCCAGCGCCCCCTTGTAATCCGTGAAATAGAGCAGGATGAGCAGCACCGTGTTGCCCACCGCATACAGCCCGTACCCCACGCAGAGGGTGCGGAAGTATCCGTGCATCAGATCATTGAAGCCGAGCGGCAGATACCCCATGACCAGCGCTTCCAGCGAGATGACCCCTGCCGTGGTGAACAGCTGCTTGAGGGCCGTGTAGAAAAGTTCCCGGTTCAGCACCGCCAGCATCTCTTCCCCGGCGGCGGTGATATCGCCCACCACGCCGCCGTCGTTGAACAAGCTGTAATAGGTGCGGTAGCGGGGGTAGAACTGCACTTCCACCGACACCACGAAGTTCACCGTGGTGACCAGGATGCTCAGAAAGGCCAGCAATGCCGGGACGTCGTAATACGGTGCCCCGTAGAACAGCCCCTTCACCTGCACACCGATGGGGCCCAGCCAGACCAGCACGAGGTGGGCAAACAGCCCGATGTCGGTACACAGGCCCGTCAGGGCCAGCGGCAGAAAGCGGTCCACCCAGCGCAGAAAGAGCCAGGGGCTGCCCTGCCGGTCCGGAAAATAGCGGCAGAGCCGCCAGACGTCCAGCATCAGCATGACGCCGTACCCCAGCGCCACTGCAAAGAGAAAGCCTTCCAGCGCCGGAGCGCGCGCCAGCAGCACCAGCAGCGCCCCGGCCCCGAAGGCCGTGCCCACCGCCGCCGCAAAGGCGATGAGGACGCTGCGGTAGTCCTTGAGGGCGGTCAGGAAGCTCATGGCGTTCCAGTTCACGATCATCTCCGCAAAGAGGGCCAGGCAAAGCAGCCCCTGCAAAAGCGTCGCACCGGACACCAGCAGAAACAGCCCATACAGCCCACATCCGCCCGCCAGCAGCAGAGCGTTCGCGCCCCAGAATGAGGGCAGCACCAGCTGCTCCTGCTCTTCATAGAGCATGTCCGCCAGAAACCGGGTCACCGGCATGGCAAACAGGCTCGTCACGGTGAGCGAAGCCAGCAGGGTGTCCGTCACCATGCAGACCAGAAGGTCCTGCTCGGTCTTCGCCGCCCCGGCCCAGCCGCAGAGCACCAGGATGCCCAATTGCAGCAGCACACCCAGCAGCATTGGCCCGGTGCAGAGGATGCCCGCGCAGCCGTAGGCCCGCAGACCCGCCAGCAGCCCTTTGCGGCGGAACAGCTTTTTCAGTTCGAACCCAATTCCAGCCATAACTCCTCCGAATCCGTTTCATCCGGCAGACCGTGCGCCCGCGCGGTCTCTGCATACAGAGCACGGTACTGCTCCAGCATCTGTTCGCAGCGGTAATCCTGCGCCACCCGCTTCTGCCCGACCGCGCCCAGCTTCTCCCGCAGGGTGCGGCTCGCGCAGAGTTTCTCCATCGCGTCCGCGAGGCCCTGCCGGTACATGGGCGGCACACAGTACCCGGCCCGGCCCAGTGTGTCACCGGGGGCTCCTTCCAGCAGCTCCCGGCAGCAGCCCACATCGGTGGTCACACAGGGGCGGCGGGCCGCCAGCGATTCCAGCACCGAGAGCGGCTGCCCCTCCGAAATGCTGGTCAGGACGGTGAAGTCCAGCCGGTGCAGGTACGCGGCGCTGTCCACCCGCCCGGTGAACCGGACGTTCTCCAGCCCCAGCTGCCGGGCCAGTGCCGTGCACTCGGCCGCGTACTCCGCATCGTCCACCCCGCCCAGGATGTGGAGCCGGACGTTCTTCCGCCGGGCGCTCAGTTCCCAAAAGGCATAGAGCAGGGTCTTGATGTCCTTGATGGGAGCCAGCCGCACCAGCGCCCCGATGTCCACCCAGCCGTCCTCCGCCTTGAGCGGGATGCCGCAGAAGGTCTCGTACGGGATGCCGTTCGGGATGACGACGCACTTTTCCGCCGGGCACCCCATCCCGATCTGGATGCTGCGGGCGCTCGTGAACAGGCTCGTCACCCGGAACGCCTGCCGGTAGATCTGCTCCGACAGCATGTAGAAGAATCGGATCCACCGCTCCTTGAAATCCGGCCGCACCCACTCGGCCCGGATGATCTCCTCCTCCCGCTCGCGGGTGTAGATGCCGTGTTCCGTCAGCAGCACCGGCCGGTGAAAGGTACTGCCGCCCCGGCAGGCCAGCAGCCCGCCGTAGCCGGTGCAGATGGCATGGTAGAGGTCCGCTTTGGGCACCTCCCCCGTGAGCAGATAGAGCACTGGCAGCAGCATGGACCGCACCGTGTGGAACGCATCCGCAAAGGCCGTGTAGGGGTACTCCTCCGCGCAGATCTTTGTGAACATCTGCATGAACGCCCGGCTCTGCAAAAAGGCCAGCGGGTGCGCCTTTTTTTCGCCGAACAGCCGGAACAGCACCGCCCAGTCCGGGCTGCCCAGCCGCACCAGCTCCTCCAGCGCGGCCTGCTCCTCTTCGGTGAACGGCTGCGGCTTTGCCTCCCCGCGCAGCCGCAGCGCATCATCCAGAAATACTTCGTGCACTTCCACCACGTTGGGCGGCAGCTCATAGACGAAGCGGCCTCTGTCCTTCGCGTTCGCACCGATGACCCAGAGAACAAATTCGTGCTCCGGCATGGAGCGGATGCAGCTGTGCATCCAGGTGGATACCCCGCCATAGACATACGGGTAGGAACCTTCCAGCACCAGACAGATGCGCATGATTCACCCCTCCTTTCGTTCGATGGTCACGACCGCGTTTTCCGCCTTGAGCAGGTAGAGTTTCCCGGTCAGGCAGGTCAGCTGCCCGCCGGTCACGCGGCCGGGCACCCTCTCGTTCGCGCGGAACAGCAGCCACGCTTCGTCGGTGAAATTGCCCAGCGTCAGGGTCCAGGCGTCAGCGGCGCTCTGCAGCGTCACATTCACGCCCGAAAACCGCTGGATGGCCCCGGCGCACTCGCTGGCCGTCTGCATCCGCAGGCCGGGCGCTGCCGTCGAGAGCCAGGTCAGGTAGCGTTCCAGCCCGCCCTTGTAGACCTCCCAGCCTTCCGCCGCGCCGCGGTCCACGTCCAGCAGGTCATCCGGGTGCATGAAGTGGGTGCTGACGAAGTGGAAGTTCAGCTCGCTCAGCGCGGCCAGCTGCATATAAGGCTCGTTCACCATGCCGCCGGACACAATGCGCGGTTCTTCCACGATGCCGTCCGCTGCCACGCCAAATTCCTGCACATAGGGCAGGTCGGTGCCGTCTTCGAGGTAGGAGCTGGCGATGGTGCGCACCTGCGGCACCCGCTGGCCTAAGACCGCCCGCCCGGAGGCCGACAGGATGTTGGACGGCGGCACATACACCGAACCGGCGGCATAGGGCAGGACCGCCCGCTGGAACGCCGTCAGCTCGTCCATGGCTGCGACGATGGCGTCGGCGCTGGGCCATGGGTTGTAGTCGTACAGACCGGCGTAATCGGTCTGTGGCAGAACGAGGGGCTGGTGGTTGTAGCCGTGGAAGCCCACCTCCCCGCCCTGCCGCAGCAGCAGCCCGCCAAAATAGCGGAACGGCTGGGTATCGCTCTGGCGGAGGGGCGGGGAGGTGGTGTCGTCCTCATAGTTCTCGATCATGACGCCCGTGTACCGGATGCCGAACCGCTCGGCCAGCTGGACGAGGTCCGGCCACCAGACCTTGGCGTAGAAATCCGCGATGCTCAGGCCGTAATCCTGCCGGATGTACTGGCCGTCGCCCTCCGGCACCGGCGAGGGAAAGTCGTCCAGAAAAAAGACGGCGCTGTTGAGCACCGGGTAGGCGCAGGCCTCCCCCAGCAGGCTGTACGAGGCCGCATAAAAGCCTCGCATGACCTTGTCGTAGACGCCGATGTTGTCCACCACCACCCGGCCCTTGCCGAGTTCGGTGCTCCAAATCAGCGGGACGCCCTCGTCCCCGGTGACGGCATACACCGCCGCATCGTCTCGCAGCTGCACCGCCATGGAGGATTCGAACGGGTCGCTCAGCTCATACCGCTGCCCGCCGCCCAGCAGGAAGCCCTCGGCCGGCACGATGCTCTCGGCCGTTTTGCAGTTCCACGCCGAGGCCAGCACCCCAAGTTTCTGGGCCACCACATCGAACGCCCCGCACTTTTCGGGCGTCATCGCAAAGAGGACATTGCCGCCCTGCTCCACCCAGTCCATCAGGTCGAGCAGGCGCAGGCCCAGCGGCTCGAAGTTCGGCACCAACACCACGATGGTCTCGTAGTTTTCAAAGGCCGGAAGTGCTTCCGGGGCGGTGTCGGCAAGGTCTGCGGCCTCGGCGGGGACCTTCATATCCTGCAGGATCTGTTCCAACTGTTCTTTTGCCTCTGCCACGCTCACCTGGCGGCTGTCGCAGAGCAGCAGGCAGACGGGGGCCTGCCCCGCCAGTGCTTCTTCCTTGGTCAGGGCATGGTCGAGCGCCCCGATCTGAACATGGGCCGCGGTGTACTGCACCCCGCTGCGCTCCGCAAACAAAGCTCCTGCCAGCAACAGGAACACCAGCCAGACCAGCAGCAGCCTGCCCCACCGGAACCGCCCCTTCCACAGCCGGTTCATGCGGCACCTCCTTTCCAGAACGCCAGTTCCTGCCGCCCCGCAGCGCTCAGGTAGACCTGGGTGCGCTCCATCTGCTGCAGGATGCTCCGCACTTCGGCACCGCTTTTCCGGGCGGCGGCGCTGCGCAGCCGCAGCAGCCAGGGCGTTTCCCGCACCGGCCAGCGGCGGACCAGCTCTTCGAGCGTCTGCTCCGCAGCCTTGTATTCCTGCAATTGCAGCTGCACCTCTGCCAACCGGCAGCCGAGGCTGTAGCCCTCCTCTCTGGGGCTGTCGGCCAGCTGCAGCTTGAGCAGCCGCTCCAGCTGTCGGCGCTGCAGTTCGGCTGCGCGGCCCTGCGCCAGCCCCAGCTTCAGCGAGCGTTCCAGCGCGTTGGCGTAAGCCGCCAGCACCTCCCGGTCATTCGGGTCGTCGGCAAAGCGGCGGGCGTCCTGCTGCAAGGCAAGGTCCGCCTGCTTGGAGATCTGTGCCATGGCCGTGGCCGCGTAGTGCACCACCTCGCTGTCGTCGTTCATGCGGGCCTGCTGCAGCAGGTCGTAATACTGCACCGGGTCCTCTGTGAGCACCGACAGGATCAGCTTCCGCCGCTGCTCGGCGGTGTCCAGGATCAGTGCCTCTTCCAGCGGCACCGTTGCCGCCGTGCCGGCCCGGTCTTCGACCCGGATGCTGCGGTGGAGCTCATCGTCTACCCGCAGTTTTTCCACAAGGTCTGCGTGCAGTCCGTTCCGTCTCATACCCGCACCTCCTGCTTTGCTGCGGGCTTCGTTCCGGCCCGCACCATGGCCGTTTCGGCCAGCCCGCAGAGGATGCGGAACATGTTCTGGTAATAGAGCGACATCTGCTCCCCTGCCGCATCGTGCAGCAGGATCAGCGCCCGCAGCTCCCCGTTTTCCCGCACGGCCGCGCCGAACATGGGCAGGCCGGGCGTCAGTTCCCGGTTCACCCACAGCCCGTCCTGCTCGATGCCACGCAGCACCGGGCCAAGGCCCGTGCCTTCCAACAATTGCGGGCAGCGGGCGGCAAAGTCCGCGCTGCAGGCGGCCCGCCGGGCCAGATGCCGCCGGGCGTCCACGCGGTAGACCGCCGCGCTGTGATTTTCGAGCACATCTTCCAGCACCTCCACGATCTTCCGGGGCAGCTCCTGCGCCGGGGCCGCGTCCAGTGCTTTGGTCACGGCATACACCTTGCCGAAGCTGTCTCTCCGGCCCAGGATCTGCCGCCGGAACGAGCGCTTGTCCTCCAATGTATCCTGATACAGCTGCCGCACGAACCGCAGCCGCTCTTCCAGCAGTTTCCGCTCCTCCTCGGCAAAGCGGAGGTCCTCGGCGCTGCGCAGCTGCACATAGCCGCACACCGCCCCCACCACGAAATACACGAGGAAGGCCAGCCAGTTGGACGGCTCGTAGAAGAGCAGCAGCGGCGACGCGCCCTCTGCCCAATAGCCCGCCGCCAGCGAGAGCGACGCCAGAAACGCCGCCGCCACGCCTGCGTTCAGGCCGTAGACATCGGCGATGAGCACGATGAACGCCAGCCGGAAATCCACCACCCGGAACTGCGCCTGGGTGCTGGTCATCCGCACCAGCAGTTCGGATACGCCCCAGGCCCCCAGCAGTTCCAGCACCGGGGCCAGCAGCTGGTGCCGCACGGCAAAGCCGCTGAGCCGTTCCGGCCATTTTTTGCGGCGGGGCTGCTTTTCCTGCCGGAAGAATCGGGGCAGGTCGTCCAGCAGGTCGTACCGGGGGAACCACCCATACGCCCGGCGCAGCTGGCCGTCGTCGGGCGGGTACTCCCGGACAAGGTCGCTGCCGTAGGTCACGGTCAGGCCGGGGCAGAGGGCTTTCCACGCCTCGCCCAGCTGCTCATAGTTCCAGTGGAAGACCACCGGGGCGGTCAGGCTCTCCCACTCCGGAGTCCAGTTGTCGAACACCCGCAGCACCAGCTCGGACAGGTCTTCCATGCACAGAGCCGCCACCGGGGCAAGGGCCTGCTCTTCAAAATGCAGTTCCCCGCTCTTCGGGCGGGTCAGCAGCTGCGCGATGCCCACCGGCGCACCGGTGCAGTCGGTACCGTAGAGATAGGGCAGGTGCAGCACCTTGATCTGCACCCTGCTCGTCTCGGCGTAATGGCGGCAGAGAGCCTCCGCCGCCTGCGCCAGCACCGATTTGCCGATGAACGGCGTCAGCACGGCTTCCGGCCCAGCCAGATAAAGCAGCTGGCTGGGCCGCTCCCGGTTGGCCTGCAAAACACGGCGCAGGCGGTCCAGTTCGCCCTCCTGCTCGCTGTGCGGGGTCAGATACTCCGAGAAATAGACGATGCGGTCAAACTCGTAGCTGTCCACCAGCTGGCCGATGCGCTCCTTGCTGTCCAGCGTGATGGTCCGGATGCGCGGCGGGTGCGGCTGGCCCCGTGCGCAGGTAATGAGGACATGGTCCTCTGGGAACGCCATCTCCACCCAGGCAGGGGTCACGAAACAGGTGTTCCCGGTCAATAGAATCTCCACAGCAGTTCCTCACTCATCCTCAACGTTCTACCGGCCCGCCCCCTCTCCGGCAGGGGCGTTCCGCTAGGGCAATTATAAGCGGTATCCGCCGCAAGGTCAAGCAAAAAGATGCGACAATACGCATATTTTTGTTCACTGTTTCGATTTACTTCGGATGCTTGCCCGCGCATTCTGCAGCATCCGACAGCCTTTTGGGCGCAGCATTTTCACACAAGTCGGAGGTGCACGTCTTCTTTCGGGTCGCTCCACTGCGCCGCATTTCGCCAAAATCCACATGGATTTGCAGAAACATTAACGAACTTTATGTTGCGTTTGTTCCAACTTTGCTGTAAAATGAAGAAGCGACAGTCTTGGAAATATCAGGAAACTGTGAGGACGATAGTATGATGAAAAAGCTCTCCCGCCGCTCGTTTCTACAGGCCACCGGTGTGCTGGCAGCCACGGCAGCGCTGACCGCCTGCGGCGGCAAGGCTGAAGCCGACAAGAGCAGCAGCCAGAACGGCAAAATTCAAATCACCTTTTATCTGTGGGATCGCTCCATGATGAAAGCGCTTACTCCGTGGCTGGAAGAAAAATTCCCGGAGTATGCGTTCACCTTCATTCAGGGCTTCAACACCATGGACTACTACCGCAACCTGCTGAACCGTGCGGAGCAGCTGCCGGATATCATCACCTGCCGCCGCTTCTCCCTGAACGATGCGGCACCTCTGGCAGAGCACCTGATGGACCTGAGCACTACCGAGGTCGCAGGCACCTTCTATTCCAGCTACCTGAACAACAATCAGGAGCCGGACGGTGCGATCCGCTGGCTGCCCATGTGCGCCGAGGTGGACGGCACGGCTGCCAATGTTGATCTGTTTGCGCAGTACAACATCCCCCTGCCCACCAACTATGCCGAGTTCGTGGCGGCGATCGAGGCCTTTGAAGCGATCGGCATCAAGGGCTATCAGGCAGACTGGCGGTATGACTACACCTGTCTGGAAACCATGCAGGGCTGCGCGATCCCGGAGCTGATGAGCCTGGAGGGCACCACATGGCGCATGAACTACGAGAGCGAGACCGAGGACGGCTCCACCGGTCTGGACGATGTGGTATGGCCGAAGGTCTTTGAAAAATACGAGCAGTTCCTCAAGGATGTGCGGGTGCAGCCCGGTGACGACCGGTTGGAGTTGAACCCCATTGCCAAGCCTTTCTATGCGCGGCAGACCGCCATGATCCGCACCACCGCAGGCATAGCGGATGTAATGCCTGACCAGTACGGCTTTAACGCGTCTATTCTGCCCTATTTCGGCGAGACCGCCAACGATAGCTGGCTGCTGACCTACCCCATGTGTCAGGCGGCAGTTTCCAACACGGTAGCGCAGGACGAAGCGAAGCTGGCTGCTGTGCTGAAAGTGCTTGAGGCTGTGTACAGTGCAGAGGGTCAGAGCAAGATGGCGGTCGGTGCTGCCGTGCTTTCTTATAACAAGGAGGTCGATATTACCTCCTCCGCTTCTCTGGAACACGTTGCGGATATCATCAGCGCAAATCATCTGTATATGCGTCTGGCCTCCACTGAGATGTTCCGTATTTCGGAAGACGTAGGGCACAAGATGATCACCGGCGAATACGATGCCAAGGCCGCATACGATGCGTTCAATGAGCAGCTGGTCACCCCCAGAGCAGACCCCGAAGCCGAGGTGCTGTTCACCCAGAATACCGCATACTCCATCGACATGACCGACCACGGCAGCGCTGCGGCTTCCTCGCTGATGAACGCCCTGCGCGCCACCTACGATGCGTCTATTGCAGTCGGCTATTCGCCGCTGGTGTCCACCTCCATCTACTGCGGCGATTACAGCAAGCAGCAGCTTTTGTGGGTGATGGCCGGCAACTACGCTGTCTCGCAGGGGGAATATACCGGTGCAGAGCTGCGGCAGATGATGGAGTGGCTGGTAAACGTGAAGGACAACGGTGCAAACCCCATCCGTCACCGGAATTATATGCCCGTGACCAGCGGTATGGAATACAAGGTGACCGAATACGAACGGGGCAAGTTCCGTCTGGAAGAAGTCACCATCAACGGTGCACCGCTGGACGATACCGCCACCTATACCGTCTTTGTGGCGGGCACGGATGTGTGGATAGAAAATGAGGCCTACTGCAACTGCCCCATGCCGGAGAACCTGAAAACCAAGCGGACGGAATACGCCATTGAAGGGGCAGAAAGCCGCTCCTGCCTGAAGGATTCGCTGGCGGTCAGCAGGCAGTTCCCCGCCCCCTCCGAGTATCTGACCATTGTACAGGGAGAATAAACTCTTGAAGAATGAAACTAAGATGTGGTCTACGATAAAAAAACGTATCCTCGCAGTTTTAGCAGCACTGCTGCTCGGCATCGGTATTTTGACGAGCCTTGTTGTCTTTACGGATTTCATGGAGCAAACCATCTACGAGGAAAGCACGGCACACCTTACCGAGATCTACCATCAGGCAAACCAGACCCTTTACAATAAGGTATCCTTCAACTGGGGTGTCATGCGGATGTGGACACCTTATCTGGAACGTTCGCAAAGCGATGCCGATGTCTGCTCTTTCCTTGCACAGGCAAAAGAAGAATACCAGTTTACAGACTTTTTCTTCGTCTCACGGGATGGCTCCTATATCACGCTGGACGGCGAACAGGGCTATCTCGATCTGGGACGAATGCTGTCGCAGCTGATCCTGGAGCAGCAGCCTATCGTGGCAAACTCGGTGGTCCCGGACAAGCCGGAGATCATGGTGTTTGCCGTTCCCACGGCAAAAGGCAGCTATCAGGGCTTTGCGTACGAAGCCATTGCCGTCACCTACAACAACCGAGATCTGGTGGACTCCCTGAAGATCTCTGCCTTTGAGGGGCACGGCAGCACCTTTGCCGTGCTGCCGGATGGCCGTGTGGTACTGGACAGCAGCAGTGCGGACATGCGCGGTGTGCACAACATCCTTGCCATGCTCAAAAATTCGGCTGGTTTTACGGACGAACAGATCACTGCCCTGCAAAAGGCTTTTGCCGCCGGGAAGAGCGGCAACCTTGAGTTTTCCATCCATGGCGTCGGCTATTACATGGTTTATGGTTCTGCCTCCTTCCAGAACTGGACGGTCCTTGGCATTGCCCCCAAAAGCATTGTGAACGCCAACATGAACCGGCTGCAATACACCACCATGGCTGTGATGAGCGGCATCGTGGGGATGCTGGCCGTTACCGTTTTGCTGCTGATGGTACAGAGCAACCGGCAAAAGCTGCGGAAAAAGGATCAGCAGCTGCTGGCCCGTGAAGAGCTGTTCTCAAGCCTTTCTCGCAACGTGGACGATGTGTTCCTGATGATCGACACCGGCACCGGCAAGGTGGAATACATCAGCCCCAACGTCCGGCGCATTCTGGGCATCTCCCCCGAAACGGTGCAAGAGGATTTCCACGTTCTATGTTCTGCCGAGGGCGATAATTGCACATCACGGCTGGACGGTCTGATGCAGATGGAGCAGGGTACGCAGCAGGAATGGGATCGGGAGTTTATCCATCAGGAGACTGGCGAGCCACACTATATCCACGTGACCGGCTTTATCAATGAGGTACAGGGCGCAAAAAAGTGCATCGTGGATCTGTCTGACCGCACAGGCGAGCACCAGACCACGCTGGCCGTGGAAGCCGCACTGGAAGTAGCCGAAAAGGCCAGCCAGGCCAAGACCGACTTTCTTTCCAACATGAGCCACGATATCCGCACCCCCATGAACGCCATCGTCGGGTTGACGACCCTGATGGAGAACGAGCTGGACCAGCCGGAAAAGCTGGCCGAACACCTGCACAAGCTGGAAAGCTCCGGCCAGCTGCTGCTGGGCATCATCAACAACATTCTGGATATGAGCCGCATCGAGAGCGGCAAGACCACCCTGAGCGTTGAGCCGATGCACCTTTCCCAGCAGCTCGACCAGCTCAGCACGATGATCCGCGCACAGGCCAGCGAAAAGGCGCAGACCTTCACCGTCTCCACCCATCTCCGGCACGAAAACCTGCTGGCCGACCCCACCCGCCTGAATCAGGTGCTGATGAACATCCTCTCCAACGCGGTCAAGTATACCCCCTGCGGCGGGCACATCCGGTTCGAGGTCGAAGAGCTGCCCCGGAACGAGCACTACGCCAAATACAGCTTTGTGGTGCAGGATGACGGCATCGGCATGAGCGAGGCTTACCAGAAGACCCTTTTTGACCCCTTTACCCGCGAAGAGCGCTCCGGCACCAACAAGGTGCAGGGCACCGGCCTTGGCATGGCCATCACCAAGAACATCGTGGACCTGATGGGCGGCTCCATCAGCGTGGAGAGTGCCACCGGCAAGGGCACCCGCTTTGAGGTCGTGCTGGAATTTCCCATCGACGCCGAAGCGGACGCGGTGCCAAAGGCGCAGGCGCTTCCGGAGGAGCCGGAAGACGTCTCTCCCCTGTGCGGGATGAACTTCCTCTGCGCCGAGGACAACGCCATCAACGCCGAGATCCTGGAGCTGCTGCTGGAATCCAAGGGCGCACACTGCAAAATTTACCCCAACGGGCAGGAGCTTGTGGATGCGTTTGTCCGCGTCAAGCCCGGCGAGTATGACATGATCCTGATGGATGTGCAGATGCCGGTGATGGACGGCCTCGAAGCCGCCCGCCGCATCCGCAGCAGCGAAAACCCGCTGGGCCGGGTCATCCCCATCCTCGCCATGACGGCAAACGCCTTCTTGGAAGATATGCAGAAGAGCAAGGAAGCCGGGATGGACGAGCATCTGTCCAAGCCCGTGGACATCGACGCGCTGGAACAGACCGTCAAGCGCTTCCGCGTTACCCCCCCCCGAAAATAAATAGTGGAATCGCACGGTTTCGCAGATGACCGACACCCACGACCTGGCAGGGCCGCCCATTTGCGGCCCAGCTCTTTTTTGTGAGAGAGCAATCATGATGAATCAAAGGATTGGATGGTATTGCGTATGGAACGACAGCCAAATAAAATTCAGCCTATGTTGCTATCGGCACTTGCCCAATTGAGCGCCTGCCTGATCGTCTGGAATTTTCATATTCCAAATCCAAATATCGTGCTTTTTGTTGTTCTTTCTGCTGTGCTCGTGAAATGCGGCTATGCAGCAGGAATCGTAAGCGGCCTCATTGCATTCCTATACTCCGCGTTTTTCTTTTCTACCGACCACAGCTTTTTTCTTTACACCTCTTTGAACCTTCAAAAGCTCATCGTGATCGGCCTTGGTATCGCTGCGAACATTCTGCTGATCGGTCATCTGCAAAGGCAGTTCGAGTGTTCCAACATGGAAAAGATGCAGGCCGAAACCGAGGAAAAGCTTCAAGAAACAACAGAGAGCTACCGTGCAAAACTTTACCATGATGCCTTGACTGGCACATACAACCGCCGCTACTATGAGGATATCGCATCCCGTATCGTCGGCTCCGCAGGCATCGCGCTGATGGATGTGGACGATTTCAAGATCTGCAACGACACCTATGGGCATCACGCCGGAGATCTGGCGCTGGAAGCAGCGGCAAACGCCATTCAGTCCTGCATCCGCAGCTCCGATCTGCTCATCCGCTACGGCGGGGATGAATTTCTGCTGGTGCTGCCCGGCATTCCGAGCGATATCCTGCAAACCAAGCTGGAGCAGATCAGAGCCGCCGTGCAGCAGGCTACTGTACCCGGTTATCCGCATTTTCGCCTCTCACTGAGCATCGGCGGAACGATGCAGGCCATCACCGACTCGATGGAGAATGCGGTTCGCCGGGCAGACCGGCTGATGTATCAGGCAAAGTGCCGTAAGAATGCCGTCACGGTGGAACTCCCCGAAAACGCGCTGACCGCGCAGGAAGAACTGGTGGAGGAGAAGCCGCAGATCCTTCTTGTGGATGACTCTGAAATGAACCGCCTCATCCTGGCCGAAATCCTGCAAGGCGACTACCGTATTCTGGAAGCAAAAGATGGCCGGGAATGTATGGATGCCTTGCAGGCCGAAGCCGGGAATCTTGCACTGGTGCTGCTGGACATCAACATGCCGGTCATGGATGGTTTCGAGGTGCTCAAGGCCATGAACGCCAACCACACCATCGAGGACATCCCGGTCATCATGATCTCCAGCGACGACTCCGACGCCGCGATCCGGCGCTCCTATGAGCTGGGAGCCAGCGATTACGTCAACCGCCCCTTCGATGCCCGCATCGTCTACCGCCGCGTGACCAACACCATCAAGCTGTATGCCAAGCAGCGGCGGCTGGTGCAGATGGTGTCGGACCAGATCCGCGCCCGCGAAAACAACACCGATATGCTGGTGGGTGTGCTGAGCCATATCGTAGAGTTCCGCAACGGCGAGAGCGGCGCCCATGTGCGGCACATCCGCATCATCACCGAGCTGCTGCTCCACCGCCTGCTGGAGATCAGCAGCCAGTACCCCATCACCGCCGAGCAGCAGGACAACATCCCGCTGGCCTCCGCCCTGCACGACATCGGCAAGATCGGCATCGACGAAAAGATCCTCAACAAACCCGGCAAGCTGACCCCGGAAGAATTCGAGGTCGTCAAGACCCACAGTATGCTGGGGGCCGAGATGCTGCACCAGCTGGAAGACTTCAACGAGCAGCCGCTGCTGCAGACCGCCTACGAGATCACCCGCTGGCACCACGAGCGCTGGGACGGGCGCGGCTACCCGGATGGGCTGAAGGGCGATGCGATCCCCATCAGCGCACAGCTGGTCGCGCTGGCCGATGTGTACGATGCACTGACCAGCGAACGCTGCTACAAAAAAGCCTTCTCCCACGAAAAAGCCGTGCAGATGATCCTGAACGGCGAGTGCGGAGCCTTCAACCCCTTGCTGCTGCAATGCCTGACGGATGTGCAGACCGACCTGAAAGTCCAGTTGCAGCAGCGGACGCAATAACAACAGGAGAACAAAAGTCCCCATGAAACACCTCATCTCACGCCGTGCATTCCTGAACGGATGCACCCTGCTGGCGGCCTCGACGGCCCTCGGCGGCCTGACTGCCTGCGGCGGAACGGACGCGAAGAACAGCGATCTGCCGCAGATCCTCATCGGAAGCGACACCTACCCGCCCTATATTTATCTGAACAATGACGGCACCCCGACCGGGATCGACGTGGAGATCGCCACCGAGGCATTCCGCCGCATGGGATACGCTGCACGATTTGAAGTCATCGACTGGGAGCAGAAGACCGCCCTTGTGGAAAGCGGCGCCATCGACTGCATCTGGGGCTGCTTTTCCATGCAGGGCCGCGAAACGCTCTACCGGTGGGCCGGGCCTTACATGGTGAGCCGTCAGGTCGTGGCCGTGAACGCCGACAGTAGCATCCAGTCCCTCAGCGACCTTGCCGGGAAGACCGTTATGGTGCAGAGCACCTCCAAGCCAGAGAGCATCTTCCTCAGCGGCTCCGACCCGCGCATCCCGCAGACCGTCGAGGTGTTCAGCATCGAAGACCGCAGTGTGCAGTATGCCATGCTGGCCTGCGGCTATGTGGACGCCATCGCTGCCCACGAGACGGCCATCCTGCAATACATGAAAGACAACAACGCGGTGTTCCGCATCCTCGAAGAGCCGCTGCTGGTCACCGGGCTGGGCGTTGCCTTTGCCAAAAATGACAGCCGCGGGCTGGACCACCAGCTGAATGATACCTTCGCGCAGATGCGCGAGGACGGCACACTGGAACGGATCGTCGGCAAATACCTGGAACATGCTTCGCAGTATCTGGAGGTGGACACCATTGACGCGTAACAACAAAACCACTCCGAACACGCGGACCTGGGTGCTCTACATTCTCGTCGGTGTGCTTTTCATGGCGGGGGTCGTCCTGGCTTCCGGCTGGAAAGCCCTGCATGCGACCGAAGAGCGTTTCTGCCAGACGATCGCGTTCGTCAAATCGCAGTCCACCAGTTTTGAGCAGTACAACGATACCATCACGGCCAAAGCGCTCCGCCGCACGGCGGTCTCGGTGCACCAGCTGGCCGGTGACGCCGCACTCGACCTCTCCGACCCGCACTGCCTGAAACAGCAGACTGAGACGCTCTGGCTCACCGGCATTTCCGTGCTGCGCCCGGACGGCACGCTCCTGTGCGAGTACACAGCGAACGGCATCGGCTACGCCCAGCTGGAAGACCGGCTCAAAAAGGAGACCGCGCTGGACGTCTTCCGCTTCCCGCAGAAGACCTACCTGAAGCGCGTTCTGCTGGCAGACGGGTCTGCCGTGGATGTGGCGGCACACCGGGCCGACCACCAGGAGGTCATCCTGCTGGCCTATCGCTGCACCCCGGCCAAATTTGTCGAGGGGACGGCACTGTCGGTCCAGAGCATTCTGGACGGCTACCCAGAAGAGACCAGCGGCACCCTGTTCATCGTGCAGAACAATCAGGTCATTGCGTCCAACCGCCCGGAGCTGATCGGGCAGGACACCACCGCAAGCCCGCCGGTGCAGGAGATCCGCAGCACCGGGCTTGCGGAAAAGCTGACGCCCACCCACGGCTGGAACGGCTCCGGCTGCTATTTCGGCATGTACAGCCACGGCCGGTCGTTCGACCTCTATGCGTACACGGATGAAAAAACCGTGTTCCACGAGTCGCTCACGCTGGTCTTAACGGCACTGGTCTGTTACATCCTGCTCGTTTCGGTCTTGCAGATGCTGCGCCGACGCTCGGTGCAGGAGATGGAGCAGCAGAAAAAAGAGCAGGAGAAGAAGTATCAGACCCAGCTGGAAGAGCAGAACCGCAAACTGGAGATCGCGCTCCAGCACGAGGGCGCGGCCAACCGCGCCAAGCGGGAGTTCCTGTTCAACATGAGCCACGATATCCGCACCCCGATGAACGCCATCATCGGCTTCACCTCGCTGGCTGCGACCCACATCGACAACCGCGAGCAGGTGCTGGACTACCTGAAAAAGATCTCTACCTCCAGCCAGCATCTGCTCTCCCTCATCAACGATGTGCTGGATATGAGCCGCATCGAGAGCGGCAAGGTCAAGATCGAGGAAAAGGCGGTGCATCTGCCCGACCTTGTCCACGATGTGCGCTCCATCATCCAGCCCAACGTTGCGGCCAAACGGCTGTCGCTCTTCATTGATACCATGGACATTGAGGATGAGGACATCATCACCGACCCACTGCGGCTGAACCAGATCCTGCTGAACATCCTGTCCAACGCCATCAAGTTCACCCCCACCGGCGGCATGATCAGCATCCGCATCGCCCAGAAGAACGGTGCGCCCAAGGGCTGCGTCTGCTATGAGTTCCGCATCAAGGACAACGGCATCGGCATGAGCGAAGAGTTCCAGAAGCACATCTTCGAGGAGTTCAGCCGGGAGGAAAGCTCCACCGTCAGCGGCATTCAGGGCACCGGCCTGGGAATGTCCATCACCAAAAACATCGTGGATCTGATGGGCGGCACCATCGCCCTCACGAGCGAGCCGAGCAAGGGCACCGAGTTCATCGTGACCCTCTGCTTCACACGCAGCGGGCAGAAAGCAGAGCCCAAGCAGCTCCCCCAGCTGGAAGGGCTGCGCGCACTGGTGGCAGACGATGATACCAACACCTGCCTGAACGTCAGCACCATGCTGTCCAAGATCGGGATGCGGCCGGAGTGGACGATCTCCGGCAAGGAAGCGGTCATCCGCACCAAATATGCGGTGGAGCAGGGCGATGAGTTCAGCGTCTACATCATCGACTGGCTGATCCCCGATATGAACGGCATCGAGATCGTGCGGCAGATCCGCAAGGTGATCGGGAATCGCTGCCCCATCATCATCCTGACCGCCTACGACTGGGCGGACATCGAGGACGAGGCCCGCGCTGCCGGAGTGACCGCGTTCTGCGAAAAGCCGCTCTTCCTCTCGGAGCTGCGCCGCGTTCTGGCCGAACCGTTCCGTGCAGAGCCTGCCTCCGAGCCCGCTCAACCCACTGCGGCCGACCTCAAGGGGAAGAAGCTCCTGCTGGTGGAAGACAACGAGCTGAACCGTGAGATCGCGCTGGAGATCCTGAAAGAAGCCGGTTTTGTGGTGGATACCGCCGAGGACGGCGCGGTCGCCGTCCAAAAGATAAAGCAGGCGGCCCCCGGCCAGTATGACCTGATCCTGATGGACATCCAGATGCCCAATCTGGACGGTTACGAGGCCACGCGGCAGATCCGCGCCCTGCCGGACGCTGAGAAGGCCAGCATCCCCATCTTTGCGATGACGGCGAATGCCTTTGAAGAAGACCGTCAGAACGCGCTGGCGGCCGGTATGAACGGCCATATCGCAAAGCCGCTGGACGTCCCGCACCTGCTGCGCGTCCTCGCAGATGCCCTGAAAAAATAACCCCCAAAAAAGCCGAAACGGCCTGAACTCTGTGTCGCACAGGGTTCAGGCCGTTTGTGGTGTTATTCGATTTTGGGGGCGCAGGAACAAGATCGGATCACTTCACCTGTGCCCCGGTGGTCAGCGCCTCGGACACGGCGTCCATCAGCGCGACCATGGTGCAGTAGTTGGCACCGTAGGTCTCGGTGTAGGCAGAGTAGGTGTCGATCTGCTCCTGCGTGGGGGCGATGTCCATCGCCTCAGCCACTGCCTGGTAGAGCAGCGCTTCGCGGGCATACTCGGTGATGCTGTCGCTCATGGCATCCAGCAGGTCGTCGGCACTGTTGTAACCGGCAGCAGCCTGCAGGAAGCTGTCGAGATCATAGCCGTAATACTGGGCCATGGTGTAGTAGTAGTTCAGGCACTGGTTGACCTGATAATCGGTCACTTCCTTGGGCAGGTCCTTGAAGGTGGAGTTTGCCAGCAGGTAATCCATCACCGCAGTGTTCAGGTTGTTCTGATACAGCATCTTCTGGTATTCGGCCCGCAGGTCTTCCACGGTGTGGACGCCGTCGGTGCTGCTGAAATTCTCCTCGACCCAGGCATCGGTCAGTTCCGGCAGGATCTCCTCGCTGATGTAGTTCAACGTGACGGAGAAGACCGCCTTTTTGTTGCTCAGGACCACCGCATTGCCCTCGGCGTCGGTGGAGTCGCTGTAGCCGTCCGGGAAGGTGACATTGACATCGAAGGTCTCGCCGGGCTTGTGGCCCACGATCTGGTCTTCAAAGCCGTCGATGAAGGAACCGCTGCCCAGCGTCAGGCTGTAGCCGCTGTAGGTGCCGCCGGTAAAGGCCACGCCGTCCACAGTGCCCACATAGTCGATGTTGACGGTGTCGCCGTCGGCGGCGGCACGGTCGGTGATCTGCTGCGTGGTGGTGTTCTGGCTGAGCAGGCTGTCGATCTGGGACTGCACGTCCTCCTCGGTCGGCTCGATGTCCGCCTTCTTCAGCGGGATGGAAGCGTAGTCCTCCGGCAGGGTCACATAATCCAGTGCGCGGATGCCGGACCAGTAGCCGTTCTCGTCCAGACCGTCACTGTAGGCAAAATTCTGGTAGTCATAATCCGAAGCGCTGCCGTAGACAGACGCTTCCGAGCTGGCCGATGTGGAAGAGGACGCCGCAGACTTCGAGCAGCCCGCAGCCGCCAGCGCAAGCGCACCGGCGCAGAGAAGGCAGACTGCCTTCGAGATGATTCGTTTCAAGTGGATACCTCCTGTATCCCGGACGCCGCCGGGAACTGCATTTTTTTCAGACAAATCTTATTATAAAGGGTAAAAATGAAAAAGAAAAGGATTTTGCGAAATTTCCACAAGTTTCACGCTGCCTGCCACGTGAGGTCGTTGCTTTTCGTCAAAAGCTGTGATATCCTATAATTGCCGCAGCAAAGCGGCAAGGCGCTGTGTCCAGAACGCAGGCGGCAACTCCCTACCGGATGGCTTTGTTTCCATAAACAGGGCGCCGGGAGGGCGACTTTTGAACGTTTCTCCCCGGAGGCTCTGGCCGAAAGGGGGAATGTACCCATGACATTGACCGAGATTCTTACGCTGTTGACGTTCCTCGTCACAACGGTTTACGACACGATCGACATCGTGCTCCGATTCCGAGAGTTTCGCACAAAAAATGGACAAAAGAAATGACCGCCCCACGTTTAGCACCCGTTGGCGGTCATTCTTTTGATCTGCTGGTAGGGAGCTAGCCGTTTGTTGGGCCAGCGCCTTTTCTATTTGTAGTATAATCGTTCTATCGTCGTTTGTCAAGCTGTCGCCCCGCACACGCAAAAATCCTCTTGCGCTGCGGGGCCTGCGGCTTTATTATAATAAGAGAAGCACATCAACACAAGGAGGAACATCCATGGATTACAACAAAGCCGCTCTCGAAATGCACGAGAGCCACCACGGCAAAGTCGGCATCGTGAGCAAGGTCGAGGTCAGGACCCGCGACGACCTGTCCACGGCTTACACCCCCGGCGTCGCCGAGCCCTGCCGCAAGATCAAAGAGAACCCCGACGACGTGTACAAGTACACCTTCAAGAGCAACATGGTGGCCGTCGTGTCCAACGGCACCGCCGTGCTGGGCCTGGGCGACATCGGTCCCGAAGCCGGTCTGCCGGTCATGGAGGGCAAGGCCGTGCTGTTCAAGGAATTCGGCGGCGTGGATGCCTTCCCCATCTGCATCGACGCCCACGACGCCGCCAGCGTCATCGCGGCCTGCAAGGCCATCGCACCGACCTTCGGCGGCATCAATCTGGAGGACATCAAAAGCCCGGAGTGCTTCGAGATCGAAGAAACGCTGGAGCGTGAGCTGGACATTCCCGTCTTCCATGACGACCAGCACGGCACCGCCATCGTCGTGACGGCTGCGCTCATCAACGCCCTGCGCGTGGTGGGCAAGAAGATGGAGGATGTCCACATCGTCCTGAACGGCCCCGGTGCCGCCGGCACGGCCATCATCAAGATGCTGATGACCGCCGGTGCCAAAGACATCGTGGCGGTGGACCAGTTCGGCACCCTGTACAAGGGCTGCAACAGCGCCGAGGCCCACAAGAACTGGCTGGGCGAAGTGACCAACCCCCGCCAGATCAAGGGCGGCCTGAAGGAGGCCATCGAGGGGGCCGACGTCTTCATCGGCGTGTCCCGCCCCGGCATTCTGACCACCGAGCTGTGCAAGACCATGAATCCGGACGCCATCGTTTTCGCCATGGCCAACCCCACCCCGGAGATCATGCCCGACGAGGCCAAGGCAGGCGGTGTGCGGGTCATGGCCACCGGCCGCAGCGACTTCCCGAATCAGGTGAACAACGTGCTCTGCTTCCCCGGCCTGTTCAAGGGTGCCCTGAGCGTCCGCGCACGGGACATCAACGATGCCATGAAGCTGGCCGCAGCCTACGCCATCGCCGACCTCATCACGGATGAGGACCGCAGCGAAGAGAACATCATCCCCGGCGCATTCGACCCCCGCGTGGCCGAGGCCGTGGCCTCTGCCGTGGCAAAAGCTGCCCGCGAGACCGGCGTGGCCCGTCTGTAAAGGAGGCGCGGTATGAGGACGATCTCCGCACAGTCCATCACCGATACCGTCGCCCGCCTGTGCATCGAGGCCAACACCCGCCTGCCCCAAGACGTGGAAGCGGCTCTGGCCAGAGCGCGGGAGGAAGAGCCGTGGCCGCTGGCGAAAACCACCCTCGACCTGCTGTGGTCGAACCTCGGTGCGGCGCAGGAGAAGGCTCTGCCCATCTGTCAGGACACCGGCATGGCCTGCGTCTTCGTGGAGCTGGGGACGGATGTCCACATCGACGGCAGCTTTGAGGCCGCCATCCACGAGGGCGTCCGCCGGGGCTACACCGACGGCTACCTGCGCAAGAGCATCGTGGCCGACCCCCTGCGCCGGGGCAATACCGGCGACAACACCCCTGCCGCCATCACAGTCCACCTCGTGGACGGCGACGGCTGCACCATCACCGTGGCCCCCAAGGGCTTTGGCAGCGAGAACATGAGCCGCATCCAGATGCTCAAACCGGCCGACGGCGTGGAAGGGTTCAAGAAATTCGTGCTGGAGACGGTCACGCTGGCAGGCTCCAACCCCTGCCCGCCCATCGTGCTGGGCATCGGCGTGGGCGGCAGCTTCGACAAGGTCGCCTATCTGGCCAAAAAGGCTCTGCTCCGCCCGCTGGACATCCCCAACCCGGACCCCTACTATGCCGCCCTCGAACGCGAACTGCTGGCCGCCGTCAACGAGACCGGCATCGGCCCGCAGGGCTTTGGCGGCAGGACCACCTGCCTGGGCCTTGCCATTGAGCAGATGCCCACCCATGTGGCGGGTCTGCCCGTGGCCGTGAACGTTTCCTGCCATGTCACCCGCCGTGCCAGCGCGACGCTGTAAACGATCCCCTTTCCGTCAAAGGCGTGAGCCTATTAGGAGGCTTGATGAACATGCAATACGAACTGACCACCCCCTGCACCGCACAGGACCTGGCCCCGCTCCAGGCGGGCGACACCGTTCTGCTGTCCGGTGTGGTCTACACGGCCCGCGACCAGGCGCACAAACGGATGCTGGAAGCACTGGACCTGGGCGAACCGCTCCCCTTCGACCTCGAAGGCAGCGCCATCTACTACGTCGGCCCCACACCGGAGCGCCCCGGTGCGGTCATCGGCTCGGCCGGGCCCACCACCAGCGGCCGGATGGACGCGATGAGCCCCCGCCTGCTGGACCTGGGCAACAAGGTCATGATCGGCAAGGGCAAGCGGGATGCCGCCGTCAAGGAAGCCGTCGTGCGCAACGGCGCGGTCTATCTGGCTGCGCTGGGCGGGGCCGGTGCCCTGATGGCCAAGAGCGTCAAAACGCTGGAAGTCATCGCCTGGCCGGACCTCGGCTGCGAAGCCGTCCGCCGCCTGACTGTGGAGCAGATGCCCCTGACCGTCATTCTGGATGCCCACGGCGGCGACCTCTATCTCTCCGGCCCGGAAGCCTACCGCGCGTCCAGATAAGCACGTTCCACAAGATTTCAGGCCCTGTTTCCGGTCAAAATAGCAAAATCATGCAGAAGAAGCTCAGTTTGTTTTAGCAAACTTCCGTCGAACGACTTGCATCCCCCGGCAGAATGTGGTATCCTATAACAAACCGAACCGATGTGCGTTTTTCTGCTCCGGGCCGGAAATCAAGAAAGGCAGGAGGCCGACAACCATGCAGATCCACCAATCCGCAGAAGATTACCTTGAAACGATCCTGATGCTGAATCAGAGGATGGGCCGCGTCCGTTCCATCGACGTGGTCAACGAACTGGGCTACACCAAAGCCAGCGTCAGCATCGCGATGAAAAAGCTGCGGGAGAACGGCTACATTGCGGTGGACGGTGAGGGTAACCTGACCCTGCTGGAGCCGGGCCGCGAGATCGCCGAGCGCATTTACAGCCGCCACCGGCTGCTGACCCACTTCTTCGTGCAGCTGGGCGTGGAAGAGGACATCGCCGCAGAGGACGCCTGCAAGGCAGAGCATATCCTCAGCGAGCAGACGCTGGAAAAGATCCGCGAGTATGCCCTGCTCCACGACGCCGAGAGCACCCTGAAAAACGAAGACTGACCCAAAACCAGAAAAGGGACTGCCCGAACCGGCAGTCCCTTTTCTGGTTTCACATCTTCAGTAGGCATCCAGCCCCAGGCTGACATCCAGTGCCTGATCGACCCGTTTCTGGTCTTCCGGCGTGATCTGCCCTGCGCGCTCCCGCAGGCGGTGTTTGTCCAGCGTGCGGATCTGCTCCAGCAGCACGACGCTGTCCTTGGCGAGGCCGGTGTCCGCTGCCCGGATATTGATATGGGTGGGCAGGCGGGCTTTGTCCAGCCGGGATGTAATGGCCGCCGCGATGACGGTGGGGCTGTGGCGGTTTCCGATCTCGTTCTGCACGATGAGCACCGGCCGGATGCCGCCCTGCTCGGACCCCACCACCGGCGAAAGGTCTGCGTAGAAAACTTCTCCTCTGTGTACTTCCATGGAATCAACCCTCCCTGTCTGCCTCTAGTATGGGCTGTGCCGGGCAGCGGTATGCACGCGGGGGCTTTCTTCCATTTTATGCAGCGGAGTGGATCAGGTTTCCGCCTGTTCCAGGACGCAGAACGCCAGCGCCATACCGCCGTCGTGGCTGAGGGAAAGGCGGGCCGTCACGTGATGCTCCTCCACCCAGGCCGCCGTCCGGCCGGAGAAGCGATACACCGGTGCCCCGGAGGGCAGGCGCAGCACCTCGATCTCGCAGAGCGAAAACGGCTCCCGCAGGCCGGTGCCCGCCGCCTTGAGGAAGGCTTCCTTCGCCGCAAAATCCGCAGCGGCGCTGGCGGCTCTGTGGGTGCACCTGCGGGCGGAAGGGTCGGCCCGACACTCGGCCAGCGCAAGCGCCTGCCGCTCCCCGGTGCCAAACACCCGCGCCTCAAACGCCGCCCCGTGCGCCCCAAACAGGCTTTTTTCCATCCGTGCCACCTCACAAAGATCACATCCTACCCCGAACAGCATGAAATCCTCCCCTTTCCAGGGCAAACGCCCCGTTGTTTTGACTTAAAATTTCCGTTGATTTTGGTGAATATGTGCAAATAGAGTCTGGAATCTTGAAGTTTACACTCGCTTCGTGTACAATGAACTATAGTTCTAGTTCCACTTCCGCTTTGGGCGTGGATAGAAATACCGAAGGGGGTGTACTGCGTGGGCGACGCAACTGCTATTTTTTCGATCCACGACAAAAAGGACGACGAAATTCATGAGATCGTACAGCAAGTGTACGACGCATTGAAGGAAAAAGGCTACAATCCGGTCAATCAGCTGGTGGGCTACATCCTGTCCGAAGATCCCACTTATATCACGACCTACAAAGGAGCCCGCTCCCTCATCCGTAAAGTTGACCGGGACGATCTGCTGCAGGCTCTGCTCCGCAGCTACCTGAACGTCTGATCCGCTTTGTCCTTTCCGGCCCGCTGTCTCGCAGAAGACGGCGGGCTGTTTTTTATTTATTTCAGCTGCCGCGTAAAGATCTGGTTCACCACCGTCTCATACTCCCACCCCTCGCGGGCCTTGCGGAGAGGCTTTTCCAGCGGGTCGGCCCCTTCGAACCGATGGATGAGATAGAACCAGTGCGCCTTCATCCGGCTGACGGCACAGCTGGCCGCGCCAAAGGCCTCGGTGTAGCCGTGGTAGAGGTCGTCGCAGTAGCCGCGCAGTTCCTCTCTGGAAGCCGGTGCGCCGCCCCGCGCGCGGCGGAACAGTGCCGGGTCTGCGATGAGCCCCCGCCCCACCATGATGCCCGACAGCTGCGGGAACTCCGCTTCTAGCGTGTGCAGTTCTTCCGGCGTCGTGACATCGCCGTTGTAGCAGACCGGCATCCGGCACTCCGGCAGCGCCGCAGCAAAGGCGGCACGGTCGGCCTCGCCCCGGTACAGCTGCTTCATCACGCGGGGATGGATGGTCAGCTCGCAGATGGGATAGTGATCGTAGATATCCAGCAGAGCCGCAAACTCCTCCGGCTTCTGGACGCCGATGCGGGTCTTGACCGAAACCGGCCCCTCCACCGCCGAAAAGACGGCGTCCAGAAAAGCGTCCAGCCGGGCGGGGTCCCGCAGCATCCCGGCTCCCTTGCCCTTGGCCGTCACCGTGCCAGAGGGGCAGCCGAAGTTCAGGTTGACCTCCGTGTAGCCCAGCTTCCGCACTTCGCCGATCATCCAGGCGGCCAGTTCGCCGTCTCTGGCCAGCAGCTGCGGGATGACGACCGTGCCTGCATTGGCCTCCGGGGCCAGCTCCGCCATCTTTTTCGGGATGAGGACGCGGTTTTCCGGCGGCGACAGGAACGGCGCATAGTAGCGCGTGGGCGCATCGGCTGCGCCAAACCATTTCTGGTGCACCTGCCGCCAGATGCGGTCGGTCAGCCCCTCCATCGGGGCAGCGTAATAGTTCATAGAAGACCTCACAGTGTTAAGATGTCTCTATTGTAGCACAAAAAATGCCGCCGCGCATCTGTTTTGCGCAGCGGCATTGCTCTATCTTGCGGGTTATTCGGCGAACAGCGGCGTGGACAGGTAGCGGTCGCCGGTATCGGGCAGGAGGACAACGATCTTCTTGCCTGCGTTTTCGGGGCGCTTTGCCAGCTCCAGAGCAGCCCAGACAGCTGCACCGGAGGAGATGCCCACCAGAACGCCCTCCTTGTGGCCGATCAGACGGCCGGTCGCAAAGGCGTCTTCGTTGGTGACGGGGATGATCTCATCGTAGACCTTGGTGTCCAGCACAGCGGGGACGAAACCGGCACCGATGCCCTGGATCTTGTGTGCGCCTGCAACGCCCTGGCTCAGCACCGGAGAGGATGCAGGCTCCACGGCCACGACCTTGACGCCGGGGTTCTTGCTCTTGAGGTACTGGCCCACACCGGTGACGGTGCCGCCGGTGCCGACGCCTGCCACGAAGATGTCCACTTCGCCGTCGGTGTCTTCCCAGATCTCCGGGCCGGTGGTCTCAATGTGCGCCTTGGGGTTGGCCGGGTTGACGAACTGACCGGGGATGAAGGCGTTCGGGATCTCCTTTGCCAGCTCATCGGCCTTGGCAATGGCACCCTTCATGCCCTTGGCACCCTCGCTCAGGACCAGCTCTGCGCCGTAAGCCTTCATCAGCTGGCGGCGCTCCACGCTCATGGTCTCCGGCATGACGATGATGATGCGGTATCCCTTGGCCGCCGCCACAGCGGCCAGACCGATGCCGGTGTTGCCGGAGGTCGGCTCAATGATGACGGAACCAGGCTTCAGCTTGCCGGTGGCTTCTGCATCGTCGATCATCTTCTTGGCGATGCGGTCTTTGACCGAACCCGCCGGGTTGAAGTATTCCAGCTTTGCCAGGATGGTGGCCTTCAGGTCCTCCTGCTTCTCGATGTGGGTCAGCTCCAGCAGCGGAGTGTGACCGATCAGCTGATCTGCGGACGTATAAATCTTGCTCATAAGAATGTTCCTCCCTCTGCGGGCACCCGGCCCGGAACGATTTCGTCTCTCCATATTCCCTGCAAACCAACATCGTTTATGGGTTTGATGGTATTATAGCCCTCTTTCCCCCGGTTGTCAATGGAAAAGTGCAAAAAACAGATTGAAAAGTTATAAACCCCATTGTATAATAGGTTAAAATCAAAATTTCTCCCTCCCCTGCGGTGACATCTCCCCTGTTCGGAGGTCGGGCGGGCCGCTCTACGGCGTTGTCGCCTGCGGCTGCTGCCCATTTCCGCAGGACCAACGGTGAGACGGAGAGGTTGCTATACAATAAGGAGTGCACTATGATCGTTTCAACCAAAGGCCGCTATGCGCTGCGTGTGATGATCGACCTGGCCGAGCATCAGGCCGAACGCTATGTCCCGCTGAAGGAGGTCGCCGCGCGGCAGGATATCTCGGAAAAATATCTGGAGAACATCCTGAAAGTCCTGGTGCAGAACGGCTTTCTGGAAGGGCTGCGCGGCAAGGGCGGCGGCTACCGCCTGACCCGCAGCCCGGACCAGTACACGGTGGCGGAGATCCTGCTGCTGACGGAGGGCAGCCTTGCCCCGGTGAGCTGCCTGACGCCGGGAGCCCCGGCCTGCGAGCGGATGGCCAACTGCCGCACCTATACAATGTGGAAAGGTCTGAACGACCTCATCGCCGACTACTTCGGCAAGATCACCCTCGCCGACCTCGCCGCACCGGAGCAGGCGGGAAATGATTATGTGATCTGATCTGATCTGCATCCCCCGCATGAAAACGCAGGGAGCACAGAGCGGCCCCACAGCGGCCGTCATACCAGCCGCGCCCACGCCGACCTTCATTCCATGGCAGTGTGAGGAAAAGGAGACTATTTTATGTGGTTTGTTTTTGCGCTGGGCTCTGCGGTATTTGCCGCACTGACTTCCATTCTTGCGAAGATCGGCATTGACGGCGTGAACTCCACGCTGGCCACGGCCATTCGCACCGCCGTTGTGCTCCTGATGAGCTGGGGCATGGTGTTTCTGACCGGGACGCAGACCGGCATCGGGGATATTTCTCACAAAAGCTGGCTGTTCCTGATCCTATCCGGCCTTGCCACCGGTGCAAGCTGGCTGTGCTATTACCACGCCTTGCAGATCGGTGCAGCGTCCAAGGTGGTCCCCATTGATAAACTGAGCGTGGTCATCACGCTGGCTCTGGCATTTTTCATCCTGCATGAGCCGTTCACGGCCAAAAGCCTGATCGGCTGTGCGCTCATTGCTGCGGGGACTTTGTTCATGGTATTATAAAAGAGTATGAAAGCGGGAAAAGGCTGCGGCACGTTGTTTTGTGCCGCAGCCTTTTTTGTGATTCTTCCAGCCTGCTGTGTTACGGTCATGTGAGAGGGAAACTTTGGCAAAAAGAGAGAGGGTTGGACGACACCAGCCCTCCTGACAACAACTTTCCGATAAACGTAGTGTCTACAAAAATTTCCACTTGACAATCCAATGTTGCCTTGCTATAATTCAATTTGCAACCAAGTTGCAAATTCAAGAAGAGAGGGCAATGGGCGCATTTCCATGAAAAAACTCAAACGTATATTCGCTGTATTTTTTTGCCTTTTGCTGGCTGCTGGTATTTTGGGCGGCTGCGGAAAGGCCGAATCCTCGTCCATTTCTGCATCATCCGCATCACAGAGTGGCAGCAAGCCGCTGAAAATCGTCACGACTATTTTCCCGGAGTATGACTGGGTGCGCGAAATTCTCGGCGATAAGGCCGATCATGCCGAAGTTACCATGCTTCTGGACAACGGCGTAGATTTGCACAGTTATCAGCCCACCGCAGATGATATTATTAAAATCTCGGACTGTGACTTGTTCATCTATGTTGGCGGCGAATCGGATGGCTGGGTGGAAGATGCCTTGAAAGAAGCCACCAATAAGGAGATGCAGGTCATCAACCTGCTGGATGTGCTGGGCGAACAGGTAAAAGAGGAAGAAGTCGTAGAAGGCATGGAGGCCGAGGAAGAAGAATCCGAGGACGAAAATGAGCCGGAGTACGATGAACACGTCTGGCTGTCGCTGAAGAACGCTGAAACTCTCTGCAATGCGATCACCGATGCACTGGAAGAGATCGACCCGGCTAACAAAGATGCCTATGCTGCCAACGCTGCATCCTATCTGGAAAAGCTGGCCGCTCTGGATGGCGAATATCAGACGGTGGCGGACAATGCCGCCCGGAAAACTGTGCTGTTCGGCGACCGTTTCCCGTTCCGCTATCTGGTGGACGATTACGGTCTGAGCTATTATGCCGCGTTTGCAGGCTGCTCTGCGGAAACGGAAGCCAGCTTTGAGACCATTTCTTTCCTTGCTGGCAAAGTGGATGAACTGAGACTGCCCTGTGTACTGACCATTGAGGGCGCACAGCACAAAATTGCCGAAACTATCGTGCAGAATACCGCCGAAAAGAATCAGTCCATCCTGACGCTGGATTCCATGCAGTCCACCACATCCACCGATGTGGCAAACGGCACGACCTACCTTTCCGTGATGGAAAGCAATCTGGATGTGCTGAAACAGGCTCTGAACTAAAGGAAGGAACCGTCATGTCTCAGCTCATTTGTAAGAACCTTCTCGTTGGCTATGAGGGAAAGGCCATTCTGGATCCTCTGAACTTTGAGATCCACACAGGCGACTATCTTTGTGTAGTTGGTGAAAACGGTGCAGGAAAAAGTACCTTGATGAAAACTCTGCTCGGTTTGCAGCAGCCTATTTCCGGGCAAATCGAGATGGGCGATGGCCTGCGCCGGAACGAGATCGGCTATCTGCCTCAGCAGACCATCGTGCAGAGGGATTTTCCAGCGTCGGTGCAGGAAATCGTGCTGTCTGGTTGCCAGAGCCGTTGTGGACTCCGCCCATTTTACAGTCGAGAGGAAAAGCAGCTTGCGCAGGATGCCATGCACAAAATGCAGATCGGATCGCTGGCAAAATGCTGTTACCGGGAGCTTTCCGGCGGTCAGCAGCAGCGCGTCTTGCTGGCGCGCGCCCTCTGCGCTACCCGGAAAATGCTGCTTCTGGACGAGCCTGTTTCCGGTCTTGACCCAAAAGTGACTACGGAAATGTACCATCTGATTGAAAAACTGAACCAGCAGGAGGGCATTACCGTCCTGATGATCTCCCACGATATTCAGGCTGCGGTTTGCTACGCAAGCCACATTCTTCATGTTGGTGAAACGATCTTTTTCGGCACACGGGAAGCGTATCTGCAAAGCCCGCAGGGGCGGCTGTTTGCGGCTGGGAAAGGCGGTGCCGTATGAATGTGTTGGAAAAGCTGATCTTTTACTGGAACTATCCCTTTGTCCGCTATGCGCTCATCGTGGGCGTTCTGATTGCCCTGTGTTCTTCGCTGCTGGGCGTGACGCTGGTGCTGAAACGGTTTTCCTTTATCGGAGATGGCCTTTCTCATGTGGCGTTCGGCGGCATGGCCATTGCGACCGTGCTGGGAATGTCCGACCATATGCCGCTGACGCTGGCCGTGACTGTGGCCTGCGCGGTCCTGTTGCTGCATACCGGACAAAACACCCAAATCAAAGGTGACGCTGCCATTGCTATGGTGTCCGTTGGCGCGCTTGCAATGGGCTATCTGCTGATGAATCTGTTCTCGACCTCGGCGAATCTGTCTGGCGATGTGTGCAGCACCCTGTTCGGCTCTACCTCGATCCTGACCCTGACAAAATCGGAAGTTTGGCTCTGCATCGGGCTTTCCATCATCGTGGTCGCAGTGTTTATGCTGTTCTACAACAAGATCTTTGCAGTCACCTTTGACGAAACCTTTGCACAGGCCGTCGGAACCAATGCAAACGGATACAATCTGCTGATTGCCATTGTCATTGCCGTCATCATTGTGCTGGCCATGAACCTTGTCGGCTCTCTGCTGATTTCTGCACTGGTGATTTTTCCGGCTCTTTCGGCCATGCGCCTGTGCAAGAATTTCCGCGCTGTCACCATCTGCTCAGCGGTATTGTCCGTGAGCTGTGCCTTTGTGGGCATCGTGGCTTCCGTCCTGGCCGGAACGCCGGTTGGTTCGACCATTGTTGCGGTTGACATGGCGGCGTTTGGCCTGTGCTGTCTGGCCGGAAAACTGCTGGGGAGGGCATCATGAAACGACTTTTGAAGGGCTTTCTGCTGCTCTGTGCCGCCGCTGCATTGACCGCCTGCGGTGCAAAGCCCGAAGCGGCATCTTCCGTGGCGACGGTCTTGCCGGAGTCTGCATCTTCTAGTGCTGTTACTGCACCCGCCCCGGAACATTCTGTGCAGCTCCCGGAAAGCAGCACTGCTGGCGCAAGCGATATTCACACCGGTATGGATGCAGACATTGACCTGACCTTACTCAGCGATACGGTTGTGAACGCAGAAGTTTACAATATGCTCGTTACCCCGGAGAACTACACCGATAAAATTGTTCGTATGACGGGCGAATATCAGGAGTACACAGATGAGCAGACTGGTGAGCTGTACCATTCCTGCGTCATCTACGATGCGCTTGCCTGCTGCCAGCAGGGAGTGGAGTTCGTGCTGACCGATGGCGATTACCCGGAAGAAGGCACAACCATTACCGTAGTGGGGCGGTATGAAACCTATACTACGCCTTATTATGATTATTTTCATCTGGTGGATGGAGTAAGGGAAAAGTAAATCAAACAAAACGAATCCCGGCAAGTGCCTACCTTGTAGAACACCTGCCGGGATTTGTTGTTATGTTGGACTTAATCTTCCAGCCTGCCATGCTCACATCCCAGTGACAGATAGTGCTCAATCTCCCCACTCAGCACAAGCTGAGCATACTCCAGCGGATTATTGTACAGCAGCCAGTCCAGCTCTGCCCGCTGTGCCGGGGTGTTGCCGTATTCGTCCTCGATGGCGATGCAGTCAATGGCAACGGTGGTGCCATCCTCGAACCGGACTTTCACCCGGTCGGTATCCATATTGAAGTGGCAGGAAAGCAGTTTGTTCATAAGTGTAACCTCCAATTTTTCACTTCAACTTCTCTTCCGGTGGAAAGTTCCGGCTGTCCGTTTGCAGATTTATGAATCCGTTTTCTGATGTATCTCCTTACGAGCCTACATCCATCCACCGCATCTTCAATTTCATCACCAAACCGGAACAACACTCTTTTTGCACTGCATTAATCTTAGCACCGTTTGGCGTAAAATTGGCGTATGGTGTAAAAATTGCTGGAAATCGCCGTAAACAAAAAGCCTGAAACTTCTCGGTACATCAAGAAGTTTCAGGCTTTTCTAATTGCAAATTGGAAATTTACTGCTCAATCGGCTTCATCGTGGGGAACAGCAGCACATCACGGATGGAGGCACTGTCGGTCAGGAGCATGACAAGGCGGTCCACGCCGAAGCCGAGGCCGCCCGTGGGAGGCAGGCCGTACTCCAGAGCGTTGACGTAGTCGTAATCGACCTGGGCCTTGCAGTCGGGCTCGATGGCCTTACGCTCGGCGACCTGGCGCTCGAAGCGGCCCTTCTGGTCGATGGGGTCGTTCAGCTCGCTGAAGGCGTTGCCGTACTCGGTGCAGTCGATGAAATACTCGAACCGCTCGGTGAAGGCGGGATCATCCGGCTTGCGCTTTGCCAGCGGGCTGATCTCGACGGGATAATCGTAAATGAAGGTGGGCTGAATGAGCTTGTCCTCGACGAAAGCGTCGAAGAACTCGGCCAGAATGGCACCCTTGGTGGGCACTTCGGGCAGCTCGACGTGGTGCTCCTTGGCCGCAGCGATGGCATCCTCGTCGGTCTTCCAGTCGTTGAAATCCACGCCGGAATACTTCTTGACGGCCTCGATCATGGTCAGACGCTCCCAGTGGCCCATGTCGATCTGCTTGCCCTGATACGGGATGACCATACCGCCGCAGATCTTGAGGGCCAGGCGCTTGTACAGCTCCTCGACCAGGTCCATCATGCCGTGGAAATCGGTGAATGCCTGATACAGCTCGATGGTGGTGAACTCCGGGTTGTGCTTGGGGTCCATGCCCTCGTTGCGGAAGATGCGACCGACCTCATACACACGATCCATGCCGCCGACAATCAGGCGCTTCAGATAAAGCTCCGTCTCGATGCGCAGGACCATGTCCATGTTCAGGGTGTTGTGGTGGGTGTAGAAGGGGCGGGCCGAAGCGCCGATCTCAAACGGAGTCAGGATGGGGGTATCGACCTCCAGGAAGCCCTTCTCGTCCAGATATGCGCGGATCTCCTTCAGGATCTGGCTGCGCTTGACGAAGGTCTCCTTGACTTCGGGGTTGGCGATGAGGTCCACATAGCGCTGACGGTAACGGGTCTCGGTATCGGTCAGGCCGTGGAACTTCTCCGGCAGGGGGCGCAGGCTCTTGGCCAGCAGGGTGAGCTCTTCCGCGCGGACGCTCAGCTCACCGGTCTTGGTGCGGAACACTTCGCCCTTGACGCCGATGATATCGCCGACGTCCAGCTTCTTGAACGCAGCGTAGGACTCTTCGCCCAGCTCATCGCGGCGGACGTACAGCTGGATATCGCCCTTATCGTCGCGCAGATGGGCAAAGCTGGCCTTGCCCATGACGCGCTTGGACATCATACGGCCGGCCAGAGCCGCCTTCTTGCCGGAATCGGTCTCGTTGGGCAGGTCCTTGAATTCTTCCTTCAGGTCAGCCGAATAGGCATCCTGCGGGAACTTGGTCAGGGTGAACGGGTCGTGACCCGCAGCCTGCAGATCGGCCAGCTTCTGGCGGCGCACCTGCACCTGTTCGCTCTCGCTCAGACCGGCAGCAGGATTTCTCTTTTGTTCTTCCATTGCTTCCTCCCGTGTTCTGCTCAGTTGGCTGCGTGGGTGAT
Organism: Faecalibacterium prausnitzii; assembly: GCF_019967995.1. NCBI lineage: Bacteria > Bacillati > Bacillota > Clostridia > Eubacteriales > Oscillospiraceae > Faecalibacterium > Faecalibacterium prausnitzii. The sequence goes on from NZ_CP065377.1 coordinate 2,597,191, forward strand.
GCTCCGCACCGTGTACTCCACGGTGTGGCCGGTGGGCAGCAGGACCTCTGCCTTCTCGCCCACTGCCTTGCCCAGCAGGGCATGGCCGACGGGGCTTTCATCGCTGATCTTGCCGCTCAGGGGGTCTGCCTCGGTGCGGCCGACGATATCGTACTCCTCGGTCTCATCCTCGCCGGTCATCAGGATGGTGACATGGGTGCCGACGGCAACGTTCTCCACGCTCAGCTCGCTCTCGTCGATGACGACAGCGTTCTTGACCATCTGCTCCAGCTCGGTGATGCGGTTCTCGACCAGGCCCTGGGTGTTCTTGGCCTCATCGTACTCGCTGTTCTCCGACAGGTCGCCGTGGCTGCGGGCTTCCTTGATCTCTTCTGCCAGCTCCTTGCGGCGGACGGTCTTGAGGTATTCCAGTTCATCCTGCACGGCCTTCAGGCCGGCAGCGGACATCTTGATTTCTTGTGCCATTTTGGGATTCTCTCCTTGTCTATTGGATTGGCGCAGCCGCAAAGCCGCGCACGAGTGCTATTTTGACTGTTCTATTATAATGGCAAGCCTGGATATTGTCAACAAAAACGACGGTTCTGCAATGCAAAAAACTGCAAAAGGCCCCACCGGCAGAGGGAATTGCCGACGGGGCCTTGAAGATGTTGATGTTTACCCTCTCAGTCATCGCTGCGCGATGCCAGCTCTCCCGAAGGGCGAGCCATTGGCAGATCGGGCAGCGAATACGGACTGCTTGGGTTCAATTGGCGGTAAAATAGCGGGCGCTGTGCTCAATCATCCGCAGCTTCGTCCAGGTTGCCCAGCTTTCTGGCCTGCTCGACGACGGCGGGCACCAGCATTTCGGGCAGGATCTCATAGCGGGCAAACTCGGTGGTGAACCAGCCGCGGCCCTGCGTGGTCTGACGGATGAAGGTGGTGAAGCTGCTCAGCTCGGCCAGCGGCACTTCGGCGATGATGGTCTGCATCCCGTCCTCATCCGGCTCCATGCCCAGCACACGGCCGCGGCGCTTGGTGACGTCGCCCATGATATCGCCGGTGTTGTCGTTGGGAACATGCGCTTTCAGGGTGTGGATGGGTTCCAGAATGACGGGGCCAGCTTCGGGCATCGCGGCCTTATAGGCCAGCTTGGCCGCCATAATGAAAGCCATTTCGGAGCTGTCCACGGGGTGGTAGCTGCCGTCCAGCAGGGTGGCCTTCAGGCCGACCACAGGATAACCGGCCAGCACACCCTTTTCTGCGGCCAGACGGACGCCCTTTTCAACGGCCGGGAAGAAGTTCTTCGGGACACTGCCGCCGAAGACCTTTTCCTCAAAGACGACCTGCTCGCTGTCGCAGGGCTCGAAGTTAATGACGACATCGCCGAACTGGCCATGACCGCCGGTCTGCTTCTTATGACGGCCCTGTTTCTGGCAGGCCTTGCGGATGGACTCGCGGTAGGCGATGCGGGGAGCCTCCAGACCGATCTCAACGCCGAACTTGTTCTTCAGCTTGGCCTTGACGACGTCCAGATGCTGCTCACCCAGACCACCGATGATCTGCTGATGGGTCTCGGCGTTGTTCTCGTAGCTCAGGGTGGGGTCTTCTTCCATCAGGCGGGCCAGCGCACTGCTGATCTTACCCTCGTCGCCCTTCTTGGCCACGGTGACGGCCATGAACAGGCTGGGCAGCGGGAAGACCGGTGCGGGCAGTTTGACCACGCGGGAAGCATCGCAGAGGGTATCGCCGGTCTTTGCGCTGACCAGCTTTGCCACAGCGCCGATGTCACCGGCACCGATGCCGTCGTTCTCAATCTGCTTCTTGCCGATGACGGTCAGGGGCTTGTTGATCTTTTCGATGTCGCCGGTGCGGGCATTGGTCAGGGCCAAACCTGCGGTGACTTTGCCGCTGATGACGCGCAGATAGCTCAACTTGCCCACGAACGGATCGGCCACGGTCTTGAAGACGTAGGCTGCGGTAGGCTCCGATTCGGTGCAGTGCAGCTCGACAGACTCGCCGTTGGCGTCCTCGGCCATGGTGCACTCCTCGTGCTCCGGGCTGGGCAGCAGCTTGTGCATGTTGAACAGCAGCATATCCAGTGCCTGCTGGTTGACCGCGCTGCCGCAGAAGACAGGGGTGATGAGGCCGTCCTTGACGCCCTTGCGCATTCCCTCGACGATCTCCTCGGTGGTGAAGGGCTCACCGCCGAAGAATTTCTCCATCAGCTCATCGTCGGTCTCGGCGATGGCCTCGCTCATGGCCTCGATCAGGCCCTGGAAGCGGTGGCCGATGTCGGGCAGATCCACCTGGATTTGTTTGCCGCCCTCATACTTGAAGGCCTTCTGGCTGAACAGATTGATGTACACTGGGGTGCCGTCGTCGAGCTTGGCCGGGACGACGCAGGGGCAGATCGTGGAGCCGAAGCGGATCTTCATATCTTCCAGGATCTTGAAGTAGTTCGCGTTTTCCAGGTCGCACTTGGAAACAAAGACCATGGTGGCTTTGCCGTTCTTGCGGGCCAGTTGGAAGGCCTTCTCGGCACCAACGGTCACGCCGCTGCGGCCGGAGACACACACCAGCACACTCTCCGCAGCCCGGATGCCCTCATACTCACCGGCCTCAAAATCGAACAGGCCCGGTGCATCAATGAAGTTGTACTTGATGCCCTCGTACTCCACGGGGACGACCGACGCCGACAGGCTGGCCTTGCGCTTTGCTTCCTCAGGGTCAAAGTCCGAAATCGTGGTGCCGTCTTCGACCCGGCCCATACGCTCCGCTGCGCCCGAAAAATAGACCAATGCCTCAGTCAGCGTCGTTTTGCCGCTGCCGGCATGGCCTGCAATCAAGATATTACGGATGTTGTTGCTTGCGTATTTCATATCGGTTTTTCCCTCTTTCCGCCGCACGGAGCGTTCTCTCCGTTTTTGTGGCATATTTTACAAAGATAATACCACACTTCAAGCGATTTTCAAATAGATTGCTTTAAAATTTTGCTCCTTGACCCGCCAAACTTGCCGCCCTGCTTTTGTGCATTTTGACCGTCCGGCTCAAAAATCGACTAAAAACCGCGCAGAACGTTCTCGTAAGCAGAGGGCCGCCCGCTCACTCCCGCCGTGCGCATCGACCGCCGGAGTATCTTCCCCCGCCAGTGCAGGCCTGAGCGATGGTACAATGGCAATGGCACGGTATCCCCTCTCCTCAGTCAAAACCACCGGCTGAGCCGGTGGCTTGAGTAAGCCCTAGAAGGGCACCTTACTGGCAAAGCCCCTGCAAGGGGCCACGAGCAAGCATCTTTCATCTGCATTACTTGCCCTACCGCTCTAACGAGCTATGCCCATAAAGTGCATCTTCTAAGATGACAATTTCTTTGTCATCTCGCTTCGCTCGAAGCTTATAGCTAAAGCATTTTTACTCCACCAGCCTAGCTGGTGGTTTTGAATCGCTCAAGCTAACTAAAAGAAGCCCGCTGCAACCATACAGCGGGCTTCGGGAAAGGATCTTATTTTGCGTAATCGACGGCGCGGCTCTCGCGGATGACGTTGACCTTGATCTGGCCGGGGTAATCCAGCGTGTCCTCGATCTTCTTTGCGATCTGGCGGGCCAGCAGGATGACCTGATCGTCGCTGATGACATCGGGCTTGACCATGATGCGCACTTCGCGGCCTGCCTGAACAGCAAAGGCCTGCTCGACGCCCTCGAAGCTGGAAGAGATCTCCTCCAGATTCTCCAGACGCTTGACATAGCTCTCCACGTTCTCACGGCGGGCACCGGGGCGGGCGGCGCTGATGGCGTCGCAGGCCTGGATTATGAAGGCCAGCGGGGTCTTCGGCTCCACATCGCCGTGGTGGGCCTCGATGGCGTGGATGACCTGGGTGTTCTCCTTGTACTTGCGGCAGATGTCCACACCGATCTGCACATGGCTGCCCTCGATCTCGTGGTCGAGCGCCTTGCCGATATCATGCAGCAGACCGGCACGGCGGGCCAGCGTGACGTTCACGCCCATCTCGCCTGCCAGCAGGCCGGCCAGCCAGGCCACCTCCATGCTGTGGGTCAGAGCGTTCTGGCCGAAGCTGGTGCGGTACTTCAGGCGGCCGATGAGCTTGATGAGGTCGGGGTGCAGGCCATGGATACCAAGCTCCATCACGGCCTTCTCGCCCTCGCGCTTCATCTGCAGTTCCAGATCGTGGCGGCACTTCTCCACCGTTTCCTCGATGCGGGCGGGGTGGATGCGGCCGTCGCCGATCAGGCGTTCCAGGGTCATGCGGGCCACTTCGCGGCGGGTCTGGTCGAAGGAGGACAGGGTGATGGCCTCCGGGGTATCGTCGATGATGAGGTCCACACCGGTGGCCGTTTCCAGCGCACGGATGTTGCGGCCCTCGCGGCCGATGATGCGCCCCTTCATCTCATCGCTGGGCAGCGGCACCACGCTGACGGTGGTCTCGCTGCAATGGTCGGCTGCACAGCGGGCAATGGCCTGCCCGATGAGGTTGCGGGCCAGATTGTCGCAGTTCTCCTTCAGGTCGGTCTCGTAGGCTGCCACACGGACGGCCTTTTCGTGGGTCAGTTCCTCGTCCACCTTGTGCAGCAGCACTTCGCGGGCGTCTTCCTGGCTCAGACCGGCCAGCGTTTCCAGCCGCTCCATCTCCTTGGCGCGGATGGCGTCCACCTCCGCCAAATGGGCGTCAACTTCCTCGTTCTTCTTCTTCAGCTCTTCTTCTTTTTTCTCCAGAGCTTCGGTCTTGCGGTCCAGAGCTGTTTCCTTCTGGTCGATGCGGTTCTCCTGACGGGTGATCTCAGCGCGGCGCTGCTTGATCTCCTTGTCGGCTTCCGCCTTCTGGGCATCCACCTCCGCTTTCAGGCGGAAGGCCTCGTCCTTTGCTTCCAGAACAGCTTCTTTTCGTTTTTGGTCTGCGGTCTTGATCGCTTCGTTCACCAGCCGGGTCGCCTCGGCTTCGGCGCTGCCGATCTGGGCCTCGGCGGTCTTTTTACGGTTGTTGTAACCAATAAAATAACCCCCGCCGATGCCGGCAGCAGCTGCGATCACGGCCACGATCAAAACCAATGCGATCGTGGGCATCGTGTTCACTCTCCTTAACGTTAAAGTTCAAATTCAACGAAATACTGGAGACGCTGCCAGGCAAGGCGTGGGCAACAAGACAAAATCAAGCTCTCAACACAAAAGAAGCCGGACCGGAACACACCACCGGAAAGACCCTTCGGGTGCGCGTTCTGCACTTCTTTTTTATTTACAAGGTTTTCATATAAAAACGGGCAGATGAAGCCCCATTGAAATTTGGTTGCGGAATACCCCTGCACACAGCGTCATGGATTCCATACTACTTCTTATATTACGAAACATTTGAAGCAATGTCAAGGGAAGCGGGCGCAATTTTGAAAATTTACTCCAGATACATCCGCCGCAGCCGCATCAGGCGGGCCGGGGTCAGGCCGTATTCGGCTTCGAGGTAGGCCTCGGCGCTGCCGCATTTCTCCCGGATGGCGGAGAGCACCAGGTCCACCGATTCGGGGTGCACCCCTGCGATGCCCTGATAAAACTTCTTCTGTTCCGGGCGGGCGGCGATCTCGTCGGCATGTTCGGCCCAGATCTTTTCCAGCTCCGGGCGGCGGCATTCGTTCGTCCGGACGAAATCCTGACGGATCGTCTCGTCCGAAGCGCCCAGCGCCAGCAGGATCAGCATAGCCGCCACGCCGGTGCGGTCCTTGCCGCCGGAGCAGTGGAAGAGCACCGGCGTCTCGCCCACTTCCAGAGCACGGAACAGCTCCTTGTAGGCCTTGTTGCCGAAGAGCATCTGCCGGTACATGGCATCGGCCATCCGGCGGCCTTCGTCCGGCTTGCCTTCCAGCAGGCGCTCGCGGTCCTCCGGCGAAAAATCCACTTCCTTGCCGTCGTCCAGGCAGAGCCCGCAGATGCGCACCATCCGGGCACCGTCCGGCACATAGTCCGGCATCTTCTCGGCCTCCTGCGCGCTGCGCAGGTCGAGGATGAGGCGCAGCCCAAGGGAATCCAGCAGCTTCCGGTCGGCGTCGCTCGTCAGCAGACCGGTGGGGATGCCCCGGTAGATCTGCCCCCAGCGGACGTGTTTGCCCTCATCGGCCGGGTAGCCGCCCAGCTCCCGGAAGTTGTTCCCGCCCGCAAAGGGCAGCTGGGTTCCGGGCGCGGGGTGGGGCGCAGGCTTTTCCACCGCCGTGCTGGACAGCACCGGGCGGCTGTAGAACGGCTTGGCCGGGCGGCCCCGCCGGGGCGGCAGCGATGCCGTACCGCCCAGCACCTCCATCAGGTAGCTGCGCAGCAGGTCCAGATAGGCCGAGTTGTGGTCCCGCCGCTGCACCATCGAGACGCAGAGCGGCGGCATATCCTCGATGAGCACATCGCGCACCCGGTCCAGCTCCCGCCGTGCCCCCGGCTCGTACCGGGTCAGACAGGTACACAGCTGCTCCTGCACCAGATAATAGGCCTGATAGAAGCTGGGGCCGATCTCGGCGTCGGGCGCAAAACCCGCCTTGGCGCAGGCGTCCCACAGGGGCGCAAACAGGTCCTGCCGCAGGCTGGGCAGCAGCACCCGCTGCCCCCGCAGCGCTGCCAGCGGCACCCGCTCCTTTTCCCAGAAGGGGTGGCCGCGCGGCACCAGCAGGCAGGCAGGGTCTGCCCGCAGGGTCGTGCGGGCCAGCACCTGCGCCGCGCAGCCCAGGTCCATGACCAGCCCCGCGTCCAGCTCGCCCTGCTCTACTCCGTCGGCCACGGCATCGTTGTCCAGCAGGCGGAACCGCATCTCGATGTGCGGGTACTGCTGGCGGAACTTGTCCAGCTGGGTCTCCAGACCGGGCAGATAGTCCGGCACCAGCGAGACGCTGATGCCGATGCGCACCGGCTGGGCGGACTGGATCTCGGCATGGAGGGCCGCCTGCATCTGCTGGAACTGCTCCACCACCGGGGCCGCATGGCGCTGCAGGCTCAGCCCCCGCTCGGTGAGCGAGAGCTTGTGATGGGCGCTGATGAACAGCGGCCCGCAGAGTTCGGCTTCCAGCGCGGTGATGCTCTGCCGCAGCGCCTGCCGCGACAAAAACAGCCGCTGGGCCGCGCGGGTGTAGTTCATCTCCTCGCACAGGACCAGAAAATAATGCAGCTGGCGGATATCCATGGGGCTCCTCCTGAAACAGTGGTTGGTACATAAAGAATACCGCCTTTTGCGCGGAATGTAAAGCCGGACGGCGAAAAAAGTGCCGAACGATTGACAGCACCCGCCCGCCGGGTGTAGACTCAGCATAGCAAACGCATTTCACATCTCAGATGAAGAAAGAAGGAGTATCCTATGAAAGTGATCGCTACAGAAAAGGCCCCCGGCGCCATCGGCCCCTACTCGCAGGGCTTTCTCACCAACGGTTTTGTTTACACCTCCGGCCAGATCCCGGTGAACCCCGCCGACGGCACCATCCCCGAAGGCATCGCCGCACAGGCGGAGCAGAGCTGCAAGAACGTCGGCGCCATTCTGGAAGCCGGCGGCAGCGGCTTTGACAAGGTGGTCAAGACCACCTGCTTCCTGGCCGACATCGCGGATTTTGCGGCCTTCAACGAGGTTTACGCCAAGTTCTTCACCTCCAAGCCCGCCCGCAGCTGTGTCGCCGTCAAGGACCTGCCCAAGGGCGTCCTGTGCGAGGTCGAGGCCATCGCAGAGGCGTGATCCGCCGTCTGTACCCGGTTCCGGGTGCTGCATGAAGCTGCAAAAAAGCCAGAACTGCGCTGCCGTTTGGCAGACCAGTTCTGGCTTTTGTTATTTTATGATCGGGCCGGACGCGCTGCCCTGACGTGTGGCGCGTCGCTTACTTCAAAAACTTGCGCACAGCACGGGCGACGATGCCGCCCAGGATGCCGGACACCAGGAACTCGGCCACGCCCTGCACACCGACCAGCAGGACGACGAACATGAACGGGTTGGCCGCGCCCTTGACGGACACGAGGTTCTGGACATAGTCGCAGCCGTAGAAGGCCAGCACGATGTAGCCCATGAAGAACAGGGTGTTCAGGGCCGGGGCGCACATGGCGCTGAGGATGTAGCTCCAGGTGCCGGGCTTGTCCAGCTTCTTCAGGCCGTTGAAGATGAGGCCGACGCACAGGCCCATCAGCACACGCATCCCCACGCAGAGGATGAAGGTGTTGACCGGGCTGACCTGGAACAGGGCCCCGGTCATGGCCGAAGCGCCGGTGATGGCGTCATAGAAGCTCACCGCGCCGAACACGCCGCCCAGGATGGCACCCGCAGCGGGGCCCATGGTGATGGCACCCACGGCGATGGGAAGGGTCAAAAAGCTCATGTAAAGCGGGCCCATGGGCACACTGCCCAGGCCGATGGCCTTCATGACCAGCTCGATGGCGACCAGCAGTGCCAGCCGGGTGAGAGTACGAAGATCGTTGTTTTTCATTCTGTTTTCCTCCTGCTGCCGTTCCGCCCTTACGTCGGATACGGCGCAAACCTGCCCGCTCTATGCGGGATAAATTTTGTTGATACGGACTTCAGACACGCTTGTCAGGGCATTGTCCGTGGTCAGAACTTGAGTCCTGCTGACCGCCGGGCCACGGTCAGCACCTTGCTGACGGCCACAGAGGTATCCAGCATCCGGCTGCAAAGCTCCTGGTCCCCGCCCTCGATGGCGCGGGCGAACGCATGGAACTCGGCCGCCTGCCGGGGGCGGCCGCCGTTGAGGTTGTAGTGCTCTTCCTTGCCCTCATTGGGGTGGAAGGTCACACCGCCGCACCAGTTGGCGGTGGATTTCTGCAAAATATAGCCCTTCGTGCCCTGGATGATATACCGGGCCGGTGCGCCGCAGTCCTTGGCGGCGATGCTCACCGCGCGGAAGCTGTTGTATTCCATGGTCAGGATGCCGCTGGTGTCGATGCCGCGCTCGATGTTGGCGGTGTAGTGCACCTGATTCGGCTCGCCGAACAGGCCCACGATGTAGCTGATGTTGTAGACGTTCAGGTCCATCAGTGCGCCGCCCGCACGGGCCGGGTCAAAGGAGACCGGCGTCTCCCCGGCGCAGAAGGCATCGTACCGGCTGGAATACTGGCTGAAGTTGCACTGCACCAGCTTCACCTTGCCCACGCGGGGCAGCAGCTCGCGGATCTTGTTGTAATTTTCCAGATACTGGGTGGTCATGGCCTCGAACAGGAAGACTTTCCTGCGGCGGGCCAGATTCGCCAGCTCCTCTGCCTGCAAGGCATTGATGGCCATTGGCTTTTCCACGATGACGTGCTTCCCCGCCTCGATGGCCACCTTGGCATAGCGGGCGTGCTGGTTGTTCGGCACGGCCAGATAGACCACGTCCACGTCCTGTAACAACTCAAAATAGTTGGTGGTATGCTGGGGGATGCCGTACTGTTCGCACAGCTCCCCCGCCGCCTCTGCGCTGCGCTGGGTGCTGCAGATGCACTGCACCGTAAAAGGCGAGTCCGCCCCGGTCAGCCACGGCAAAAATTCCCGCACGATCATGCCCGTGCCCAGAATCCCTAATTTCATTCTCTTCTCCATCCTGTCTGTCGTCAGCCTGCTTTGGCCTCATCCTCGCGGCGCTCCCGGCGCTGCGGGTGGGGTCGGCGGGCGCGGCGGAAGTTCTGGTTCCGCTTTTTGCCGCCGCCTGCGTGGTGCTGCGGCGCATTCATCTGGTACAGCAGCGCCAGACCCTTCATCAGCAGTTCGGGGTCGTAGGTCAGCGGATGGCGGCAGAGCGGGGTGACGTATTTGGCCAGACCGCCGGTCACGACCAGCGTTGCCGGGCGGCCCAGTTCTTCTTCGATGCGCTGGGTGATGCCGTCCAGCAGCACCGCCGTGCCCAGCACCGAGCCGGACAGCATACAGCTCTCGGTGTTCACACCGATGGCGCTCTTCGGGGAGCCGAGACGCACCTGCGGAAGCTGGGCACAGCGCTCCCCCAGAGCCCGCAGTCCGGTGGACAGGCCGGGGCAGATGACGCCGCCCCGGAACACCCGGTCCTCATCCACCACATTGAAGGTGGTGGCCGTGCCCAGGTCCACCGTGATGACCGGCAGCGGGAACTTTGCCGCCGCATAGGCAGCATCGACCAGACGGTCCTTGCCCACGGTATGGGGGTCGGGCACGCCCATGGTCAGGCCGGTGCGGATGTCCGGCGATACGATGACCGGCTTTTTGCCGGTGTAATGGCGGGCGCACTCGGCCAGCGCCCCCGTGATCTGGGGCACAACGCTGGTCAGCACCGCACCCTCAAAGCGCATGGGGCGCTCCGGGTGGCGGCGGTGCGAAAACACCTTTTCCATCTCGGCGCGGTACTCCGCCGCCGTGCGGGTGCGCACCGTATCCATGTGGGCCACAAAGCATACACGTCCGTCCTTGATGCCCCCCAGGGCGACGGTGGTGTTGCCTATATCAATGGCTAAGATCATATTTGGGAAACCTTTCTGAAGATACGTACAACCTCTCCGTCTGCTTCGCATTGACTGAGAGGTTCCTTTCACTCTAAGTCAAGGGTTATTTTACCGCATTTTGCCTTCCGTTACAAGTGCTGCAAAAAGATTTTATTGTGCTGGCGGCAATTTTGCATTATACTAAGGAGAGCAAACCAGAGATTTGGGAGGTTTTTGGATGGATCTGAACGGAAAATGCGTCCTTTTGGGCGTCACCGGCGGCATTGCCGCCTATAAAATGGCGAATGTCGCCAGCGCACTGCGCAAGCTGGGGGCCGACGTCGAGGTCATCATGACCCGGAACGCCACCCAGTTCATCACCCCCATCACGTTCGAAACGCTCACCGGCCACAAGTGCATGGTGGACACCTTCGACCGGGATTTCAAGTTCGAGGTCACTCATATCGCGCTGGCCAAAAAGGCCGATGTCATCCTCGTTGCACCGGCCACGGCCAATGTCATCGCCAAAATGGCCCACGGCATTGCCGACGACATGCTGACCACGACCGTCCTCGCGGCCAAATGCCCGAAGCTGGTCTCCCCTGCCATGAACACCGGGATGCTGGAAAACCCCATCACCCAGGACAACATCGCCACGCTGGAGCGCTACGGCTTCACCGTCATCCCGTCCGAGAGCGGTGTGCTGGCCTGCAAAGATGTGGGCAGCGGCCGCCTGCCGAAGGAAGATGTCCTCATTGAGTACATCCTCCACGCCATTGCCCGCCCGAAGGACCTGGCTGGGCTGCGCATCGCCGTGACCGCCGGCCCCACCCAGGAGCCGCTAGACCCTGTGCGCTACCTGACCAACCACTCCACCGGCAAGATGGGCTACGCCGTGGCCCGCGCCGCCGCGATACGGGGCGCAGACGTCACCCTCATCCACGGCCCCACGGCCCTGCCGCCGGTCCGGTTCACCGAGGATGTGCCCATCACCACCGCACAGGACATGTACGACGCCGTGACCAGCCGCTTTGACGCGATGGACATCCTCGTCATGGCCGCTGCCGTGGCCGACTACCGCCCCGCCACCGTCGCCAACGACAAGATCAAGAAAAAGGACGGCGACCTGTCCATCCCGGTGGAGCGCACCGCCGACATCCTCGGCACCATCGGCCCCCGGAAGACCCGGCAGTTCCTCTGCGGCTTCTCGATGGAGACCCGCGACATGCTGGAAAACTCCTCGGCCAAGCTGACCCGGAAGAACCTCGACATGGTGGTCGCCAACAACCTGAAGGTGGCTGGTGCCGGTTTCGGCGTGGACACCAACGTCGTCACCTTCATCACCCCGGACGGTGCCCGCGAACTGCCCCTCATGAGCAAATCGGACGTCGCCGACGCCATTCTGGACGAGATCCTGAAGCGGCGGAACGGGTGAACAGGCGGTTCGCATCCCACAAAAAAGCTCCCTGCCGCACATTTTGTGCCCGGCAGGGAGCTTTGGTTTTATTGGTCACCGGATGCGGCGGTTTCAGTCCTTTGCCACCATCATCTTGCTGGCCTTATAGATATCGCCGCAGCCGAGGGTGATGACGAGGTCCCCTTCGCGGGCATTGTCCTTGACCCACTGCGCCGCAGCTTCCAGGCTGTCCACCAGGACTGCGTTCGGGATCTGGGCGGCCAGCTTGGCGCTGGTGATGGAGGGGTCGTTCGGCTCACGGCTGCCCATGATGGGGGTCAGCACTGTGATGTCGGGGATCTTGAAGACATCCACGAAGTCGTTGAACAGCATCTTGGTCCGGCTGTATGTAAACGGCTGGTGGACAGCGATGAGGCGCTTGTAGCCCATCTCGCGGGCCGTGGTCAGGGTCGCACGGATCTCGGTGGGGTGGTGTGCGTAGTCGTCCACGACCACTGCACCGTTGCACTCACCGTACAGCTCAAAGCGGCGGCCTGCGCCCTTGAAGTTCAGGGCTGCATCGGCGCACTGCTCTACGGTCAGGCCCACAAAGCGGCAGACGGCGCACATGGCCAGCGCATTGTACACGTTGTGACGGCCGGGCACCGCCAGACGGATGTGGCCGGTGACCTTGCCCCACTCCTGGAGGTCGAACTCAAAGAAGCCGGGCTTGTACTCCTGCACATTGATGGCACGGTAGTCACCGTCGTTGTCGATGCCAAAGGTGCGGACGCGGCGGTCCAGGGTGTACATGACATCCATGGTGTTCTTATCGTCGGCGTTGGCGAAGATCATGAACTGGGTCATCAGGGCGAAGCGCTTGAACGCGAACTTCAGCTCGCCCATGCTGCCGTAGTAGTCCAGATGGTCGTTGTCGATGTTCAGCACGACCGACAGATACGGGGTCAGCTTGAGGAAGGTCTCGGAATATTCGCAGGCCTCGATGACGATGTCGTCGCCCTTGCCGGCCTTGCCGTAGCCGCCGATGAGGGGCAGCTTGCCGCCGATAACGGCAGAGGGGTCGCGGCCTGCCAGCTCCAGCGCCGTGGTGATCATGGACGTGGTGGTCGTCTTGCCGTGGGTGCCGGAAACGCAGATGCTGTCCTTATACAGGCGGCTGACGTAGCCCAGCAGGACGCTGCGCTCCACGGTGGGGATGCCGTAGGAAACCGCCGCATTCAGCTCCACATTGTCCTTCGAGATGGCAGCCGAGTAGACCACGAGGTCGGTGCCAATGACGTTGTCGGCGCTGTGGCCCAGCGAGACCTTGACGCCCATCTCCCGCTCGTACTGGATGATGCTTCCGTCCAGCACATCGCTGCCGGAGATCACATAGCCCTTGGCGTTGAGGATCTGGATCAGCGGATACATGCCGCTGCCGCCGCAGCCAATGAAGTGGATCTTCTTCACATTATCAAGCAGATGCTTGGTATAGTCGGTAACAAACATAATAAGGCAACCTCCAAATAAACATAAAACGGCCGCAGCGCAGACCGATCTCATTTTGATCCATCGTGTGGTACTACTTATTATATAATTTTTGGCGGACAAAATAAACAGTTCCGAGCGAATTTTCGGAAAGAACCATAAAAAACCGGTTTATTTTGTGACAACTGTACACAAATGCCAGCCTTTTTCCGCCAGAATCAGCGATTCACAAAAGATTCACATTTCATTTTTGTGATTGCCTAACAAACTTTAAGCTTTTGTGCTATGATAATTCAGGATTTTGAAGAAACCAACGCGCTGCGGCCCGGCCCGGCGAACAGAAGAGGAGTATCGAACATGAAGATCAAGATTACTGCGGACAGCACCTGTGACCTGTCCGAAACGCTGCTGCGGCAGTGGAATATCTCGCTCATCCCCATGCACATCCTGATGGGCGAGGAAAGCCTGCTGGACGGCGTTACCGTCCGCCCCGCCGATGTATTCACCCATGTGCAGAACGGCGGCAAGATGCCGAAATCCGCTGCCCCGAACCTCGTGGAGTACACGGATTTCTTTACGCCCTTTGCTAAAGACTACGATGCCGTCATCCACATCTGTGTCGGGTCCAAGTTCTCGTCCTGCTGCCAGAACGCAAAACTCGCCGCGCAGGAGTTCGGGAACGTCTCGGTCGTGGATAGCGAGAACATCTGCACCGGGCAGGGCTATCTCGTCCTGCGGGCAGCCAAGCTCGCGGCGGACGGCCTGCCGCCCCGGAACATCTGTATGCGGCTGCAAGCCCTTGCCAAGAAGGTCGATCTCAGCTTCGTGCTCAACCAGTTGGACTACATGGCCAAGAGTGGCCGCTGCTCCGGCGTGCTGGCCTTCGGGGCCAACATTCTGGGCATCAAGCCCAGTCTGGCCGTCATCGACGGCGAGCTGAAGGTGGTCAAGAAGTACCGCGGTCAGCTTCCCATCTGCGTGGGCAAATACATCACCGAGAAGCTGGCTGACCGAGACGACATCGATACCAGTGTCGTCTTCCTCTCCTCCTGCCAGCCCAAACCCGGCTGTTTGGAGGCCGTCAAGGCCGGGCTTGCACAGTACGGCAAGTTCGAGCAGATCATCGAGACGGACATCGGTACCACCATCGGCGGCTACTCCGGCCCCGGCACCATCGGTATCGTTTTTGCCACAAAGTAAATCGCACCGCACAAAAGCACCCCACCGGCAGCAGGCGCTGCGGATGGGGTGCTGTTTGCTGTTACGGGTGGATGGAGGTGCGGACGAGAGCGCGCTTCAGGCGGGCCTGGGCCAGCTCATAGTCGCGCTTGTCCAGGTTCTTCTGTGCCAGAAGCTCTTCGGCGCGCTTTTTGGAGGCCTCGGCGCGGGCCTGGTCGATCTCCTCGGCCCACTCCCAGGTGGTGGCGACCAGCCGGACAGTTCCGTCCAGCACGGTGAGCATCCCGCCCATGCAGGCAGCACGGCGGCGCTGGCCCTCCGCGTCCACGATGTGGGCCTCGCCCATGCCCAGCGCGGTGCAGTAGTCGCCGTGCTTGGCCAGAATGGCAAGGTCACCGTCGATGGCGCGGCAGACCACCCGCTCGGCCTGCCCGTCAAAGGCACAGCCGTCCGGCGTGACCACCGTCAGATGAAAGGTCGTCATGGTTTACCCTTTCTTCGCCTTGGCGAACACATCGTCGATGGTGCCGGCGAACAGGAATGCGCTCTCCGGCAGGTCATCGCACTCGCCGTTCAGGATCATCTTAAAGCCGCGCAGCGTCTCCTTGAGCGGCACATACTGGCCGGGCATACCGGTGAACTGTTCGGCCACATGGAAGCTCTGGGACAGGAAGCGCTGCACCTTGCGGGCGCGGCTGACGGTCCGCTTGTCTTCCTCGCTCAGCTCGTCCATGCCCATGATGGCGATGATGTCCTGCAGCTCCTTGTAGCGCTGCAGCACCTTCTGGACGGCGCGGGCGATCTCGTAGTGCTCCTGACCCACGACTTCGGGGCTCAGGATGCGGCTGGTGGAATCCAACGGGTCCACAGCCGGGTAGATGCCCTGGGATGCGATGTCACGGCTCAGGACGGTGGTGGCATCCAGATGGGTGAAGGTAGTGGCAGGGGCCGGGTCGGTCAGGTCGTCGGCAGGAACGTAGACGGCCTGAACGGAGGTGATGGAGCCCTTGCGGGTGGAGGTGATGCGCTCCTGCAAAGCACCCATCTCAGTGGCCAGCGTGGGCTGGTAACCGACGGCGGAGGGCATACGGCCCAGCAGAGCCGACACCTCAGAACCAGCCTGGGTGAAGCGGAAGATGTTGTCGATGAAGAGCAGCACGTCCTGATTCTTGACATCGCGGAAATACTCCGCCATGGTCAGGCCGGACAGTGCCACACGCATACGGGCTCCGGGAGGCTCGTTCATCTGGCCGTAGACCAGCGCCGTCTTGTTGATGACGCCGCTCTCGGTCATTTCGCCGTAGAGGTCGTTGCCCTCACGGGTGCGCTCGCCGACGCCGGTGAAGACCGAGTAGCCGTTGTGCTCGGTGGCGATGTTATAGATCAGCTCTTGGATCAGAACGGTCTTGCCGACACCGGCACCGCCGAACAGGCCGATCTTGCCGCCCTTGGCGTAGGGGCAGATCAGGTCAACGACCTTGATGCCGGTCTCCAGGATCTCGGTGGTGGACTGCTGCTCCTCATAGCTGGGAGCCGGGCGGTGGATGGGCCAGTAGGCCTCGGCCTCCGGGGCGGGCTTGTTGTCCACCGGCTCGCCCAGCAGGTTGAACACGCGGCCCAGGCACTGGTCGCCCACCGGCACCTTGATGGACTCGCCGGTATCCACGGCGTCGGTGCCGCGCACCAGACCATCGGTGCTGCTCATGGCGATGCAGCGCGCCACATTGTCGCCGGTGAGCTGGGCCACCTCGACGATGAGCTTCTCGCCGTGGTTGTCGATCTCAATGGCGTTGAGCAGCTCCGGCAGCTCGCCATCCTTGAACTGGATGTCCAGCACCGGGCCGATGACCTGGATCACCTTGCCGATGTGTTTTTCGGACATAGGCTACAACTCCTTACTTTCAAATCTCCGCGCCGGCCACGATCTCGGTGATCTCCTGCGTGATGGCAGCCTGACGGGCGCGGTTGTAATACAGATTCAGATGGTCGATCATTTCGCCCGCATTCTTGGTCGCGGCGTCCATGGCGGTGCGGCGGGCGGCCAGCTCGCTGGCCACGCTCTCGCACACGGCACCGTAGACGATGCCCGCGACGTATTCGGGGATGATGGCACGGAACACTTCCTCGCTGCTGGGCTTGTACAGGATCTGGCTGCGGCGGGCCGCTGCCTTCTGCTCCTCGGTCGGCTCGATGCTCAGGGGCAGCACCTCCATTGTGGCGGCCGTCTGGGTCATCATGGAGTCGAACCGGGTGTAACAGATCTTCACGGCGTCGTAATCGCCCTTCAGAAAGCCCTCGGTGATCTTGCGGGAGAGCGAGAAGCACTCGCCCACCGAGATCTCCGCCGCCAGCAGCACCTCGTCGGTGAACAGGTCGGCCTCGTGGTGGGCGAAATACTCCGCCGACCGCTTGCCGATGGGCAGCACGGTCACGGGGCCCTGCTGGGCCTCGGCCTGTTTCAGCACGTTGCTGTTGTAGCCGCCCGCCAGGCCGCGGTCGCCCGCGATGACGATGAGCAGCGTCCGCCGGATCTCGTCCCGGCGCAGATACGGGCTGCGGGCGCGGGGGTCCGCTGCCGCAATGCCGGTCAGTGTTTCGTGCAGGGTCTCAAAATAGGGGCGGCTGTGTTCGACACGCTCCTTGGCACGGCGCATTTTGGAGGAAGCCACCAGCTCCATGGCCTTGGTGATCTGCATGGTACTTTCTACGCTTTTGATGCGCAGCTTGATGTCCTTCATGGAACCTGCCATGCGTTACGCCTCCTTCCCTCAGTGCGCCTTGACGAAGCTCTCGGTGTAGGTGGACAGAACGCCCTTGAGTGCTTCCTCGGTATCCTTGTCCAGATTGCCGGTGGTGCGGATGGTCTCCATGACCTTGGCACCGTCGGCACTGTTGTCGAGATATTCGTACAGGCCCTTTTCGTATTCCGCCACGTCCGGCACCTTGACCTTGACGAGGTAGTCGTGGATGGTGGCATACAGAATGGCCACCTGCTTTTCCACTGCCACGGGAGCCGAACGGTTCTGCTTCAGCACCTCCACGATGCGCTCGCCCTGTGCCAGGCGGGCCTTGGTGTCGGCGTCCAGATCGGAGCCGAACTGTGCAAAGGACTGCAGCTCGCGGTACTGGGAGTAGATCAGCTTCAGGGTGCCCGCGACCTTCTTCATGGCCTTGATCTGTGCGTTGCCGCCGACGCGCGACACCGAGATGCCGGGGTTGACGGCCGGCATGACGCCGGAGTGGAACAGCTCGGTCTCCAGGAAGATCTGGCCGTCGGTGATGGAGATGACGTTCGTCGGAATGTAGGCGGAAACGTCACCCGCCTGCGTCTCGATGATGGGCAAAGCCGTCAGGCTGCCGCCGCCCAGCTCATTGGAGAGCTTGGCCGCGCGTTCCAGCAGACGGGAATGCAGATAGAAAACATCGCCGGGGTAAGCTTCACGTCCCGGCGGACGGCGGATCAGCAGCGACAGGGCGCGGTAAGCGACGGCGTGCTTGGACAGGTCGTCGTAAATGATGAGGACATGCTTGCCCTTGTGCATGAAGTATTCGCCCATGGCACAGCCGGAATAGGGGGCGATATACTGCAGCGGCGACAGCTCGGACGCCGTGGCGGACACCACGATGGTGTAGCCCATGGCACCGGCTTCGGTCAGGCTCTGCACGAGGTTGGCAACGGTCGAGCGCTTCTGGCCGATGGCGACATAGATGCACAGGACGTCCTTGCCCTTCTGGTTGATGATGGTATCGGCTGCGATGGTGGTCTTGCCGGTCTGGCGGTCGCCGATGATCAGCTCACGCTGGCCGCGGCCGATGGGGATCATCGAGTCGATGGCCTTGATGCCAGTCTGGAGCGGCTCCTTGACGGGCTGGCGGTCGATGATGCCGGGGGCCTTGCTCTCGATGGCGCGGAACTCGGTGGTCTCGATGGGGCCTGCACCGTCGATGGGCTGGCCCAGTGCGTTGACGACACGGCCGATCAGTGCGTCGCCCACCGGCACGGAAACGACCTTGCCGGTGCGCTTGACGGTGCTGCCTTCCTTGATGCCGACGTCGGAGCCCAGCAGAACGATGGAGACGGTGTTCTCCTCCAGGTTCTGGGCCATGCCGTATTCGCCGTTGTCAAACTGAAGCAGCTCGCCTGCCATGCACTTTTCCAGACCGCTGGCGCGGGCGATGCCGTCGCCCACCATGATGACCGTGCCGACTTCGCTCTGCTCGATCACGTTCTCATAGTGCTTGATCTGCGCCCGGATGATCTTGGAGATTTCTTCAGGTTTCAGTTGCATTGTCTTGTGTTCACCACTCAATTCTTTTGTTCAAAATCTTGGGGCGGATTAAACGGTAATGCCTGCAATGCTGCGGCGCAGGCTGGCCAGCCGGTTTTTGACCGTGCCGTCCAGCTCGGTGCCCTCGATGTCCAGCCGGATGCCGCCCAGAACGGCTGCATCCACTTTGGTCCTGAGGTCGATCGTTTTGCCGGTGACAGCCTCCAGCTTCTCGTGCAGGCGGGCGGTCTGGTCTGCCGACATGGGCACGGCCGTGACCGCAGTTGCTTCGAGGATGCCATGCGCCTGATTGTATTTCACGCGGAAGGCCCGTGCGCAGCCGGGCAGCTCCCGCAGGGTGCCCTTTTCGCAGAGGATCTTCACAAAGTTCAGCACATAGAGGTGGACTTTGCCCCGGAACGCCTCGTCCAGCAGGGCGCAGCGCTCCTTTTTGGGGATGCTGGGGATGCTGAGCAGGTGGAGGTACTCCGGGTCCTGTTTCAGGATGTCCGCCACCGCGTCCAGCTCTTCCAGGATGCGGGTCTCAAGCCCTTCCTCCGCGGCCAGGTCGTACAGACTTCCGCCGTACATCCTTGCGATCTCGGTCATGATGCTTCACCCACATTTTTGATAAATTCGTCGATCAGGTCCTTGTGGTCGGCTTCCTTGATCTCGCGCTCGACCACCTTGGAGGCGATCTCCATCGCCATGCCGCCGATCTCGTCCTTGGCCTCGTTGACGGCCTTCTTGCGCTCCTGCGCAATGTCGGCCTCAGCCTTCTGCTTCAGGGCAGCAGCCTGGGCGCGGGCCTCACCCAGCAGCTCTTCGCTGCGGGCTGCGGCGGTCTTCTGCGCCGACGCCACGATCTGGTTGGCCTCGTTGCGGGCATTCTGCAAATTCTGCTCATACTCCGCCTTCATGGCCTCGGCCTCGGTGCGGAGCTTCTGGGCGTCCGCGATCTGGCTGTCGGCCTTGGCCTTGCGCTCGGCGATGACCTTTTTGACCGGGTTCAGCAGCAGCTTTTTGAAGATCACCAGCTGGATCATCAGGTTGCAGATCTGGGCCAGAAAGGTCCAGCCATCCAGCGTGATCAATGCCTGATAAAGTTGCATAAGCGTCTCCCCTTTCGTTTCTTATTGTTCGGGGAGTGCTCAGCCCAGATAGTTCATGAACATGCCGGGTGCGAGGAAGATCAGCAGCAGGCCGGTGACGAAGCCGTAGATACCGGTCGTCTCAGACAGTGCAACGCCCAGGATCAGGGTGCTGGTGACGTCGCTCTTGCATTCGGGCTGGCGGCCAACGGCCTCACAAGCCGCAGCGGCGGCGTTGCCTTCGCCGATACCAGGGCCGATACCTGCGATCAGTGCCAGGCCTGCGCCGATGCCGCAGCCTGCCAGAGCGATACCACGAGCCAGAAGTTGAAAGTCAGTCATAATAGTGTCCTCCTGAAAAAATGTTTTTGGGGGATGCCGGCTCAGTCTTCACCGGCAGCACGTTTGATGAAAATGGTGGTCAGGGTACAGAAGATGAATGCCTGGATGCAGCCGCCGAACCAGTCGAAATACAGGCCCGTAAAGGCCGGGATACCGATCTGGAACAGCTGGAGCTGGCTCAGGAAGCCGGGCAGCCAGCCGAATACGACATGGCTCAGGCTTGCCAGCGCCCAGTACAGCAGGGTGGAGATGACTGTGCCGGACAGGATGTTGCCAAAGTGACGGAACGCCATGCTGACGGGGGTCGAAAGCTCCGACAGGACGTTGATGGGTGCCATGATGAAGATGGGGTCGAGCAGGCCCTTCAGATACGAGAGGATGCCGTTCGTCGTGATCTTGTAGTACATGATGAGGACGAAGACGACGATGGCCCACGCAGCCTCGGTGTTGAGGTCGGCCGTGGGGCTCCACAGGCCCACCACGCTGATCAGGTTGCACCCGATGCTCAGCGCGAAGATCGCGCCGACCAGCGGGATATACCGGTCAAAGTGTGTGCCCATGTTTTCGTGCACGAACTGATCGAGCCGTTCCACGATGAACTCGGCGGCGGCCTGCCGCTTGGAGACATTTTCCAGTTTCAGGTCATGCCCCAGCCAGAAGGCCAGCGCCGTCAGCAGCGCCATCACGATCCAGGTACTCACAAGGGTCTGGGTGATCTTGAAATCGCCCAGAATGGGGATATCCGTATGGATGGTATACAGGATCTTTGCGCCGTTCAGTTCCATTTGTTAGGTTTCACCCCCTTTTTCGCCGGGAGCTTCGGCCTGCGCGGCGGCCTGCACCGGTTCGTCTTCCACCGAGACGTCCTGTGCGGGGGCTGCCTGCGCAAGGGGCTTGTACTTGCCCGTTATTTGCAGGTAATAAATGGTGATCCGCGGGAAAAACAGCGGCAGGACACTGGCAAACGGCTGGAAGCAGGGCGCGGCGATGGCCACGATGACCCAGACGGCCTGCAGCAGCATCCGGCTGTTGTGGGAAAGCTGTAGTTTGGCTTTGCGGCGCTTCTCATCCTGCTCGTCGATGATCTTCTGCACCACGAAGCAGATGCCCGCAAAGTTTGCGATGGCGACGGCTGCACCCACCAGACCGCCCAGCACGACCGTGTAGTCGAACCGGACCCAGCCCACAAGGTGCAGCGCTGCAAAGAGCACCCACATGGCCGCCGTACAGATGGCGGTGCCGCAGGCGATGCGCAGCAGTTCCTTTTTGGACTCCGGCTGCAATTTCATAGCAAACCCTCCAACGTTCATTGATGCGAATTGAAGCCGACACGAGAAGTCTTCTCCTTTTTGGTGCGTTCCATCCGCTCCCTGGCAAAGACCCAGAAATTTTGTGCCCCTGCGGCCAGCCCCAGAAAAACGCCCGGAAGATACACCCACTCCGGCCAGCCCCAGCGGTTCACTGCCCACCAGCAGCCGCCCAGACAGAGCAGCAGCGGCAGCAGCATGGACAAGCCCAGCTGCGTCAGCCACACGATATCCTCCAGTGCTTTGTATAAGCCCTTCAACGGCGTTCCTCCTTCTGGTCTGCCCGCCGCAGGCACCCCACGCGGCGGCTCTTTCGCAAAGGATCTTTTCCATGCAAGACCCTCATAGGGATAGTATAATTCAAACCGTCGGTTTTTTCAATCAATTCTCCACCAAATTCTGTGAAAGCTTCATAGTTCGTTTACACTTACTTCACAACTGTCCTCCCCCGGTGGATTTTTGTCCGCCGTTCATTGCATCCTCCACAAAAAATTGGCGGCGTCTTTGTTCAGTCTGCCCCTTGACAGCAAAAAGACCCGCCGGGCCCCTGTGCAGTACAGAGGCCCGGCAGGGCTGGAGTGTATGGAATTGGTCGAATTTACCAGAGGTTTGCGGTCTCGTTGTACAGACCCTCGTAGCTCTTGGCCGAGAGGTCCCAGCTGAAGTCGCATTCCATGTCGTGCTTGACGAGGTTGTGCCAGTCTTCCTTGTTGTAGTAGCGGTCCTGTGCACGGCAGCAGGCGTCATACAGCTCGTGGGCGCTGTAGCCCGCAAAGGTGAAGCCGTTGCCCTCGCCGAGGGTGCAGTCGTGGATGGAGTCGCGCAGGCCGCCGGTCTCGCGGACGATGGGAGGTGTGCCGTAACGGCAGGCGACCATCTGGGCCAGACCGCAGGGCTCGCTCTTGGACGGCATGATGAAGACGTCTGCACCGGCGTAGATCTCCTGCGACAGTGCCGGCTCGAAGCCGATGTAGGTGCCGACGCGGCCGGGGTGGCGGGCGCACAGCTCGGAGAAGAAGTTCTCATACTGGCTCTCGCCGCTGCCCAGGATGACCAGCTCGATGCCGCGGTCCACCAGACCGTCGGCGATGCTCTGCACCAGGTCGAAGCCCTTCATGCCGACCATGCGGCTGACCATGGCGAAGACAGGGCTGCCGTCCTTGTGCAGGCCGAACTTGTCCTGCAATGCTTCCTTGCACTTTGCCTTGCCCTCTTCAAAGTTGGTGATGTCGTAGTTGAAGGGGATCTTCGGGTCGGTGGCGGGATCATTCGCCTCCATGTCGATGCCGTTCAGGATGCCGCACAGCTTATACTGCTTTTCGCGCAGCAGGGCATCCAGACCGTAGCTGAACCAGGGGTCCAGGATCTCCTGCGCATAGGTGGGGCTGACGGTGGTGATCTTGTCAGCCGTCTCGAAGGCACCCTTCATGAAGTTGGCGCAGCCATCGTACTCGACGATGTGCTGGTCGCGGCGGCCGATGCCGCAGGTGTCCTCCAGAATGTCGGTGCCATACTTGCCCTGATAGGCGATGTTGTGGATGGTGAAGATGGTCTTGATCCGGTTGAACTTGTCCAGATGACGGTAGTACAGATTCAGGTAAACGGGCACCAGCGCGGTCTGCCAGTCGTTGCAGTTGATGATGTCCGGGGTGAAGTCGATGTAGAACAGGGTCTCCAGCACGGCGCGGGAGAAGAAGGCGAAGCGCTCGCCGTCATCGTAGAAGCCGTACAGACCGCGGCGGCGGAAGTAATACTCGTTGTCCAGGAAGTAGTAGGTCACGCCGTTCACTTCGGCCTTGAACAGGCCGCAGTACTGGCTGCGCCAGCCCACCGGCACCGAGTAGTTGGTGACGTATTCCAGCCGGTCACGCATCTTCAGGTCACCGTACAGCGGCATGATAACGCGGGCGTCCACGCCGTCCTTGACCAGAGCCTTGGGCAGAGAGCCTGCAACATCGGCCAGACCGCCGGATTTCGCAAAGGGAGTTGCTTCCGAAGCAGCATAGAGGATTTTCATAAGATCGCTCCTTTCAGAAAAGCGGTTGAAACAAAGAGTGGGCGGGGGCAAAACTGCCCCCGCCCCTCTTTCCGAGAGGGGCTACCGGGGAGGGAGCCGCCCCTGTGAAAAAATCAAAGGAAGCGCATCAGACCATGTGGTTCTTCTGCACGTAAACAGGGAAGCTCTCGGTGCCGGACAGCTTCTTGCCAGCGGTCACGCGGACGTTCTTGTCGGTGACAACGCACTCCAGCTGCGCATCGGCTTCCACAATGGTGTCCTGCATCAGGACGCAGTTCTTGACGACCGCACCCTTCTTGACCTTGACGCCGCGGAAGAGCACACAGTTCTCGACCGTGCCCTCGATGACACAGCCGTCGGCCAGCAGAGAGTTCTCCACGCAGGAACCGTTGACGTAGCGGACGGGGTTGTCATCGCGGATCTTGGTGTAGATGGGGCTCTCCTTGGGGAACAGAGCGTTCAGGTTCTTCTCGTCGATGAGCTTCAGGTTCTCGTCGAAGTAGCTCTTCATATCGCAAATGTGGGCCACATAGCCGGTGTACTCCACAGCGCGGATGTTCAGGATGTTGACGTTGTGTGCCAGGATGTCGCGCTCAAAGTAGATCAGGCCGCGGGCGGTGGCGTCCTTGACCAGCTTGATCAGGGTCTCGCGCTCCAGAACGTAGATGTTCAGGTCCAGATTCTGGATGCCGGAGCGGTAATCGTTGAACAGCAGCTCGGTCACGCGGCCGTCGGCATCAACGGTCAGGGTGTAGTTGTCGTTCTTGCGGCCTTCGGGGATCTCGGTCTTCTGGTATGCGATGGTCACATCGGCACCGCTGGCCTGATGAGCGGCCAGCAGAGCGTTGAAGTCGTAGTTGATGGCGATGTTGGCATCGCTCATGACGACATAGCGCTCCTTCTGGTTCTCCAGGAAGTTCAGGATGGAACCCAGAGCCTCAACACGGCCGGAATAGATGCGCACACCCTTTTCTGCAAAGGGAGGCACGATGTTCAGGCCGCCGTGGCGGCGGGCCATATCCCACTCGCGGCCGGTGCCCAGATGGTCCATCAGAGAGTGGTAGTTCTTGCGCACGACGATGGACACGTTGGAAATGCCGCAGTTCGCCATGCTGGACAGCACGAAGTCCACCATGCGGTAACGGCCTGCAAACGGGATGGATGCCATCGCGCGCTCGGTCACGAGTTCAGGCACGGTGGTGTCATAGCTGTTGGGGAAAATGATACCCAACGCATTGTTGTTCTGGCTCAGCATACTTCCTCGCCCTCCTTGACGGAATCAAATACTTTGGCGCCCTCTTTGACGGTCGCGCCTGCACCGACGGTCAGGCCGGTGCCCACATGTGCGATGGCGCCGTCGCCGCCGATCGTTGCACCGGCACCCACGACGACATCCTCAGCGAGGATGCAGCGCTTGACCACAGCGCCCGCCTTGACCACGACGCCGTCCATCAGAACAGCATCTTCCACGGTAGCGCCCTCTTCCACGACGACGCCTGCGCTCAGGACCGAGTGCCGGACATTGCCGTAGATCTTGCAGCCCTCCGTGACGAGGGAGTCCTGCACGACGGCGCGGGGGCCGATCTTCTGGGCCGGCAGAACGGGGTTGCGGCTGTAGATCTTCCAGGTCTTATCGAAGATGTCGATGCCGGAGTGCTCCGGGTCGAGGACCTCCATGTTGGCCTCCCACAGACTGTCGATGGTGCCGACGTCGCGCCAGTAGCCTGCAAAGCGGTACGCATACATCCTGCGGCCGTCACGCAGCAGGGCCGGGATGATGTTCATGCCGAAGTCGTTCTTGGAGTTGGGGTCTGCCTCGTCCTCTTCCAGATACTTCTTCAGGACGTCCCAGTTGAAGATGTAGATGCCCATGGAAGCCAGGTTGGACTTCGGGACCGGGGGCTTCTCCTGGAACTCGGTGATCTTGTCGTTCTCGTCTGCGACCATCAGGCCGAAGCGGGAAGCTTCTTTCCAATCGACTTCCATAACGGCGACCGAGAACTCTGCGCCCTTCTCCTTGTGGAAGCGGAGGAAGTCTGCATAGTCCTGCTTGCAGATCTGGTCACCGGACAGGATGATGACATACTCCGGGTCATAATTGTCGATGAAGCTGATGTTCTGGTAGATGGCGTTTGCGGTGCCCTTGTACCAGTCGGTGCCCTTGGCCTGCTCATACGGCGGCAGGGTGTGCACACCGCCGTGCAGGCGGTCAAGGTCCCAGGGCTGGCCGTTGCCGATGTACTCGTTCAACTTCTGGGGCTGATACTGGGTCGCGATGCCAACGGTATCAATGTTGGAGTTGACGCAGTTGGACAGCGGGAAGTCCACGATGCGGTATTTGCCGCCGAAACCGACCGCCGGTTTTGCCGTTTTCTGTGTCAGCGCATACAAGCGCGAACCACGTCCGCCGGCAAGGATCATTGCCACAATTTCTTTTGCCATAGCTTTATTCTCCCCTTTTACACATTTCCGAGTTGGTTTGGAATTGGAAATGGTCTAACGATGTGAATGGTCTGGGCGCACGGCTCACTCTTTGGGCTCTGCTGCCTTTTTGGCGCGGGGCTTGCGGGTGGGCTTTGCCGGTGCAGCGTCTGCCGCAGGGGCAGCTTCTGCTTTGGTCTTGCGGGTGCGCTTGGGCTTTTCCGCCGGCGCAGCCTTCTCGGCCGGTTCAGCCTTTGCAGAGGTCTTTCTGGGTTTTGCGGCCTTGGCCGGTTTCTCTGCCTTGGCGGGCTTTTCCTCCGCGGCCTTCTCCGTCTTCGCCTTGGTGGCGCGGGTGGTCTTTTTGGGGGCCTTTTCGGTCTTGGCAGCGTTCTTCTTGGGTGCTGCCTTTTCGTCGGCCTTGGCCGGGTCTGCTGCCTTGCGGGTGCGCTTGGTGGGCACCTCGAAGTAGAGGGTGCTCATAGGCGGCAGGGTGATGGTGATGCTCTGTTCAAAGCCATGCAGCGGCTTCTTGTGGGTGCGGACGGCCTTGTTGTGGACCGCGCCCGAACCGCCGAAGGCTTCGTCGTCGCTGTTCAGCACTTCCCTGTAGGTACCCGCCACCGGTGCGCCCAGGGTGTAGCCCTCCCGCAGGACGGGGTTGAAGTTGCAGACGATCAGGATCTGCTTGCCCGCTGCATCCTTGCGCAGGAAGGCGACCACGCTCTGCTGCGAGTCGTCCGGCACGATCCACTGGAAGCCTTCCCAGCTGTAATCGATCTGCCAGAACGCCGGATGCTCTTTGTAGAAGGCGTTCAGGGTCTTGACGTAGTTCTGCAGCTCGGTGTGCTTGTCGTAGCCCAGCAGCATCCAGTCCAGCTGCTTGTTCTCGTTCCACTCGGCGAACTGGCCGAACTCCTGGCCCATGAACAGCAGCTTCTTGCCGGGGTGGGCCATCATGTAGCCGAAGAAGGTGCGCAGGTTGGCGAACTTGGCCTCGTACTCACCGGGCATTTTATTGATGAGGCTCCCCTTGCCGTGGACGACTTCGTCGTGGCTGATGGGCAGCACGAAGTTCTCGCTGAAGGCATAGAAGAAGCTGAAGGTGACTTTGTTGTGGTTGCCGGCGCGGAAGAGCGGGTCGGTCTTCATGTAGCTGAGCATGTCGTTCATCCAGCCCATGTTCCACTTGAAGTTGAAGCCCAGGCCGCCGTCCGATGCAGGCTTGGTGACCATCGGCCAGGCCGTGGATTCCTCCGCGATCATGTACTTGTGGGGGTGGCGGCCCAGGACGGTATCGTTCAGCTTGCGCAGGAACGCAACGGCTTCCAGATTCTCCTTGCCGCCGTCCTTGTTGGGCTCCCATTCACCCTGCTTGCGGTTGTAGTCCAGATACAGCATGGAGGCCACGGCGTCCACGCGCAGGCCGTCGATGTGGTACTGCTCCAGCCAGTACAGTGCGCTGGAGATGAGGAAGCTCTGCACCTCGCTGCGGCCGAAGTCGAACACCATGGTGCCCCACTCCTTGTGCTCGCCGCGCTTGGGGTTCGGGTCCTCGTAGCAGGGCTCGCCGTCAAACCGGTACAGGCCGAACTGGTCCTTCGGGAAGTGCGCGGGCACCCAGTCCATGATGACGCCGATGCCGGCGGCATGGAGCTTATCCACAAAGGCCATGAGATCCTTGGGGGTGCCATAGCGGCTGGTGGGGGCAAAATAGCCCGTGACCTGATAGCCCCAGCTGCCGTCAAAGGGATATTCCATGACCGGCAGCAGCTCGACATGGGTGTAGCCCATCTCGGTGATGTACGGGATAAGCTGGTCGGCCAGCTCGGAATAGTTGTAGGGGATGTTCTCGCCCTTGGTCTTCCAGCTGCCAGCGTGCATCTCGTAGATGTTCATCGGGCCGTTGATGACATCGGCCTTCTTCTGGGCCTCCTGCCATGCGGCATCGTGCCACGCAAAGCCGTTCAGGTCGTAGACCTTGCTGCCGTTGGACGGCCGGGTCTCGGCGTGGAAGGCATACGGGTCAGCCTTGTAGACAAGGTCGCCCGCGCGGGTGGTCACGCAGTATTTGTAAACGTCATATTCCTTCATGCCGGGGATGAACAGCTCCCAGACCGAGTCCTGATCCACCTTGTGCATCGGGTGGCTGCCCGGCTTCCAGCTGTTGAAATCGCCCACCACACTGATGGCGGCGGCATGAGGTGCCCAGACGCGGAACACGACACCGGACTCTCCGGCGCGGGTCTCGATGTGTGCACCGAAGTAGCGGTATGCTTCGCAGTTATTGCCCTGCTTGAACAGATAGATCGGCAGATCCGATGGATCCGTATGGATTTTTTCTTCCGTCGGTTTCATAAACAGCTCCTCCCCGTACAGGCCGCAGAGGGGCCTATACCTTTTTACTCTCTTATATTAAAGAATTTTGGCACATTTTTCAAGGCTTTTTCCGGAAAATGTACCATAATCTTTTCGAGGATATTTTAGTGATATGGACAACCTGGCCAAATTTATGCAAAAATTATAGGTAAACCTGACGGAATATAAAACAAAAAAGAACATCTGCGCCCGTTCTCTGTGCAAAATGCAGCAAAGAGCGGGGGCAGATGTTCTGTTCATTCCGTGTGCGCGGGGGGCCAAAGACTCAGTTCACAACGTAAACATTGACCTGGATCGCCCCATTGATGACCGACTCGGCGTAGGTCTCGTAGAACAGGTCCACGAGGATCTCGCCCTTCTGAACGGCGATGCCGGTGTCGGTCGCGATGGCGTAGCCGTAAACGAAGCGGCCATCGGTGGAAGTGATATACAGCAGGGTGCCGTAGGGGATGACGTCCGGGTCCACGGCAACCGTGCCGTAGCCCAGGCCCAGACCGGAAGAGCCCTTGCCGGACTTGGAATAGTAGCCGGTGGCTTTGCCGGTGAGGACCCTGCTGTAGGAAGCGGGCGCATTGGTGGTGCCGTCCGTGCCGGTCAGCGGCGAGACAGGCGCACCGGCACCGTAGGTCTTGACGACATGATTGGTGGGCTCCACCGTGGTGGTCACATCGACCACCATGCTGTTCTCCAGCTCACCGTCCACCCAGCGCTCGCGGGTGGTCACGGCCTGCTGGCCCTCCGAGCCGTGCTGCAGCGTGGTGGCGCGGCCGGTGTTGCGGAAGTACAGGCTGGTGTAGACATACTCGGTATCGTAGGGGATGGCCTGCGTCTCGACCTTATCCTGATAATCGACGCGGTGGACCACGATGCTGCTGCCTGCTGTGACCAGCTGGTCCAGTGCAGGCTCGGTGTAGTCCTCTTCATCCAGGGTGATGCCGGCGCGTTCCAGCGCATCGGCAACGGTGCCAAAAGCCATCCTCACCGGATACTCCTGGTCGTCTGCCTGGATGGTCACGGTGAATGCGCGCTCGATGTTCAGGGAAGCCAGGCTGCCGCTGAACGCGGTGTAATAGACATGGTCGCCCTCTTCGGCCTCCATGCCGGAAAGGCTCATCACGCGGGCGGGGTCGCTGTCAGCGTCAGTGCTGACCACCAGCTGCCGCGCACCATAGGAGTCAGTGACGTAGGTCAGCCGCAGATTCGCGGCGGTCACGGCCAGCGTGAACAACAGGCTCACGGCCATGACGCAGAACGCCAGCACACGGGGGGCGGCGGCACGGGTGCGGCCGCTCAATGCTTTTTGAAATTTGACGGAAGCGATACGGAACAACTCCTCTCTTTTTACAGTTTGGAATACGATGCGGGCCTTCCAATACCCGCCGTGGCACGGAGTTTCTTCACTCCGTATTCGGGAGCCGCAGTGCGGCTTTTCACTTCAATGTGATGAATTTTATACGCTGCAACGTCCGTTGAGCGGAAGCTATTTTAGCAGACCAAAACCGATTTGTCAAATTTGACATTTCCGGTTTGCCAGATTCTTAACATAGTTTTTTGTGAATTTTGTACACAGTTTTCCCGGATGCGTGAAATTTTCGAGCGATTCTTCCCGATTTTTTTGCAAAATCCGGGCATGATTTGTTCACAATTTTTTAACATTCAAGTGCTGTTTCAAGGCCGGAAATCGACCGAATTTCCCTTGATTTTTGTCATCACAAACCATTCACAGACGCCATTTTCCGCCCGAAAATGCACCCAGAATTACTCTCAAAAAGGCCCTGTTCTTCCCCTGCTTTTCTGCCCCGGAAACACCCCTTGGCAAAATGCCGAACGGCAAAGATCCGCAAGAAAAAAGACCACACTTCCGCATTTCGTATCCCGGCTGTACAATCGGGACAACAGCAGAAAGGAGGTCTGTTCCATGACACAAACACCAGATTCTACTCACCGCCCGGAGGTCATCCGATGACCCCGCTGCGGGTGCTGGATGTCTCACGATGGCAAGGCTGCATAGACTGGGACGCGGTGCAGCGTTCCGGTGCCATCGACGGCGTGATGCTGCGGGTGCTGGGCAGCCGAAACGGCCAGCCCTACCCCGACCCGCAGTTCGAGCGCAATCATGCTGCCTGCACGGCGCGCGGCATCCCGGTGGGCGGCTACTACTACACCTGCGCCGTCACCTCCCGGCAGACCGAAGCCGAGCTCAACGCCCTGCGGGCCGCGCTGCGCGGGAAAACGTTCCAGCTGCCCCTTGCCATTGATGCGGAGGACGCCCGGCTGCGCTCCCTCTCCCCTGCCGCGCTCGCGCAGCGGGTGGCCCAGGCCGCCGCCCAGCTCGAAGCCTGGAATCTCTACGCCATGGTCTACACCTACACGAATTTTGCGGACACCGCCCTTGCGATGGATGCACTCACCGCCTACGACCTCTGGCTCGCCGATTACCGCGGCAAGCGCCCCACCCGCCCCCACGGGATGTGGCAGTACACCAGCACAGGCCATGTGGCGGGCATCGACGGCCCTGTCGATCTGAGCCGCGCCTACAAGGACTACCCCGCCCTCTGCCGCCGCGCAGGGCTTGGCCGCTTCTCCGGCTGAACCCCGCACATCACCCGGAACGAAAGGAGTTTTTATGAAGCACAAGATCTCGCCCTCGACCATTGCCCGCACCGCCGCGCTGGCGCTGGCCCTGACCAACCAGATCCTCAGCGCCACCGGCCACGCGGTGCTGCCCATCGAGTCGGCCCAACTGGAGCAGCTGGTCTCCACCGGCCTGACCGTGGCCGCCGCCCTCGTCAGCTGGTGGAAGAACAACTCGTTCACCCCGGAGGCCATCGAAGCCGATGACTACTTCTACAAACTGAAGAGCGGCTAGTAAACAGATGAGGGCCCGGTGCATGGCGCACCGGGCCCTCCGTGCTGTCCGGGGCCGCGATGCAGCCGCGCACCCCCGTTCAGCGAAAAAACAGCTAGAACAAAAACAACCCTGCCGAAGCAGGGTTGCAAAAATACATTTTGAGGGTAAATCAGCGCTTGCTGAACTGAGGTGCGCGACGAGCAGCCTTCAGACCGTACTTCTTACGTTCCTTCATACGAGGATCGCGGGTCAGGAAGCCAGCCTTCTTCAGGACTGCACGGTTCTCATCGCTCTGCTGCAGCAGGGCGCGGCTCAGGCCGTGGCGGATTGCGCCAGCCTGACCGGAAACACCGCCGCCGGAAACGCGGACGACGACGTCATACTTGCCCTCCAGGCCCAGCAGGACCAGCGGAGAACGGACGATCAGCTTCAGGGTCTCCAGACCGAAGTAGCTGTCGATGTCGCGATCGTTGATGGTGATCTTGCCGGTGCCGGTGTAAACGCGAACGCGGGCAACGGAATTCTTACGACGACCAGTGCCGTAGAAATAAGGTTTGGTTTCGTACATATTCGATTGCCTCCTTCTTAGAACTCGATCTTTTCGGGCTTCTGAGCTGCCTGAGCATGCTCAGCACCCTTGTAGCAGTGCAGGCGGGTCAGAGCCTTGGCACCGATGGTGTTGGAAGGGATCATGCCCTTGACAGCGTAGGTCATAGCCAGATCGCTGTTTTCAGCCATCAGCTTGCTGTACTGGACCTTCTTCAGGCCGCCGATGAACTTGCTGTGGGTGATGTGGAACTTCTGCTCGGCCTTCTTGCCGGTCAGGACAGCCTCGTCACAGTTGATGACGACGACGTAATCGCCGCAATCGACGTTGGGGGTGTAGTTGACTTTCTGCTTGCCGCGCAGCAGAACAGCAGCCTCAGCAGCGACGTGACCCAGGCTCTTGCCGGATGCGTCGAGCAGATACCACTTGCGCTCGACTTCAGCGGGCTTTACGAGAGTAGTGCTCATATCTATTTCCTCCTGATAAGTGTTTTAACGGTTCAGGCACCCTTTTGGGGCGCGAGTGTCAGTATACATCACAAAAACGCGCCTGTCAACAGATTTTTTTGATTTTTTCGGTGCAAACTTTTCATTCTCTCGTTTTCGCTTGAAATCTCTTGAAATCTCGCGATTTCAGATTTCGGATTTTTCAACTGATTTTTTACCGCTGCGGGCGGATTTCTGGGGCGGGGCGCTACAATTTTGCCCGGAGATGTGCTATACTATATTCGATATTGTAAAAAGGAGACTATTCCATGCCGAAGAACATTCACACGCAGGACTCTTCCCAGCAGCGGGCATCCCGGCTATTGCTCGCCATGGGCGTGATCGTGCTGGTCGGTGCGCTGGCTTACTTTGTGCTGACGCTGGTCGTCAACCGCCGCACCCCGGCAGCCCCCGACACCCACTACACCGCCGACAACGGCATCGTGCTGGACTACGAAAGCGCCGTCTGGCCCGTGTGCGAGATGACCGAGGACGACACCCTCGGCCACGCCCTCAAGCTGGCCTCCGGCACCGACAGCGACAACGCGAACTATCAGATCGTGCTGTTTCAGCGGGGAGACGCCTCGACCTACGAGGATTACATCGGCCAGTCGGAATCCGACCTGAAGAGCGCCTACGGCGTCATCAGCCCGCGCAAGGTCAAGATCCAGATCGAGGGGGCCACCGTCACCGCCGTGCGCTGTGACATCCAGGCCTATTATGCGGTCCTTGCCACCGTGGAATACGACAGCGGCGATGTGGTCTATGTTTCGGGCCTGACCAAGCTGGCCTCCATCAGTGATATCGTGAATCTTGTAGAGAGCGTTTCCCTGACCTGAGGGCCGCTCACAGAAAAGGAAGGGATCTTCCATGCCGACAACCACCTTTGAAAAACACGTCTGGGCCGAGATCGACCTCGACGCCCTGCGGTCCAACTTCCGGGCCGTGAAGGAGCGGGCGGGCAGCCTGCCGCTCTGTGCCGTCGTCAAGGCCGACAGCTACGGCCATGGGGCCGTCCAGTGCTCCCGCGTCTTCGCCGAGGAGGGCGCGGCCTGGCTGGCCGTCAGCTGCCTGGCCGAGGCCTTGCAGCTGCGCAATGCCGGGCGGACGCTGCCCATCCTCATTCTGGGCCATGTGGAGCCGGAGTACGCCTCCGCCCTCATCGAGAAGCACATCACCGCCGCCTGCTACTCGCTGCCGCAGGCCAGGGCCCTGAGCGCGGCCGCCGAACGGGCGGGCGGGACCGTGGACATCCACCTCAAGGCCGACACCGGCATGGGCCGCATCGGCTTTGCCCTGCGCACCGATTTTGACCGGGCCGTCGCCGAGATGCTGGAGGTCTGCACCCTGCCCGGCCTGCGGATGACCGGCCTGTTCCAGCACTTCGCTGTGGCCGACGACACCGATGCCGGGAATGTCGCCTACACCGAGGAGCAGTACCAGCTCTTTCTCCGCGCCTACCGCGCCTTAAAGGCTGCCGGGCAGGAGCCGCCGCTCGTCCACTGCGACAACTCCGCCGGGGTCATGCTCCATCCCGACTGGCCCAGCAGCGCGGTCTCCGTGCCCTGCATGGCCCGCCCCGGCATCATTTTGTACGGCTTCGACCCCAGCGACGAAGTCCGCTTCGGGAAGTTCCGCCCGGTCATGAAACTCAAGACCGTGGTCAGCATGGTCAAGGAGCTGCAGCCGGGCCAATCCACCAGCTATGGCCGGCGCTTCACCGCCGAAACCCCCACCAGAGTGGCCACCCTCTGCACCGGCTATGCCGACGGCTACCCCCGCCTGCTGAGCTGCGGCAAGGGCATTGTGGAAGTCCACGGCGTCCCCTGCCCGGTGCTGGGCCGGGTCTGCATGGACCAGCTCATGGTGGATGTCACCGCCGTGCCCGATGTGCAGGAGGGCGACGAGGCCATCCTCTGGGGCGGCACCGTCAGCGACAGCGCCGAGGACATCGCCCGCAAGACCGATACGATCTCCTACGAGGTGCTCTGCGGGGTCTCCCGCCGGGTGCCCCGCGTCTACCTCGAACACGGCCGGATCATCGCCGTGGAGGACTGGATCTTATAATCAATCGAACACCCACTATTTTCCGTTGGAGGAACAGATGGCAAGAGACAACATCCGCAATTTCTGCATCATCGCACACATCGACCACGGCAAATCCACCCTGTCGGACCGCATTCTGGAGCTGACCAAGAGCGTGGACGAGCGCACCATGGAGGACCAGATCCTTGACAACATGGACATCGAGCGCGAGCGCGGCATCACCATCAAGGCCCGCGCCGTGACCATGAACTACACCGCCAAAGACGGCAAGGTCTACGAGTTCAACCTCATCGACACGCCGGGCCACGTAGACTTTGCCTATGAAGTCAGCCGCAGCCTGGCCGCCTGCGAGGGCGCGATCCTGGTGGTGGACGCTACCCAGGGCGTCGAGGCCCAGACGCTGGCCAACACCTACATGGCGCTGGAACACGATCTGGAGCTGGTGCCCATCCTGAACAAAATCGACCTGCCCAGCGCCCACCCGGACGAGGTGGCGCAGGAAGTGGAAGACGTCATCGGTCTGCCCTGCTTGGATGCACCCCGCGTCTCGGCCAAGACCGGCCTGAACATCGACCAGGTGCTGGAACGGGTGGTCAGCGACATCCCCGCCCCCACCGGCGACCCGGACGCTCCCCTCAAGGCCCTGATCTTTGACAGCATCTACGACAGCTACAAGGGCGTCATCGTCTACATCCGCGTCTTCGAGGGCACCGTCAAGCCCGGCGACACCATCCGCCTGATGGCCACCGGTGCCCAGTTCACGCTGGTGGAGGTCGGCCACATGGGCGCGACCAGCCTGACCCCCTGCGACCAGCTGCAGGCCGGTGAGGTCGGCTACCTGACCGCCAGCATCAAGACCGTGCAGGACACCCGCGTGGGCGACACCGTCACGCTGGCCAACCGCCCCACCGCCGAAGCCCTGCCCGGCTACCGTCAGGTCAAGCCCATGGTCTTCTGCGGCATCTACCCCGCCGACGGTGCCAAGTACCCCGACTTAAAGGATGCGCTGGAAAAGCTGCAGCTGAACGACGCCTCCCTGACCTTTGAGATGGAGACCAGTGCAGCCCTGGGCTTCGGCTTCCGCTGCGGCTTCCTCGGCCTGCTCCACATGGAGATCATCACTGAGCGTCTGGAGCGCGAGTTCGACCTCGACATCATCACCACCACCCCCAGCGTCCGCTACCGCCTGACCCTGAACGACGGCACGGTCGAGATGATCGACAATCCGTCCAGCTATCCGGACCCGTCCACCATCGTCAAGCAGGAGGAGCCGTTCGTGGACGTCCACCTCTACACCCCCAACGAATACGTGGGCAGCCTAATGGACCTCTGCCAGCAGAAGCGTGGCGTTCTGGCCGACATGAAGTATCTCGACGACGTCCGGGTGGACCTGCACTATGCACTTCCGCTGGGCGAGATCGTCTATGACTTCTTCGACGCCATCAAGAGCCGCAGCCGCGGCTATGCCAGCTATGACTATGAGTTCAAGGAGTACCGCGAGAGCGACCTCGTGAAGCTGGACTTCCTGCTGAACGGCGACCCCGTGGACGCTTTGTCCATGATCGTCTTCCGCGACAACGCCTACGGCAAGGGCCGCCGCATCTGCGAAAAGCTGCGGGACAACATCCCCCGCACCCTGTTCGAGATCCCGGTCCAGGCTGCCATTGGCGGCAAGATCATCGCCCGCGAGACCGTCAAGGCCATGCGCAAGGACGTTCTGGCCAAGTGCTACGGCGGCGACATCACCCGCAAGAAGAAGCTGCTCGAAAAGCAGAAGGAAGGCAAAAAGAAGATGCGCCAGCTCGGCAGCGTCTCCCTCCCCAGCGAGGCCTTCACAGCCGTGCTGAAGCTCGACAGCGATGACGATTAAACATTCCCATCGCATCCTATAAACAGCAAAGACCCCCTGTGCAGCATCCCATCCTGCACAGGGGGTCTTATCGTTTGTCCGTTACTGTCCAAACTCCTTCAGGCACTTCTTGATGCCTTTCAGAGAAGAGATGACGATCATGCCATAGCCGTATGCCTGATACAGCTCATTGATGCAGGCCATCGTGACCATGAGCACCTCCCAGGCGGCCTTGAGGTAGGGCTTGGCCGGGCGGAGGGTATTTTTGACTGCGGTGACGGTGTTTTCGAACCAGGCGGGGGCACCGCCGCAGATGGATTCCAGCTCCTCCTGCGGAATCGCTGCGCACTGGGCGGGCAGTTTCAGTTTTTGTTCCATTCCAGTCCCTTTCACATTGCAAGGCCTACCGCGACCAGCACCAGCATGCCGCCCACGATCAAAATCGTGCCCTTATGGCGCTCCAGAATGCCCGCAACGGTGTCAGCCGGAGCCGTCGGCTCGGTGGGCACCTGGTCGATGGGGCTCCACTGCGCGTAGACGGTGGCCTCTTCGCCGGAGAACACGGTCTCACCCGCGACGATGGCGCTGCCGCCCACGATGTCGGTGAACCAGCCGTTGAAGGTGTAGCCCTCCATGGTGGGGGTGGGCAGGCTGGACAGCTTGCCGTCGGCATTGGTACGCTCCACCACCGAGATGCCGGTGCCGCCGCAGGCGTCAAAATAGATGATGACCTTTCCGTCGTTCTCGCTCTCGTCCAGCGGCTGGGCAGCCAGCGCCGCCGGGGCCAGCACACACAGTGCTGCGATGCACAGCAGCACGGCGAACATCTGTTTTGCTCGTTTCATTGCACTTCCTCTTTTTGAGGCGTCGTTCAGACGCCATACCCTTGCGCCTCGATGACCTCCACGACCTGCGACACGTACTTCTGGCAGGTGTCGTGGTCGGGGGCTTCCACCATAACGCGGACAAGCGGCTCCGTGCCGGACTCACGAACCAGAATGCGGCCGGTGTCGCCCAGTGCCTCAGCCACCGCCTTGACGGCGGCCTGCACCGCAGCATCGTCCTGCGCCGCCTTCTTGTCGGTCACGCGGACATTTTCCAGCACCTGCGGATAGATGGTCAGCGGCTCGGCCAGCTTGCTCATGGGCAGCTTTTTGGCCAGCATGACTTCCATCATCTTCAGGCTGGTCAGGATGCCGTCGCCGGTGCTGGCATACTGGCTGAAGATGATGTGGCCGCTCTGCTCACCACCGATGCGGCAGCCGTTCTTGGCCATGTACTCGTAAACATACTTGTCGCCCACAGCGGTCTTGGCGTAGCCGATGCCCTTTTCATCAAAGGCCTTGTACAGACCGAAGTTGGACATCACGGTCGTGACGACGGTATTGTTCATCAGCTCGCCATGTTCCTGCAGGTAGCAGCCATAGATGTACAGGATGTGGTCGCCGGTGATGACATTGCCCTTCTCGTCCACGCACAGGCAGCGGTCGGCGTCGCCATCGTAGGCAAAGCCGACGTCGAGATGATTCTCGACCACGAACTTCTGCAGGCCCTCGATGTGGGTGGAACCGGCATTGTTGTTGATGTTCAGACCGTTCGGCTTGTTGTTGATGACGTAGGTGTCGGCACCCAGTGCATCGAACACAGACTTCGCGATGTTCCAGCTGGAACCGTTGGCACAGTCCAGGCCGACCTTGATTCCCTTGAAGGAGTAGATGCCCAGGCTGATGAGGTAGCCCATGTAGCGGTTGCGGCCTGCCACATAGTCCACGGTGCAGCCGATGTGCTCGCGGTGGGCAAAGGGCAGCTCCGGCCAGTCCTGATCGAAGACGTGGAGCTTGCCGTCGATGTAGTCCTCGACCAGCAGCAGGGTCTCTTCGGGCATCTTCTCGCCGTAGCAGTCGATGAGCTTGATGCCGTTGTCGTAGAACGGGTTGTGGCTGGCCGAGATCATGATGCCACAGTCGAAGTCGTCCACGCGGGCGATGTAGGCCACAGAGGGCGTCGTGGTGACGTGCAGCAGATAGGCGTCTGCGCCGGAGGCCGTCAGACCGGCACAAAGGCTGTACTCAAACATGTAGGAGCTGCGGCGGGTGTCCTTGCCGATGACGATGCGGGCAGGCTCATTGTTGCCGTTGCGCTCGCGGAGCTTGTTGTAATACCAGCCGAGGAAGCGACCCACCTTGTAGGCATGGTCGGCGGTCAGCGTGATCCCGGCTTCGCCGCGGAAGCCATCGGTCCCAAAATACTTTCCCATAAAGATCCTTCCCTTTTCGTTCTATATAAAATAAGGATTCGTTCAGCAAGATCGTTCTGCACCTTATATCATAGCATATTGACGCAGAAGTTTCCATCCTGAATTTGGATTTTCCCAAAAGCAGTGGAAACCTTCCAGAATATTCCATAAATTTCATCTTTTCGACATGATTTTTGCAAATTTTCGCAAGTTTCCTATTTTTTCTTGACCTGAACCGCAAAACTGTGTAGAATGAAAGATATATCAGAGCATCGCAGGGCTTGCCGATGCTCCTCTACAACAGACAAAGGAATGGTCAATCATGCGGATCGCAATGCTCGGCCACAAGCGCATCCCCTCCCACGAGGGCGGCATCGAGGTCGTTGTTGAAGAGCTGGCCGCGCGGATGGTCGAAAAGGGGCATCAGGTCACCTGTTTCAACCGTACCGGCCAGCACGTCAGCGGAAAAGAATATGAAGTGCAAAAGCTGGACGAATACCGCGGCATTCGCATCCGCCATGTGCCCACACTGGACAAAAAAGGGCTTGCAGCCGTTACATCCAGCTTTTTTGCCAGCCTCGCGGCGGCGCTTGGCCCTTACGATGTCGTGCATGTCCACGCCGAAGGCCCGGCCGCTTTCTGCTGGCTGCCCCGGCTGTTCGGCAAGCGGGTCGTCCTGACGGTCCATGGGCTGGACTGGGCGCGGGACAAGTGGAAGGGCAGCTTCGGCTCCTGGTACATCCACTTCGGCGAGAAGGTCGGTGCCCGGTTCGCACACGAGATCATCGTGCTCAACCACAGCACCCAGACCTATTTCCGCGACATCTATCACCGCGAGACTCACTACATCCCCAACGGCGTCAACCGCCCGGCGTATGCCCCGCCGGAGCTCATCCGGAAACGGTTTGGGCTGGAATACGGTTCCTACCTGCTGTTTCTGGGCCGTCTGGTGCCGGAAAAAGGCTGTCACCATCTGTGCGAAGCCTTCAAGCGGCTCAAGACCAACAAAAAGCTGGTCATTGCGGGCGGCGTGTCCGACTCCGGCGATTACATAAACACCCTGAAGGCTCTGGCCGCCGGCGATGACCGCATCCTCTTCACCGACTTCGTGGACGGCGCGCTGCGGGATGAGCTGTACAGCAACGCCTATCTGTTCGTTCTGCCCAGCGACCTGGAGGGAATGCCCCTCTCCCTGCTGGAGGCCATGAGCTACGGCAACTGTGTGCTGGTATCGGACATTGAGGAATGCACCAATGTCATCCATGACCGGGGGATCACCTTCCGCAAGGGAGACGTGAACGATCTGGAAGCCAAGCTGCGCTATGCCATCGAGCACCCCAACGCAGTCCGGATGTTCAAATGGCTCTCCTCGGATTACATCTGCGACCGCTTCCAGTGGGACAAGGTCGTGGATGCGACCCTGAAGCTCTATCAGACCCCCTGAACCATCTCAGGCCCACCGGCAACGCCGGTGGGCCTGTTCGTTTTTTCAGCCCCGGCTCTCCACCATCTCCTCGATGACACGGAGGAAGTCGCGGCCATAGTGGGCGGCTTTCTTTTCGCCCACGCCGGTGATGTTCAGCAGCTCGTCCAGGCTGAGCGGCTTTTTCCGGGCCATCTCGCGCAGGGTGGCATCGTTGAAGATCATGTAGGCGGGCACCTTCTGCTTTGCCGCCAGCCGCTTGCGCAGAGCGTACAGCGCGCCCAGCAGCGCTTCGTCCGCTTCGCTCAGAGGCACATCGTCTGCATTGCGGCGGCGGCCGCCCGCCAGACGTCTGGTGCTGGCAGCGGCCCGCTCTCTGGCCTGCGCCGCCTGCTGC
Organism: Faecalibacterium prausnitzii; assembly: GCF_019967995.1. NCBI lineage: Bacteria > Bacillati > Bacillota > Clostridia > Eubacteriales > Oscillospiraceae > Faecalibacterium > Faecalibacterium prausnitzii. The sequence goes on from NZ_CP065377.1 coordinate 2,637,285, forward strand.
TCCACCTGTTCTGCCGCCTGTTCGGCCAGCAGGCAGTTGGAGCAATTGCCGCACTTCTGCGGTGCGGCCTCGCCGAAGTAGCTCAGCAGAAAGCCCCGCAGGCAGCGCGGTGTGGTGGAATAAAAGGTCATATACTTGAGCCGCTCTTCGGCCTTGCGGGCGGCCTCGGCCTTGACATCGGCGGGCAGGCCGTTGTCGGCCTCCATCTCCTTTTCGATGAAGAACCGGATCGTCCGCACATCGGTACCGGAGTAGAGCAGGGTGCACCGGGCCGGTTCGCCGTCGCGGCCGGCCCGCCCGGCCTCCTGATAGTAGCTCTCCAGATCCTTGGGCATGTTGTAGTGGATGACGAACCGGACATTGGGCTTGTCGATGCCCATGCCGAACGCATTGGTCGCCACCATGATCTGGATGCGGTCGTACAGAAAATCGTCCTGATTCTGCCGCCGGGCATCGGGGTCGAGCTTGGCGTGGTACGCCGCCGCCCGGATGCCCCGGCTCTGCAGCAGGCGGGTGGTCTCGTCCACCTGCCGGGTGGTGCTGCAATAAATGATGCCCGCATGGTCCCGCTCCCTGAGCACCAGTTCCAGCAGAACGCGGGGCTTCTCGCTGGGCAGGGCGCGGCGGGTCTCGAAGTAAAGGTTCGGGCGGTCGAAGCTGGCCGTGACCTCGTAGGGGTCTTTCAGTTCGAGGCAGCTCCGGATATCGTCCCGGACGTGGGCCGTGGCCGTCGCTGTGAACGCCCCGATGACCGGGCGCCTGGGCAGGCCGTCCACGAACGCCTTGATGCGGAGGTAGCTGGGGCGGAAGTCCTGCCCCCACTGGCTGATGCAGTGGGCCTCGTCCACCGTCACCATGCTGATCTCCCGCTCCTGCGCGAACCGCTGGAAACCCGGCATCTCCAGCCGCTCCGGGGCCACGTAGATGATCTTATACCAGCCCTCCCGCGCACGGCGGAGCATCAGGGCTTTCTGGTTGTCGGTCAGGCTGTTGTTCAGGAACGCCGCCGCCACACCGGCCTGCACCAGCGCCCCCACCTGATCTTTCATCAGGCTGACCAGCGGCGAGACCACGATGGTGATGCCCGGCAGCAGCAGCGCGGGCACCTGGTAGCAGATGGACTTGCCCGCACCGGTGGGCATCACGGCCAGAACGTCCTGCCCGGCCAGCAGCCGGGAGACGATCTCCTCCTGACCGGGGCGGAAGCCATCATAGCCGAACACTTTTTTTAGAATCGAATGCGGGTTTTCCATGCGTTCCTCCGTTATACTCTATGAGAGCTGCCTTCGCAGCCCTCTCAGTATACCACAAAACTGCCGGTTTCGCAGGGGGATGGCCTCGTTTTTTGCCGGAATGCGCGAAATAACAAACGGATTTTTTCCAATGGATAGCTTTTCAGGCGCGAAAATGATATAATAAGAACACATATCTCCATCCCGGCCAATGCTGTGCCGGATCTGATGAAAAAAGGAGTATTTCAACCTATGCAGAAATTGATCACCTTTGCCGTCCCGTGCTACAACTCGGCGGCCTATATGCGCCACTGCATCGAGACCCTGCTCTCCGCCGGGGAGCAGGCCGAGATCATCCTGGTGGACGATGGTTCCGTCAAGGACGAGACCCCGGCCATCTGCGATGAATACGCCGCCCAATACCCCACCATCGTCAAGGCCATCCATCAGGAGAACGGCGGCCACGGCGAGGGCGTGAATCAGGGCATCCGGAACGCCACCGGCCTGTATTACAAGGTCGTGGACAGCGACGACTGGCTGGACACCGCCGCCCTGAAGACCGTGCTGGCCAAGCTGCAGACTCTTGTGGCCCGCGGCACCGCCCCCGACCTGATGATCTGCAACTACGTCTACGAGCATGTGGAGGACAACACCACCCACACCGTGCGCTACACCAACGTCTTCCCGGAGAACCGCCTGTTCAGCTGGATGCACGTGGGCCACTTCCGCCCGGACCAGAACCTGCTCATGCACTCGGTCATCTACCGCACCCAGGTCCTGCGGGACTGCGGCATGGTGCTGCCCAAGCACACCTTCTATGTGGACAACATCTTCGTCTACCAGCCGCTGCCCTACGTCAAGAGCATGTACTACATGGATCTTGACCTCTACCGCTACTTCATCGGCCGCTCGGACCAGAGCGTGAACGAGAGCGTCATGGTCAAGCGGGTGGACCAGCAGCTGCGCGTGACCCGACACATGATCGACTGCCAGGACCTCGACGCCCTCAGGAACGAAAAGCGCCTGCGCGCCTATATGCTGCACTACCTTTCCACGATGATGGCCGTCAGCGACATCTTCCTGCTGCTGGACGGCAGCGCCGAGGCGCAGGCCAAGAAGGCAGACCTGTGGAAGTATCTCAAGGAGAATACCAAACCCGATGTCTACCGTGCCATCCGCTACGGTTTCGGCGGCATCACCAACCTGAACTTCCCCAAGGGCGACGCCATCGTGGTGGGCGGTTACCGCATCGCACAGAAGATCTTCAAATTCAATTGAGACCATTCTTGTTGCTTTTTTTGCACAAATGTTTCCAAAACCGGGCTGCTGTCGTTTTCAGCAGCCCGGTTTTTGCTTGTATCCCAGCATGTTAAGAAAACTTCAGATTTGAAGCAGATGAACTGTTGTTGCTTTTTTGCTTACAATAGGGTATAATTTTTAGGCATCATTTCAACGCGCAGCGCCCGGCGGCCCGGCATCCGCCCCGCTTGCAGCACATTCAAAGGGAGGATCGGGGAGCCGAATGGTAAAACGCGCTCCTGCAATGAACATGGAACAATTACTCATCTGTCTGTCCCTCGCACTGATCGCAGGGCTTCTGATGTCCCGGCTGGCCAAGGCCGCCCACCTGCCCGCCGTGACGTCGTATCTGGTGGCGGGCCTGCTGCTGGGGCCCTTCTTTCTGGGGCGACTCGGCCTGAGCAGCTGGGGCATCGGCTTCGGGAGCCTGGCCCAGGTGGAGAGCTACGGCCTCATCACCCAGGTGGCGCTGGGTTTCATTGCCTTCGTCATCGGCAACGAATTTCGTCTGACCACGCTGGAAAGCATGGGCCGGCAGGCCATCACAGTCGGCATCCTGCAGGCCGTCGTCACCACCGCACTGGTGGATCTCGCGCTGGTCGTCCTGCATCTGCTCCGCCCGGATGTCATCTCCATGGCCTCGGCCATCACGCTGGGTGCGATCGCAGCGGCCACGGCCCCGGCCGCGACCCTGATGGTCGTCAAGCAGTACAAGGCCAACGGCCCGCTGACCCACCTGCTGCTGATGGTGGTCGCCATCGACGACGCCGTCGGCCTCGTCCTCTTCTCTGCCTCTTTCGGCGTGGCGAACGCGCTGGAGCAGGGCCGCATCGACCCTCTCGGCGTCATCGTGGAGCCGCTGGTGGAGATTGTCCTCTCGCTGGGTCTGGGTGCGCTGGCCGGTTTTGTGCTCAACCAGCTGGAGATCTACTTCCACTCCCGCTCCAAGCGCATGAGCCTTTCGGTGGCTTTCGTCCTGCTGACGGTCGGCCTCTCCATGGTCACCTTCCAGATCGGGCCGGTGCACTGCGGCTTTTCGCTGCTGCTGGTCTGCATGATGACCGGCACCGTCTTCTGCAACATCTGCCCCACGTCCGATGAACTGATGGACCGTCTGGACCGCTGGGTCTCGCCGGTCAACATCCTGTTCTTCGTGCTCAGCGGTGCCGAGCTGGATCTGAACATCCTCTCGAACCCGCTGGTGCTCCTCATCGGCGTGGTGTACATCGCATCCCGTTCGCTGGGCAAGATCTCCGGCTCTTACTTCAGCTGCCGCGCTACCCACTGCAGCGACAACATCCAGAAGTATCTCGGCATCACCCTGCTGCCCCAGGCCGGCGTTGCACTGGGCATGGCGGCCGAAGCCGCCGAGCTCTCCGACGGCCACATGGTGCGGAACGTCGTGCTCTTCTCGGTGCTCGTATATGAGCTGGTCGGCCCGACCCTGACCAAGATCAGCCTGACCGCGGCGGGTGAGATCGAACCGGAAGGCCGCACCAGCGCCCGCACGGCCAACAAACCCGAAGCTCCGGTCACACTGGACTGACAAACTGGACAAACAAAAAGACCTCTCCGAACACAGCCGGAGAGGTCTTTTTTCAGTAATCCGTTTGACAGCCGAGCAGGAACTTCATGTACGCGAAGGTCCGCTCCTGGCCGAGGTCGCGCACCATTTTCAGCAGCTTTTCGAGCAGGGCGCGGGTCTCCGGGTGGAGCATATAGTGGCCCTTGCTGCGGTCGTAATATTCCCACGGCGAGGCGTCGGTGTACCGGTCGCCCAGATAGATCCGGCTGGCCGCGACCCGGTCGCAGACCATCTCGCAGACATAGCGCAGGGGCATCTTCATACCCGCCATGCCGGATTTGTTGGTGCTGTAGTCGATCCAGTATTCCAGATGGTGCTTGTTGCGGCCCTTGTGGTGGAGCCACGCCGAGGAGTAGCCTCTGGCCTCCCGCTCGGCCTCGTTGGGGCTGTGGTCGCCCTGATAGTAGATGCAGCCGGGGATGAACTCCGTGGGGCTGTATTTGCTCAGGTCATGGGCCAGGCCCTGTTCGTACAGACCGCATTCAAAGCAGTATTTCATCACCAGCAGCTTGTGCCGGGTGATGGTCTCAAAATGGCCTTTGATGTTCATGCTTCGCCTCCGCGAAAACGTACGGTCACCGTTCCCTCTTTCAGCCGCCGCAGATCGTCGCTCTCCGAGAAATCCTCCCGGTCGCGGGTCAGATTGGGGTTGTAGTAGGGGTCGTCCAGGATATCCTCTTTGCCGTGGATGGCATAGAGCCGCTGCTGTTCCGCCGCGAACCGCGCCGCCTTGGCCGGGTCTTTCTCGTCACCGCCGCGGCTCTTGCTCTCGTAGTGGACCAGCTGTGCATAGGGCGTCCAGGCGATGCGGTAGCCCGCATCCCGCACCCGCAGGCAGAAGTCCACATCGTTGAACGCCACCGCGAACTGCTCATCCAGCCCGCCCACTTCGTCGTAGACGCTGGCCCGGACCAGCAGGCAGGCCCCCGTCACGGCGGAGAAGTCCTGCACGGTGGCGGTGCGGAACAGGTAGCCGCTGCCGCCCTTCTGCTTATACTTGTGGCTGTGGCCCGCATAGCCGCCCAGGCCCGTGATGACGCCCGCATGCTGCAGCGTATCGTCCGGATAATAGAGCATGGCACCGCAGATGGCGGCACCACCCTTGTGGGCGCACTGCCGCAGCAGTTCGGTGAGCCAGTCTCCGTTCAGGACTTCCACGTCGTTGTTGAGCAGCAGCAGGTACTCGCCCGCAGCCGCTTTCCGGCCGAAGTTGTTGATGCCGGAGAAGTTGAAGCCCTGTTCCGGGTAGGTAACGACCCGCAGGCCGTCGTACCGCTGCTTTGCCGCTTCGTAGTAGGCAAAGGTCGCCGGGTCGGTGGAGTTGTTCTCGATGACGATGACCTCGTAATTGTCCCACGTCGTCTTCTTCCAGATGCTTTGCAGGCACTTTTCCAGATCGGTGGTGTGGTCTTTGTTGGGGATGAGGATGCTGACCTTCGGGTCGCCCTCGATGTCCCACTTCACGCGGTAGGTGCTGGGGAAAAGACCGTCCTCCACGGTGCCGGTCCGGCCGGTGCGGGCCAGATGGTCGGCCAGCGCCTTTTTCGCGGCTTCGGCCACGTAGGGTTTGGCCTCGGTGCCGCCGGACGTAGACCCGGCGTGGACCCGCCAGTAATAGAGCACCTGGGGCACATGGGCCGCGCCGCCCACCAGCTCGATGAGCCGGAGGAAGAGGTCGTGGTCCTGGCTGCCGTCGCAGGCCGGGCGCTCACCGCCCACGGCCTCCCACAGCGTTTTCCGGAAGACGGCCAGATGGCAGATGTAGTTGCAGCAGAGCAGGTAGTCCGGGGCATAATCCGGCTTGAAATGCGCCACGATGGGCCGCTGGATGGTTTTGGAGAAGAGCGCTTCGTCGCTGTAAAGGAAGCCGTCCGGCTTTCCCTGCGCCCGCAGCTGCAAAATGGCCTTGCCCATGGTGTACAGCGCATGGGGGGCCAGAATGTCGTCGTGGTCGGCCAGCGCAAGATATTCGCCCGAAGCAAGGGCTGCTGCCGCGTTCGTGTTGGCCGCAATGCCCCTGTTTTCGATCTTTTTGTATACGATGCGTTGATTCTTTGCCTGATATTCCTTCACGACCTGCTGCACCCCGGCGTGTTCCGCATCGGACGCATCGGCCAGGCAAAGCTCCCCATTGGGGGCCGTCTGCCCAAGGAAGGAATCCAGAAATTCCCGCAGGTATCGTTCCGGCGTATTGTACAGCGGCGTCAGGATGGAGATGGTCGGCAGGCCGCAGGTGTCTGCCGTCTTCCCGGTCCGTTCGGCGCGCTGGGCTTCCAGCACCTTTTTGGCGGGCAGATAGCGGGCCTTTTTGCCAAAGCAGCGGCGCCGGACGAAGCCCGCGCCCCGCACCAGCATGGTGCCCAGGCCCTCGTCCTTCGTCAGCTGGACGGCATAGCCCGCCAGCTCTCTGGCGCGTTTCAGTCGTACATTCATCGCTTATGCCTCGCCGCGCTGCGTTGCCTTGTAGGCGTTGCAGACCGTCTCGGTGTCGCCGTTCATCTTCAGGCGGCCATGGCTCAGCCAGGCGACCTTCGAGCACATCCGCTCGATCTGCTCGATGGAGTGGGACACCAGAATGACCGTGGTGCCGCCCGCCATCAGCTCCTGCATCCGCTTCTCGCATTTCTGCTGGAAGAGGAAGTCGCCCACCGACAGCACCTCATCGGCGATGAGGATGTCGGGCTTGGTGATGGTGGCGATGGCAAAGCCGATGCGGGCCACCATGCCGGAGGAGTAGTTCTTGAGCGGGACGTCCAGAAAGTTCTGCAACTCACTGAACTCCACGATCTCGTCGAATTTCTCGTCGAGGTACTTGGGCGAGAAGCCCAGCACCGTGCCGTTGAGGTAGATGTTTTCGCGGGCGGTCAGGTCCATGTCAAAGCCCGCGCCCAGCTCGATGAGGGGCGCAATGGTGCCGTTGACGGTCACTTTGCCTTTGGTGGGCTTGTACACGCCCGCAATGGTCTTGAGCAGGGTGGACTTGCCCGAACCGTTCAGGCCCACCAGACCATAAAAATCGCCGGGCATGATGTCGAGGCTCACGTCCCGCAGGGCGTAAAACTCATCGTATTGCAGCCGCCCCTGCACCATGGCCAGCAGATATTCCTTCAGACTCTCGTGCTTTTCGGTGGAGAGGTTGAAGCACATGGAAACATTGTCCACTTTGATGATCGGTTCCATTTTCTCCCCTCCTTAAATGTGCAGCACAAAGCGGTCCTGCGTTTTGCGGAACATCCAGACGCCCACCACCATGGACAGCACAGCACACAGGCCGCAGACGGCGAACATGTTGAAGTCCAGCGAGATGCCCCACATCAACGTGCGGCGGAAGCCCGTGATATACCAGTACATCGGGTTCAGCTTGATGATCTGCTGCATGTTGAAGCCGCCGATGGAGAAGGTCATCTGGGTGGGGTCGTAGAAGATGGCGGAGAAATAGAGCAGCGCCGTGATGAAGACGCTCCAGATGTGCATGATGTCGCGGAAGAACACCGTGGCCGCTGCCAGAAAAAGCCCCACGCCCAGGCTGAAGAAGAAGAGGGTCACCAGCGGATAGACGGCCTCGATGAGGGTCAGGTGGAACGGTGCCCCGGTGAAGATCATCACCAGCAGCAGCGCCACGAAACTGAACACGCAGTTCACCATGGCAAAGCAGCACTTTTCCAGCGGGAAGATATACTTTGGGATATACACCTTTTTGAGCAGCGGGGCCGCACTGAGCACACTGGACATGCTGGCCGAGGTGGCCTCGTTGAAGAAGTTGAAGAGCAGCTGGCCGCACATCAGGAAGACCGGGAAGTTGTCGATGCCGCTGCCCCGCATATCCATCAGGCTGCTGAACACGGCCCAGTACACCAGACACATCAGCAGCGGGTTCAGCACGCTCCACAGCACGCCCAGCACACTGCGGCGGTATTTGAGCTTGAAGTCACGGCTGACGAGGTTCCACAGCAGATAGCGGTACCGCCAGAAGCCGTTGAGCATTCCTTTCCATTTTGCCACAGGCGATCACCACTTTTCAAAGAACTCGAACTTCTGGGAAGCAAAGGATTCATGCAGCTTGTCCTTGGCGCTGGTCTTGTGCTCGCAGCCGCAGTCCGGCCACTGCACATTGACGGTGGGGTCGTCGTAGGGGATGCCGCCCTCGCTGGTGGGGTCGTAGACGTCGGTGCACTTGTAGCAGAACTCTGCCACGTCGCTCAGCACCAGGAAGCCGTGTGCGAAGCCCTCCGGGATATAGAACATCTTCTTGTTCTCCTCGCTCAGGGTCACACCCACCCACTTGCCGAAGGTGGCGCTGTGGGGGCGGCAGTCCACGGCGACGTCATACACTTCGCCCTTCGTCACGCGCACCAGCTTGCCCTGGGTGTGGTTTTTCTGGAAATGCAGGCCGCGCAGCACACCGCGGGTGGAGCGGCTCTGGTTGTCCTGCACGAACTCCTTGTCGATGCCGGCTGCCGCGAACTGGTCCTTCTGATAGGTCTCCATGAAATAGCCGCGGTCATCGCCGAACACCTGCGGCTCAATGACGACGACACCGGGGATCTCGGTCTGCGTAAATGTGAACTTGCCCATAATTGTTTCCTCTCTGTTTTCTTTTTTGAAAAATATCGTTTTTGTTTTATTTGGAAAAGCCTTGGCGGCTTTTGCGCATATTAATGCTTACTTCCTGGCTTTCGCTTTTTCTTTTTTGCCTGCATGCGGATGACTGCAAACACCACCACGGCGGCCAGCACAGTGCTGCCCAGCGAGATGGCGATGAGCCCGCCTGCGGTCTTTTTCAGGCTGCGGGAAGCCGGGAGCGAAACGTCTGCGTTGGCCGCCACGACCTCTTCCAGCCCTTCGATCTTCGCCTTGACACGGACACTGGCCGACTCCTGCGATCCGCTGCCCTGAATGGTATACACCGCATACGCCTCCGGGTCAACCCCCAAAATATAGCGTTCGGGCAATTCCAGACTCACCGAGACGTTTTCGGCGGTCAGGCCATTGGCCAGCAGCAGCCGGATGCCGGGGTCACTGACGGTCACGGTGCCCATGGTATCGCCGCCGCCCACGACCTCCAGCTGGGCCGTCACGCCCTGCGCCGGGATCTCGGTGTAGCCGGTAAAGGTGGAAAACGCATGGTCCAGCAGGGTGCGGACATCGTTGTATTTATCGGTCTTCATGTTGCTCTGCATGGTCACGCAGATGAGCCGGACGCCGTTCTGCTCGGCCAGGCAGACGTAGCTGTACCGGGCGATGTTGGTGTAGCCGATCTTTGAACCCAGGATGGCCGGGATATAGAACCGGCTGGACGCCACCCGCATTTTATCCTGCTGGTGGAAGTACCGGGTCACCGGCTGGACGTTGGTGGGGGCCATGGTGTACATCTCGTTTCGGGTGAAGAGGGTCTCGAACCCCGGCTGGGTCAGCGCCCAGCGCAGGATCTGCGCCATGTCGTAACAGCTGGTGTAGTGGTCTTCATCGCTGATGCCGTGCGGGTTGGCGAAATGGGTGTGCTGCAAACCCAGCTCCTTCACCTGTGCGTTCATCGCGGCCACGCCGTCGGCGATGGTGCCGCCGCCAAAGTATTCGGCCAGCAGGTTCGCACCGTCGTTGGCGCTGGCCATCATCGTGGCATAGAGGGCGTCCGTCAGCGGAACTTCTTCCTCCTCCTGCAGGGCAATGTGGCTGGAATCCGTGCCCGCCAGCGAGTAGACATCCTCGTGGCTGACGGTCAGCTTGACGTCCTCCCATTGGCCCTGCGCCTTTTCACAGGCAAGGCCCAGCGTCATCACCTTGGTGATGGACGCCGGGTGCAGTTCTTCGTCCATATTCTGCTGTTCCAGCACCAGACCGGTGTCCGCATCAATGATGCAGTAGGCTTCGGTGGTGGTCAGTGCCGGGGCAGCGGCCGCCGCGCCGGGCACAAAGGCCGTCAGCAGGCAGAGCAGCACCGCACACAGCACGGCGATCTGTTTTTTCATCTGGTATACTCCATCGTCACTTTAATCTTTTTTAGTATACCACACTTTTTCCCCGCTGAAAAGAGAAATGCAACGCTCAGAACATCCGCAGCATCGGCTGGAGCTGCCGCCCCTGCAGCGCCGCTTCCAGCGCGGCGGGCAGCAGCGAAAGATCAGCTTTCAGGCTCTGCGGCTTTTCCAACGGGTCATCCTGCCCGTAGGGCACGAAGTAATAGTGCTTGCGCTGGCGCAGTCGGGCGATGTTCTCCCCCGATGCGCCCAGGCCGTCGTTGGTGGAGACGGCCACCACCACCGGGCACCCCACCCGCAGCAGGCTTTTTGCCGCCAGCGTGACCGGCGTGTCGGACAGGCCCGCCGCTAGCCGGGCCAGCGTGGTGCCGGTGCAGGGCGCGATGACCAGCGCCTCAGCCAGATGCTTCGGCCCCAGAGGTTCCACCGCCTGCAGGCTGTCCAGCACCGGATGCCCGGTCAGCTGCTCCAGCCGCTCTTTCCATTCCGACGCCCGCCCAAAGCGGGTGTCCAGCCGGGATGCTGCAAAGCTCATGACCGGCAGCAGCTCCCAGCCCTGCCGCACCAGCTGCTCTGCCTGCGCGGCTGCCGCGCCCAGCGTACAGAAGCTCCCGCAGACCGCAAATGCGGCTCTGCCCCGATGTTGCGTGTTCATGCACTCCCCTCCCGTTCCCGCAGGATCTCACAGACCGTCTGCGCCACAAATTCGCCCGCCGTCTCCGGTGCGCAGGCCGCTGGCAGGCTCAGCGCATGGAGCGCCGTCAGTCCCAGCCGCCGGGCGGCCGCAAAATCGGTGCCGCCGGGGCGGGATGCCAGATCCACGATGAGGCTTCCCGGCCGCAGCGCCGCCAGCACCGGCTCGGTGAGCACCACCGCCGGGATGGTGTTCACCACCGTATCAAACGCCGGGGACACCCCGGCCAGTGCCGCCAGCGGGACGCTGCGCAGCCCCAGACTTTCGGCCAGCGCCCGCTGTGCCGGGCGGCGGGCCGCAATGGTCACGTCGGCCCCCAGCGCCGCCAGACGCGGCCCCAGCGCCTGCCCCACCGGTCCGAAGCCGGTCACCAGCACCCCGCTGCCCCAGAGCGTCCGCTTCCGCTGACGGAGCAGGATGGCGAGACAGCCCTCTGCCGTCGGGATGGCGTTCCGGATGGTCAGCTCCTCCCGCGCAAAGTAATCCACCAGCTCGACCCCGGCCTCCTGCGCGATCTGCTTTGCCTGCGCCGAGAGCCTGCCGCCCAGCGCCAGTGCCCCCGGCTTTGCCGCCCGCAGCAGCTCCGCCAGCGGTGTGCGGGTCTCATCCAGCGGCAGCGGCAGCAAAATATAATCCGCAAGGGCTACCTGTTCTGCCCCGCAGACGGCGTATCCCGCCCGCGCCAGCGCCCGGCCCGCTGCCGCCTGCCGCGCGTCGCCGCCGATCACCGCAACCTGCTTTCGTCCTTCCATGCCCGGCTCCCCCTCTCCAAGATCTGTGTCAGCCTATGCCGGGCCGGGCAGTGATGTGACTGCAAACGCAAAAGGCCCCGGAGCGAGGCCGCATGGCTCGCTCCGGGGCAGGAGTGTGATTCAATGATTCGTTTGGTGCAGTTCAGGGTGTTTCAATCTTATTGCAATGCCCAAGTTAAAAGGTATCGTTCGAAGTTATGCCTTCACAGCCTGAGTAGGAGTCTTGATGACTGCGATGGTGTAAGTAACACCGTTGATGGTGACATCAGCAAAGCCGATCAGAGAAACAGCATCCTTAGCGTACTCATACTTACCAACCGGCTTAAAGGTTACGGAGTTCATCAAAATAGAGATAGCATCGATGCCACTGTCAAAGGTGTTGTACAGTTTGCTGTCATACTTAATCTTCTGGGTATAGCCAATGACATACTCATTCTGCTTATCATCAAGAGCCTTATAGATATCGGATACCTTGGCGGTCATCTGAGTCTTGATAGTAGAGTCTTCCTTCACGTCAGAAGCCAGAATATCAGCCACCTTCTTGGCCATCGCCTTCATATCGCCGTCGGCCTTGACTTCCTTAATTGCAATATTCTTGCTCTGCATAATGGAGATAGCCTGAGCAGTCTTCAGGCTATCATTGAAAATCTTAATGATTTCCTTCTCATTCACAGAAGTACCGCAGCCGGTCAGGACTGCCAGTGCCATAACGCCAGCGAGCGCAATCGCCATGAGCTTTTTGAACATTTTCATAATCGTATCCTCCAAAATAGTTTCGCACTGCACCCATCCGAGTGATGGTCTTTCCATACACCCGATTTGTTGGCCTTATATTACCATTTTGTCACAATTTATTCAATAGGTTATTTTATTTTTGTATCATATCACAATTTCAAGGCCGCAAAATTGGAGATTCCAGCAAAAAAAACGCCAAACAAAGAGCCATCCCCACGGCGCAGGAATCGCACCGTGAGAATGGCTCTTGCAGATAGGTTATCGTTTCAGGAGAAGAAACTTGCTCACACGCACATCAGTGGATGAACACCGGGCCAAGGGGATTGGGGATGGGGCTGACGTAGCCGCCCAGCAGCTTGGGGATGGCCAGGCTGATGTCGGGGATAAAGGTCAGCAGCACCAGGGCGATGAACATGCACAGGTAGAACGGCAGGGTCGCCTTGACGACCTTTTCCATGGGGCGCTTTGCAACGGCAGAGCCGATGAACAGGACCGCGCCGACAGGAGGAGTCAGCAGGCCGATGCCGCAGTTCAGCACCACGATGATACCGAACTGGATGGGGTCGATGCCAATGGAGGTTGCAATGGGCAGCAGGATGGGGGTAGCGATCAGGATGATGGGGGCCATATCCATGATGCAGCCCAGAACCAGAATGATGACATCAATGAGCAGGGCGATGATGTAGGGGTTATCGGTCACGCTGGTGATGGCGTTTGCGGCCAGATCGGGCACATGCAGCATGGTCAGGCAGTTGCCGAACACCGCAGAGGTGGCGATCAGGATCAGGACGATGGACAGGGTGTTCACACACTCGTCCAGAGCGTACCAGACGCCCTTCCAATCCAGGCCCTTGTAAATGAACACGGACACGAACAGGGAGTAGATAACGGCGATGGCTGCGGACTCTGTGGCGGTGAACACGCCGCCCACAACACCAAAGACAACGATGACAACGGCAGCCAGCGCCCAGATGGAAGTACCAAGCTGCTTGATGAAGCCCTTGATGCTGAAGGGCGAGCCCTTGGGGTAGTTTTCCTTGACGGAGATGATGTAGGAGCCGATCATCAGGACGATGGCCAGCAGAGCGCCGGGCAGGTAGCCAGCCAGGAACAGGCTGCCCACGGAGATGCCGCCGGCGGTGGTGGCGTAGATGACCATGTTATGGCTCGGAGGAACCAGCAGGCCCTCGCAGGAGGAGGTGATGGTAACAGCAGTGGAGAAGTCAGCATCGTAGCCCTGATCCACCATCATGGGGATCATAATGGAGCCGATGGAAGCAGTATCGGCGGAGGCGGAACCGGAAATGCCGCCGAAGAAGTAGGAAGCCACGATGTTGACCATGGCCATGCCGCCGCGCATCCAGCCGACGCAGGCATCCGCCAGAGCGATCAGTTTTTCAGAGATGCCGCCGGAGCCCATAAGCACACCCATGGTGATGAAGAAGGGCACGGCCATCAGGCTGAAGGACGAAATGCCCTTGACCATCAGACGGCAAACATCCGTAAGGGCCTGGCCCTGCACCATCAGGCAGAACACACTGGAAAGGCCAACGGCGTATGCAATGGGGAACCGCAGAAAGATCATCACAAAGAAGCTGACCAGAAGGACAAGGATCGCCAGTGTCTGAACTGTCATATCAATTCTCCTCCTTTACAAACAGGCTCTTGATGTGGTTGTAGATGGACTCAAATTCGAACACGATCATGGCAACACCGGCCAGCGGCACGGGGAAGTACATCCAGAAGCGGCTCAGCCAGGGCATGGAAACGTAGAAACCGCGACCGCCCAGGGTGGTAGCGTAGTTCCAGCCCACCACCATCATAATGATGCCCAGCACCATCACGGCAGCATCGGCCAGGATGTCCAACACTTTGACGACTGCCTTGGGCAGGTAGACATCAAAGGCGGTCATGCGGATGTGGGCACCGCGGCGGATGGCCAGCGCTGCACTCAGCACGGCCATGTAGCTCATGCAGGTCAGCACGACTTCTTCCGACCAGGCAGGGTCCGGGATGAAGGGGACGTAACGGCCAATGACCGACATGGTGGTGATGAGGATGTCCAGGATCAGCAAAATCTTGCAGATGAACAGCACCACCTTATAGGTAATGTCGTACGCCGGCTTGATCTTATCCAATGTGGTAAAGATTTTCGGCATAAGGTTTCCTCCTTTACTATAAAAGCCCGGCGGGGGCAGCGGGCCGATTTCCCGTTGTCCCCGCCGGGCCATTTTATTTTTGCATGGAAAAGGCGTTTTTGCTTATGCCTTCATGTCCAGCAGCTTCTGGTACAGCTCAGCCTGATCGGAGGTGTTGTCGCTGATGACCTTGGCACATGCTTCCTGCCAGGGTGCCTTATCGGGAACATCCACCACATTGCAGCCGGAGGACTTCAGCTCATCCAGAACCTTGTTCTCAGCGCTCTCAGACAGGTCTGCATTGAACTTCTGGGTGTCAGCACCGGCCTCCATGATGGCAGCCTGCTGGTTCTCGGTCAGCTTTGCCCATGCGTTATCGGTGATAACAGCCTGGATCGCGCCCAGGGTATGGCCGTCCAGGATCAGGTTGTTGGCAACCTCAGGGAAAGCGTTGGACTTGTAGTTTGCGATGGGCTGCTCAGCGCCATCGACAACGCCGGTCTGCAGTGCGCTGTACAGCTCACCGAAGGAAACAACGGTGGGGTTTGCGCCCAGACTCTCGACCATGCCGTTCATGACGGGGTCGTTGGACACGCGGAGCTTCAGGCCCTTGAAATCAGCGATGCCGGAAACAGGCTTGACGGTGAAGAAGTGGCGGAAGCCCTCCTCGCCGTAGAAGATGCCGCGAACGGGCAGGCCCAGCTCCTGGGGCTCGTTCAGGAACTCCGGTGCGAGGTCGCTGTTGGCGAAGTTCCAGAAGTGTGCGCGGTTCTCAAAGGTGAAGGGGATGCTCAGCAGCTTGGACTTGTTGCAGCCGTAGCTGGTCAGTGCGAAAGCGGAGATACGGCTCATATCAATGGAAGTGGAGCCGCCCAGGATGGCGTCCAGAACGTCGTTCTCAGAACCCAGAACACCGGAAGCCTGCACATCAATGACAACAGAGCCGCCGGTCAGCTCTTCGACCTTCTCCTTGAAGTGGGTAGCGGTCTGGCCGACGATGGTATCCAGCGGGTTGACCTCGGCGTAGACCAGAGTGACCTTGGGATCGTTGGCAGCAGCGGTGGCATCGCCCGCAGCAGAAGCGGCGGTGGAACCGGCGGCAGAGGATGCAGTGGAGCTGGAAGAGCCGCCACATGCGGTCAGGGCAGCAGCTGCGGTAGCTGCACCGGCAACGGCGAGAAAGCTGCGACGAGAGATCTTTTTCATGGTAAAAACCCTCCTGAAATATATTCTTCTGTTTCCTTCCGGCAGCATCCTCCTGCACAGGTGCGGTGCTGTCGTTCATTCACTGTTCACACTTTAGCAAAATTTCTTGGTCAGAGCAAGGGCTTCCAAAAAATGTCCTGTTTTTCGAAAAAATGTGAAAACAACTTCTGTGCATCCTGCACAAATAAGAATCCCAGCCTTTGGGCATACCTGCCAACGGCTGGGATTCTTCCTGATATTTCTAACTGTTCTGAATGCGGGCGATCAGCTCCGACTGGTCCGCAAACTGATCGTACAGGGGCTGGACTGCAGCGCGGAATTTCTGTTTTTCCTCACTGGAAAGCTCGGTGACTACAATGCCGCGGGCCAGCATCTCCTGTTCCGCACCCTCCTCCTGCTCGGCCCAGAGGGTGCGCTCGATCAGCGCCGACTCCCGCGCGCAGCTGCGCAGGATGTCCGGAAACGTCGGGTCCAGCGCGGCCATCTTTTCCATTGCCGGGATGCTGGCCAGCTGGATCTCCGGCACGCGGGTATGCTCATCCCGCAGGAAGTAGGGTGCCACTTCGTAATGGCTCATGGCCTCATAGCTGGGCCAGTTGTTTTCCGCCCCGTCGATCTGGCCGTTGTGCAGGGCCGCGTACACCTGACTGTACACCACCTGCACCGGGTCGGCCCCCAGCGCCGAGACCATCATGCTCATGGTGTCGGATTCCTGCACACGGAGCCTCAGCCCCTGCAGCTCTGCCAGACATGTGACCTTCTGGCGGGTGTAGAAGCTGCGCACACCGGCATCGAACCAGGAAAGCCCGGTCAGGTCGATCGCATCCAGCCGGGTCAGAAACTCGTCCCCGATGCTTCCGTCCAGCACACGCCACATCTGGCCGGCATCCTGATAGAGGAACGGCAGCTGCAGCACGTTCAGGGCAGGCATGTATTCTGCCAGCTGGCTCAGCGAGACACGGGCAAAGTCGATGCCGCCGAACTGGATCTGCTGGATGACGCTCATCTCCGCCCCCAGCTCTCCCTTGCTGTACACGGCCACCTTCACCCGGCCTTCGGTCTGCTCTTCCAGCATGTTTCCAAAGGCCAGAGCCGCCTGCGTGGTAGGGTAATCCTCCGGCTGGTTCTCGGCGTAGCGCAGCACCAGCTCCGGCTTGTCCGAAGCCGTTTCCTGCTTCTGGCAGGCCCCAAAGCCCAGCATGGCTCCGGCGGCCGCCGCCAGCACCTGCCGCCGGGTAAACGCCCGGCTCACAGTGCCGCCTCCTGCTGGTCTTTGGCGGCCTTGGCGGCCTGTTTCCGGTATTGAGTGGGGGTGACGCCTGTGCGCTTTTTGAAGGCACGGGCAAAGTAGCTGGCGTCCTCATAGCCTACCATAGAGGCCACCTCCGCCGAGGAGCGGAAGGGGTCGTTCAGCAGCTCCTTGGCGGCGTTGATGCGCAGCTCCGTCAGGCAGTCCAGGAAGTTCATCTTCTGGTATTTCTTGAACTGGGCCGACAGGTAGGCGGGGCTGATGTGCAGGATCTCCCCCACGCTGTCCAGCGAGATGTCAAACATATAGTTGTCTTCCAGATACCGCCGCACGTGGGCCATTACAAGGGCGGTCTGCTGGTTCTCACTTTCCGGGTGGGCGGGTGCCGGAGCCTCCGGGGCGGTGGGAGCTTCCGGCTCCGGCTGCACCGGGGCCAGCGCTTCCAGCTTCCGCTCCGTTTCGATCTGCCGGATGGCCCGGCGGATGGAGGCTTCCAGCTCGTCCGGGTCCACCGGTTTCAGCAGATAATCGCAGGCCCCCAGATGCACCGCCTCGTGGGCGTACTGGAACAGGCTGTAGGCCGTGACGAAGACGACCCGGCAGCCGGGCCGCTGGGCCAGCACAGCGCGGGCAGCATCCAGACCGCTCATACCCGGCATCTCGATGTCCATCAAAATGAGGTCCGCTTCCCACAGGATGGCGGTATCAGCAGCCTTGCGGCCATTCTCGGCGGTCTCCAGCACCACCTCATGCTCAAAGCGCCGGGACACCATTTCCACAAGCGCTTCCCGCTCCAGCCGCTCGTCATCCGCAATCAATAGGCGAATCATCATCCAAGTCCTCCTCTTCTGTCAATTCCACAAGGGGCAGATACAGGCTCACCGCCGTGCCCCGCCCTGGGTGTGAGCGCACCTCGAACCGGCAGCGCTTGTCCAGCAGCCGCAGACGTGCCGCCACGTTATACACACCAATGTGTTCCCACCGGTCGCCGGGGGCCGCCAGCCCCGCCTGCAGCCGGGCCAGCTGTTCCGGTTCAATGCCCAGACCATTGTCACACACGCTGATCCGCAGCAGCCCCTGCTCCCGCAGCGGCGTAATGCGGATGCGCACTGCACCGCCCTCTTCCTTGGGGGCAATCCCATGCTTAAACGCATTTTCTACAATGGGCTGCAAAATAAACGAGGGCACCATCGTCTCGGTCAGGTCAATGGAATCCGAGATGCACCACCGCATCTTTACACGGTCACCAAAGCGGACGTGATAGATGGAGTAGTATTCATCCACGATCCGCACCTCGCGGGCCAGCGGCACCTGCTCATCGTTGCTCATCAGGCTGTACCGCAGCAGGTGGCTCAGGGCCGTAATCAGCGCCTGGGTGCGGTAGGCCTTTTCCTGCCCTGCCGTCTGCAATATGACGTTCAGGGTGTTGAACAGGAAATGCGGGTCGATCTGACTGCGCAATTGCTGCATCCGGCTGCGCTCCATGCGGTTCTGCAGCTCCAGAGCCTGGGTCTCCTGCTGGTGCAGGGCCTGTTCCATCTCGTTTTTCTCCCGCAGGGTGTTCACCTGCTGGGCCATGGAGTGCTTCATGTGGTTGAAGGCGTCCGTCAGCTGGCCCACCTCATCCTGCCGGGGCACCGGGATGTCCGGGGTCTCCAGCTCCCCCCGGATGATGGCCTGCGATGCCCCGATCATCTCCTGCACCGGGGTCAGCAGCCGCATGAGGGACCATGCCATCACCAGACCCAGCACAAGGCACAGCCCCACCACCACCGTCTGGGCCCACTTGACCCGGCTGCTGAGGGCCGACACCGTGGTGTAGGTGCTCTGTGCGTCGGAGATGGCGGTGTTCAGCAGCTGCTGGGCGTACTGCCGCAGATAGCTGCCGCAGGGCGAGACTTTTTCGTAGTAGAGCTGGGCCGCCGCAGCGTCCTGCCCGGCGGCGATCTCAGCCCGCAGCTCCTCCACAAGGGCGGTGTAGCTGTCATAGGTGGTGCAGACGGCACTGTACAGCAGGTACTGCTCCTCACTCACCGTGTCCAGGCTGCCGTTGATGCGCCACAGCCACGCATTGGTAACGGAAAAGGCACTGTCCAGCTCTGCCAGCAGCGCATCGGTGTCGCCGTACTCCCAGCGGTAGTCGTCCAACGCCGTAAGGCTGCGCTCCACCCCGTTCTGAAAGCGACTGATGGCATTGAAGTTGCCCATCTGGTCGTCCAGCTCCCGCAGCACCGTGCCGGACTGGTAAAAGCTCAGAACGATCTGAACCGCCAGCGCGGCAAAAAATGCCGTCAGACACAGCACCATCCGCTGCTTCAGCGTACTTTGTCGATGCAAGGTTTTCCCCTCCCCGGCTTGTTTTTTGCCCCATAGATGTTTTTATTCTACCACGTTTTGGGCCATTTGTGCAAGATTTCCCTTGCCCGCCGAAAAAGAATATGGTACTATGACTAAAAAAGGAGATGCTTGTCTATGTCGCAGCCCATTACGACCTCTGTCACCATGGACGCCGAATCGTTCCAGAAATTCCGTTCCTTCGACCTGTTCCACCACCAAAAGCGCTGGCAGCGGCCCCTGTTGTTCGCCGCCATCCTGCTGGGGTCCTCCGGCATCTGCCTGTCGCAGGTGGGAGTGCGGGAGGGGGCTTCCCTGCTGGCGGTAGTGCTGGCTATAGTGGCGCTGGGGCTCCCGGCAGTGTACTTTTACACCTTCTTCCGGGATCTGCGCACCACGATCCAGAAGCTGGGCCTCCCCCGGCCCTTCTACCGCCTCCAGCTGGACGATGCAGGCCTTTCCGTCTGGATGGCCGGAGAACAGGACAAGCCCCAGCCCAGCCACCAGTACTCATGGCAGGACCTTCACGTAGCCTACCGCACCCCGGACGCCGTGTACCTTTACGTCCAGCAGACCCAAGCCTACCTTGTCAACGGTGAGGAGCGGGACGCAGTGTGGGACTGCCTGAAGACACATCTCCCCGCCTCCCGGCTGCGGGATCTGCGGTAACGCCGCTTCCCCCCTGCAAACAACAAGCCCCATGGAACCCGGACGGTGTACTGCCGTCCCCGGTCTCATGGGGCTTTTTCTGCGCCAAAACGACAAAAAACAGGCGGTGCTGTGATATGATAAGGCTCACCGCCAAAGCTGACGGTGAGCCTTATTTTATGCTTGATTTTTAACGGTAATTCGCAACAAAATCCTTATGCTCTCGGCTTTTTAATAGCAGCCTGGGCGGGTGCCAAAATTACAGAGCGTTCGCAACAGTGATATGCCGTTTCTTTAACACGCTGTATCTCCAAAGAACGGCTTCACTGTACTAAGAGAAACTCCGTTACGCTTTGCTTTTTCCCGTTCATAAGTCACACGGGTAACTTCCTCAATAAAAGCTCGGACTTCCGGCGTTGCTGTTGACCATGTGACATTAAAGCGTCTGCAAATTTGATAAAATGTGCGATAAAATGTCTCTCGCTCTGCATCACGCTGAAAATATTCTTTTGCACTCATCAAACACACCTCATTTCAAGTAAGTTACAAAGATGTTCATTGCCGCCTCACCAGAAAGTTCATAACGCAGTGCTCCACCAAAACTCGGCAATGGACAAGCTCCATAGTCCCGGACATAATGCTCTGCCAGCTCCGGAACCTTTGCCTCGAACGTGACCGTCCCGCCGCATTCATGGTCAATCGACAGCTTGATTCCGTACGCAATCAACACCCGGCCAATGCCCTGATACTTTTTAGAATGCCCGACAATTGTCGGATTGCTTTCCGGCTGGCTCTCAATGTAGGTAATATGAACCATCACGTCATTTTCCAATATTTCGTATGCAGCCAGCGCAACCAATTCGCCATTACTCGTCTTTAAGGCATACTTTTCAAAGGCATTATCCTGAATATAATCTGACAACCAGCTTGTTTGCCAGACGGGTTCTTTTTCAGTCTGTACCGCATCAGACTTTTTCATGCGCACGATTTTCACACTGATATTCTGACTGCCGTCTGTTTTTATGATAAATGGTACAAACTTTGCCATACAGACCTCTTTTCCCGCTAGAGCAAACTTTGAACTCGTAGTTTTATTATACTCAGTCATTCGTAATTTTTCAACCCACACAAAAACCACCCCAGTTTCCTACCACAGAAACCGAGGCGGTCATATACTTTATTGGTGCTTTCTCAAGCCCTCACGCCATTACTTGCGAGGGTTCTTGATAGCAGCCTGAGCGGGTGCCAAAATTACAGAGCGTCCGGAGTAACGATGATACGTTATTTGTAAATTTCCAGTGTGTTTTACCGCATCTCCGCAATGATCTTCTCCAAATTTTCTTCCTGTAAATAGAATTCCGGCAGTTTTGCCTTGTCATATAGAACGAATGGGCGGCGTTTGCAAGGAGCAGTCATACACAAAACGCCCCCGGCTTCCTGTCATGGAAACCGGGGGCGCTGCGGTTTTATGGGAAACGCCTCAGGCGCTGCAAAGCCTCAGAGCAGCAGAGAGCTGACCCATGCCCGGGCGGCCGTCTTGGCCTGGAGCTTATTGTACATCTTCAGGGTGGTGTTGTACACCTTCTGGCTCATGGCATTGCTGGCGTTGGTGGCGGCAGCCTGCTTGGCCTCAAGCGTGTCGGCGGCGGCAACGGCGGCCTTCATATCGGCGTAGTCGGCCATGATCTCCTGCTGGAGCGCGGCGTAGCTGGCCTTGGCTGCAGCCCGATCTTTTGCGGTGACCTGGTTGCCATTGCTGCCGTAGGTCAGCAGGTTGGAGAGGGCGTCACGCACGCCGTAGAAGGAGTCGGTCCAGTCGTCCGGGTAGGTATAGTAGCGGCCCTTGGCATCCTGATACCAGACGCCCTCGGTGGGCTGCTCGTCGGAACGGGTGACCTTATGGACCGAGACCTTGTAGACATCTGCGGTGTCGGTGGTCAGCATCGGATAGTAAGGGACGAAGGCGTTGTACACGTCGTCGTCAAAAGCGGTCCACTCGGTAATGGCGGTGTTCAGATCGCCGGTGGCGCTCACCTGGAACAAATGGGTCTCCACATTGCCCGTCTTGCCGATGGGCTCCGTCTGAAAGAAGTGGATGGAATCCTCCACCGAGAACTTCTTGGTCAGCTGGATGTTGGAGTAGACCGGGACGATGGCACCGTTCTCGCCAACGTTGCTGATAGCAAAGTCGGTCTCGCTGTAGTTGTCCTTCGTAAAGGTGTCGGTGCCGTACAGGTAGTTCAGGCCGGCTGCCATGCGATCCGATGCGATGTCGCCGTTGTAGGAGGCATCCAGATCGATGACATTGGCAGCGGCGTCGCCCACAAAGGTACCGGCCTTCTGGGCCACGGAGATCAGGTTGGCAGAGGCCACCACATGGTCGGTGTCATCCAGATCGATCTTGCCCATAGCGGCGATGTTGGGCTGCATGAAGACCACGCTGGAGGAGAGCTTCAGGGCAAGGTAGGTGTGGCCCGTCAGGTTCTCCACGAACCAGGTCTCGTTCTGGTCGGCAATGAACACGCCGGAGCCGCCGGCTGCACCGGCGTTGTCGTAGATGGAGGTCAGCAGGGCAACACCCTCGCGGGCCGTGGAAGCTTCGCTCAGCAGCACCGTGGTGATCTCGGCTTCCTCAATGCCGTTGTCCACATAGGGGTCTACGCTCAGCACGGCGTCGGTGCCGTAGAGAGACTCGGTGGCAGAGACCATGACGCCCTTCTCGTTGGTGCCAGCCTCCTCATAGGGGGTGTGCTCGTGGGTGCTGTCGCAGTCCGGGCAGACACCCAGACCGTTGTCGTCCCGGCGGGCGGTGTAGCGGTAGCTGTCGTGGGTGAAGGTGTAGGTAAAGCCGTAGCAGCCCTCGTACACCTCGCCCGCGGTGTGCTTCCCGGCGGGGCTGATGTTGAACAGCTTGTTGTAATCGTTGGTGCCCAGATCCTCGATCCGGCCAAACATGGTGGTGCCATCCTCGGTGAGGTCGCTGCCGACATAGAGTGCCGTGCAGGCGAAGGCGGAAGGAACCACGGCAAGCGTCATCGCACAGGCGATGAAAGCCGCAGCAATTTTCTTCTTCAAAGACATAATCGTATCGATCCCTCTCTTGTTGATTGTCGGCATTTCGTCGGCAGGTGTCATAATACACCCATTTTAATGAAAATGCAAGTATTTTCCCGAAATTTTAGCATATATTCATTTTTATATGGTATATATTCATACTTCGTTTTTCATCTGCCCCTCCGTGAGCGCAAAAAACCGCCCCGGCTTTCTCTTTCGGAAGCCGAGGCGGTTCATTATGCTTTATTCGTGCTTTCTCAAGCCCTCACGCGATTACTTGCGGGGGTTCTTGATCGCAGCCTGGGTGGGTGCCAAAATTACAGGGCATTGGACATCATTCTTCTCCCTCCGGGTACTGCTCAACGCTTCCTTTTGAACTGAGCAGCATCGGCTTGCGATGTCTTTTTATTTCTTCTATTTTCATCACACGGATGGCAAACATCCAATCATCTCCAAAGTCATAATGGAGCGAGAATTTCTGTCCTTCGACCAGCCCCAGTTCATCCAATGCAATATCGGTTCCCTCTGCATCATCCTCGTCAAACAGGTCATCTTCCATCGGATTGAATCGGTAGCAGTCTTCGCTGTACATCTTGTTGTCCATACAAAATTCATACAGATGCTCTGCCGTAAAATCAAATGCACTCAAAATCGCCATGCAGAGCTGATCCAGTGTATCCGTACCACAGATGGTTATCGTTCTGTATACGCTGCGCCCAAGCCCTGCCGGATAAACCTTTAATGTATACTGTATCCTCATTACGATTCCACTTTCTTTTGATTTTATTTCAATTCGACTTTCTGCATCTGTCCCAAAATCGCGTTTTTCACACCATCCCTCAGATAGGCCTCATTCAGCGCTTTCTTGGTATAATTCAGATATGTTCCCGCCGTTTTCTCCGTCAGAAGCGCCGTAAAGTAACGCTCCCAGCTAAAATATTCCTTGCTGTCGATGCAGTCAGACGGTGTCTGCAAAATCTGTGCAACCTCCGTATCTTTCAGGATCCCAGAAGAAAGTACTAACCATTCAAAAGATTCTGGCAAATAGAGTTCCAGATTCTCTCTTGTCAGCACCAACTGCAACACCCTATCCATTTCCGGGCCAAAGGCAGCGCCATCTGCAATCACCAGAATCTTTTCATCCTTATGCGCCTTCAAATAGGAAAACACATTTGACTTTCCATTTGCAGTATCACACTGCATTTGATGCTCTGCACAGACCGCGTCAAAAAACTGATAACCCGAATTGCTGTCCTCCGTCAGGATCTTCTCCGGCTTAATATTCTCAGTCGTACTATCCGGGTAGATTCGATAGAACGAATGATAACTCTGTTTCAGTGCCCCATACTTTCCAGAGGTCCGGATTCCGTACACCTCTTCCACACTGTATGGCAAGGCCGGCAAACCCTCTCTGGTCACGATGACGTAATAGTTGTCGGTCTGCTGAATCGCACGTGCAAAATCTTTGGTCTTGACAAACTCATTTCCTTCGTCGATAAAAACAATGCTGTCCTGAATATTGTCAAGTTGTCCCTTCCAAAGGCGTCCTTCTACCACATAGCAACCTTTATCACAATTCAGAGTGACCGGCCCACTCTCTCCATCGTTCATATGGGTGCGAATCATATCCACAAGGGTCGTTTTTCCCGTTGCACTATCCCCGCGAATAATGGTCAGGTTGCGTCGCAGTTCAAATTCATATTTCAGGTACTTTGTGCCAACGACCACTTTATGAATGCCTTTCATTTCTGTCAGCCCCTTTACACAAACTCACCTGCGGCCAAAATCAGCTCTTCCATACTGTGAACGATTTGATTCGTATTCAGCACTTTTATTGTAAACGGCTTTTTGCCAAAATCCATCAGGTGACGCAAATTCACCGTGCGATTCTCCTGCTCTGCAATTTTGAGCAGCCACTTTGCACAGTTGTCACCACAAGTCGATACATTGAACACTTTCTCTGGCTCAAACTTTACCAAAATCAGTGTCTTTACGCCACCAGACAAACCAATCGGTGGAATTTTACCCAAGACCGGGCTGTCAATTACACCACTGTCGATAACGGTAGACTTATCCACATCCTGAATCATTTCCTTGACCATCGGGTCAACGATCCAGTCTTCCTCGTAATCGTATTTGAAACAAGAAGCCGTATTGTACACCGCTTCCTTCATATCACCGTAAAAAATGTTCAGCATCTTATCACCTCGTCGATGTGCGTACTTCTGCTATCATTGTACCCTCTTTCCGCTTACAAAACAAGATGCAAAAAGCCCTCCGGCTTCCTATCACAGAAACCGGGGGGCTTTGCGCTTTATTGGTGCTCTCTCAAGCCCTCACGCAATTTGATATGCTACCCCTAGAGTAGACAGAGTAAAAACAAAACTCTGAATACTCTGGGGGTAGCATATCATTCCGGCGCAGGGGGCGGCTTTTGACATCCGACTCAGGCAAAGGAGAAAGCGGGCCGGGGCATTCCGGCTCAGCCGGTCACTTTTTCCGGCTCTTCTTCCGCGATGCCGTCGGCGGTGTGGATCCACTTTCCGCTCTTGAGGCGGCTGATGCACCACACCGACTTGATCACATAATCCACGCGCAGGGCGAGGATGGTCAGCCAAGCAGGCCAGCCCAGCAGCAGGCCGCCCACGCCGCCCAGCTGGATGGACACCAGCCACATGAACAGGATGTCGGCCTTCATCAGGAACTTGGTATCGCCGCCGCCGCGCAGGACGCCTTTGGTCATGACGGACTGGATGCACTGGAAGAAGACGATCACCGCGTAGGCACCCATCATCTCTTCGGTCATAAGGATGGTCTCGTCGTTCAGGGTGTACATGGCGATGGTCAGCGGGCCGCAGGCCAACACCATCACGGCGGCGATCAGGCCGAAGAAGATGCTCAGTACATAGAACGTATACCCCTGCTGCATGGCCTTCTCGCGGGAGCCTTCGCCCAGCGTATGGCCGGTAACGATGCTGGACGCGTTGGAGATGCCTTG
Organism: Faecalibacterium prausnitzii; assembly: GCF_019967995.1. Lineage (NCBI taxonomy): Bacteria > Bacillati > Bacillota > Clostridia > Eubacteriales > Oscillospiraceae > Faecalibacterium > Faecalibacterium prausnitzii. Next base: position 2,663,187 of record NZ_CP065377.1, read on the forward strand.
GATCACCACGGTGAACAGGCGGTCGATGACCTGACAGATGGCGTTTGCGGCCACCACCGCGGCACCCATGTGGCCGAGGATGATGCTGACGATGTTGCCGCCCAGACCCAGCAGGCCGTCACTGACCAGCACCGGCAGGCCGAGGCGGAGATAGTTGGAGAAGAACTCCTCGCCGGGCATGTGCAGCAGGTGTTTGATCCGCAGACCCAGCTCCTTGTCCTTGAAGAGGATGTAACCGAAGGTGACGAGGAACTCCGACGTGCGGGCCAGCAGGGTGCCCAGTGCGGCACCGGCGATTTCCATCCGGGGAGCACCGAATTTGCCGAAGATGAAGGCATAGTTGGCGATCAGGTTGACCACGAAGGACACGCAACTGACGATCAGGCCAAGCTGCGCCTGCCCGACCGAACGCATCAACTGGGCAGCCACAAGGCTGGTGCCGTGGATGATAAAGACAAAGGTCGTGATCCGCAGGTACCGCACGCCCTGTTCCACGACATGAGCCTCTGAGGTATAGATGCCCATGATCTGGGCGGGGAAGCACCATGTCAGAACGGCAAAGACGGAGGCCAGCGTAAGCGCCATCCGCAGCGCCATATTGAAGGTCTGACGTACCTTCTCCACCTCACGGGCACCCCAGTACTGCGCGGCAAGCACGCTGCTGCCGCCGATGATGCCCATGCAGAAGATGGTAAAGAAATTGTAATACTGGTTTGCCAGACTGGATGCCGAGATCTGCACTTCGCCGAACTGCCCCAGCATGATGGTGTCCAGCATGTTGACGCCCATATTGATGGCTTGCTGCAGCGCCACCGGCAGCATGATGCTGAGCACCCGTTTATAGAATTTTTTGTCGGTCACCAGCTTGAACCTTTGTTTCTGCGCGGCCACCTGCGATTCCTCCTTCACGTTTCCCAAAACTGTTTTGTATCGAACTAAATGGATGAAAAAGGACAGCAGCTCCGGAAAGCTGCCGACCTTTTTTCACTGATTTTACGCAGCTCAGCGCTTGCCAAGCTCTTTTTCGGCGGCATAGATCAGACCCTTCATGAAACCGGTGGGGTAGCAGAAGGAACCGGGAATCCCGCCAAAGCCCTCAATGGGTTTGAAACCGTGGTCGATGGAGATAACGGCGTTGCAGTCACAGGCCACCAACTGCTTCATGATGGCGTACATATCGGCGTAGCCGTCCTCGGCCAGCACTTCCTCAAACACCGGCAGGGGGCTGTCCACATTGCGGAAGTGGACACAGAGGATCCGGTCGTCGTCGCACAGCTCCTTGATGTCCGACATCAGGTCGCCGAAGTCGCTGCCGCCTTCCAGCCAGCAGCCCACGCAGAGCTTGATGCCCAGCGCCTTGCTGCCGCCTGCTGCCTTGAAGGCCTTGCGGTAGCACTCCATATTATAGATCAGGCTGGGGATGCCTGCCATGCAGGCCAGCGGCGGGTCGTTGGGGTGCAGCGCCATCCGGACACCGGTCTCCTCGGCCACGGGGACGACCTTTTCCATGAAGTAGGCGAAGTTTTCCCAGATCTCCTCCTCCGTGTAGGCTCGGCTTTCGGCGTTGGGGCGGGCAAGGATCTCGGCTTGGTCGCAGAACGCGCTGTTGCCGCCGCGTGTGTGCTGGCCGACCCGGTGGTCGGTGCGCAGGATGCCGTTGGGCTGCCATGCAATGGAGGTGAAGGGGATCTTCTCCTCGCCCAGCACCCGGAGCATGTTGTTGAACCGCTCGATCTGGAAATCGCGGTCGGGCAGGTTGAGGTGGATGCTCTTATTTTTCTGCAGCTCATTGCAGGCCGCATCCGAAATGGTCATGCCGAAGCGGGCCAGCTTTTCCTTTTGCTGCTGCAGGACTTCCCGGTTGATCTCATCGGGCTTGAGCATCAGGCTGACGTTTTCCACGCCCATCTGACGGATGAAGGAGAGCGTGGCATCGCTCTCGCTGGTGCGGACGGGGATCTGGGGACGCAAAGACATAAAATCGACCTCTTTTCGTTCGGTTCTTTTTCAGAAAAGCCGCCCGACGGCTCCGGCCGCCGGGCGGTTCGTGTGATCAGCCGTAAATGGGGCAGAAGAAGTTTGCACTGAGCACGATACTGATGACGGCCAGCACGATGAAGGGCAGCGTAAACTTGAAGGTCTCGCTGAGCTTATAGCTGGTCGAGGCATAGGCGATGCCGCAGGCAGGCGAGCCAGAGGGGAATGCGATGGCGATGCCAGAGCAGAAGGAAACGATCAGCACCAGACCGCGGGGATCCCAACCGGCTGCAATGGCAACGGAAGCTGCCACGGGGATCAGGACATTGGAGGTCGCGGAGTTGGACATGAAGGTGGTCATCACGACCGTAACGACTGCGAACACGAACATGACGAACAGGCCGCTGGGGTTGCCGCCCAGAATCTTCAGGATGGCGTTGCCGATGACGTCACCGGCACCGGATTTGCCCAGAGCGTCGGCAATGACCAGAACACCGGCGATCATCCAGACGGCGTCGATGGTGATGGCGTTGATGGTCTCCTTCACGGACATGCAGCCGGAGAAGGTGATGATGAGCAGGCAGGTGACGGGGATCAGATACATATAATCACCCAGCTGCTTGCTGAAGAACAGGGAGATCATGACAACGAGGAACAGGCCGAGGATCAGGTTCTCCTGCCATTTGGGCAGCGGGGTCTTTTCCTTCTTCTTGCCGCCCTTGCCTTCCAGCTTGGAGGAGTCAAACTTCTTGTTGGGCAGCCACTTCCAAGCGAAGAGGCAGTAGACCGTCAGGATGATGCAGGGCAGGATCATGACCTTGAAGCGGGTCATCAGGTCCAGCAGCATGCCCTCAGAGCCTTCGGGCAGCATGCCTTCGTAACGGGCATTCAGGTTCAGGTGGCTGGCAGCGCCCATGCCGATGGGCAGCTTGGAACCCCAGATGGCGATCATGGCCAGCAGAGGGATGGTCATACGGGTGGGGGTGACTTCGCCGGAATCGCCCAGACCGACAAGGAACATCAGCATGACGACCATGTTGGCGGTGGTGGGCATGAAGCAGGCCAGACCGATGACCACGACGTACAGGCCGATGACCAGCGCCATGCCGCTCTTGCCCTTCAGGCGGAGCATCTGAGCCTGAATCTTATCCACGACGCTGGTCTTCTGGAATGCAGAGACCATGCCGAACATACCGACCAGCAGGATCAGGGTCTTGTTGCAGAAGCCTGCAAAGGCTTCCGGGATGGTGAATACCCCGGTCAGGGCCAGCAGGACGCAGCAGGTCATGGTGGTCAGACCGAATGGCCACTTGTTCAGGAGGAAGCCGACGATCATGAACGCCATGATCGCAAGCACAATATAAAGTTCCATACGAAACGGCTCCTTTTCTTTTACTTACCTCTTTTACCTTCATTTACCCTGTCCGTGTTCCGCACTGACCGGCCAGAGCTGTCTCCGAAAATGTTTTCTGTGTGCACACATGCCATTTCCATATCGCTATGCTACAACTTTTCCCCTTCTTCGACAATCGGGAAATCTGCTAAAAACTTAACAAAAATTTATCCGCATCCCACAAACGTTCGGTTTTCTGAACGATTCGGCGCAGAATGTGAACTTCTGCGTTTCAAAAAATTTCATATAGGCGGAGGAGCTGAAACCGGAAGCTCCCGGAGGTTTTACAAAAAGATTCCGAAACTTTTACAAAGGAGGCAGGTTTGAGAGGGTGGATCCCCCGGTGCAAGCCCGAATTTTCTCCCGTGCCACTTGTATTCCAGAAAATTGAAACGAAATGAATCGAAAAATGAACCACAAAATTCACATTTTGCAATTTTGTGGCGTCCGTCAAAAATCGAGAGTCAAAATCGGTCGAAAAGCGAATTGCTGTATGCAAAACTTTTGGCTAGAATGAGCAAAAAGGCTGCTGTGAGTGTAAGGTCCAGCTCTGTGCGAGTTGCCGGACGGTGGCGCCCCGTCCGGCAAGAGTGCTTACACTCCGGCCCTTGGTCGTAAAAAACAAAAGGAGGCAATTCACTTATGACATCCCAGTTGATTATCACGTTGGCGATCCTCGCCTTCATGATCGTAATGTTCGTGTGGCAGAAGTTCCCCATGGGCGTTACCACAATGACCTGCTGCGCACTGCTGGCAGCGTTCGGTATCCTCTCCCCCTCGGAAGCGTTCGGCGGCTTCACCAACAACAGTATCATTCTGGTCGCTCCCATGATGGCGCTGAGTTCTGCCATCACCAAGACCAGCATCGTTCCCTATATCCGTAATAAGGTCAACAGCCTGAGCGGCAAAAAGGGCATCGTCCTGATCCTGTTCTTCTATCTGATCGTCATCGCATTCGTCCAGTTCATCCCCGCAACCGCAACCTTCTCCATCATGATCGTCTTCCTCGCATCCCTGAGCAACGACGGCGAAGTCACCCCCACCCGTCTGCTCATGCCGATGCTGGGCATCAGCTGTGCATGGAAGGGCTTCTTGCCCATCGGCATGGGTGCCACCAGCTTTGCGACCATCAACGCCATCTACGGCACCATCATCACCGATGAAGGCTACTGGCTCGGCATGTTCGACAAGTTCAGGGTCTCCATCCTGCCCGTTGTCTGCCTGACCATTTACTGCTTGGTCGCATGGAAGCTCCTGCCCAAGCGCGGCACCGTCAACGCAGCAGAGGCAAAAGAGGTCAAGGAGACCAAGACCCTTCCCAAGGCACAGGAAACTCTGGTTTACGTCGTCTTCATCGCTGTCATGGCTGTCCTCGTCCTGAACAAGTGGACCGGCAAGCTGATGTATGTTGCTCCCGCTCTGGGCGTTCTGGTCCTGATCTATGGCAAAGCCCTGAGCGTTCCCGAAGTGACCAAGGCTCTGACTGCGGACATGATCTTCCTGATGGCCGGCGTTCTGGGCGTGGCAACTGCCATGACCAAGTCTGGCGCAGGCGACCTGATCGGCAACGCGATCCTCGGCGTTCTGGGCGGCCATCCTTCTTCTCTGGCTGTCATGTTCCTGTTCAGCACCGTCTGCATCATCATGACCACCCTGATGTCCAACTCCGCAACGTCCAACATCCTGTACACCGTCGGTGCTACGGTTTGTCTGGCAGGCGGCTGGGATCCCCGCGGCATCATGCTGATCGTTGCCATCGCAAACGTCATCTCTCTGGGCTTCCCCTCCGGTGCAGCCGAGACCGCTCTGATCTACGCAGCAGGCAACTACAAGCTGTCTCAGGTGGCAAAGTTCACCGTTCCGTACATTCTGATCGCGATCGTGACTATTTCACTTTCGGTCAACTTCTTCTTCCCGATCTACGGGTGATGTGATATAGTTGTTCTAGGGAGGTTCATTTTATGGAAAAGAAATTCTTCTATGCTTCGACGGCCGGACGCCTCGGCATGAGCAAAGAGGCAATGGCGACCCACTGGGAGCACGCCATCCCGGTTTACCGCAATGCACCCCACGTCTGGAACGTAGGCGGTCAGGACAACGTCGCATCCTTCCTGATCGACACCGGTGCCGGCCTGATCCTGATCGATACCGGTCTGTGCCCGGAGACGCTGTATCTGCTGATCGACCGCATCTGGCGTTCCGGCCATGACCCCAAGGACATCAAGAAGATCTTCCTGACCCACTGGCACGGCGATCATTCCAGCTGCGCACGCTACCTGCACGAGATGACCGGTGCCGAGATCTGGCTGTCCAAGGAGGACGAGGTCGAGCATCAGCGCTCCCTACACGATGAGGAGTTCCAGAAGCACATCCCGCCGATGGAGATCCCCGATTACACCGTCACCAATTTCTATGACGACGACAAGCCCATCGTCATGGGCAATATGATCATCCGCACCAAGCTGTGCCCCGGCCACACGCCGGGCGTGACCAGCTTCTTCTTCGAGGATACCGACGAGAAGACCGGCAAGACCTACCGCTGCGCGTTGCACGGCGGTCTGGGCGTCAACCCCATGATGCGCCCGCAGAACCTGCAGGAGCTGGGCTACCCCGTCGAGATGGCACACCGCTTCATCAAGGATTGCTATGAGCTGGCCAAGATGCCGGTGGATATCGCACTGGCAAGCCACCTGAACCAGAACAACATCCTGCCCAACATCCCCAAGGACCCGGACGATTACACCGTCTTCGTGGCCGATTACGCATGGGCCGATGTCCTGATCAACCGCGCTGAAGCCGTCAAGAAATTCTATCCCGAAATCTACGGTACTTCCGGACAATAACCGGCTCCGTATCACCAAGGCGCAAGTCGGTAAAGCGGCTTGCGCTTTTGGTGCTGAAAAGACCATGTATCAAAGGAGAAAAAACAGACCATGCCCGAACGGATCATTGTAAAGATTAACGAAAACGATAATGTGGCCGTGGCCATCCACGACCTGCCCGCCGGGGCGGAGTTCCTGCCCGGCCTGAAAACCCGGGAGCCGATCCCGCAGGCGCACAAGATCGCGCTGACCGATATCCCCAAAGGCGGCGAGATCATCCGCTACGGTGTCGTGCTGGGCTACGCCAAAAAGGAGATTCCGACCGGAAGCTGGATCAACGAGTTCATGCTCGATCTGCCCGAAAGCCCCAAGCTGGACAACCTGCCCTACGGCACCAACCTGAAACCCATGGAAGCGCTGCCGATGCCGGAGCGCACCACATGGATGGGCTACCGCAACAAGGTCGGCCCCGCCGGGACCCGCAACCTGCTGGGCATCGTGACCACCGTCCAGTGCGCTGCCGGTGTCCTGAAGGTGGCCGTGGAGCGGATCCGGAAGGAGCTGCTGCCCAAGTATCCCCATGTGGACGGTGTGGTCGCCGTCACCCACCCTTACGGCTGCGGTGTGGCCATCAACGCGCCGGAGGCCAAAGTGCCCATCCGGGCCGTCACCAACCTGATCCGCCACCCCAATTTCGGCGGCGAGATCATGGTCGTGGGTCTGGGCTGCGAAAAGCTGACCTATGACCGTGTCCTGCCTCCGGAGGACATCACCCCCGAAAACGTCCTGACTCTGCAGGATTACGCCGGACACGATGCCATGATGCAGGCCATCCTCGATATGGCCGACAAAAAGCTGCAGAAACTGGAACAGCGCCGCCGGGAAGAGCTGCCCGTCAGCGAATTGCTGATCGGGATGCAGTGCGGCGGCAGCGATGCCTTCAGCGGCATCACCGCCAATCCCAGCGCCGGTTACGCCGCCGATATGATCGTCCGCTGCGGCGGCACCGTGATGTTCAGCGAGGTCACCGAAGTCCGGGACGGCGTGCAGCTTCTGGCCGCCCGCTGTGTAGATGCCCACGTCCGCGACCGTCTGGCCGAGGAGATGAAGTGGTACGACGATTACCTCGCCGCAGGCGGTGTCGGCCGCGACGCCAACCCCACCCCCGGCAATAAGGCGGGCGGTCTGGCCAACATTGTGGAAAAGGCCATGGGTTCCATCGCCAAGAGCGGTACCAGCCCCATCGTCGAAGTGCTCAGCCCGGCCGAAAAGCCCACCAAGCACGGCCTGATCTATGCCGCCACCCCGGCTTCCGATATCGTCTGCGGCCCGTCTCAGGTCGCCTCCGGCATCGGTCTGCAGGTCTTCATGACCGGCCGCGGCACCCCCTACGGGCTGGACGTCTCCCCCGTCATCAAGGTGTGCAGCCGGAACGAGATGAAGGAGCACTGGTTCGACCTGATCGACATCTCCGCAGGCGAGGTCGCCACCGGGGAAAAGACCATCGCCGAGGTCGGCACCGAGATCTACAACTTCATCTTGGATGTGGCCAGCGGAACGAAACAGCCGTACAGCGATCAGTACGGCTTCCACAACGACATGTGCATCTTCAACCCCGCACCCATTACCTGATCTTATAAAATTCAAACTCACAGGAGGAAACCTTTATGTCCCCGATCGTAGAAAAAATGGAAATTTTCCCCGTAGCCGGTACCGACTGCATGGAGCTGAACCTGTCCGGTGCGCACGCACCGTACTTCACCCGCAACATTGTCATCCTGACCGATTCCAACGGCGTTGAGGGCGTGGGCGAAGTGCCCGGCGGCCAGAAGATTACGGCGGCACTGGAATCCGTGAAGGATCTGGTGGTCGGCACCCGCATCGTGGATTACAAGCAGACCCTGAACAAAGTCCGCGCATGGCTGAACGCCAACATCAAGGACGATGTCCGCGGCCTGCAGACCTTTGACCTGCGCACCGGCGTCCATGTGGTCACTGCCGTCGAGGCTCCGCTGCTGGACCTGATGGGCAAATTCTTGGACGTCCCCGCCGCCGCTCTGCTGGGCGACGGCATCCAGCGGGAGCGGGTGCGGTTCCTGTCTTACCTGTTCTATGTGGGCGATCAGAAAAAGACCGACCTGCCCTATACCGATGAGTCGAACTCCGACTGCGAGTGGTACCGCATCCGCCACAACGAGGCACTGACCCCGGAGGCCATCGTGGCGCAGGCAAAGGCGACCCACGAGAAGTACGGCTTCGAGGACTTCAAGCTCAAGGGCGGCGTTCTGGAGCCGGAAGAGGAGCTGAAGGCGGTGCAGGCCCTGAAGGCCGCCTTCCCCGATGCCCGGATCGATCTGGACCCGAACGGCTGCTGGAGCCTTGAAAAGTCGCTGGAGCTGGCACCGGAGCTGAAGAAAGTGCTGGCTTACTGCGAGGATCCCTGCGGCGCCGAGAACGGCTTCTCCGGCCGCGAGACCATGGCCGAGTTCAAGCGGGACAGCGGCATGCCCACTGCCACCAACATGATCGATACCGACTGGCGGCAGATGTGCCACTGCATCTCCCTGCGCAGCGTGGATATCCCTCTGGCAGACCCCCATTTCTGGACCATGAACGGCTCGGTCCGGGTCGGCCAGATGTGCAATGATTTCGGCCTGATGTGGGGCTGCCACTCCAACAACCACTTCGACATCTCTCTGGCCATGGTCGTGCAGTGCGCTGCCGCCGTGCCCGGCAAGATGAACGGCATCGATACCCACTGGATCTGGCAGGAGGGCCGCGAGCGCCTGACCAAACAGCCCATGCAGATCGTGGACGGCTGCATCGACCTGCCCAAGGCTCCCGGCCTCGGCATCGAGATCGACCGCGAGCAGATTCTCAAGGCCAACAAGCTGTACGTAGAAAACTGCCTTGGTGCCCGCAACGACGCCATCGGCATGCAGTATCTGATCCCCGGCTGGAAGTTTGACAACAAGCGTCCCTGTCTGGTGCGCTGAGCTGCAAAAAGAACCGTTTTGATGCAGGAGCCGGCACCGCAGGGTGCCGGCTCTGTTTTTTTAAGGAGGCCCTGAAATGGAACATCCCGTCATTACCAAGATGCAGGTCATCCCCGTGGCCGGTTACGACAGCATGCTGATGACCCTGTCGGGCGCGCACGCGCCCTGTTTTACCCGCAACCTCGTGATTCTGACCGACAGTCTGAACCACACCGGCATCGGCGAGATCCATGGCGGCGACTATACCTGCGACTGCCTGAACTTTGTCCGCCCGCTGGTGGAGGGGCAGCCCATTGCCGCCTACCGGCAGATCTTGCAGAAGATCCACAAACTGGCCCGGCACGAGCCGACCGACGACGGCGAGGGCATCCAGACGCTGGACATCTCCAAGCTGAAGTTCGTGGTCAAGAGCGAATGGGCCATCGAGTGCGCCATGCTGGACCTGATAGGCCAGTATCTGGGCGTTCCCATGTGCCAGCTTCTGGGTGAGGGGCAGCAGCGCAGGGAGGTGGAGATGCTGGGCTACCTCTTCTACGTCTCCGACAAGGCAAAGACCCCCGCCGGGGAGATGCAGTATCTGGACGAATCCGGCAACCCGGACCCGTGGTTCCGCCTGCGGCGGGAGGAGATCCTGACTCCGGAGCGGATCGTGGAGGAAGCACAGGCCGTGCAGGAAAAATACGGCTTCCGCAATTTCAAGCTCAAGGGCGGCGTCCTGACCGGGCAGGAGGAGATGGACGCGCTCCGGGCGCTGAAAAAGGCGTTCCCCGATGCACGGATCAACATCGACCCCAACGGGGCGTGGAGCCTTGCCGAGGCGGTGGAGCTGTGCAAAGGGATGCACGACGTCATCACCTATGTGGAGGATCCCTGCGGCCCGGAGGCCGGGTTCTCCGGCCGTGAGATCATGCGGGAATTCAAGAATGCCACCCAGTTCCAAGTTGCCACCAACATGATCGCGACCGACTGGCGGCAGTTCTACCACACCGTCAGCCTGAACGCCTGCGATATCATCCTTGCCGACCCGCATTTCTGGGGCTTTGACGGCACCATCCGGATGAGCCAGCTGTTGGATAGCTGGGGGCTGACGTGGGGCGTGCATTCCAACAACCACTTCGATATCACGCTGGCTGCCTTTGCGCAGGTGGGGGCCGCCGCCGTGGGCACCCCCGCCCCGCTGGACACCCACTGGATCTGGCAGGACGGCCAGAACCTTCTGGACGACACGCCGCAGATCCGGAACGGACGTCTTCAGGTGCCGGATGCTCCCGGTCTGGGCGTCCACCTGAACATGGACCGCGTTATGGCCGCCAACGCACTGTATCGGAAGCTGCCCTCCCATGACCGGGATGACGCAAAGGCCATGCAGTACCTGATCCCCGGCTGGAAATACGACCACAAGAAGCCCTGCCTCGTCCGCTGAAGCAGCACAAAAGAACCAGAACGCCCCCGGCAGCCGTGTCTGTCGGGGGCGTTCTGGTTTTAGAAGGATTGTCTGGTGAGAGAAAATAGCTAGGTTTGATGAAATATAAGGAGAAATGGGTCAATACGATGAAATTTTTGTGGCAGGACCGTTTTTCGTCGGCCTCTGACAATAAGATACCGCAGGTGCGCTTTTTTTACAATTGACGAATTGCTACAAAAACACAGGCCGGAATCGGCATTCTGGCACTGCTTTCAGAAAGTGAAATCATTGTTTCATCCATGGGTTGCAAAGTGCTTCCGGGCCAGCTCGATCAGGGCCATGCAGGCGGGGGAAGGCTCAGCATAGCGCGGAACCGCGCAGACAAAATCGAACGAAGGGGCATTTTCCAGCGGGAGGACTTCGCAATGTTCCAGCCGGGCGGCGCTCCGTTCGGGCAGGATCGCTGCGCCGTAGCCCTCGTCTGCCAGCCGGACAAGGTCCTTCCAACCGGCGGCGGTGTATAGGGAAATGGGGTACAGGTGCTCCCGCCGGAACAGGCGGTCCACCAGTTCCCGCCCGAACTGCTGCTCGTCCGGCAGGACAAAGGGCAGACAGCCGCAGGCCGCCAGACCTCCGGCACGGATCTCCGCGCTGATCATACTCTCCGGAACGGCAAGGCAGAGGGTGTCGTGGAGCAGGGGAACGTATTCCAACAGGCTGCTAGGCTTGACGGCACAGAGGAAGGAGAGGTCGGCCAGCCCGTTGGTCAGATACTGCTTGGCCGTGTGGGTCGTTGTGACCATCCGCTCCACCTTCAGCTGCGGGAACTGCAGATACAGCTTCGGCAGCAGTTTTTCCTCCAACAGGTAGCAGATATCCGCCGACCCGGTGACCCGGAGCTGTCCCTGCTGCCGCCGGAGCTGCTCGATGCTCTGATAGGTCTCCTCCTTGATCTGCACCATCTCGCGGGCACCCTTGAGGTAGATCTGCCCGGCCCGTGTGGGCACCAGCTTCCGGTTTACCCGGTTGAAGAGCGGCCACCCGGCTTCCCGTTCCAGCTTGGCCAGACACTGCGTCATGGCCGGCTGGCTCAGATGGGCCTTTTCGGCCGCTTCCGACAGGCTGCCCGTCTCGGCGATGAGCAGCAGATATTCCAATGCGTGAACGTCCATGATTTCTCCCTTTTCTCAGATCGAAAGCAATTCCAGAAGATAATTCCACGCGGCGGTCTTTTCCGCTCCGCTGCGGAAGACAAGGCAGGCGTAATTATAGAGCCTCGGCCGCAGCGAGAAGGGGGACACCGGATCCCGCGGCGAAAAGCATCTCCGCGGGACGATAGCGGCACCGTATCCGTTGCAGACCATCTGGTACAGGATGTTGGTGTTGGAGCTTTGGAAGATGACCTTCGGGTGGACGCCCGCGTGCTGGAACAGTTGTTGCAGCACCGGGTAATAGGACATCTCCTCGCTCGGCATCATAAAGGGCAGGTCGTCCAGCCGCCGCAGCGGCAGGCCGGGCAGCTCGGCTCCCGCCGTCAGGGCGGAGGCGTCGTACCCCAGCGGGTACTGGTCCGGCAGCACGACGATCAGCTCTGAGCTTCGCTTGACGATGTGCTCTGCCGGGCAGGCGTCCGGATCCGGCAGGCTGCAAAGGGCAAAATCCACGTTGCCTTCCTGCACGAGACGGAGCGCCTCCTGATTGTAGCTCTCCACGAACTGAAGCTGCACCGCCGGGAACCGGCCGGTGAAGGCCCCGAAGAGCCGGGCAAAGATCTGCGCGCCGCCGCCGGGCGTTCCCGCCACCCGTAGGCAGGGCACCTCGCCGCCGCCCAGATTCGCCAGCGCCGCTGCCGTGCGCTGCTGTACCGACAGCATCCGGCGGGAGCCGTTCAGATAGATCTGCCCTGCGGGGGTCAGGGTGATGCCTTTGCGGCTGCGGAGGACCAGCCGGGTGCCCAACTGCTCTTCCAGATTGTCCAGCCAGCCGCAAAGCCCCGGCTGCGACACCCCCAGCCGCCGGGCCGCCCCGGTAAAGGAACCCTCCTGCGCCAGCGCGATGATATACTGCTGTGATGTGAGGTTCAAGGCTGCATTCCTCCTGTTATAATTTCTGCTTATAGTATACATCGCTTTTTCCGGCTTGAAAAGAGTCGGAAGATAAAATACACTAATGTTACCAACAGTTGCATGCAAAAATGAGTCGAAAATCCCAAGCAAACTCCGGAGAAGAATAACCAAAACCGATGAATGTCAAAGGAGTGAATCTGTTATGAGTATCCATCTGATCCTGACCCTTGTCACATTGCTTGTGGTCGTGATCATGTTCCTGAGCGGCAAGTTCAATTTCGGCTGGATCGGCATGTTCTGTGCCACGTTCCTGTGCGCCACCGGTGTGCTGAGCTTCAAGGACGCATACGCCAACTTCGCCAGCACCAACGTTGTCATGGTCGGTGCCATGTTCATTCTGGCCGGTGCGCTGGGCAAGACCACCTTGGTCGATCATGTCCGCAACTGGATCATGAGCAAGGGCACCAGCGGCCGTTCCATCGTCTTCCTGTACCTGCTGGGTTCCATCCTGCTGACCCAGCTCGTCAGCCCCTTGGGCGTCATCGCCATGCTGCTGCCCCTGACCGCAGCCTTGGACGAGAACTCCCCCGTGCAGCCTTCCCAGCTTCTGTACCCCGGCGCTGTCTGCTCCCACGCTTCTCAGGCGATGCTGCCGGTCGGCGCCGGCCTGACCTACTTCGTCACGGCCAACGCCCTGATGGAGGCCAACGGTGCCGAGCAGCGCTTTACCATGTTCGATAAGTCCGCCGTGGTCTTCGTTCCCGCTCTGGTGGCGTTCCTGTACATGGCTTTTATCGGCTGGAAGCACTTCCCCGTCATCAAGATCGACGCGGCCAAGATCGACGAGAGCCGCGCCGGTAAGGCGAAGAAGATCGACCCCAAGACGGAAAAGGTCATCTACATCGTCTTCATCCTGACCATGATCGCCATCTGCTTCAACAGCTATCTGCCCTTCCCCATGTACATCATCCCCATCATCGCGGACCTGATCCTCGGTGCGCTTGGCTGCATCAACATGAAGGAAGCCAAACAGTATGTCAACTTTGAAACCATCCTGATGCTGGCGGGCCTGCTCTGCTTGGCGACTGCGATGCAGCAGACCGGTGCAGCCGATCTGGTGGCAGAGTTCATCGTCAAGGCACTGGGCGGCAACCCCTCGCCGCTGGCCATCATGATCGCCTTCTATGTCGTCGGCGCGACCCTGACCCAGATCATGAGCAACACGGCGACCTACAACGTCCTGATCCCGCTGGCCATCATCACCTGTGTGAGCCGTGGTGTGGATCCCCGCGGTGTCGTCCTTGCCATCTCCTGCGGTACCACCGGCGCAATGCTGACCCCCATGTCTTCTCCCTCGATCGCCATCGCCTTCGGCGCGGGCGGTTACAAGATCAAGGACGTCTTCCTTGCCTGCCTGCCGCTGTGGTTCCTGTATGGCATCACCGTCATCATTATGGCAAATTTCCGCTTCCCCATGGTATAATCCCTGTATGACACTGTAGAAGAGGTACATCACATGAAGATCACTGAAGTCACGACGTATTCCGTTCATACCACCCAGTTCCGTAATTTCAACTTTGTCCGGATCGACACCGACGAGGGCGTCCACGGCGTGGGCGAGCTGTTCTGCATCGGTGCCGACAAGGCCACGGCCGAGATGGTCAAGTATGTCTCCGAGTGGGTCGTCGGCATGGACCCGCTGGACCGGGAGCGGATCCAGAAGCGGATCCTGAACTACTCTCGCTTTCCCGGCGGCAGCATCCTTTATACGGCGGCCAGCGCCATCGATCTGGCGCTGTGGGACATTGCCGGAAAGATCGCCAACCTGCCGGTGTACAAGATGGTGGGCGCTGTGCGGGACCGCGTGCCCGTTTACTGCCACACCATGGGCAAGGACAGCAAGGCCGCGCTGGAAATGTTGCAGCCCAAGATCGAGAAGTATGGCTACAAGGCCTGCAAGGTCGGCGTGAAGGGCCTCGGCTACTTCCCCAACGGTTCCGCCGAAGCACGCCTCGTGGAGATGTTTGAGGGGATGCGGAACGCCCTTGGTCCCGATTTTGAGATCGGCATCGACATGCAGAGCAAGATCTATGAGCCGCGGGAGGGCCGCCGAGTGGCGAACCTGATCGAACCCTACCGTCCCTTCTTTGTGGAGGAGCCGATCCGCCCGGACAATCTGGAAGCATGGACCGAAATGGCGCAGGGCCTGAACGTTCCGCTGGCCACCGGCGAGCAGATCTTCGACCCCTATACGTGGGAGCGCCTGCTGGCGCTGCACGCCGTGGATCTGCTGCAGCCGGACATCCTGCTCTGCGGCGGCTTCACCGGGATGCGGAAGATCGCCGCCATGGCAGAACCCAGTTTCCGCAAGCTCAGCCCCCACAACCCGCTCAGCACGCTGGCAAACTGCATCAACGTCCACTTCTGCATGTGCACCTACAACACCACCTTCCTTGAGAACGAGCCGCGGGAAGAGGGGCTGGACGCCGAGCTGGTCACCGATGTGCTGAAGGTGAAGGACGGTTTCATCACCCCCAACGACAAGCCGGGCTGGGGCATGGATCTGGACTACGACTTCATCGAAAAGCACGAGCCGATCGTCTGGAGCCGCGTCAAGCTGGATTCTCCCACGGCCTACACGCTGGGCGGCGCACCCCACATCATGTAACCATTTCCCCGCGATCGCTTTTCTGAAACGAACGGCAGATTGTCTCCAAACAACAAAATCCGGGAGGTCCTCTCGCACAGGATCCTCCCGGATTTTGTTGTTTTCAGGTTCAGCAGTTGTATTCCGGCTTGATGTCGAACTTCTTCAGATACCGCCAGAGGGTGGTCTTGCTGACCCCCAGCTCGTCGGCGATCTTCTGCCGGTTGCCGTGGTATTTTTTGAGCAGGGCGGCGATCTCCACCGCCTTCTGATCCTTGTAGAGGACGATCTGCTCGGTGCCCGGCAGCATCCGGGGCGTCACCTGCTCCAACTGCTGCCGGAGGAAGACCTCGTCGATGTTCCGCTTCCGGGTCAGGAGGACCAGACGCTCACAGACGCTGCACAACTGGTCCAAGTTGCCCGGCCACTCGTAGTCCAGCAGGTAGTCTCTGGCTCCCTGCGTCAGGTGGACGTAGCGCTTGTATTTTTCCTGCCAGTCGTCCAGATAAAGCTCGGTCCAGCCGAGGATATCGGCCCGGCGGCGGCGCAGCGGCAGCACCTCCAGACTCAGGACGCTGAGCGCATAGTAGAGGTCGCTGCGGAACTCCCCCTTCTCCACACGGGAGATCAGGTTCACGGCGCTGGATGCAATGACCCGGACGTTGGCCGCCACCGGTCGGGACGGGCCGTTGTGGAGGAAGCGGCCCCGGATCAGGCAGAGCAGCTTGTACTGGGTCTCCGGCGGCAGCATTTCCACATGGCTGAGATAAAGGGTGCCGTCCTGCGCCATTTCGGCGTAGCTGTCCACTGTGGAGTCCTTCCGGACGGTGTAGTTGCCGAACAGCATATTGTCCAGCGTTTCCGGCAGCCATGCGCTGCAGTCGATGGTCACGAAGGCGTTGTTGTGCACAAGGCTTTCGTTGTGGATGCACTGGGCAAGGATGTTCTTGCCGCTGCCGGTCTCGCCGGTCAGGAGGACGGGCGCGGAGAATTTGCTGATCCGCTTGGCCAGATCCAGCATGCTGCGGGTCTCCGGGGACTCACAGATCATATTCTCGAAGCTGTACCGGGCCACGAAGCCCCGCTGATACAGCTCCCGGCGCATCTCGCTGTCCATTTCGATCAAGCGCTGGCCTTCCTGAAACGTCAGGACAGCGCCCTCGATCTGGCTGTCCACCAGAATGGGGGCGATGTTGACCACCACCGCCTTGTGGTTGATGTCCAGCACGAAGGCGTAAGCCTCCTGCCCCCCGATCAGAGCGTTGTCCAGCACGTTCTGGTTCAGGTTGGGCAGGATCTCGGAGATCGGCCGGCCCAGCAGCGTGTCAGCGGGGTGTTCCAGCAGGTTGTAGCTGATCCGGTTCACCCGGCGGATGATTCCTTCCCGGTCCACCTGCACGATGCCGCTGAAGGTGTAGTTCAGCAGGGCGTTGATCTCGGCGCTGTTCCGCTTTTCCAAATCGATGGCGTAGGCCACGCGGGCCGCCACGGTCAGGGCGTTGCGCAGGCTTTCCACGCCGGAAGGAATGAACTTATAGGGCAGTTTTTCCCGCCGAGCATTCTCGCAGACGATATCGCCGCCGATGACGGCATTGCATCCGTCGGAAAAGGCACGCACGGCGGCAGCGGCCAGCTCATCGTTCTGCTCCACCATATACAGGTCCAGATCGATGCCGAACAGCCGGTCGAACTGGGAAGTGTCGCTGAACATATTGGAAAGCCCGATCAGCCCGATGCGGGGGCAGGGAAGCCCCAGCTCCTCCTTGAGTTCCAGTACCACACTGGCCAGCTCCTGCTGGGACACGCTGATCTCCACCAGCGGCAGCTTGACGCTCCGCTTGATGGCGCGGGCCTGCACGCCGCGCGCCACGATCAGATCGCACCCCTGCTGTTCCAGCTCGCCGGCCCGCCGGACGGCCTGATCGGTCTGGATGGATTCGATCGCCATCAGGGAGATGGAGGGAAATTCACCGGTCAGGGATTTTGCAATGGTGCTCATCTCCTGATTCGGAACCAAAACTGCAACCTTTGCCATGAAAGCATCTCCTTCTTATCATGATGCTGTGAAAACAAAGATCGGCGGCCCGTAAGACCGGGCCGCCGACCGCGACTCTGCCGTTTTCCGGGATCGGTCCGATCCCAGAAATATCATAGCAGAAATTCATTCAAAAGAAAAGAGGGATCAACGGCCGATCTGGATGCCGGTCAGAGCCTCGTAATACTGTGCGATGGCGCTGTGGTCGGCCTGACCCTTGCCGTGGTTGTGCAGCCACTGCAGGATCTCCTGAACCTCAGCCGTCATGGGGACGGGTGCGCCCACGGAGTGTGCGCAGTCCAGAGCGTTGTTCAGATCCTTGATGTGCAGGTCGATCTTGAAGCCGGGCTTGTCGTTGCCTTCGATCATCATGGGAGCCTTTGCATTCATGACGGTGGAGCCTGCCAGACCGCCCTTGATGGCTTGGAACACCAGCTCAGGGTCCACACCGGCCTTGTGAGCCAGAGTCAGAGCCTCGGCCAGAGCCTGAATGTTGCAGGCCACGATGATCTGGTTGGCCAGCTTGGTGGTGTTGCCTGCGCCCACATCGCCGCAGCGGACGACCGATGCGCCCATGGTCTCCAGCAGAGGCTTGTATGCGTCAAAGACTTCCTGCTTGCCGCCGACCATGAAGCTCAGGGTGCCGTCGATGGCCTTGGGCTCGCCGCCGGAAACGGGAGCGTCCAGCATCTCAACGCCCTTCTCGGCCAGAGCGGAGGAGATCTCCTTGGAAGCAACGGGGTTGATGGAGCTCATATCGATAAAGACCTGACCCTTGTGCATGAAGTTTGCAACACCGGTCTCAGGAGTCAGCATGACGCTCTTGACATGGGGGGAGTTGGGCAGCATGGTCAGCACGACATCGCACTGCTCGCCGATCTCCTGATTGGTGGCAGCCTTTGCGCCGCAGGCCACAACCTCGTCCACAGCAACCTTGTTGAGGTCGCTGACCAGCAGATCGGGGTAACCCTTCTTCAGAATGTTCTTTGCCATGGGCTTGCCCATGATACCCAGACCGATCAGACCGATTTTCATAAAACAGTACCTCCGTATTTGATAGTTGATCAATATTTTCAGAATCCGGCCTGTTGCGGATTCTATTCGACTGGGTACAGTATACCGGGAAATCCGTCCCGGAACAAGGAACAAAACGCCGAATCCGAGTGCTGCGCTTTGTGCGTTTTGCAAAAAGGTTCGTTTCTTGAAAAAGAATACGGAATTTTTTGAAATCCAAGTTTCAGATTCTTTCACCTGAGGCTTCGCGGCAATTTGCCCGCGCGGGTGCTTCGTGCTACAATAAGACCAACAGCCGGAACAGGAGGTTCGATGCAATGATTTTTACGACGCAAAGCGGCCAGTCGGTCGGCCCCATCGGTCAGGGAACATGGTATCTGGGGGAGGACCCTAGTCTGTTCCCGGAAGAATACAAGGCGCTGCGCACCGGTGTGGAGGCGGGGATGAACCTGATCGATACCGCCGAAATGTACGGTGACGGCGCAGCCGAGGAGCTGGTCGGCTTCTCCATTCAGGGAATGGACCGCAGCAAGCTCTTCCTTGTCAGCAAGGTGTACCCGTTCAATGCGGGGCAGCGGCATATCTTCACCAGTTGTGAGGACTCGCTGCGCCGGATGAAGACGGATTATCTGGATCTATATCTGCTGCACTGGCGCGGCAGCATCCCCCTGCGGGAGACCGTCGAATGCATGGAAGAGCTGAAAGCGAAAGGCC
Source organism: Faecalibacterium prausnitzii (assembly GCF_019967995.1). Lineage (NCBI taxonomy): Bacteria > Bacillati > Bacillota > Clostridia > Eubacteriales > Oscillospiraceae > Faecalibacterium > Faecalibacterium prausnitzii. The sequence goes on from NZ_CP065377.1 coordinate 2,682,256, forward strand.
GCATCCGGGAATGGGGCGTTTCCAATCTGGACACGGCCGATATGCAGGAGCTGTTCGCTAAGCCGGACGGCACGCACTGTGCCGCCGAGCAGGTCCTTTATAATGTGAGCAGCCGGGGCATCGAGTACGATCTGCTGCCCCTGATGCAGCAGCATCAGATCCCTGTCATGGCCTACTGCCCGCTGGCGCAGGCCGGGCAGCTGCGCCGGGGCCTGATGCGTCACCCTACCCTGCAGGCCCTTGCCGGGCAGCACCATGCCACCGTGCCGCAGATCATGCTGGCCTTCCTGCTGGCCCGTCCGGGGGTGATCCCCATCCCCCGCACCGGCCGTGCCGAGCACACGCTGCAGAACGCCCGCGCCGCAGAGATCCGTCTGTCCGCCGAAGAGCTTGCCCTGCTGGACAAGGCCTTTGCTCCGCCGCAGCGGAAGGTCCGTCTCGAAATCGTCTGATACAGGAGGTTTTATTATGGAGTATCGCAAATTCGGTTCCACTTACATTCTGCGCATCGACCGCGGCGAGGAGATCCTTGCCTCCATCACCACCCTGTGCAACGCCGAAAAGATCCGGCTGGGCAGCGTCAGCGGCATCGGTGCCGTCGGCGAGGTGACCCTCGGCGTCTTCAACCGGGAAAAGTTTGCTTACGAGTCCACCACCTATACCGGCGACTACGAGATCGCATCCTGCTCCGGCACCATCACCACCAAGGAGGGGGAGACGTACCTCCACATCCATATGGCGGTCGGAAATGCCGTGAAGGACGAGTGCCACGGCGGACACCTGAACCGCGCCGTTGTCAGCCTGACCGGTGAGTTCGTCATCCAGCAGCTGGACGGCACCGTCGAGCGGGAGTATTCCCCGGAAGTCGGGCTGAATCTGTTCAAGTTTTCGGAATGACCCGGCGAACGAATCGTTTCAGACATTTCAAACCAAAGATTTCATTTTTTGAAATTTTTATCTTTCTTCCAGATTCGCCCCGGTTGTTTTGGCTGAATGTCCATTGCAACTCGTTCCGATGCCCGGTAGAATAAAACTGATAAGACCCTCTTTTTTCTGAAACCCGTCAGCCGCGGGGTCGGCTGATAAAAATATGACCAAACAGGAGTGAATATTATGTACAAGCCTTACGGTATCATCCCTCCCATCATCACCCCCTTCGACGAGGAAGGAAAGGTGAACTATGATTCCCTTGCCAAAATGTCGGTCTATCTGGTCGAGAACGGCGTGCACGGCCTGTTCCCGTTCGGCACCACCGGCGAGTTCTATGCCGTCAGCGACGAAGAATACGTCAAGGCGCTGGAGACGGTCCGCGACGCAGTGAAGGGAATGACCAACTGCTACGGCAAGCCGATCCAGTTGATGGCCGGCTGCAGCCACATCACCACCCGCGGCGTCATCCGGCTGATCCATCTGGTGGAGCAGGTGGGCGGCTATGATGCCGTCAGCGTGCTGACCCCCATGTTCGTCAGCCAGACGCAGGATGAGCTGTACCAGTACTACAAGACCATCGCCGAAAGCACGAAGATGCCCGTGCTCATGTACAACAATAAGCCCAAGACCAACGTGACCATTGCCCCCGCAACCGTGGCACGTCTGGCAAAGGACTGCCCCAACATCATCGGTGTCAAGGATTCCACCGGCGATATGACCAACTGCGAGGAGTATCTTCGCCTGACCGCAGATCAGCGCGACCACTTCAACGTCATGATGGGCCGCGATACCATGATCCACGCCGCCCTTGCCTATGGCTGCTCCGGCGCTGTGGCAAGCTGCGCCAACGTGGCCCCCCGCGTGGTGGCCGATATCTACGACAAGTATGTGGCCGGTGATCTGGCCGGTTCTCTGGAAGCACAGTACCGGCTGGCTCCCCTGCGCATTGCCACCAATATGGGCACCTTCCCCGAAGTCATCAAGGAGAGCCTGAACCTTCTGGGCATCCCGGTGGGCAAGTGTCTGGACCCCATCCAAGAGCTGAAGCCTGAGGAAAAGGAAAAGCTGCGTCAGGTCCTTGTGGACATGAAGCTGATCTGATATCCTGAGACTGTATCCGGGCGGCGTACGGCGAAAAAGGTCGTCCGCCGCCTTTTGTTGTTTGTCTGGCCCGGAGCCGGGCCTGTAAAGGAGCCGCTATGAATACAACCCTGCGAAAAGATGCCGACCAGATCATCGCTGCAAGCCTGAAGGCCGTTCTGCCGGACGAGGCCGTTTTCCGCGCCCTGAAGAGCTTCCGCCCCGGAACGGGCCGGACCCTTCTGGTGGCTGCCGGAAAAGCTGCATGGCAGATGGCAAATGCCGCCGTAAAGGCACTGGGCCGGGTGGATGACGGTGTCGTCGTTACAAAATACGGTCACGTCAAAGGGGAGATCCCCGGCGTGACGTGCTATGAAGCCGGACATCCCGTCCCGGATGAAAACAGCTTTTCCGCCACCCGGAAGGCAGTGGAACTGGTACAGGGACTGACGGCAGAGGACCGGGTCCTGTTCCTGCTGTCGGGCGGAGGCAGCGCGCTGTTTGAGCTGCCGCTGGTGCCCGGCCCGGAGCTGCAGGACATCACCGGCCAACTGCTGGCCTGCGGCGCAGACATCGTGGAAATGAATACCCTGCGCAAGCGGCTGTCCGGCGTCAAGGGCGGCCGGTTCGCGCAGCTCTGTGCCCCGGCTCAGGTGTTCAGCATCGTCCTAAGCGATATTCTGGGCGACCCGCTGGATATGATCGCCAGCGGCCCGGCCGTTCCGGATACTTCCACCTGTGCCGAGGCGCTGGCCATCGCCGAAAAATATCAGCTGAAACTTTCGGCGGAAGCCCGGCATCTGCTGACGCAGGAGACCCCCAAAACGCTGGATAACGTGACCACACAGATCACCGGCAGCGTCCGGGAACTGTGCGCCGCCGCAGAGACCGAATGCCGCGCGTTGGGCTACGAGCCGATGATCCTGTCCGACCAGCTCTGCTGCGAGGCACGGGAAGCCGGAAGCTTTCTGGCCAGTATCCTGCGGACCTACGCAGGCAGCAAGAAGCCGCTGGCCTTCCTTGCCGGAGGAGAGACGGTGGTCCACCTGACCGGCAAGGGTCTGGGCGGACGGAATCAGGAACTTGCGCTGGCTGCCGCCCCCGGCATTGCCGGGCTGGACGCCTGTGTCTTTTCCGTGGGCAGTGACGGCACCGACGGCCCCACGGATGCGGCCGGCGGTTATGTGGACGGTGCTTCCGCTGCTGCCCTGAAGGAGAAAGGGCTGGACGTGTTCGAGGTCCTGCAGAACAACGATGCCTACCATGCGCTTCAGGCGATCGATGCCCTTATCGTCACCGGCCCCACCGGCACCAACGTCAATGACGTCGCCGTGGCGCTGCTTATCCCGTCGGAGGTGCGCTGAGTCCCGGCAGGGGGCTTGTCATGCCGGGGCGTCTTCTGAGCGGTACGGGGGCCTGCGCCCTGTATCCGTTCCGTGAATAAATAACCAAGGCTCACCGCCAGATGGACGGTGAGCCTTTTTTGGGTGCGCTTCTTTGCTTGGCCTAGGATATTCAGCCGAAACGGAAGGTTTATTCCGTTTTGCGGCATCAAAACAAGACGCAAAAACTCCCGCCAGCTTCCGGTTGCGGAAGCTGGCGGGAGTTGATCGTTTATTGGTGCTTTCTCAAGCCCTCACGCAATTACTTGCGGGGGTTCTTGATCGCAGCCTGAGTGGGTGCCAAAATCGCAGAGCGTTGGGAATCATTCTTCTCCCTCCGGGTGCTGCTCAACGCTTCCTTTTGAACTGAGCATCATCGGCTTGCGATGTCTTTTTACTTCTTCTATGGGAGCAGGAGGCCGCGAGCTTGAGTCTCGCCACTCTGACCGCAAGAAAAGCCACGATGAAACGTCACAATATGAACATTTGTCGTGGCTTTTCCTACTGCTTTTTCCTTAGAAGAAGGATTCATCCTCTGTCTCATTGGTTTCCAGATTTACCCTGCGCAGATAGCTGCGGCTTTCCTCCAGAATCTCCTCCAGTCGCTCATCGGACAATTCTTCCTCACACAAGACGTTCATCATGAATGTCATGTTGACGCCGCTGACCAGACGCGTGTTCGGCTTCTGGAGATATGGATACATTGACTGATTGACGCTGCCTCCATACAGATCGCTGCAAAGCAGGACTTGATCCTCAGCAGAAACGGTTTTGTAGAAATCATCCAGATGCTCCTGCACGGTATCGTTGTCTACATAGGCATCAAAAACCGTCAGATTTTGTTGCGCTCCCAGAAGGATCTCGCAGGAACTCCTGATGCCGCTGGCAAAGCGGCCATGAGAGGACAGAAAAATCTTTAACATGAATCGGCATTCCTTTCTTCCGTACTGTCGGAGACGATCCGAAAGCATTTTTTACTTTTGAAACGGAACAGACACACAAAAACCTTGATGATCCAGTCCAGTTTCATGCAGACATATACGACAAATGCCGGCAACTTCAAGACAACACCGGTGAGCCATCCAAGTGGAATGGAAATCAGCCAAAGAAATGTGGCATCAATCATCATGCAGAACCGTGTGTCTCCACCGCCCCGCAGGATACCCTTTGTCAGCACGGACTGCAGTGCCTGAAATACAATGATAAAGCTGATCGCGTCCAGGAGCTGCATGGCAATGTCATGTGTTTCAACGGAAAGGTTGTAGGCATTGACCACAAACGGCCCGATGATCATTAAAATGAGGCTGGTTCCCAGGCTAAACAACACGGTCAAGATGATCATGGTTGTGCTTTCCCGGTAAGCCTTGTCCAATTTGCCGCTTCCCACATTGTTTCCGGTGATCACGGCCGCGGCCTGTCCGATGCCTTGTGTCATGACTGTGCAAAGGCGCTGGATCATGGCAACGATGGAATTGGCCGCTACAAACGATGTTCCGATGTGGCCGATGATGACCGAGACCATGCTGTTGCCGATACCCAGAAGCATGTCAGAGCACAGAACCGGAATGCAGTATTTGCAGTATGTACCCAGCAGATCTCCGACCGGCATCCAAAGATCCCGGATGCGGAAGCGCAACTGCTTTTCCTGGAAGAAGAAGTGTCCGCCGATCACGATCAGCTCAAACAGACGGGCAAGAACGGTTCCGATTGCGGCACCGGCAATCTGCATCTGTGGCACACCAAAGTGACCAAAAATAAAGACCCAGTTAAAAAAGATGTTGACGAAGAAACTGCCAATCGATGTGTAGAGCGGGATCTTTACATCATGAATAGACCGCAGAATCAAGGTCAGGGTCATTGTGATGGCCATCATTACAAAAGAAGCTGTGCTGTACCGGAGATAAATTGCACCCTTTTCGATCACAGCAGTGTCGGCTGTATAGATCCGGAGAAGCTCCTCCGGGAAAAACAACGAGATCACCATGCAGACGACGGCCACAGAGAGAATTACACGCAGCATGATCGCAACCGTCTTTTTCACATTGTTGTAGTCGCCTTTGCCATAAAACTGCGCACTGAGAACGGATGCACCGCCACCGACGCCCATACAGGCGATCTGGAACAGGTTGATAAAATCATTTGCCAGCGAAGAACCGGAAAGCTGTATCTCACCAAAGCTGCCCAGCATCACAGTGTCCATAATGTTCACGCCCACCGTGATCATATTCTGGATGATCACAGGAAGTGCAAGCATCAGCATCAGCCTGTAAAAGCCTGGTTCCTTTACCAATAGTGTCTTTTTTTCCATTTTGTCATCATATGCTCCATTTTTTCCAGTGGCGCATATCCCTTTATGCGTTTTAAGCGCAGATGCGCGGTGGTTTATTTCGCGTGCTCTGCCAGATACTGATCAAAGCTGATCAGCTCAATGCCGTTTGCCTTGACCCATTCCTTGATCTTCGGCGAGCAGAGCGCTTCGAGTTCTCTGCCGCGGATGACGGAAAAAGTCGACATATTTTGCAATTCACCATCGCAGTAACCGCAGTGGGTTGCAAGCATCGCATACGGTGCATTGAAGTCGAACTCACAGCCGCCAGAAAGAATATGCCCGATGACATCCGTTGCACCCTGTTCAGCCAGACCGTAAGATGGCTTGCGGTCATTCGGGTCGACCTTCATGTTTTTATAGTACCAGCGTGTGCCGACCGGCAGATCCTTCAGACCAAAGCAGTTCAGCAGTACGCCATATTCCTCTGCAATATCCACCATGGCCTGCTCGACTTCCGGTGTGGAAAGCGAATGCCCTGCAAAGTAGCACGGCTTGCGGCCCACAATTTCGATGAAATTTTCGACCTGCTGTTTCATTTCACGGTAGATCTGGTCGTAAGGAATCTCATACAGATTTTCCAGTTTGCGGCGGGTCGAAGAAATAAAAATGCCGTTTTCATCCACCAGTGCAGGGATGTCCTTCGGGTCGCTGGCGGGCAGCCCGGACACAAGATTCAGGTCCTGACCAACCGAAACATGCGGATACTTTTTCAACTCGTTCACCGCATAGCGGGCCTGTGCAGCATTGTTTGTCATCAGGCCCACATCAGTCAGAATCCCGCAGCGGGCTGCGCGCAGGCAGCCGTCGGTGATGCTGTCGGTCATGGCATAATCGGCGCCTCGTACAATCAGTTTCATCTGTTTCTCCTTTCTTATTTCAGGTCACGGTATGTGATCAGCTCAACGTTGTTGCGGAGGATCCAGTTCTTCACAAAGTCCGAGGTGAATACTTCGTGATCTTTGCAGCGGATGACCGAATAGGTTGTGTAACGGAACAGATCTGCATCCACAAAGCCGACATGACCGCCCAAAAGGACGTATTCGTGCCCCATTGCCTCATCCAGATGTTCCCGGACATACGCCAGTGCATCGGTTTCCAGCTGCTTTTCCACCGTGAAAGGCTTGGTATTGTAACCGTTGGCAGCCCAGTACATATTCACCTTTTTGTGGCAGTCTGCGCTGTACGGAACGCCGCTTTCTTCCGACAGGGTCCGGATCGCCCGGATATAGGCCGGGCTGCTGCGGCTGATGGAGTGTCCGTGCAGATATTCCGGCGGCTGCCCTGCAAGACGGACAAAGTGCTTCAGCTGTGCCCGCAGTTCGGTCAGCACCTGTTCGTAGGGCCACAACTCTTCCTTACCAAAGCGCGGATCTGCCATTTTGACGGTGGAACGGATAAAATGTCCGTCCTGATCCACCAGGTCCGGGAGCAGTTCCGGGTCAGAGACCGGATCTCCGGAGACAATATTGAAGTCGATGCCAAAGCACACCTGCGGATAATCTTGGATAAAGGATGCGGCGTGCTCGCTTTCCGGCATATTTACAAACAACCCGGTATTCCGGACGACACCGTTTTCAATTGCATCCAGAATGCCACAGGTCACACCACGGGTAAATCCGTAGTCGTCCGATTGCGTCAGCAGTTTCATTTCGACCTCTCCCTTCTCAACATAAAAACCAGGGAAGGAAGGTGCTTTGCGAGCCTTCCTTCCCCGTCACAATTTTACAGAATACCAACCAGCGAGAGCAAAATGCATCCACCCATAATGATGAAGATCAGTTTGACTGGGGTCAGGCCCTTCTGCAGAGCCTTATAGCTACCCCACCAGAGAACAAGGCTGAGCAGACCAGGCATCACATTGTCCAGAATGCCCTGAATGTTGATTTCTGCGCCGTTGACCACCGGTGCCAGAGCAATGTTGATCTTGATATTGGAAGCAATCAGAACACCGACCATCATGGCACCCAGAATGCCGGCAACTTCCATCAGCATAGAAATAATGCCGGATTCCGAAGCCTGATCGATCAAAGAGGTGCCGGTGCGGTAACCGGTCATGAACAGCACATACTTGAGTGCAAGAAGACCGAAGCCGAACATTGCTACAAACAGCAGTGGTCCAAGAAGATTGCCGTCGGCTGCAATTCCGATGGCGATGCCGGCTACGATAACACGGACACAGTTGAAGAAGAACGAGTCACCAATACCGGCCAGGGGGCCCATCAGGGATGCAATGACACTGGTGATCGTGCCGGGTTCCACGTTGCCCTTTTCTGCGCGTTCCTTTTCCATTGCACAGGCAATGCCTGCCAACAGACCATACATGGTCTGGTTTGTGTTGATGTACTCTGAAGCGTGGCGGGTAAGCGCTTCTTTTTTGGCTTCGTCATCCTGATAATATTTTTCAATAACCGGTGCCGTGGACAGCACCATGGCACGTCCCTGACCAACCACATTGCTGGTGGTGCGCATGCAGGACAGAGAGCCCCAATAGCATTTGTTCAGGATCTTTTTTTCTTCCGGCGAAATCGTATTCTGCTTATTAGGCATAGAAATCGTCACCTCCAACCGTATTTTCAACCTGCTTCAGAGCACGAGAACGATCAAAGACCATGTAGGCACAGACAAAGCCGAGGATTGCCACGGAGAGCACCGGCATTGCCAGATATTTGGTCAGAACAAAGCCAACCAGAACGAACGGTACGGTGTACTTCGAGAAAATGGCCTGGGTCGTCAGCGCCAGGCCGACGACCACCAGCATGCCGCCGGATGCCGACAGACCATTCATCAGCCAGGCGGGGATCGCATCGAATGTGGTCGTGATCACGGTGGATCCGAAGTAGCAGCACAGGAAGATGACGGCAGTATCCAGCAGGTGCTGGAGCACGATGGCCTGGAACCAGACCAGACGGTTGTACTTTTTGACATCGCCCTGCTTGGCGGCGTTCATCAGGGGCACTTCCATCAGGTTGCCAACCATTGTGGTGACCGGCATCAGGCCAAGGCACAGAGCACCGATCGGAACTGCGATTGCAATGCCCTCCTCCATGGAGATCCCGGACAGGATCGCGAGGCCCACGCCAACTGCCGTACCCGAACGATAATCGGCTGCGAGAGAGCCGCCGATGCCGGAAATGCCCATATAAACAGCTTCCAGCGAGGCACCCATTATAACGCCGGTCTTCAGATCACCGCAGAGCCAACCGATCACTGTGCCCAGCACGATCGGGCGGGTCATGGTCTGCCATCCCAAAATGCCGTCAATCAGCCATGTGATCCAGTAAGCAAACGCTACAAGCAATGCAGGAACTAACATACTGTGTTTCCTCCTTTTTTATTTCCAATCAGCCTTTTCCGCTGCTGCAACAAAGGCCTTCAGGGACGTTTTTTCAGTCGAGGGCAGGCTTTGGACATAAGCGTCCGCAACACGTTCGCTGATCTCCTTCAATGCACCAAGATCGTCCCGATCCAACTGCACATACATAGAAACGCTTGCGGTATGTTCTGCCTTGCGGTTGTGGTAATTACCCAAGTTGACATTTTTCAGTCCCAGCGCCGAAACCAGTTTCAGCGCATCCTTGGGGTTGTCCGTCAGCAAAAAAATCTTCATGCGTTCTGCGCGCGGATCCTGCAGAAGTCCGATCACCTCGTCCACGCTGCGAACATGGGTCTTTTTGCCCGGCGGCGCTGCAATCAGCAGCATTTTCTTTTTGAGCGGGTTCTGGGCCGCTTCGTCGCTTGCACATACGATGGTGTCGATGTCCAATGCCTTTGACCAGCTGGTTGCAACCTGACCATGGATCAGACGTTCATCAATTCTGAGCAAAGCAATCATTGTGTGTCCTCCTTTTTTGATGTGGATCACTTTCCGGAAAAGTTTCTGAGTGTATTATAACAAGTCTGCCACAGACTTTCCTTGTCTGATTTTTTCGAGCACTTTACATAAAAAATTGCATCATTGTACAAATTTGACAAGCTCATATGCTTGCTTTTGACAAAGTGCACAAAAAACACCACACAGGATCCCACGCTCCCTCAGAGAGCGCAGGAATTCTATGCGGTGTTGTCGTTTTTTCAAAAGGGCAGCATCATTTGAGCAGCCGGTTGATCTGATTGTTCAGCGTTTCCGGGCAGGGGCAGCTGGTAAGCGTAGCCCAGAACAGCGGGTCCTGTATCAGCTCGTAGAGCAGCAAATTGATGATCCGGATGTTTTGGGCATTTACACGTCCGGAAAGCAGCAGATAACGGGAGACTCGCTTGTCACCGACCCGGAGCCGACTTTTCAATTTCCCGAACTGCAGCAGACTGTGTGGCGCCGTCTGTTGCGTGAGAAGCAGAACCAGACAGTCATTCACACAGATCGTTTTCTTCTGGATTTCTTCCACCGTGAAAGCAGCAACGGGAAAGGCACAGCTCTCTGCCAGAAGCTCTTCGGCCCACCCATCACTCAGCTTCAGCTCCTGGGTGCGGATATCTTCTTTTTTCAGGTCATTTCCAAACAGGTCCCGCAGCATCTGAAGATAGGCATTGATGTTGTTGAGATCGTTCCGGATCTCTGCATATGAAAAAAACAGCGGATCGTTGGACAGGCGTTCATCGCACAGGATCAGATCATACTTTTTCCGAGCCTCCGGGATGTTTTCCAGCATGTCAACATAGGTACAGCATTCCACCGAGCTGTAATACCGCGGGTTCAGCTTTGCAAGGAGAAGGTTCCGGATCATTTCGGGAGCATAAATGTCGGAACGGGCGGTGATCCCGATGCGGAGCCGCGGCGCAGCATAATCCATCCCCTGAATATAAAAGGCAATCAGTTCACACAGCGGAGCACAGCAGATTCCGGCCGCCTCGTTTCCATAGCGTTCCGCAAGGAGCTGCTGGATGTTCTGGTAGAGAAGCATCACCAGCGGATAGTCCGAGATCATCTGTGCCCGGCTTTCAGAGTGCCCTGCATGTTCGGACAGCAAACCCATCTGATGGTGAATGATCAGGCGGTAGAGCGTTGTCCGGAGAATGGAACTGTACAGGCCGGTGATGGAGAAGCCGTAACTTCGCAGCAGATAGCCATCCACCATGCGGTACAGGTCGTTGGCTTCCTCGGGAAAGGTTGCTTCCACAAAGGCGCAGAACTCCTCCGGTTCGTCATACATTTCAAACAACATCATGGCAACCGATAAAATCTCCTGTTCGGAAAATGCTTCCCCGCCAAAACAGGACCGGGTAATGTCCGCACTGATCTTCATCAGCCGTTCGGAGCTGCGGACATAGCCGATGATGGCCGGATGGATGTTTTCAAAACCGGAAAATATCCTTCCCTGCCGGATGCGCAGGTGCTGGAAGAAGATATAATACGTCAGCCGCCGGACCTGTGCCTGGGAATAATTGCAGCTATTATGCAGCAGCGCTTCATACACTTTCTCCCGAAGCACGGGGTAGTGCGGATTGCTGAGCCCTTCCGCGATCTCAGGATAATCTTCTTCCGGAATAACGTTCACGTCCAGCAGACTATAGATCGCCATCAGACAGCGCCGGATGTTCCATTCGTTGCCCATAGGGTACACTCCGTAATGGGGCGCGTTTTCCAGCCGGATGTTATAACTTTGCAAAAAGGTGCGGCAAAGTTTGATTGCATTGCGCAGATTGCTGCGGGAAAATCCCATTGTTTCTGACACAGCATCCAAATCCGTATGGTCATTGGCAAGAAGAATCTTTCTGGCAATATAAAGCCCTCTGACCAGTTCGCTCCGGTTTGTAAGGTTTCTGCGGTGGCGATTGTAGAAGGACCACATCCCCTTATAGTGCTGCTGAAACTGTTTCTCATCGGTGACGGTCCAATGGATCCGGTTTTCTTCAAAATGATACTCGATCCCATAGAACTTTTGCAGTTCTTTCAGACGCTGCTGACAGATGCTGTACTCATAGCGGCTCATTCCAAAATGCCGGATAAAGTATTCCGGAGTTAGATCTGGCCGCAGGATGATATAACATGCCTTTTTGTAATCGTCAATCGAATAATCCTGAAACATATTGCGCATCCCCTTTTGCCCGAACACCGTAAAGATTCCCTGTGCCTGACACCCACTGAATTTCCGGTTCTGCTGTGTAGCTTGTCGGCAGTTGTCATAAGTGTACTACATCGTTTTGCACTTTACAAGAACTGCCCGGTGTGATTTTCTCAGATGCATGGATTCTGGAGCACTTACGCCGCCATGCTTTCAATAAAAAGTCAAGAAATATGAAATAACATTGGCTCGACAAATTATGAACAATCATCCGCGAAAGAAGCACTTGGGAAAAAGAAGGTCGACATACGACAAAAGCCGCCCGGAAGCGTCTGAGAACGTTTCCGGGCGGCTTTCTGTTTGTTTTAAAGGACGGAGTTACTTGGGCTGACGGCCGCTGTAAGCCAGGATGCCGCCATCGGCGTACAGGATCTGGCCGTTGACGAAGTCAGAAGCATAGCTGGCTAGGAACACGCAGGGGCCCACCATGTCCTCGGGGTCGCCCCAGCGGCCGGACGGGGTCTTAGCGCAGATGAAGGTGTCGAAGGGGTGACGGCTGCCGTCCGGCTGGGTCTCGCGCAGGGGAGCGGTCTGGAGCGCATGGCAAAGGTCGTTACTACCATTCATGACCTGGTGGGTGATTAAGGTCAACCGTACATACGTTATCAACGAGGAACAGGCTGCTACCATACGAATGGTTTTCACGCTCTATTCTCAGGGCTACGGGGAAAAGGCGATTGTCAATGAACTTTCCCGGCTGGGTCGTAAGGATGGGCACGGAAACGTCAGTTGGTCCTGTACAAAAATCAGCCGCATCCTTCGTAACGCAACGTATATGGGCTATGTCTGCTACAACAAGTCCAAGGTCAACAACTATCTTGAAAAGAAACGCATCAACAATCTGGACGAAACTTCCTTCGTCTATGTAAAAGGCAACTTTGAGCCGATCGTATCAGAAAGCCTTTGGCATGAATGTGAGCGCATCCGCAAGTCCCGTATTTCCAGCCTGCGCCTTCCTGATGGAGAAACAAGGCGTAAAGGAGCCAGAACTACCAAGAATCTGTGGGTGTCAAAACTTCGCTGCCGCTGCGGTTCTTCCTACCGCATTTTCAACTGGCGTAAACTGAAGGACGGAACGCCGGTCTTTGGCTACCAGTGCAATATGCGAACCGTCAACCCGACCCGTTCCTTCGTTCTGGAACACAACATGACCCAGCAGCTCAGTTGTGATGCCATCTCCATCCCGGAGTGGAAGCTGGAGCTGATGGCGAAGAAGATCTTTGAAAAGGTCTGGGGCAATCAGAACAAAGCCATCCTTCGAGCCTGTAAGATGATCGAAAGCTGCCAGAACGGAAAAGCCATCACACGAATGTCTGCTGCACCGATTCGGAGCCAGATTGAAAAAATCAAAAAGCGCAAGCTGAACTACGCTGCCATGCGTGCAGACGGCGAACTGCCACGAGAAGAATATCAAGCCCTTTGCAAACAGGCAGATGACGAGATTGCCTGCTTAGAGCAGGAGTTGAAAGCCCTCTCCCCTGCGCCCGAACTGCAGACGGTTTCTTCGGACATGAAAGCGATCTACGATTTTCTCTCTCAGAAGGTCGATGTACACGGTGCCTGTCTTGCGCCCGAATTGATTGAGCAGTTCGTTGAAGTCGTCACCCCTATTGCCGATTACTCCTACCGCTGGAAGCTGAACACCGGCTGCAAGAAGTCCAAAGAGGAGCGCACCGATCTGATGGCTGTATCGGAAAAGCCCATCCTCACCTTCACCATCGACTTTGAAACCGCCAAGCGTTACCGGGAAGCCAACAAGATGCCCCACCAGTTCCGCCGTGCAGCGTGGACCGACCTGACTGTGGAGGTGTATCTGTGATGCTTCTGGGAAGCGCCCCCGTGTTAAACGCAATTCACCTCATACATGAGCAAACAAATAAGGCCAACCGCTAAAATTGGCGGTGAGCCTTATTTGTTTGCTTGATTTTTAACGATAATTCGTCATAAAGTCCTTATGCTCTTGGGTTTTTAATAGCAGCCTGAGCAAGTGCCAAAATTACAGAGTTCTCCTTTCCAGAAACATCATTTCATTTTTAGTTTAGCCTGTGGCTGTTTTTTCGTAAGCCCCGCGTATGCGGGGAAAAACCGTTGCTCACGCTGTTGTCTGCGGCGTTGTTGGGGTCACCCCCGCGTATGCGGGGAAAAGCATGAGCCAGCGCAGCTTGCCGTTGTTGTACTTGGGATCACCCCCGCGTATGCGGGGAAAAGTACGACTGCTCCGGCCAGAAGTTCACGAACTGGGGATCACCCCCGCGTATGCGGGGAAAAGGGACACTTCCGAACTGAAGTATGTGCGTGATGAGGATCACCCCCGCGTATGCGGGGAAAAGCGGCTGTACAGCTTGCCCTGCCACCAGAAGTGGGGATCACCCCCGCATATGCGGGGAAAAGTCAATCTCCGCGCCCAGGTCTGGCCCCTCGACGGGATCACCCCCGCGTATGCGGGGAAAAGTCTGTAACGGTGATCGCGCCGTCCTGTCGGCCAAGGGTGCAGTGTTCCAGATACAGAAACGTCATCCGGTCTTTCACCTGTGGCAGCGCCTGTAGGCCCGGCCGAATCATGCCCGGCATCTCGTCCATCTCAGTTTCCTCCGCGCATAATGGTCATCAGCCCAAGGCCATAGGCCTTGCCGCGCCCCATGCCCTGACACAGCAGTGCCCGGAACTGTTCCGCATCGGTCACCTGTAAAATGCCCTCATAGGTCACTGCCAGCAGGGTCACCGGCCGGGTGCCGTGCTTGGCAAAGTGCTGCCACTGCACCCTGGTCACGGTAAATCCCTCGTCCCGCAGAGCAAAGCCGTGCTTTGCAGCGCGCTCCAACAGCCACTGCTTCTGGTACTGTGTCGTGCAATGTGCGGCCACAGTTCCCCGCGCTGCGGGGTTTTTGGTGTCTTTGCAGCTTTTGGTGGGGTTTGCAGTCAGCCGGAACTGCCAGCAACTGCCCGGCTCCACCCGCTGCAAAAGCGGGTCGTAGCTGCGGGTCTCCGCAGCCGCTCCGGTGCCAAACTGCTCCACCACGCCGGATAGCTCCGGTGCATCCTCGCTGAGCAGCAGCAGATACAGCTGCTCTCCCAGACGATCCAACCGCCACAGCCTGCGACAGCGCTCCCCTCCAAAAGCGCTTTCCACTGCACCATGCAATTTTTGCGGTGCCGCCAGCGCAGCCATGGTGCTGCGGCGAGTGGGATCGAGTTCTACCCGTGATAAATACATTCTCTCGCCCCCTTTTTACAATTCCCGGAACGGGTCGTGCTCCGTAGTCTCCGGCCTGTCCGGCACTTTCTGCCAAAGCTCCCGTACCGAGCGGTAGCCGTACTGCCGGTGATGTGGGTCAAAGCTCACCGGCACATCCCGCTGCGGAGCTGTGCCCGGCTCCAGCGGGTCGGCGTCCAACAGGATCCGGCTCTGTCGTCCCGGACACAGAGGCGGTTCCGCTTGCAGCACCTCCTGCAAGCTGTCCGGGCGTACTCCCAGACAGAGCGGCAGAGTGGGCGGACAGGAGCGGTGGCCGAGATACAGCGGGAATGCCGGGTGCAGCAGCGCCTGCTGCAGCTGCTGCAAAAGGGCGGCATCCTCGCTTTCAATACCGGCCAGAAACACAGCGTCCTGCAAATAATGGCGGTAGGTCACATAAGAGGTCTTTTCATCTTGCGTCTTTGCCGTGTGGTAGTCCACCAGCAGCTGCCCTTCCCGCTCCACGCGGACGCCGAACCGCAGCCCGGTCAGCCGGGCCAGTGCTTCGCGCTCGTCACGCCGCAGCCCCAGAGCTGCCGCCAGCAGGCCGATCACGCCGCTCTTGGTGGGTTCCCGGTTGGTCTTGCGGGTCTCAAATTTAGAGTCCGCGCCCCACGCCTGCAAAGGCGCTGCCAGCCGAAGCAACAGCGTTGCCATTACCCCACCTCATTTCCGGCAAGCGCATCCCGGACAGCCTTTTCCAGTGCGTCCAGCATAGCCTTTGCCGTCTGCGCCGGAGCCAGAACCTCCAGTCCGCTGCCCACAGTAAAGCTTTGCGCCGGGGCCTCCGCAAAGCTGCCGTACATCTGCTGCGCATACTGCGCCAGTGCCGCCTTGGAAGGCGCGGCGTAACCCCGCGCACTGCGGGGCACAGCCTGCTCAAATGCGCCGCACAGGTTCACCGGCTGATCTTCCCGCAGGGTCACATATACCGCGTCCGGCAGAGTGCGGTTTGCAAAGGTGTTCTGCTTGCCGGTGGGCATGGAGAAGAGGAACGCCTCACCAAAGGCCCGCACCGTTTCCGCGGCCTGCGCTGCACCCAGCTGCCCGGCCAGCTCCATCACGTTCACCGTGGCATAGCGGTACAGAGTGGAGGAGTTGTACTCCACCGTGCCCAGATGGCCTGCACCGGCGTTGTCCTCTGCCTGACAGTCATCCACGGCAGTAAAGTAATCGTACTCGTTCTGCACAGCATGGGTGGAGATGCTGTGCGCCACCTGTGCAGCAGCGTCATAATTCAGAGAAGGGTCATCTGCCACCATGCGGCCAAACAGCGCCATGTCCATCGAGGGGGCTGCTTTCAGAGCATCCCGATACTGCTTTTTATCCGCAGAGCCCTCCACAGCCAGTTCTGCCAATGCCTTTGCCTGTGCAGTGCTCATGAAGAACAGAGCCTTGGTGCCCTTGTCGTCGCTCTTGATGCCCGCATTCTCCAGCGCTTTCTTTGCCAGCTTGTCTGCATCCAGTTCCGGGGCCAGTGCAAGGATCTGCTCCTTCACCAGTTCTGCTGCCTTTTTGGTGCGCTTGCCCACATCCAGCTGAGCATTCTCCGCAAAGGCTGCGCGCATGGCGTGCTTCCATGCCTGCGAGGAAACTCTGGCGCGGAGCACACCGCCGTACACAGCCGTTTTGGGGCTGCCGGTATCGTCCCGGTTGATGCAGCTGGGCGGGACGGTCTGCAAAATGTGGAAATCAACATACAGGCGCTTATTCATAATCCGTTCTCCTTTTCTTTCTTTTCCGGTGCAGGCTTCGGGTCGCGGTACAGGTCCTGTCCCCACCGCAGACGGACATTGGCGGGGGTCTGCGCATACCGCGGGTCGGTGCATTGCAATTCATACAGATCTGCCGCAAGCTGCGGATAGTCCAGCGGGATGCCGCCATCCTTTGCCGCGCTCAGCAGCTGGATCATGCCCCGCAGATGGTGGCTGATCTCGGTGATTTCTTCTGCGGTGGCCAGTGCATTGAAGCGCCGGAGCACACTGGCCTCGGTCCAGTCCTGTCCGGCACTGTTCCGCTCTGCCAGCTGCCGCACCGCACGCCCCAGCGTGTTGCCGGGGCAGTTCATGGGGCGGTCGTTCCCCTGCTGATGCACAGCATACAGGGTCAGGGCAAGGTAGACCGCCCACTCTGCCGCCGAGGGCGCACTACGGCTCTGAAAGCTTTCCGGCATTTCCAGCAAAAAACTTCCCCACAGCTCCGGCAGCTCGCCGGGCGCATGGCCGATGCCGCGCCGCAGCTTTGCCAGTTCTGCCCGCCGCTGGTTGTCCGGCAGAGCCTGAAGCCTGTGCAGCTGCTGCGCCGCATACATTTTGACGTCCTGTGTTTTCATACAATTCCCCCTGGTTCTGTTTTGGGGTAGATCTCCCAAAGTCTTGCGCGGAAATGATGATAGGCCTTTGGCGAGGTATACAGGATGGTGCGCTCGGTCTTTTTGTCCTTATCCACCACAATGCGGTGTCCCTTCAGGGCGGTATTTCCGGCCTCCATCACCATCTGTTTTCCCAGTTTTTCCGCGATGCTGCGTGCCCACGCCTGCCAGCGCAGCGCTGCCTCATCCGGGTCGTCCTGCTCCGGGTCGATCGCCTGCAGCCACTGCCGGAAAGGCTGGTCCACCGCAAAGTAGAATTGTGCACGAACCGCGCCGCCTGCGTTTTCATTCCGGTCACCGGCGGCAATTGCCAGCTCCTGTGCAAAACGCCCGATCAGCGCCGCTGTCTGTTCACAGCGCTCGATTTCTCTGACGATCCGGCTCTGCCATGGGCACCCTATCTCATCCAGAATCCCTGCCTGAAAGGTCAGGCTGTCGCTGAAAGAATCATTTACAAAGAAGTCCTTATCGCCATATTGGACACCGGAGATGCGGAAATGTACCTTTCTGCGAGGATCCAGAAGTTTCAATCTCTTTTCCTGCAACTTTTCGATCCAGCATACAACGCCCGGTCGATGCCCGCTGTCCTGACAAAAGACCGCCGGGAACTCCCGCCAGAATTGTTTGGCCGGGTCATGACGACAGGGCACAAACACCACCGGTTCATTTTTCTTGATTGGCATCATGCGCCAGATGGTCATCTGTTCGTCAAAGACGTTTTCTCTGGGGAAGAAATCTCCTCCCAGCAGACAGAACCCATCCACATTCTCCCCTGTCCTGTGCAGCAACAGCCTTCTGGATTGCAGGGTGAGCAGCTGTGCCGGGTTATCCGGACAGCAAATTTCTGTCCGTTCCGCGCTCTTTGGTGCTTCCAATTCCCAACAGGGCTTGCTTTCGCCCCAGCATTCCCGGCCGTCGCGCAGCAGCGTCAGGTTCAGCATCAGGGTCTCGTACAGATTATCGCCCTGTGCCTGAATAAAACCGATTTTGCCCAGCCACCCGGCTCCTACGGACGGAAGTCCCTTTCCTTTTGGCTTCGCGGAGGTATCATCATAGCCGTTCACGCATAGCAGCCACCGCGCCGCCTGTGGATAGCTCAGCTGCTCCTTGCTCTGCCCCGCATACAGCGGAAAGAGCCGGAGTTTATTGCCACTTTCCGACATTTCACCGTTGAGTTTGGCCGCGCCGTATTCCGTGCCGATCTTTGCCTGCGGCACCTGCCAGAAGGGGTGTGTCGGGTGGAACAGCCAGAAGCGGTCCTTCCACTGCTCCAGATAGTCCCGGACAGGCTCTGCCGGGAAATGCCCCAGCTGCCACAGCTCGCTCCAGCGCTCCAGTGCATCATCGCTCTGCTCCAGCGGGCGGGGGCATCCCTTTGCATCCATCCGGGAAAACACGGTGAACAGCACCGCCAGCAGCAGCCGCAGCACGGCGGCGTTCTGGGTGGGCATCTCACCCGCAAGGTCCACATAATCCTGCGCCGACACCAGCGCCTCGGTCAGGGACACTTCCTGCACTGTGTTGTCCCGCAACCGCACCCGTATCCACGGTTCGGTCAGCAGGTTGAATTCAATTTCCTTCATCCGTCTCCTCCTTTTGGTAATACAGACCGTTTTCACGGTCATAACAAAGTTCCATGCCCGCAAGCCGGGCAGTCAGGCTTTCATCCAGCAGCAGGATCAGTTCTCCGTGCAGCAGCGGCGACAGCTGCCACGCCGCAAGGCAGCTGCGGTTGTCTGCTTCCAACTCCCGGATGACCCTGTCCACCTTCCACGCTTTGCCGAACACCGCCGGGAGCCGCAGCTTCTGCCGAGCGATCTTCAGTGCTGTTTCCGGCGGGGGCGGGCTGTCGGCAGCTACAGCAGTGCCGCTCTCCTGCCACGGCAGAAAGTGGATGCCGCCGTCTGCCCGGCGCTGCATTACCAGCACCTCTACCGATGGGTCGCCGTCCCGCACTGCTGCCCGCGCCGCCGGGTCAGAGCGGGCGCCCTCATTCTGCATCCAGTCGTCCAGCGTATTCAGCTGCACCAGCCGGTGCGTTTCCGGCTGCGGTACAAAGTACGCCTCGGCGCGTGCTTTCTTTTTCTCCTGCGTCTTCTCATATACGCAGCGCATTTCCTCACCCTGCGCCTCGCCGGGAGCTTCCTGCTCCCAGCCGTAAACCCGCTGCACCAGCGGAGAGATTTCCTCCGGCAGCCGGATGCTCCGGGGTAGAAACTTCCGGGTACGCCAGAGCAGCCACTGTCCATATACTGCCTCGCTGCCCGCGTCAAAGGCATCCTCCCCGGTGTCCAGCACCGCGCAGCAGGCCTGCTGCAAAGGGGCGGGGCGGCTGCGGCGGTGGCGGTGCAGCCGTCCGATGCGCTGCAACAGCAGATCCATGGGGCAAAGCTCTGTAACAAGAACATCCAGATCAATATCCAGCGACTGCTCCATCACTTGTGTGCCCACCACGATCAGGTCGTTCCGGCGCTCCGGTGCAGAGCCCTTGCCGATGCGTTCCATCAGCTGCTCTTCCCGCGCTGCGCGGTCCGGCATCAGGAACTGCGCATGGAACAACTGCACCTCTTTGTCTGGCAGGCTTTCCCGCAGCAGCTGTGCGATTTTCTGCGCTTTTTTGACCGTATTTACGATCACCCCCGCGCAGCCGCCTTCTGCCAGTTTCCGGCGCAGCAGCGCGGGCAGCTCCGGCTCTGTGAGCGTAGTGATCTGCACCGTTCGACTGGGTGCATCCAATGGGATGGCCGTCTGCTTTACCTCTGCGCCATTCGTCCATGTCAGCAGCGGATAGCCGCAGCTGGTTTTCCACGGCGCGTCCGGGGCAGCCTTTTTCTGCTGGTAGGCCTCGACCAGCTCTGTGCGCCGCCGGGCGGGCAGGGTGGCTGACAACAGGATGACCGGCACCTTGTACCAGCCCAGCCATTCCAGTGCGCGGTCCAGATAGCAGTTCATGTAGGTATCGTAGGCATGGCACTCGTCAATAATGACTACCTTGCCCGCAAGCCCCAGATGCCGCAGCATAACGTGCTTCTGGGCAAGTGCTGCCAGCAGCAGCTGATCCACTGTACCAATCACAAAGTTTGCCAGCAGTGCCTGCTTGTTTCCCCGAAACCACTGGTGTACCTGCACCTGATGCTCTTCCTGCGCGTCCTCCTCCAATTGCACCCCGCGCCCCTGCAGCCGCAGATAGCTCTCGTTCAGTTCCGCCATGCCGTGCGCCAACTTTATAGCCTGCGGCAGCGTCTCCTCAGACTGCGTGTCTGCCCAGCCAAGCAGCCGAGGAAAGATGCCATTTGCCGTAGCCTGTGTGGGCAGCCCGAAAAAGATACCGCCCAGCTCGAACCGGTTGGCCATGATTTCCGCAGCGGCCAGCGCCGCCTCGGTTTTGCCCACGCCCATCTGTGCTTCCAAGATCAGGATGCCCGGTTCCTCTGCGGTATCCACAGCCTCCAGAACAGCCCTCTGCACCGCATTGGGCGCAAAGCCGAACCGCACCGCAAACTCCTGCGGGTCTGCAATGCCCGGCTGTGCCTCCCACGGGAAGGGCAGCGCCAGCTTTTTCCACGCCCTGTCCACCCGCGCCGGGTAATCCTTCATACTGCCCAACTCCTCTACCTGGATCAGGGGAAAGTATTCCGTATTGCTGGCAATCCAATCTGCCATGATCAGAAGTCCGGTCAGAAGCACTTCCTCCTGCGGGTCCAGATTCTCCAGCTCCGCTGTGTCGTCAAAGCCGCAGTCCTGCAAAACAGTCATGAGCAGCTCTACCCAGAACCCCTGCCAGACCTTTTTCTGTCCCTTGGGGTAGTAGTTGCTCTCCCACCCCTCTAACTGATCATCGACCGCCGCGCAGCTCTGTGGCTTGCCGTGGTGTGCCCCCACAATGGAGGCGATCCCTCCGGGACAATCATCCCACAGCAGGATTGCCTCGCCCGCCCTAGCATGCGGCGACTCCCGGCGGTTCTGTTCAGGACAGTCCAGCGGTGTCAACGTTTCCAGCCGCTGCCGTGCCTCCGGCAGGGTGCGCAGGATATTTGCCTGAAAGGCTACCGTAGCCTTGCCTATATCGTGTATTCCGCCCAGAAACCGGGCATGCGCGCGCAACGCTTCCTCGCGCTCAATGCCCATGGCCCGTTTTACGCTTTCCGGGAGCCACTGCCGGACCAGCCGCTCCATAATGCCCGCCGTATCCCACAGGTGCATCCAGAGCGGTAGCCACAGGCTGGTATTCTCCGGGTCCGTTTTACCAACCAAAAACCTTGTTTTATTCAACATCCATCGCATTTTTGTTCCTTTTCCGGTGTGTGCCTTCCATATACCGAGCATAACAGATCATGTATCCCATAATCAGTACTTTTTGTATTTTATCTCCGTAAATGAAAAAACGGCACACCGGGTCGTGCCTCATCAAAACGAATGTGTCCTTGCAAGGTAGAGAAACCTGCTATTCATAGCCCGGTTCCATCTTCTGTTCCAAAGATACGCTTCTGCCCTTCTGCTGTCAACGGCTCTGCGCAAATTCATCAAAGCCACAAAAAAAGATTTCTTTTTTGGTATAAAAAACCGCCCCGGCTTCCTCTTTCGGAAACCGAGGCGGTTCATTATGCTTTATTCGTGCTTTCTCAAGCGCTCACGCAATTACTTGCGGGGGTTCTTGATCGCAGCCTGGGCGGGTGCCAAAATTACAGAGCGTTCGGATTTACGATAATACGTCATTTGAAAATTTTCAGTTGATTCCAAGCTCTTTCATCAACTCCGCACGGCTCTTTTCATCTTCGGAAGCCCTCTTTACATCGTCAATGCGATTCTGGTCAAGGAGCTTCTTTACCAGTAAAGCCATTTTGTTTTCTCCGCGGCTCTCGCCTTTCACGATGCCTTTTTCGATGCCTCTGTTTTCCACTTTATCAAGCACATCACACATATTGCGTGGGCCTCCTTTCCAGCGTCAAAGTCACTGCGTGTCCAAAAGATAAGGTCTCAACATCTCAACCAGTTCGTAAACTTTCGTTCCGGGTGCTGACTCAGAGGGCTTCCGTCCTTCATTTTGCTTGTCCAATCGCTTTGCGTTGGCAATCGCAATGTCCATGTAAGGTCGCAGCACTTCATACATATCCGGGCGGTTCTTCTCGTAACTCCCTGCGCCAATGTTTTTCAGCCAATCGCTTAGCTTCGGCCAGTAACGAGATCTATCAATATCAGTATCCATATACATAAAATGCAGCAAATACCACAGTTCTACGCACTGGTTCGACCATACAGCATGGTAAATCGTCTCACCTTGTGTACTGTATTCTTCGCACAGCTGTGCGACCATGTCAATATTTTCTGCCGGAAAATCATCTGTGTCATAGACAATCCAGACGTGCTTAAACACAATGCCGTTATTCTGAACGTATTGACGAGCTTTCATCAACAGATTCACCGTATTGTCGCCAATGCCCTCTACCTTTAGCTGGATTCTATCACGGTACTTAGAATTGATAATCCGTTGAATTGCGCCAAAATACTGCGGCTCGGTTTCTGTACCTTCAGATGCAATCAAGTGGTATTCCGGCTGAATCATCCTCGCCTTATCACGGCGATTCTTCATCCAGCTTTTTCCAAGGTCACTCTTTTTCGGAGGTTTCAGACTCATGCCCAATCCCTCCCTGTCAGCATATTAGAAAGGTAGGGGTCTGCACCATATCGGCCTTCCAGATACTGCTTGTCAAAGGCTGCCGTACTCTTGACGCGGGTGTTATCCTCCTGTCGGAACTCATAAAGCGAATAAATTTCGCTCTCATGATTATCATTCATTGCTGCAAACCAGATTTCATCGCGGCGGAAAACAGTATTCTTCATCGTAGTCAGGTCGTGAGAACTGAACAGCAACTGTGCGCCCTTCTTGTTCAGTTCCGGGTTCTTGAACATCTGAATCACATACCGGAGCAGCTTCGGATGCAGCTTGGCATCCAGCTCGTCCACAACGACTGTGCGGCCTTCCTGCAATGCTACCATCAGAACCGGCAAAGCCGCTATCATCTTCTTGGTTCCATCCGACTCTGCTTCAAAGGGAAGCTCGTAGACCTTGCCTTTGATCGTTCTTTGCGTGAACAGGTGCTTGCTATCTTCATCATAGCGATAACCGGACAAATCAATGCCTACATCATTTAGTGCATGAATCAAGCTTTCCTTGGTCGCTTCATTCTTGGACACCAGCACAATGTTTTCCGCTCTAGGGTTTGCGTAGCTCTGCGTAATGCAAGATTCAAACCAATTCTGCACTTCTGCAATCACAGGGATATTATAGTTGATTGCCAAAAAAGAAAGATACGGCATCTTCGGGTTGACGTCCAGATTGATGCTCGCCTTACTGATGCTTGCACCCAATTCAATTTTCTGACCATCTCGCTCAAAAATCAAACCTGTCTTCTTGCCGCCCAGTGTGCGCCACAAGAGGGACTCAAAGACAATTTCTTCCTTGAGCGAAATGTAATACTGGTATTCCTTCTCGCCTACACGGAAGAACACCTGAAAAATCGTAGGCTCATTTGCAGAGCTTTCATCCAGCATAAAGGGAGCCACACTGCTGCCCTGCTGGAAAATCATTGGCTGCCGATTCTTCTCCAATGCATGAATCGGCTTCACAACAAGGTTAATCAGGCAAAAGAATGCCTGAAGCAGATTCGTCTTACCGCCACCATTGGGGCCGTAGACTGCACTGACCGGAAGCAAATCTTCCGCTTTCTCCTGCCGAATCAAGGCATCCTGAAACTCCGGAATCGTCATTGCACGGAAATCAAATGTTGTTTCATCCTTATAAGACTTAAAATTCTGAAAAGAAAACTGGCAAAGCATTCTTTCAACTCCTTTCTGTTATTATTATAGCTCATTTTCAGTTTTTATTCCAGCATTTAAGAGAATTTCATTCTTATAATTAATTTATAGGCATTTTTCTGAAAGTAAAAGACCTCCGCTCTCTATCGCAAACGAAAGCGGAGGTCTTTTTACAGCTTACTGTGCTACCCAAATTATCCTGCTCTTCTTTGTATCTCCAAACCTCTTCCAATGTAAATTATTGGAATTGCTCAAAAAATGCAGCGATTTCTGCGGTTGTCAGTTTTTTCTTATGATGGCAGTCATAAATCTG
Organism: Faecalibacterium prausnitzii; assembly: GCF_019967995.1. NCBI lineage: Bacteria > Bacillati > Bacillota > Clostridia > Eubacteriales > Oscillospiraceae > Faecalibacterium > Faecalibacterium prausnitzii. Next base: position 2,706,771 of record NZ_CP065377.1, read on the forward strand.
CATTTCCCAATCCGCATAGCAGCCTTTCTTGCCACAGGGAGATGTGTAAATCGGAATAAGTCCGCTGCTCTTAGTCCACCCCTTGTTTCTCACAAGATAGTCAAGATACTGTCTAATGCTGTGCTCATTCGTGATTTCAGCCCCTGCTTTCTTAAAATCATGAACTACCCAAACGATGAAAAGAATTGCAATAACAACTATAAGCATACCATTTTCCTCTTATATTTTCACTCTACAAGTCCAAAATTGTTTAGAATACGCTCGTAAGTGTCGTACAAAGCTTGCTCTGCCCTGAACATCTTCTGAAGGTTTTCATTGTATGTATCCTCATCTACAACAAAATAGACCGATGCCTCCCAGCGGAATCCCTGGTCGTTAACAAGCTCTGTTGTCTTTCCAGTATCAACATAAGTTAATTTATACGCTCCCTGCTTCGAGAAAGTATATTCATCTTCCGTAATCAAAACATAGGCCGTTTCACCCGGATAAGCTTCGCCCATCAAATAATCCACATCATAGGCAAGCCATTCAATCGCCTTGCTCGTATTAAAGGAGTCCAACTCTTTCTGAAGGCTTCCAAGCAACGTATCATCATAATGGGTTTCCATTCTCTTATAGATGTAGAATTTACCCTCATACAGCTCAGCATCTTCAACGGAGTAACCGAGGTCACTCGTCTTTGCTTCTTCCATTTCGCTACTTGCACTGTCAATACTCTCAAGAATCCCTTTTTCAGTGTTAATCAGTGTACTATCTGGATAAATTTTCTTATAAAAGTCGACCATCTGCTCGAATGTTATGCGAACAAGGTCCTCCGCATTATTTCCTTGATTTTTTTCGGCAATTTTTTCTGCTGCAGCTTCTTTCCATGCAGCATAGAAATTTTTCTCATCTGCATTTGCCATTTGGTTCTTATCATCACGAGGAATATCGCTCAAATTGCAGTCTTTAAGAATCATAGCTTTCATCGAAGCAATTTCATTTTCAGTAGCAACCGCTGCTTCAGATTCCGCTTTTTCTTGAGCTGCTTTGGATGCCGCTTCTTCTTCCGCTGCACGAGATGCGCTCTCAGCGGCTTCCTGAGCTTCTAAGGCAGCTTGAGAGGCCGCCGCAGCCTCTGATTCTGCTTTTCTTTTCGCTAATACTTCTGGTGAAAGATTAGTTTCTCCAAGCTGAATACCCGCTATCATTACAATAGAAGATAATAGTATCAGTGCAATTTTCTTAAACTTAAATGCCGGAATCCTCTTCGTAATTGGCGGAAGAATTATCACGCCGCCCAATATAATAAGGATAATGGCGGGCATCGTATACTCTCCAATATACGCTAGTCCACTTAATATATAGCATCCGCCAATAAACCACTGGAGTATTCTTTTAACTTTATTCAACATATTGCCGCCTCTCTTACCTTTCGATTGTTTTGTATATATGCCAAGTCAAAGTGCCAATCGCCTTTTCCATTCTTATCCGTCCAAGAAATTTGGCCTACCATTGCCGCCGGAAGCGCTATACGCCAGCTTGACCTGTGCCAACTTTCGTTTTTATGAGATCAAATTTCCCAAGCAGAAAGTCTGTAAAGAAGATTTCGCAGACGCTCACATATTCTTCAATACTTTATGACCAATCACGCGTATAGAAGTTCCACACTTTTGACAGTGGATATGCATTAGTAGTGATTATTGATTTCTGCAATTTGACTTTCTGTCAATGTGTCAGCGTCTGCAATCTCACGCACCTTTGCAGTTGTCAAATCAGAGTTTCCAAGCCAATCTGTTTGAGCTGAAGCAGGCAAAGCTATTACGCTAAGCAGCATCACCGTTGCTGCCAGCATTGACGCAATTCTGTTTTTCATTTGACTTTTCCTTTCATCTTTTCTTTACGACCTTAAATCGCATGAAGCTTTTCATTGGTTTCAATTATCAAACAAGACAAATAAACCGCCTCGTATTACGATTTATCTTGTTAAAATTATACGACTTATAGAATTACCTGTCAAGGCATCCACACTTAAAATCGTAAGTAGCACTACGATTTATCCAAGGAGGACAATGACATGGAACGCGAGAAGCCGAACTTTGACATTCTGGGAAGAATTGACCGGGAGCGGTTAGCTCGTGGATGGTCTGAATACACCCTTGCCGAAAACTCTGGCCTGACGCAATCGACCTTATCAACATGGCGCAGAAGAAATCTTCAGCCCAACGTAACCTCGATTGAAAAAATTTGTCATGGCCTTGGCATCACCCTCTCGCAGTTTTTTGAAGAGGACACTGCCATTCACCATCTAACAGAAGAGCAGAAATCTCTTTTGACCACATGGGATAGACTTTCTCCATCACAAAGAACTGCTATCTTGGATTTGATTCAAGCATTTTTACCTGAATAATGCGCACATTTACAAAAAAGAAGGATGTCGAGCAACCATTGTGTCACCCGGCATCCTTCTTCATTAAGTAAAGGACTTCAGAACTTTTTTCAGTGCTTCACGCTGCTCTGGGGTTATTCGACCCAGCAAATTCAAAAATTCCTCTTGTTCCTCTTTTGTAAATTCGCTATGGGATTCATCTTTTACACATTTTTCGTTCTTCATAACAACTTTTCCTTCTTAAGTTTTTCCCTCGTTAGCCAATCCAGCCCGAATCTGCCGCTTATACTTATAATAGGTATTCCGGGCAAGCCCTGTCAGCTTCATGCACTCCACATCGTCCAATGTACCACCAAAAGCCTTACAATGGATGCGGATTTTCTCTTTGGCCGCTTTAGACTTCTTGGTTTCAAATCCAGTGCCTTTTTTACGTCCAACCTGTTTTCCATTCAGCTTTGCTGTTACAAGACCCTCACGAGTACGCTGGTGTAAATCGGCCACTTCTTTTTCAGACTGCTCAAAGGCCAGCTTGATTTGCTCTTTTGCCAATGCCATCAGATACTCGTTGATACCTTTTAAGATAAAATCCACATTGGTTCCTGTCATGGCAATGCTGCCGGACAGGGCCTTTTTGTAAGTTTTGGTATCAATGTGATGCTCTTTCAGAAATATCAGCCGGATGCCCTTATGGTAGAGATCCTCATACAATGAAAATCCCTCTTCTGCGTTTCTGGACATTCGGGAGACGGAATCGAACACCACAGTATCGCCCTCTTTCAGAATCCGATACAGCTTGCTCCATTCTGGCCGAAGGATGGAAGTTCCCGTATTGTTTTTCCTCCATTTTTAAGTAAAAAGTAAAGACCTGTGGACAGAATCAAACTGCTCACAGGTCTTTCTATAAAGATAATATATAACTGTATTTTTTTCAGATACGCTTTGCCTTGTGTCGGGTGTGTCAAATGTGTCAGGTTTTTATGAAACTCTCTATATATTTCTTTATTTTTATCCCTTCCACTCTATTTTTTCTCTTAGATAAAGCGATAGGGATAATAGATAATAGATAATATATAATAAAGGTTTCTCGAAAATTCTGACACATCCGGCACAGTTGGCACAGTACTTTACGGTCAAGTTTTTGTGCGGATACCCACGGCTACCGTGAGGTCATGCCACTCATTTTTACGAATTCCCTGATTTCGGGAAGCCTTAAAAGCCTTTGCTTCTTCAAATGAAATCGTAAAACGAGCCATCTCCATTTTCTCCGGTAGAATACATTTGGAAAATCAGCCTTACTGTTTCAGCTTGGTCAGGGTCAGGAACATAGGTTCCATTCTCTCTGCGGTATCCTAAGATGTTTCCGCTGCCATACAGAACGTGCTTTTCTCTGCTGATTTTCTGCCCAGCCTTTACGCGCTCTGAAATTTTGCGGCTCTCATCCTGTGCCATAGAAGACATGATCGTTAACCGAAGTTCGCCATCGTTGGTTGCCGTGTTGATACCATCGTTGATGAAAAACACATCCACCCCACGTGTCTTCAACTCACGTGTATAGGATAGCGTATCAACCGTATTTCGTGCAAAGCGGCTCACTTCGCGAGTAATGATTAGGTCAAATTTGCCCTTCTGAGCATCTTCCATCATGCGCAAAAACTCTGGCCGCTTCTGTGCTTGTGTTCCGGTGATGCCTTGGTCTACGTAGACCTCCACGATTTCCCAGTCCGAATGCCTGGAACATTCGATTTTATACCACTCCAACTGATTTTCTAGTGCGTTGATTTGCGCTTCATGTTCGGTTGAAACACGAGCGTACACAGCTACTCTCATAAATTTTAACCTCCACTGTCTCTGACTCTTTTCTGCGGCAAAAAGAAAGGCTCTGGCAGAATCCCCTCCACCAGAGCCTTTCTCTGTTGTTTACGAAGCCCTTGCAGGAGGTTCTTCCTCCTGTTCACGCTTCATCCGAAGGAAGTTCTGATAGGTCGGCAGGTTGATTACCCCTGCCGCAAAGAGAGCTTCCATCAGACAATAAGCCATCGCCTTTTCGTTAATTTCTAGCATCGTGATACCTCCCTTGGTTATCGTTTATGGTGCTTAGAGTCAGAGGTATAACGTATCATCGAAGAATCAGAAGTTACGGACGGAGCTTGATTCCTTGGAAAGCAGATACCGGATTCTTTCGGACAATCATATCCTCTCCTGTACACCGGGAACGAGTATGATTCAGCCCCATTTGGGTAAGTCCTTTTGTGAACACTGTTTGGCTACACGCCCACATATCCTTCTCCTTGCAGTAGTCCAAGTAGGCATTATACAGGTCTTCTGTAGCAGTCACCGCTTTCGGCTCGCTCATATCACAGCTTTCCTGTACAAATTTTCCTACGGTCTTCGCAATAGAGTCTCTGACAATGCACTTTGCATCGTCCACCTGCGGAATTTCTGGGAACTTGTAGTTAAGTTTCACCAGTTTTCGTGCATAATGCAGGGACTTGGTAACAACGGCATCTCGCTCGTCCCAGATTTTATCCTCCAAGTAGGGGTCCTGCTGGTCATCCGGAATTGATTCATCGAAAGGAAGAAATACGATCCGTTTTTGAAGCGCATCGTCCTCACCGTCAATACAAAGCGGGTAATTTCCGGCAAAAACAAACTTAATTCGCCTTGTTAATGTTACTGGGCTGAGATATTTGCGTTGCACCGTAATAGAGTCTCCTCCTGTAATCTGTTTAAGCCGTGAAGCTACTTCTGCATTGAGCTTCGCATTTGGCATATCCAACTCAAGATTGATTACCGCATTAAGAAAAGACATTGATGAAAACGTTCCTTTCATTTCTTGAAGTCGTAGATTACCGACACTTTCCTTCGGATATAACCGTTGGACAAAATTGCCCAGTACGCTCTTGCCGCTGTCTCTGGCATAGCCCATAACAATGAAGAACTTGCCTCGTGCCGGATAAATCATCAGGTATCCAATCGCCATCCAAAAACGCTCCTCCAGTTGAGGATTTCCATGCGTAATCTGCTTTAAGAAGCTATCGAATCAACAATCTGGACGAAACCTCCTTCGTCTATGTAAAAGGCAACTTTGAGCCGATCGTATCAGAAAGCCTTTGGCATGAATGTGAGCGCATCCGCAAGTCCCGTATTTCCAGCCTGCGCCTTCCTGATGGAGAAACAAGGCGTAAAGGAGCCAGAACTACCAAGAATCTGTGGGTGTCAAAACTTCGCTGCCGCTGCGGTTCTTCCTACCGCATTTTCAACTGGCGTAAACTGAAGGACGGAACGCCGGTCTTTGGCTACCAGTGCAATATGCGAACCGTCAACCCGACCCGTTCCTTCGTTCTGGAACACAACATGACCCAGCAGCTCAGTTGTGATGCCATCTCCATCCCGGAGTGGAAGCTGGAGCTGATGGCGAAGAAGATCTTTGAAAAGGTCTGGGGCAATCAGAACAAAGCCATCCTTCGAGCCTGTAAGATGATCGAAAGCTGCCAGAACGGAAAAGCCATCACACGAATGTCTGCTGCACCGATTCGGAGCCAGATTGAAAAAATCAAAAAGCGCAAGCTGAACTACGCTGCCATGCGTGCAGACGGCGAACTGCCACGAGAAGAATATCAAGCCCTTTGCAAACAGGCAGATGACGAGATTGCCTGCTTAGAGCAGGAGTTGAAAGCCCTCTCCCCTGCGCCCGAACCGCAGACGGTTTCTTCGGACATGAAAGCGATCTACGATTTTCTCTCTCAGAAGGTCGATGTGCACGGTGCCCGTCTTGCTCCCGAATTGATCGACCAGTTCGTTGAGGTAGTCACCCCCATTGCCGATTACTCCTACCGCTGGAAGCTGAATACCGGCTGCAAGAAGTCCAAAGAGGAGCGCACCAATCTGATGGCTGTATCAGAAAAGCCCATCCTTACCTTCACCATCGACTTTGAAACCGCCAAGCGTTACCGGGAAGCCAACAAGATGCCCCACCAGTTCCGCCGTGCAGCGTGGACCGACCTGACCGTGGAGGTGTATCTGTGATGCTTCCGAAAAGCAGCCCTGCGTTAAACGCAATTCACCTCATACATGAGCAAACAAATAAGGCTCACCGCCAAAATTGACAGTGAGCCTTATTTTATGCTCTATTTTTAACGATAATTCGCTATAAAAGCCTTATGCTCTCGGTTTTTTAATAGCAGCCTGTGCAGCAGCCAGACGTGCGATCGGCACACGGAAGGGAGAGCAGCTGACGTAGTCGAGGCCAACGTTGTGGCAGAACTCGACGCTCGTGGGGTCGCCGCCGTGCTCGCCGCAGATGCCCAGGCCCAGGTCGGGGCGGGTCTCGCGGCCGTCGTGTGCAGCCATCTTGACCAGCTTGCCGACGCCGATCTGATCCAGGTGCTGGAACGGATCGCTCTCGTAGATCTTGTTCTCGTAGTAAGCACCCAGGAACTTGGCAGCGTCATCACGGCTGAAGCCGAAGGTCATCTGGGTCAGGTCGTTGGTGCCGAAGCTGAAGAACTCAGCTTCCTTGGCGATCTCGCCTGCGGTCAGAGCAGCGCGCGGGATCTCGATCATGGTACCGACCTGGTACTTCATGTCAACACCGGCAGCAGCGATCAGCTCGTCTGCGACCTTGACGACGACGTCCTTGACGAACTTCAGCTCCTTGACCTCGCCGACCAGCGGGATCATGATGTGCGGGGTGATCACGAAACCGGTCTCAGCCGAGACGTTCAGAGCTGCCTTGATGACAGCGCGGGTCTGCATGGCTGCGATCTCCGGATAGGTGACAGCCAGACGGCAGCCACGGTGGCCCATCATGGGGTTGAACTCGTGCAGGGAAGCAACGACATTCTTCAGGTCATCGAAGGTCATGCCCATATCGGCGGCCAGCTCCTTGATGTCCTCGTCCTTGCTGGGCAGGAACTCGTGCAGAGGCGGGTCCAGATAACGGATGGTCATCGGGCGCTCACCCATGATGCGGTACATCGCCTCGAAGTCGCCCTGCTGGAACGGCTCGACCTTGGCCAGAGCAGCTTCGCGCTCTTCCACGGTACGTGCGCAGATCATCTCACGGACGGCCTTGATGCGGTCTTCTGCGAAGAACATGTGCTCGGTACGGCACAGGCCGATGCCCTCAGCACCCAGGTCAACGGCCTGCTGTGCGTCACGGGGGTTATCCGCATTGGTCATGACCAGCAGCTGACGTGCAGCGTCTGCCCAGCCCATGAAGCGATTGAAGTTCTTGTTGCCGGTAGCGGCGACGGTCGCGACCTGCTCGCCGTAGATGTTGCCGGTGGAGCCGTCGATGGAGATCCAGTCGCCCTCGACGAACTTGTGGCCGTTGATCTCGAAGGTCTTTGCCTCTTCATCGATCTTCACGTCGTTGTCATTGCCGCAGCCGGAGACGCAGCAGGTGCCCATGCCGCGGGCAACAACAGCTGCGTGGCTGGTCATGCCGCCGCGGACCGTCAGGATGCCCTGAGAGACCTGCATACCGACGATGTCTTCGGGAGAGGTCTCCAGACGGACCAGAACGACCTTCTTCATCTCGCCGGACTTGACCTTCTCCTCTGCCTCTTCCGCAGTGAAGACGATCTGGCCGCAGGCGGAACCGGGAGAAGCTGCCAGGCCCTTGCCGACGACCTCAGCTGCCTTCAGAGCAGCGGCGTCGAACTGGGGATGCAGCAGGGTATCCAGCTGCTTGGGCTCCACGCGCAGGACAGCCTCCTGCTCGGTGATCATGCCCTCGTCCACCAGGTCGCATGCGATCTGCAGAGCAGCCTGCGCGGTGCGCTTGCCGTTGCGGGTCTGCAGCATGTACAGGTGGCCGTCCTCGATGGTGAACTCCATATCCTGCATGTCGCGGAAGTAGTTCTCCAGACGGGTCGCGATCTCAACGAACTGATCGTACACCTCAGGCATCTGATCCTTCAGGTGGCTGATGGGAGAAGGAGTGCGCACACCTGCGACGACGTCCTCGCCCTGTGCATTGATCAGGTACTCGCCCATCAGCTTCTTCGCGCCGGTGGCGGGGTCACGGGTGAATGCGACGCCGGTGCCGGAACGGTCGCCGGAGTTGCCGAATGCCATCTGCTGCACGTTGACCGCAGTGCCCCACTCGTAGGGGATCTCGTTCATCTTGCGGTACACGTTTGCACGGGGGTTGTCCCAGCTGCGGAAGACAGCCTTGACAGCCTCGATCAGCTGATCGCGGGGATCCTGGGGGAACGGCTTGCCCTCGTTCTCCTCATAGATCTTCTTGAAGACGCCGACCAGTTCCTTCAGGTCGTCTGCCGTCAGGTCCACGTCGTTCTTGACGCCCTTGGCTTCCTTCATCTTATCGATCTCGACTTCGAACAGGCTCTTCGGGACCATCATGACGACGTCTGCGAACATCTGCACGAAGCGGCGGTAGCAGTCGTATGCAAAGCGGGCGTTGTTGGTCTTCTTGGCCAGACCCTCAACAGCCTCATCGTTCAGGCCCAGGTTCAGGATGGTGTCCATCATGCCGGGCATGGACTGACGTGCGCCGGAGCGGACGGAGACCAGCAGGGGGTTGGTGTTGTCGCCAAAGGTCTTGCCGGTGATCTTCTCCAGGCCCTTGACGTGCTCGAAGATGTCAGCGGTGATCTCGTCGTTGATCTGGCGGCCGTCGGCGTAGTACTGGGTGCAGGCCTCGGTGGTGATGGTGAAGCCCTGCGGCACCGGCATACCGGCTGCGGTCATCTCAGCCAGGCCGGCACCCTTGCCGCCCAGCGTGTTCTTCATGGTGACTTTGTCGCCACCGAAGGCGTCGTTGCCCTCGCTGAAGTAGTACAGATACTTTTTGCTCATGCGTTGTTTACCTCCCAATCGTGGCCCCCGGTCCAGATGTCCCGGCGGTCTCATCGTTTGCTCACAATTACTGATACGATGAACATTGTCATGTGAATGCTCAATTATTATACCAGAAAATCACTTCCTTGCCACCATGCAAAACACCGAATTTGTTTGATAATTTTTGTGCAATCCCTTGCATTTTACTGAGTTTTTGAGTAATATAGAATGGGAAAGATTTCGAGAGGTTTTTGTTATATGGAGCCATTTTTCCGCCTGTTGGATACATCTTTCTATCCAATGAGCTTTGTTGCGGACAGCCCTCCGGGGATCTGCCGCAATTTCTCCTCTCCCCCAATCAATTTCGATCCAGTTCCAAGGAGGGATCATTCATGGAATCCAGTTCCAATCCTGCACGTGAGGCCGCCCGCGCCAGGCTGGCCGCCGCTGAGGCAAAGCGGGAGGATATCCTGCTGTACCACATCGCCAACGGCGTGAACATCGAGAGCCGCACTGTAGAGATCGACGAGGGCGTCGTCATCGCGCCGGGTGCCACCATCCTGTCCGGCACCATCCTGCGCGGCAAGACCGTCATCGGCGCGGGCTGTGTCATCGGCCCGAACAGCCTCATCGAAGACAGCACCGTGGACGAAGGCACCACCGTCAACGCCAGCCAGGTCTACGGCTCCCATCTGGGCCCCCACAACAACATCGGCCCCTTCACCCATGTGCGGGTGAACACCGTCACCGACTACGGCGTCCATCTGGGCGCCTATGTGGAGACCAAGAACTCCAACTTCGCCCGCGGCAACACGGTCAGCCACCTGACCTACATCGGCGACAGCGATGTGGGCAAGTGCTGCAACTTCGGCTGCGGCACCGTCACCTGCAACTACGACGGTAAGGACAAGTTCCGCACCACGATCGGTGACTACTGCTTCATCGGCTGCAACACCAACCTCGTGGCTCCGGTCAAGGTCGGCGACGGTGCCTACACCGCCGCAGGCAGCACCATCACCAAGGATGTGCCCGCGCAGGCCCTCGGCATCGCGCGTGACCGCCAGACCAACCTCGAAGGCTGGGCCGCCCCCAAGATGGAAGCTTACATCGCCAAAAAGAAGAAGCTGGAGGATGAGCAGGGCAAGTAAGCCCCTGCACACCTTCATCGGGCTGCGAAGAACTCCCCCTGGCACGACATTGCCGTGCCAGCCCCCTCGGAGAGGGGGCCAAAGCCTCCCTCCCAGAGGGAGGCGGCATCGCGCAGGCGATGACGGAAGGAGTTTCCCGCAGCCTTTTTTGCGCACCGTGCAGCTTTTCGATTCAAAATGTATATCTTTTTACGCGCACGTATGTTATACTAAGAACTTGCTTTCAGAGCAAAAATAAAACAGGAAAAGGCAAATCATCTATGAATGCAAATGACATCTGGCTGATCGCCGGTCTGGGCAACCCGGAGTCCAAGTACGACGGCACCCGCCACAATGCCGGTTTTGCCGCGCTGGATCATCTGGCGGGCAAGTGGGGCATCGCGGTCAGCAAAACCAAATTCCAGGGCCTGTGGGGCCAGGGCGAGGTGGACGGTCACAAGGTCGTGCTGCTCAAGCCCCTGACCTACATGAACCTTTCGGGCGACTCCATCGCCCCGCTGGCCGGCTTCTTCAAGATCCCGGCCGACCACGTCATCGTCCTGTGCGACGACATCACTCAAGCCCCCGGCAAGCTGCGCATCCGGCCCTCCGGCTCGGCAGGCGGCCACAACGGCCTGAAGAGCATCATCGCCCGGCTGGGCGGCGAGAACTTTCCCCGCATCCGCATCGGTGTGGGTGCCAAGCCCCGCCCCGACTACGATCTGGCCGACTGGGTGCTGGGTAAGTTCCCGCCCGACGACGTCAAGGCCATGACCGACCGCTACCCCGATCTGGAAGCTGCCGCCAGGCTCATCATGGACGGCAAGCTTGGGCTGGCACAGAGCCGCTACAACGGGTAATCGGATGCTGTAACCGAGAGGAGGTCCACGATGTACGAATCCCTGCTGAAGCATACGGCAGAGTACCAGAAGATTTCTGCGAGCCTTGCCACGCCCGGCCCGGCGGCACTGTTCGGCCTGCCCCCGGCGGGCCGCGCCCTGCTGTACGCAGCCCTGCAAAAAGACCTGGGCCGGGTGCTCTGCATCGTGACGCCCGGCGAGGCCGAGGCCACCCACTTCGCCGATGACCTCAAGGCGCTGGGCCTGACGGCGGCGGTCTTCCCGCCCCGCGACTTTATGCTCCGCCCGGTGGAGGGTGCCGGCCGTGAGTACGAGTACCGGCGGCTGTCGGTGCTGGGTGCACTGGCCGGCGGGCGGCTGAACGCCGTCTGCGTCCCGGCAGAAGCCCTGCTGCAATACACCGTCCCCCGCGCGGAGTTCCAGAAGAACACCCTCACCCTCAAGCCCGGCATGGTCTACAACCGGGAGGCGCTGGTGGAGCGGCTCTTCTCCGCCGGCTATGTCCGCCGCAGCCAGGTGGACGGCCCCGGCCAGTTCAGTGTGCGCGGCGACATCGTGGACATCTATGCGCCCGACATGCACCAGCCCGCCCGCATCGAATACTGGGACGACGAGATCGACTCGCTGGCCTCCTTTGACCTGCTGACCCAGCGGCGGGACGGCTCGCTGGAAAAGATCTATCTCTCCCCCGCCCGCGAAGTGCTGTTCGGCAGCACCGCCGACACCGCCGAGGCCCTGCGCGCGGCCCAGAAAAAGGCGCGCGGCAAACACCGCACGGCGCTGGAAAAGGCCATGGAGGCCGACCTGTCTCAGCTGGACTCCGGCCTGATGCCCGAAGCCATGGACAAATACTACGGCCTGCGGTATCCCGCCCCGGCCACCCTGCTGGACCACCTCGATTCTCCCCTCTTCGTGCTGGACGAGGTGGGCGGCATCCGGGACGCCCAGAAGGCCACCGAGTTCCGGCGCGGCGAAGAGCTGACCGGCCTGCTCGAAGAGGGTGTGCTCTGCCCCGGCCTGGATGTGCTGTACCAGACCATGGACGACCTCGTTTTCGCGGCGCAGAAGCAGAGCACCCTGCTGTGTGAGAACTTCCTGCGCGGGATGAACGAGTTCCAGCTGAAAGACCTCATCAACGCAGAGGCCTTTGCGGCCCCCAACTGGGGCGGCGACCTGGCCTCCCTGCGGGAGGATCTCGACCCGCTCATCGCCCAGGACTATGCCGTCACCCTCTTTGCCGGTACGCCCAAGGGCGTAGCGGCCCTGACCCGCGATCTGGCCGACAAGGGCTACTCCGTCAGCATGAGCCGGGACGTCCGCCCCGCCAAAGGGCTGGTGCAGGTGCTGCCCGGCCACCTGACCGCCGGGTGCACCTTCCCGTTCGCCCGGATGGCGGTCATCTCGTCCCGGCGGCATGGTCTGGACGAAACCGCCGAGGCCAAAAAACGCAAAAAGAACAAGAACGCCCTGTCCAGCCTGTCGGACATCAAGCCCGGCGACTATGTGGTCCACCAGAGCCACGGCATCGGCATGTATGCGGGCATCCAGCGGCTGGAAGTGCAGGGTGCCATCAAGGATTATCTGAAGATCCAGTATTCCGGCTCGGATGTGCTGTATGTGCCCGTCACCCAGCTGGACCTGCTGAGCCGTTACACCGCCCCCGGCGACGAGGAAAAGGTCAAGCTGGCCAAGCTCGGCGGCACCGAGTGGCAGCGCACCCGCGCCAAAGTCAAAAAGGCCACCGAGGAGATGGCGCAGGAGCTGATCGAGCTGTATGCCCGGCGGCGGCAGGCCCCCGGCTATGCCTTCCCGCCGGACGGCGACTGGCAAAGCGATTTTGAGGCCCGCTTCGAGTACGATGAGACCGACGACCAGCTCAACGCCACCTCCGAGATCAAAAAGGACATGGAGCGCAGCTACCCGATGGACCGCCTGCTCTGCGGCGACGTGGGCGTCGGCAAGACCGAAGTGGCCCTGCGGGCCGCGTTCAAGTGCGTCATGGGCGGCAAGCAGTGCGCTATCCTGGCCCCCACCACCCTGCTGGCCTGGCAGCACTACAATACGATCCTCTCCCGCATGGAGGCGTTCCCGGTCAAGGTCGGGATGCTCTCCCGCTTCCGCACCGCCAAACAGCAGAAGGAGACCCTGCGCGGCCTGCAGGCAGGCAGCGTGGACATCGTGGTGGGCACCCACCGCCTGCTGTCCAAAGACGTCCGCTTCCATGACCTGGGCCTTGTCATCATCGACGAGGAGCAGCGGTTCGGCGTCAAGCACAAGGAAAAGCTCAAGGAGAACTTCATCGGGGTGGACATGCTGACCCTGTCGGCCACCCCCATCCCCCGCACCCTGAACATGGCCATGAGCGGCATCCGGGACCTGTCCACCATCGAGCAGCCGCCCATTGAGCGCCAGCCCGTGGAGACCTTCGTCCTCGAATACAACGACGTCATCCTGGCCGAAGCCATGAAGAAAGAGCTTGCGCGCGGCGGGCAGGTCTACTACCTGCACAACCGGGTGGACAACATCGAGTCCACCGCCGCCCACGTCAGTCAGATGGTGCCCGGTGCCCGCGTCGGCATCGCCCACGGCAAGATGACCGAGGAGGAGCTGAACCCCGTCTGGCAGCACCTGCTCAACGGCGAGATCGACATCCTCGTCTGCACCACCCTCATCGAGACCGGCATCGACGTGCGCAACTGCAACACCCTCATCATCGAAGACGCCGACCGGATGGGTCTGGCCCAGCTGTACCAGATCCGGGGCCGCGTGGGCCGCAGCGGCCGCAAAGCCTATGCCTACTTCACCTTCCGGCGGGACAAGACCCTCTCCGACATCGCGCAGAAGCGGCTGTCCGCCATCCGGGAGTTCACGGCCTTCGGCTCTGGCTTCCGCATCGCCATGCGCGATCTGCAGATCCGCGGCGCGGGCAGTCTGCTGGGCCACAGCCAGCACGGCCACATGGAGGCCGTCGGCTACGACCTGTACGTGAAGATGCTGGGGCAGGCCATCGCACAGGCCAAGGGCGAGCCCATCCAGCGCGACAAGAGCGAGTGCCTTGTGGACCTGCGGGTGGACGCCTACATCCCCGAATCCTACATCGCCGACGGCCCCGGCCGCATCGAAGCCTACAAGCGCATCGCGGCCATCCAGACCCCCGAAGACGCCGCCGACGTGCTGGATGAACTCATCGACCGCTACGGCGACCCGCCGCCCTCGGTCAGCGACCTGGTCAACGTCTCGCTGGTCCGGGTGCAGGCCACCGCCGTGGGCGTGTACGAAGTCACCCAGAAAAAGGACACCCTCGTCCTGCAGGTCGAGACGCTGGATGTCCCGATGATCCGCGGCCTGCTCGTGGCCTTCAATGGCCGCGTCACCGCCGGTGCCGGCAGCAAACCCTATCTTTCCGTCACCCTGCAGCCCGACGAAAAGCCGCTGGACCTGCTGCAAAGCATCCTCAAGGCGATGGCCGAGATTTTAGGAACAAAATAAACCCCTCCGCGATGCCGGAGCGGTCGTAACACAAAACATCAGGAGTACACTTTTATGAAACACAAACTTCTTGCCCTTCTCTGCGCGGCGGCACTGGCCTTCGGTCTGGCTGGCTGCGTCCTTTCCACGCCGGACACGGTCGGTTCCATCGGCAACGTGGAGATCTCCTCCGGCCTCTATCTGCTGGCGCAGTACAACGCCTACCAGTCCGCCGCAAAGCTCGCTTCCTCTGACCAGGATTCCACCAACGTCAAGAGCTTCCTGAAGGAGACCATCACCACCGACGCGGACTCCGGCGAGACCGCAGCCGTCAGCGACTATGTCGCCCAGAAGACCCAGGAGAATCTGGAGCTGTACGCCGCCGTCGAGGCCCGCTTCGACGCGCTGGGCGGCCAGCTGACCGAAGCCGAGGAGGCCCAGGCCGACAGCTACGCTTCCCAGCTGATGGACCAGTATGGCGACACCTACAAGGCCAACGGCATCGGTTTGGAGACGCTGCAGCGCTTCGAGCGCATCCTGCTCAAGAGCACCGACCTGCTCGACCTCGTGTACGGCACCAACGGCGAGACCCCGGTTTCCGACGCCGACCTGACCAGCCATCTGGAGAACCAGATGTACAAGCTGGCCTATTACAGCATCCCGCTCTACAACTCCAGCACCTACGCCTTCGCCGATGACGACCAGAAGGACACGATGCTCCGCCTGGCACAGGCCGCTGCGGACAGCTACAACGCCTCCGCTCCGGCAGATGCGGTCCGCCAGTTCACCGCCTTCCATGAGGTGTCCTCTGCGGCTCTGAGCGGCATCTACGCCGTGCTGGACTCCACCGTCCCCACCGACGACACCGCTTCCCTGCAGACCGAGCTGCTGAGCAGCAGTACCCTCGACTCGGCGTTCTCCACCGAAGGCTCTGCCGACACCATCCGCAGCCTGTCCTTCGGCCAGGCCGCTGCCGTGCAGTATTCCTCCCTCTCCATGATGCTGGCCGTCCGTCTCGACCCGCTGGACGGGGCAGCGCTGGACGACGTCCGCGCACAGGTCCTGGCCGACATGAAGAGCGACGAGCTGCAGGATGCGCTGGCTGCCTATGGTGCCTCCATGGAGCACAGCCTGGACAGCTCCGCCATGGGGAAGCTCCCGGCCCGGAAGATCGCGGCCGCAAGCTCGAACTGACCATCCCCTGAAACGAACAAAGGCGTCTGCACCCGGTCGATGCAGACGCCTTTGTTTTATGCTTTTTTACCGGCGGTCACTTGCGATGACCGGCCCAGCCGTCCACGGCGTTCACGAGCGCCCGGCCGCGGCGGCCGAAGAGCTTGGGCAGCAGCATGCGGGCCATGGCCCAGACCCCTGCAAAGTTGTACAGGATGACCGCTGCCGTGATGAGCCCGGTCCACAGGCCGTAGAGCGGGACATCCGCCAGCAGGACGAAGGCTTCCGCCGCCAACGCGCCGAAGTTGACCGCCACCCGCACCGGATGGATGGACATCCCGATCATGTGGTGAGCATCCAGCGCGCGGAGAGTGAACACCAGGCCCAGCCCCAGGAAGGACGCATACGTCGCGCCGATGGGGCCCCACCACTTGATGAAGAAGTAGTTCATGATGCAGTTGCTCACTGCACCGGAGAGCATGGTCCACAGGCTGTGGCTGGATTTCTTGTTGACGACATAGACGCTGTTCAAAAACTGGTTGTAGCAGCTGCAGGTGGATGCCAGCGTCAGGAAGGGCACGAAGTGCCAGGCGTAATAATAGTTCGCCTTCATGATGTGCATGACCGGGCGGCAGAGCCAGATGATGCCCGCCGCACAGCAAAACAGCACACTGGAATAGGTGCGGAAGATCTTGGTGAAGAACCGGGCGCGTCCGTCCTCTTCCGTCACGGCGGAGAGCTGCCAGGCATCGTAGAAGATGAGGCCCAGCGTCGTGAGGATGGTGGGCAGGAAGTAGCCGGTGGAGAGCAGGCCGCTCCAGGCGTCGCCGCTGTGGCCGTCCAGCCCGTTGCACATCTCACGCACGAAGAACAGGTCCGACGCATTGATGACCCAGAAGCTGATCTGGGCCGGGATCATGGGCAGCGAGAAGCGGAGCATCTGCTTCCACAGGTCTTTGTTCAGGCCCTTCAGCTCCACAAAGTTCCAGAGCTTTCCGGTCAGGCAGAGGAAGAGCACACTGACCAGGTCGCCGCTGATGATGGCCAGCAGGTAGCCGTTGGCCCCCCAGTGGAACCCCACCAGATACAGCGCGTAGAACGCCATGGTCGCCACCGTGCAGAGCACACCGTCCACGGCCACCAGCTTGTTCCACTGGCGGCTGCGCACGAACTGGGTGCACAGGGTGCGCAGGCAGCTCATGAGGACATAGATGTAGATGAGCAGGCCGTACTGAGCCATATCGGGCAAAAACTGCGCGATGGGCCAGCAGAGCACCAGGATGCCGAAACCGCCCAGAATGGTCAGCAGGCCGTTGGTGAACACCTGCTTTTCACTGTTGCCCCTGTCCAGGCCGAACCGGATGATGGCGTTGGACATGCCCATCGACACGAACGGGATGAGCAGGTTGGCGTACTGGCTCAGGATCTTCGAAAGGCCAAGGTCGGAGATCTCCGCCATGGCATAGGTCAGAAACGGCTGGACCAGCAGGGTCAGCAGCTTCGACGAAAAACTTGAGATCGCAAAGATGATGGTATTTCCGGCCAGCTTGGAATACTTGTCGCCGCCGGAGCTTTTTTCGTTTGCCACGTTTTTCAACTCCTGTACTATCCGCCCCTGTGCGCAGGGCCCGCTTGTTCTGGAGCCCGCAGGGCGATTCTCTGATACGTTCCCCTCCACTCATACGAAACGGAGCGGGCTATTTCAGCAGCTCCCGCCGGGCCTTCCAGTCCGGGAGGATCTTTTCCACTTCCGCCCAGAACTTCGGGCTGTGGTCCAGCACAAGAAAGTGGCAGTACTCATGTACTACCACATAGATCTGTGCCGCTTCGGGCATGTTGTAGAGCTCCAATGCCAGCGTGATCTGCCGCTTGCCCGGTGTGCAGACGCCCCAGCGGCTCGTCATGCTCCGCACCTTCAGGATGGGCTTCTGCCCGCCCAGTACCCCGGCAAAGGCCGGGTAGACCTTGTCGCTCATGGCTGCAAAGTGGGCCAGCGCCACGTCCTTTTCGGGCAGGGGCCGCCAGTAGGTGCGGGCCTCGCGGTCGGCCAGGTCCCTCTGCGCCTCCTGCACCCAGTCCCGATGCCGCAGCACAAAGCGGTCGGCCTCCTCCCACGAGGAGCGGAACGGGATGCTGACGGCCACGGTGCCGTCCGGATGCACCCGGATGTTCAGGTTCTTCACCTTCCGGCGGGTGGCCTTGTAGAGGATGCCGCCCGCCGTGCGCAGGGTCACTTCCGGCTTGCGCTTCGGCATTTCCGCCACTCCTCCACCGGCAGCTGGGCCAGCACCACCGCTGCAAAGATGAGCACACAGCCGGAGGCCTCCCGCACCGAGAGGTTCTGGTGCAGGATGAGCCAGCCGCCCAGAGCGCTGAACACGCTTTCCAGGCACATGATGAGGCTCGCGACGGCGGGGTTCAGCTCTTTCTGCCCCAGAATCTGCAGCGTATAGCCGACGCCGCTGGACAGCACACCGCAGTAGACGATGGGCAGCCAGTTGGTGCCGAACTCGGCGAGGGTGGGCGTCTCAAACAGGAAGGCGGCGGCGGTGCTCTCCACCGCCACCACAACGAACTGCACCAGACTCAGCCGGACGCCGTCCACCAACGGGGAGAAGTGGTCGATGGACATGATCTGGAAGCTGAAGAGCACGGCACAGCTGAGCAGGACCCAGTCGCTGGATTCGATGCCGCCAAAGCCGTTCTTCATGCAGAGCAGATACAGCCCGCCCACGGCGATGACCATGCTCAGCCAAAGCCGGGCACTGCCCCGCCGCCCCACGAACAGCCCGAACACCGGCACCATCACGACGTACATCGCCGTCAGGAACGCGGCCTTGGCCGTGGAAGGGTTCAGCGTAATGCCGATCTGCTGGGCCGCGCTGGCCGCCAACAGAAAGGTGCCGCAGACAAAGCCCGCTGTTCCCAGCGTTTTGCGGTCGGCAGCGGTCTGCGGCCTGCCGGTGGGTTCGCCCCGGCGGCGGCGAAGGGCGTCAAAGGCGTAAACGGTGGGCAGGAGCACCAGCACGGCCAGCCAGCTCCGCCCGGCCAGAAAGGAATAGGCCCCCATGCCGGAGCCTGCGCTCTGGGCCACAAAGGCCGTGCCCCAGATCATGGCGCAGAGCATCAGCATCAGGGAATGCCGGGTCTGTGGATTCATCCGCCGATTCCCTCCACCTTGAGCAGTCCGTAGAGGTAATACTTGCTCGAATCATAGGAGATGGTCAGCCGATAGCTGGCGTTGGGGTCCAGATTGCCGATGTCGCAGTGGTAGTTCTGGCCGTCAGTGACGAAGTAGTAGGTGGTGTTGTCCACATACTGTGCGCCGCCATCGACCTTCTTCCACAGCGAGATCTTGAACTTCTGCACGCCCTCCGCCGTGCCGCAGCCGTAGACGGAGAGCAGCCCGTTCGGCGCGGTGAAATAGTCGGTCTGGCGGCTCCAGATGCCGTTGAAGACGATGTTCAGCGAGCCGTTGGCCACAGCCGTGGCGTATTTGGCGGAGGTGTCGGCAATGCCATCGATCATCAGCGGGTCGCTGCTGGGGGCCGCCCACTGGGTGGTGTCCTCCTCCTGTACCTCGTCCGACGCGCCGGTCAGCTTGTGGGCGATGGACGTCAGTGTGCTTTTGCAGCCGGTGAGCATCAGCGCAGCCAGAAGCAGCGCCAGCGCAAAGGCAAAGATCCGTTTTGTTTTCTTCATGGTTTTTTATCCTCAAAAATCGCAGAAAAGTGTACTTTTGCAAGGCATGATACGAGTATAGTATACCGCATTTTTTTCCTGCATACAAGACACTTCAGCGCGTTTTGCCATTCTGTGCCGTCAGGGCCGCGCATTCGGCGGCGGCAAGGTCGTTCCGGGCCGGGCCGAAGAGCGAATCGTACCGGTAGAGCGCCCAGCCCTGCGCGCCCCGGCTGCGCAGATCGGCCGTCTGCCGGGCCAGCGCGGAACCGGTGGCCCACTGGCTCGTGCTGTCGGCGTTGGCCCCGCCGTCACCCACGCCGATGCGGTAGGCCCCCAGCCCGAAATACAGCGCCACATCCCCGGCGCGGGCCATGCCCAGCCACTCCGGCACGATGTTCTCAAAGGCAAAGCGGGTGCTGCCTGATTGCAGCTGGTATCCATAGCCCCAGTACACCTGCGGGCAGAGGTAATCCACCACGGCGTCGGCCCCGCTGGCCGTCAGCCAGGTGTAGATGTCGCTGTACTGGGTGGCAAGATCGTTCTCCGGATTCCCCTGCGGACTGACGCCGAACCGCAGGGTCGGGTCTGCTGCCTTCACGGCATCGTGCGCAGCCTTGACCAGGCTCGTCACGTTCTGCTGCCGCCAGGATGCCAGATCCTTCTCACCGCTGGCCGCGAACTGCGCCGCGTCGAGAGAGGCTTCGGTCGTGGGATAAAAATAATCGTCGAAGTGGATGCCGTCCACGGCGTAGCGCTCCACAAGCTCGGCCACCCCCTGCACCACATACGCAGCGGCCTCCGGGATGGCTGGATTCAGGTAGACCCCCTCGCCCACCGTGCAGCACCACTCCGGATGGGTGTGCATCAGATTCGTCTCCCCGATGCTGGGCGGCATGGCCGCAGAGCTTTTCAGCCGGTATGGGTTGATCCAGGCTTCCAGCGAAAGCCCCCGCGCGTGTGCCTCGGTGATGAGCACATCCAGCGGGTCGAAGTCGGGTGCCTGCCCCTGCGCACCGGTGCAGAGATGGCTCCACGGGAACAGGCTGCTCTCGTACAGCGCATCCCCGAAGGGCCGCACCTGCGCGAGGACGGTGTTCAGCCCCAGAGCGACGCAGTTGTCCATCAGCGCGGCGATGTCCGCCCGGAACGCTGCCTCGGACGAAAAGTCCATCCGCGCCCATTCCAGATAGCTCACCCAGACCGCCCGCCACTCACCGGAGGGCAGGGCCGGGTTCGGCGTCTCATCCGGCTGCAGCACTGCGGGCGGGTCTGTTTTTTCTACGTTCCGGACAGAACGGTACAGAAAATACGCTCCGGCGGCACAGCCCAGCCCCGCCAGGAACCGTCGGCGGCCGATCTTTTTCTTCCTGCGCGGTGCGCGCCGCTGCGGGCTCATGCGTCCTCCTGCATCTTGTACAGGCTCAATGCGGCCCAGCCGCGGGCGCAGGCCAGCAGCACCCAGAGCAGGTTCGCCCAGAAGCTCAGGCCCGCCATGCCGCCGTAGACCGTCAGCAGAACAAAGAGCAGATGGAGCACCTCTGCCGCGCCTACCAGCTGCAGCTGCCGCTGAATGGGTCTGCCCTTCTGGTATTCGTAGCCCAGCAGGCCGGGCCAGACCAGCGCCGAGCAGATGTATGCCGCCCAGCCCCGGCCCATATAGCTGAGCATCAGCACCACGAAGAGACCGAAGTAATTGCGCTTGTCTTTGGCCGGGCTTCCTTTTTCCGCTGCCAGAAACAGCAGGGTGATGCCGGTGATGCAGAATGCCGCCATCTCCAAAAAGGAGAAGTCCATCCCGCCCAGCACGGCAAAGCCGTTCAGCATGGATGCCGCCGCTGCGCACAGCAGGAAAAAGTACCAGGTCTTGTGGGTGAATTTCAGTTTCATTATGAGCCTCCCCGCCCATGAGACGGCATGGGCGACCGCAAATTTTAGAATTTTTCCAATATTATAACACAATTTCCTGCGGGTTGTGTTACAATAAGGAAAACTCTGATCAAAAAACCATTCAGGAGGGCTCCATGAACGCTGTCATTTCCATCATCCTGCTGGCGGTGGCGCTGGGCGTCATCGTTGTGCTGCTCACCCGGCGCGAGAACACCCGCCGCAGCCAGTACGGCCCCGCCGGCCTGAGCGAGTTCCGCACCGACCTGCCGCTGGACGAGTGCTTCGACCGGCTCGACCTCCACAGCGAGACCGACGAGTTCGCTTACGAGTGCCGCCGCGAGAACGACGGCGGCTTCCTGCTCCACCTCACGCTCCATCAGCCCACCCAGCAGCCGCTGGATACCCTCTACACCCTCCGCCTCGACCCCGGCCGTCAGACCATCGTGACCCTCATCTTCATCCGGGAATCCTTCGGCTACAAAGAGCCGCTTTTCCCGCAGGAAATGCTGGACACCTTTATGATGCAGAAGCTCCAGGCCCACCGCACAAAATAATTTTGGCCGAAAACACTTTTCATTTTCGCAGTTTTTTGCTATACTATCTGTTGCACCCTGCTTTTTCGCCGGGTGCCTCTGCGGGCCAGTAGCTCAGCTGGTCAGAGCTGGCGGCTCATAACCGCTTGGTCGCGGGTTCAAGTCCTGCCTGGCCCACCAAACAGTTCGTACTCGAACCCAATTCTCTATGAGAAAGGGTTCGGGTACGTTTTTTGTTTATCGGAAATTCTGCGGAAGGACTACACAGAGCGTTAAACGAGCAAAGGCAGGGTATCACTATGACGGTGGTATCCTGCCTTTTGCTTTGAGGAATCAAGTTCGCTTTGTGCGAACTTGATCGCCATCTATATGGCGCATTGATGGCAATTGCTGCGTACGTGCGTACCGGGAGCCTGTACACCTCTGGCAAGGTGTAACACACTAGACTTTGTTCCAAAGTCCGTGTGCTAAGGGGTCAAGCCCCTTAGAATCCCTGCGGATTGTGTACGCACGTACGCAGAAAAATGGCAAAATTTCACTATATCGGGCTGTTCTTTCATGGTGGAGTGTGGTATACTCGGCTTAGCCCAGTAAATCGGAAGTTATGGAGGTACTTTATGAACGAGAGAGAAAAAATTATCCGATTATGGTTTGATATGTGGATTAAGAAAGCAGATTTAGGAATTGACAATATTTTTACAGATGATGTTGTATATACTGAGAGTTGGAGTCCTAAATATGAAAACCGCAAAACGGTAAAGCACTGGTTTGACGAATGGAATACACGCGGAAGTGTTCTTGTCTGGGAGATTAAGCAATTTTTTTATCAAGGCAATCAAACAATCGTGGAGTGGTATTTTAAAAGCAAAATGAATAATGGAAATGTTGAAGAATTTGACGGAATATCTTTAATTGTATGGACACAGGATAACAAAATAAAATCATTAAAAGAGTTTGGTTGCAATCTTCATAATTACAATCCATATCGAGATAGTGATATTCCCGTATTTCGAGAAGAAAAAGCAAATTGGTTTTGAGAGGACTATAAATTCCAGTTTGCCGTACTCGTTCCAGCAGGGTTTGGGGCAGGCACGCCCCAACAAGAGCACTTCGGAAACTCACATGAGTTGAAGAAGTGAAGTCCCGGATGGACAAGAAATTTTCAAGAATTGAAAATTTGTGGCCACGGGACGATTCTTGCTCTCAGCTTTTTCACTGCGTTTCGCAATTTGCACATTTCAATCTGCTCGCAGATTGTTGACAAGCTGCGCTTGACCCGATAATATAAAGGCAAGTCGAATACACGCCAAGGAGGTGCAACCATGACCGCCGTGATCTACGCCCGCTATTCATCTGACAGCCAGAGAGAAGCGTCCATTGAAGGACAGCTGCGCGACTGCAAGGACTACGCCGAGAAGAACGGTATCACCGTGGTCGGCACCTACATCGACCGTGCCTACTCTGCCAAGACGGATGACCGCCCGGACTTCCAGCGGATGATTAAGGACAGCGCAAAGAAAATCTTCGACGTAGTTCTGGTCTGGAAGCTGGACCGCTTTGCCCGGAACCGATTCGATGCCGTGAACTACAAGTACCAGCTGGAAAAGAACGGTGTCCATCTGGTGTCTGTCATGGAACCCATCTCGCAGGGGCCTGAAGGCATTATGGTGGAGAGTATGCTGATTGGCATGGCGGAATACTATTCCGCCGAACTCGCCCTGAAAGTGGCGCGCGGTGAGCGCGAAAATGCCCTCCAGTGCAAGTACAACGGCGGTGTGGTGCCGCTGGGCTTCACCATCGGCAAGGAGGACAGGCTGTACCATATCGACCCGGAAACGGCTCCTATTGTGCAGGAGATCTTCAGCCGGTACGCCGACGGCGAACCGGCTGAGAAGATTGCCGCATCCCTGAACGAGCGCGGCCTGCGTACCCGCACCGGGAAGCCGTTCGTAAAGAACAGCTTCTTCCAGATCTTCCGCAACCGCCGCTACATCGGCGAATACCGCTACAAGGACATTGTGACGCCGGGCGGCATTCCGGCTATTGTTGATCAGGACTTGTTCGACCGGGTGCAGCAGCGTTTCGAGCAAAACAGGATCGCCCATGGTCGGCCTGCAAAAGAGGATGTGAGCTATCTGCTGACCACTAAGCTGTTCTGCGGCAAGTGCGGCACCCTGATGGGCGGCGAAAGCGGCACCAGCCACATGGGAAACACCTACTATTACTACAAGTGCGGCAACGCCAAACGCCACGGCAAGGCGCACTGCGACCTGAAAGCCATCCGCAAAGAGCCTCTTGAACGGTTCGTGGTGGAAACTGCTATTAAGGTGATTTTCAGCGATGAAATCATCGAACGGCTGATAGATTTGGTCATGGATGCCCAGCAGCAGGAGAACACCCGGCTGCCTGTCCTGAAAGACCAGCTCAGGGACACGGAGAAGCGGCTGGCAAACCTTCTGGAAGCCATTGAACAGGGCATCCTGACCCCGACCACCAAGCAGCGTTTGGACGAGCTGGAAGCCCGGAAAGAAGCTCTGAACACCAGCATTCTGGAAGAAGAGCTGAAAAAGCCCGTCTTGACCCGTGAGTGGATTCGGTTCTGGCTTGAAAAATTCCGCAAGGGTGACGTGGGCAGTACGGAACACCAGCGGCAGATCATTGATACCTTTGTCAACTCGGTCTACGTCTTTGATGATCGGGTCGTGCTCAACTTCAACTTCACGGACGATGCCAAGACGGTCACTCGTGAGGAAGTGTTGGGTTCGAGTGCTGTGGACAATGCTCCACCATCACCCCATGAAAAAAGACACCTCGCCATGAGGTGTCTTTTTTCATCTTCCGAACACCCATCCCGATCCCACGGCAATGCCGCTCAGGGAAGGTGCCGTTCCACAAAATCGCCGATGTCGGCAAAGACTTCGGCCCGGTTCGTCTCCACCAGAAGCTCGTGCCGGGCACCGGGGTAGAACTTGACCTGCACATCCCGCATCCCGGCATCCTTCATGCTCTGCACGGCCCGCCGGACGCCCGCGCTGCGCTCGCCCACCGGGTCGGCATCACCGGCCAGGAAGAGTACCGGCAGATCTTTCGGCATCCGGGCCAGAAAGGCCGGGTCGTACAGCCGCAGGATGCCCGTGAACATGCTGTAATAGGCATTCAGCGTAAACGTGAAGGTGCACCGCTCATCGGCGAGGTACTTGTCCACCTCGGCAGGGTCGCGGTTGAGCCAGTCGTGGGTGGTGCGGCCCTCCAGCCCCTTGTTGTAGCCCAGGAACGAAAGCTCCGCCACCAGCCTGCTGCGATGCTGCCAGCCGAAAAAGACCGCCAGCACCCGGCAGACCGTGCGGGCAAACGCGACCAGCGCTTTCGGCTGGAAGCCGGTCCCCAGGATGATGGCACCGTCCAGCTCACTGCCCCACTCGCACAGATACTGCCGTGCATAGAACGAGCCCATGCTGTGGCCCAGCAGGAAATACGGCACACCGGGGTAGAGCTTTTTCGTCAGAACCGTCATGGCGTGAAGGTCATCCAGCACTGCCCGGTTGCCGTCCGGCTCGGCAAAATAGCCGTAGTCGGCCTTGGTCCGGATGGACCCGCCATGGCCCAGATGGTCGTTTCCGGTCACGAGGATGCCCCGTGCGGCGAGGTACTCGGCCAGCGGCTTGTAGCGGTCGATGAACTCCACCATCCCGTGCGAGAGCTGTACGATGGCGCGCACTTCGCCCTCCGGCACACAGCGGAACGCATGAAGCATCCGCCCCGGTGCGCTCGACGGCAGCGTAAAATCGATCATCTGGCTCATAGCGTCTTCTCCTTTTTGCGGCCCGTGCTCAGAGGGCACCGATCTTCTTCCGGCAGGCGGAGCAGATGCAGTAGCCTGCGAACTGCACGGCCCGCTCATCGACGGTCCCGCAGAAGTCGCAGCTTCCCTTCGGGCGGTACTTTTTGAGGACGATGGCGTCTCCATCAACGAAGATTTCGAGCTTTGCATCCGTTTCCAGCTTCATGCTGGTGCGCAGCTCCTTGGGCAGAACGATCCGCCCCAGCGCATCGATCCCGCGAACGATTCCTGTACTTTTCATTTTGTGCTTCTCCTTTTTCTAATTCGCACTGCTTCTCGTATTTTCCTCATTTTTCCGGGCCACGCTGCCCGGCCACAAATCCGGTGATAGGAAAATTGTTCCAGTGCTTCATTAGTATACAAAATAGTTCCTGCTTCGTCAACGCTTGCGGTCCTTTTCGACAAAAACTTCCCGGATGTTTTTGGAATGGGCACAAAAACGCCCGAAGGCAGTCCGCCTCCGGGCGAAAAGTTCCGGTTCTTGGGATTTTTTTAAGATTTTTTGCTGCTCGTCCCACGCTTCGAGCCGTTCCGTCCCGGCACCAGAAACAGGGCATCTTCGTCCGGGATGGGGCACGTTTTGCCGCCGCAGCAGGCAGAGAGCGACACGGCGACCAGAGACACCTTTTCCGTATCCGACAGGTGCCCGTAGACCCAGATCTCCGCCGAGGCCCCCGGCTTCAGCACGGTGCTCCGGGCCGACGTGACAACGTAGCAGGGATATTCGTCCGTCTGCGCTCCGTTCGTCAGATAACAGAGCGAACCGATCCAGCGGCTCTTTGTGCCGTTCTGGTAAAGCCGGTCTTCCCGGAACGTCCCATCCGCAGCATCCGTAAACTGTGCGGCGGTATTTTCCAGGTCCAGCGTCTCCTTTGTGTGGTTCTTCACCTGGAAGTGCACACAGAAACCGGACGGCGTCAGGGTCTGCCCCAGCACAGTAAACTCCGGGAACGCCGCGGACGTATCCGGCTCCTGCACTTCTGACGAAGCAGGCGTCCCGGACGCTGCCGGTGTTTCCGGGGCCGACGGTGCGCTGGATGCAGGCGGCGAGGCCGGTGCCTCGGATGCAGCGGGGTGTTCGGACCCAGCTGACGTCTCCGGCTGCGAGGACGGTTCGGACACAGCCGGGCTGCCCGGCGATGCCGTGGGCTGCGAAGCGGCGGGCGGCTCCGAGACGGCAGGGCGTTCCGACGCGGCCGGGCGCTCAGAGCTGGCCGGCGGCTCCGGCTTTGCGGACGGTGCCGAAGCGGCGGTACTGCCCGACGGCGCAGCCGACTCCGCAGGGGCCTGCGGCTTCTTCTTCGGCGTCAGGCTGCCGATGGCCTGCTCCTTCCACAGAAAATCCGCCCGTGTCCAGCTGCCTTCGCTGGCCGGGAGGAATACATACCCATACGCCACCGCGCTCTGCCCCGGCTGCAAGGCTTCGGCTGCGCTTTCAAGGGCTGCAATGACCGGCTTTTTCACCACGGTCTCCTGCGTCGTCCGGAGCACCGCCGTCAGATGTTCTGCGGCCTTGCCCGCAGCGACCCGGTCCGCAGACATGCCGTCCACTGCGTTGTCCACCGTCACGTTCCCAAGCGATGCGCTGGTGTTGAACGCATGGACGACCTGTTCCGTCGTATTTTCCACGCGGACTTTGACCACGATGAGGGTGCCCTCCTGCCCGGAGCAGACCGCCGATACGCTGGTGTAGTCCATCGGCTCACAGCTGAGAAAGTCTTCCACCTCCGGTTCCTGCGGCGATTGAGCTTCCGACTCAGACACGGCTGTCGAACTGGACACCGATTCTGGTTCCGAAGGCGCGGGTGTCGCCGGGGAAGAAGCCGTGTCCTCGTCCGTTCTGCCCGCCGCCGGAGCAGACGCGGGCGGTTCCGGTGCAGCTGCCCCGCCTCCGCCGCAGCCGGTCAGCAGCAGAACGGCCAGACAGAGCAGCACCGCAAGTGCCCTGCTCTTTTGCCGCACTGCATCGAACGATTTTGGTTTCATCGCCTCCACCTCCGCCTGAATGTGTTGAAATGTGTCGTTTTTATTTGACCGTTTTCTGCGCCGTTTGTCAATCGTTTCGGCAGCGTTTCGCTCCAAAGTTTTTCTCCGAAAATTGGGCAGATTCGACGATTTTGGTCGTTTTCGGGAGAGAACGCCCCCTTCCGGCCGTTCTTCGCGTCTCCTCGTTGACAAAATCGCGCTGAACAGTTAAACTAAAGGGTAGCAATTCACAAATTTATTTGCCGATATAGATAAGGAGCGTTTTTTATGCCGAGCAATAAAGTCCGCACCCGTTTTGCCCCCTCGCCCACCGGCTATATGCACGTTGGCAACCTGCGCACCGCGCTGTACACCTACCTGATGGCCAAGCACGAGGACGGCACCTTCATCCTCCGCATCGAGGACACGGACCAGGGCCGCTATGTGGAAGGCGCGGTGGACGTCATTTACAACACCCTGCGCGAGGCCGGGCTGAACTGGGACGAAGGCCCGGACATCGGCGGCCCGGTCGGCCCCTATATCCAGAGCGAGCGAATGGGGATGTTCAAGCAGTATGCCGAACAGCTGGTCGCTGAGGGCAAGGCATATTACTGCTTCTGCACCGAGGAGCGCCTGGAAGCGCTGCACGCTGAGCAGCGCGCCAACGGCGAGATGACCCACTACGACGGCTGCTGCCGCGACCTGCCCGAAGAGGAGGTCCAGAAGCGTCTGGCCGCCGGAGAGCCTTATGTCATCCGCCAGAAGATCCCCCGCACCGGCATCACTGGCTTCGACGATGTGGTCTACGGCCACATCGAGGTCGAGAACAGCGAGATGGACGACCAGATCCTCATCAAGACCGACGGGATGCCCACCTACAACTTCGCCAACGTCGTGGACGACCACCTGATGGGCATCACCCATGTCATCCGCGGCAGCGAGTACCTGTCTTCCACCCCCAAATACAACCTGCTGTACCAGGCATTCGGCTGGGAGATCCCCACCTATATCCACTGCCCGCCGGTCATGAAGGACGCCCAGAACAAGCTGTCCAAGCGCAACGGCGATGCAAGCTATCAGGATCTGCGCGCCAAGGGCTACCTGAGCGCTGCCATCCTGAACTATATCTGCCTGCTGGGCTGGAGCCCCAGAGGCGAATACGCCGAGCAGGAGATCTTCTCCCTCGACGAGCTGCGCAAGGTCTGGAGCCCGGACGGCATCTCCAAGTCTCCGGCCATCTTTGACCCGCTCAAGCTGCGGGCCATCAACGCGGAGTATATCCGCCGCTTGAGCCCGGACGCATTCCTGGCTGCGGCGGAGCCCTGGATCGACCAGGCCGTCCACACCCCCATCGACAAGAAGCTGCTCTGCGCCAACCTGCAGCCCCGCTGCGAGGTGCTGGGCGAGATCCCCGCGCAGCTGGACTTCTTTGATGCGATGCCGGAGTACGACGTGAGCCTGTACACCAACAAGAAGCAGAAGACCACCCCGGAGTCCGCAAAGGAAGCGCTGGAAGCACTGCTGCCCGTGCTGAGCTCTTCGGCTCTGGACTTCTCCGACCGCGACGCCGTCTTTGATGCCTGCAAGGCCAAGGCCGAAGAGCTGGGCAAGAAGAACGGCTGGCTGCTCTACCCGCTGGGCATCGCCCTGTCCGGCAGACAGCGCACCCCCGGCGGCGGCACCGACCTCGCCTGCATGATGGGCCGCGAGACGACCCTTGCCCGCGTGAAGGCCGCCATCGAGAAGCTGAACGGCTGAATCTTCTAAAATTTCCAAAAAGCTCTGCGGTTTTTGTACGCCGCAGGGCTTTTTTCTTGGTTTTAGCAAAAGGATGCCGCTTCGCTTCACCCTCCCAAAAACCGCCCGGCGGCCGCGCTACAGTATATGCACAAGGCGCGGGAAACAGAACAACACAAACGATCCCCGCCGGAAAGCGGGGATTTTTTATGCACGATCTTCTCAGGCAGGATGCCCTTCATCCCTTTGCGGCGGCGCTGCTGCCGCGCGCAGCCGTCCGCCCGGCTCTGCGGCAGGGTTCGGCTTTTCTGGCCGGGCTGCTCGGCGGCTGGGCGGTGCTGTATGGGGCGCTCATTCCCTTCGGGCTAGGGCTGACGCTCGGATTTGCGGAGGACTGCTTCGCCGCCTGTGCGGCCGGGGCAGTGCTGGGGCTGCTGCTCCATGGGTTCGGGGCGCTGTCGCTGGACAGCATCTGTCTGCTCTGCGCCATCGGGGCCGCTGTAGCGGCACGGTGGCTCTGGCCGGGTCGGTTCCGGCCCGCCCTGCTGGCGAGCTGCGGAGCCCTGGGGCTGGGAGCCGTCTGCTTTGCCTTCGGCCCCACCGGCGGCGGGATCGACCTGCTGCTCACCTGCGGAGCAGACGCCCTGCTGGCGGGGGCGCTGGGCTTTGCCCTGCGGCGGTTCCCGCCCGAAACGCCCGGCGCGGGGATGCTGCTCGTCGGGGCCGCTGCCGCTGCGGCCCTGGGCGGGGTCGCACTGGGGCCGGTCTGCCTTGGCGTCGTGTTCTGCGCCGCGCTGGAAGCCGCCCTCTGCTGCCGGGGCCAGGGGAAAGCCGCCCTTGCCTGCTGTGCCGTGCTGG
Organism: Faecalibacterium prausnitzii; assembly: GCF_019967995.1. Lineage (NCBI taxonomy): Bacteria > Bacillati > Bacillota > Clostridia > Eubacteriales > Oscillospiraceae > Faecalibacterium > Faecalibacterium prausnitzii. Next base: position 2,737,079 of record NZ_CP065377.1, read on the forward strand.
GTGCAGCACTCTGCGGGGCGGATGCCTCCCTCGGCCCGGCGGCAGCCGGGCTCTCCTGCGCCAGTGCAGCGGCTGCTCTGCTGGCCCCCGGACGCCGGGTGGAAGCCTTTGCCGCCTATGCGGGCGGCTGTGTGACGGGGGTGCTCTGCGTCCAGCCGCCCGGCAGTGCCTTTGGCTTTGCCTTCAGCGCCGGGGCGGGGCTAGGGCTGGCCGCGCTGCTGCCCGGCGGCTGGCTGGCCCCGGTGCCCGCAGACGAACCGGACGCACCGGAGGAGCGGCCCCGCTTTTCGGCCGCGGCCACCCGACTGGAAGCGGTAGCTGAAAGCCTGTCCTCCCTCGCGGAGACCGTCAACGAGGTCTACGACGCCCTGCCCCACCGGTGCGAGACCTTCCGCTGGGTCATCGACAACGCCCATGATGCGCTCTGCTTCAACTGCGGGCGGCGGGAGAGCTGCTGGAAGCAGGAATACACCGCAACGCTGGACGGCATGAACGCCCTGCGACCCATTCTGGAACGGAACGGCCATCTGGAGACCGGCGACCTCCCAGCCCAGCTGGGGCGCTGCATCCACCCGGCGGCGCTCTGCGCAGCGGTGAACAAATCCTTCGCGCTCTACCGCAGCCGGAAGGAGACCCGCGTCCACGCCGAAGCCATGCGCACAGCCCTGACTGAGCAGTACAGCGCTGTGGCCGACGCGCTGGGGGTGCTGAGTGAACAGCTGGGCCGCCCCGGCACACCGGAACCCTATAAATCCGGGCGGGTGGCCGACTTTTTTGCCAGCCTCGGCACCCCGCCGCTGGAATCTGCCGTCACGCTGGACGACCTGGGCCGGACGCGGGCCGCTGTCACCCTGCCCCGCACCCGGTTCTCTGCCCCGGAGCTGGCCGCACTGGCACAGGAGGTCGGGCGGCTCTGCCGCCGCACCTTCGACCCGCCCCAGGTGCTCTCCTGCAAGGGGATGACGACCCTGCTCTTCTGCGAAAAGCCCGCTCTGCGGGCCGTCTTCGGGTCTGCCGGGAGCGCCGCGCGGGGCAGCATCTCCGGCGATGCGGTCCAGCAGTTCTGCAGCCCTACCGCCGCGCAGATGATCCTCTGCGACGGCATGGGCACCGGACGCCCGGCCGCTGTGGACGGCAACCTGGCCGCAGAATTGACGGCCCGCCTGCTCAAGGCAGGCTTCACCGCCGAGCTGGCCGCACGGCTGGTCAACGTAGCACTGGCCCTCAAGAGCGATGAGGAGAGCGGCGCGACCCTCGATCTCATCAGCGTGGACCTCTATACCGGCACAGCCCGGTTGTTCAAGGCCGGGGCCGCACCGGGTTTTCTGGTCCACGGCGGGCGGGCACGGCCTGTGGGGGATGCCAGCCTGCCCATCGGCATCCTGGGCGGGGTGAACGGGCAGAGCCGGGTGGTGCATCTGGCGGCGGGCGATTACGCCGTGCTGGTATCGGACGGCCTGCTCGTGGACGGCACCGGCTGGGTGCTCAAGCAGCTGGAGCTCTCTGCTGCCGCAGCCGACCCGCCCGAAGTGCTGGCCAAAACGCTGGTGGAAACGGCCCGCGCCCGCGCCGAGGCGACCGGCCGCCCCGACGACATCACCGCAGCCGTGCTCCGGCTGGAAGCCTGCGGGCGTTGATTTATTCACAAATAGGGACTATAATAACACTATCTTTTTTGTGGGAGGTCCCTTTCTATGCTGCACCTTACCGTTGCGCAGGACGGAAGCGGCGATTACGCTTCGGTGTCCGAGGCCGTGCTGGCCGTGCCTTATGAACTGGAAGCCGAGATCGTCATCGGGCCCGGCGTCTACCGGGAAAAGCTGGTCTGCGAAAAACGCTGCATCACCCTGCGGGGTGCCGGTGCCGACCAGACCATCCTCGTCTGGGCCGACGGCGGCAAACTGCCCCACCCGGACGGGCGGCCCACCCACACCTTCCGCAGCTACACGGCCTTCTTCAGCGGGGAGAGCCTCACCGTGGAGGACCTGACCATCGCCAACGATGCCGGGCCGGGCAGTCTGGTGGGGCAGGCCATCGCAGCCTATGTGGATAGCGCGCGGGCCGTGTTCCGCCGGGTGAAGCTGCTGGGCAATCAGGACACCCTGTTCTGCGCCCCGCTGCCCGAAAAAGAGCGGGAGAAGGACGGTTTCCTCGGCCCCCGCACCTTTGCGCCCCGGCGGGCCTCCGCGCAATATTACCAGAACTGTGAGATCGCGGGCGACATCGACTTCATCTTCGGCGGGGCAGACGCCCTGTTCGAGCAGTGCACTCTGCGCACCGTGAACAACCACATCCCCCGCAGCTTCGTCACGGCACCGTCCGGCCCGGCGGACGGGCTGGGCTTTGTCTTCTGGGACTGCGATCTCGTCTCGGACTGCCCGGCCGGGACGGTCTATCTGGGCCGGCCCTGGCGCCCTACCGGCAAGACCACCGTGCTGGACTGCCGCCTCGGTGCCCACATCGCCCCCGACGGCTTCTCGCCCTGGAACGACCGCACCGACACCGGCCTTGCCTCCTTTGCGGAGAAGGGCAGTTCCGGCGCAGGGGCTGCGCCCCGCCCGGCCTGGGTGAACGAACCCTCCGCCGCCGATGCGGCCGCACTGCTGGCCCGTGCCCGGAAGCGCTGCCGCCCGGAAGTTTAAGAAAAAAGGAACGTCACGATGAAAAAGCTCCCCAACGCCGTCAAATGGCTCATCATTCTGGCCGTGCTGGCCCTCATGGGCTGGATGCTGGTCCAGGTCAACGACCGCGCCTCCCGTGTCAAGATGCCCGACCCGGACAACAGCCTGGGCATCTACCGTTCTGCCAACTCGTAACAAAAAAATCCTGCGCTTTTGCGCAGGATTTTTTTGTTACTCTGAAGTCATGATGAACCAGAACGTCGTTCCTTTGCCCACGGTGCTCTGCACACCGAAGCGGAAGCCGTGCTGCTGGAAAATGGCTTTTGTGATGGACAGACCCAGGCCCGTGCCCTGCTTGCCCGCATCGGAGCGGGAGCGGTAGTAGCGGTCAAAGATATAGGGCAGGTCCTCCGCGGCGATGCCGGGGCCGTGATCCTCGACCTCGACCCGGACGCCCTCGGCAGATGGTGCGGCCCGCAGCACGAAGATGCCGTCCGCTCCCATGTGGTGCATCGCGTTGCCCAGCAGGTTGTGCAGCGCCCGCTGCATCATGTTGGGGTCGGCGTAGACGGGCAGTTCCTCGTCCGGCAGCTCCAGTTTCAGCTGCCAGCCGTTCTGGGCACAGACGGCGTCGTACCGTTCGCTGACCTCGTCGCAGAGCTGGCCCATATCGAAATGGACTTTCTCGCATTTTTCCGCGCCGCTCGTCACCTTGCTCAGTTCCATGACGCTGGAGACCAGAGCCGTCAGGCGGTCGGCCTCGTCCACGATAATGTTCATCTGCTCGTCGCGGTGGGCCTTGTCGTCGCCGGTGATGTCGCGCACTGTCTCGGCGTAGCCCTTGATGAGGGTGAGCGGGGTGCGCAGGTCGTGGGAGACATTGGCCAGCAGGTCCCGCTGCATCTGGGAAGCCCGCTGGACTTCCTTCGCCATGTGGTTGAAATCCTCGGCCAGGTCGCCAAGTTCATCGTTCCGGCCCGTTTCCACATGGACGGCATAATCGCCCTGGGCCACCTGCCGCGCCGCACCGGAGAGCTGACGCAGCGGCTTTGTGAACCACTCGCTGAACATCCACGCCGCGCTCATCGAGAAGGCGAAGATGAGCGCCGCCGCCAGCGGCAGCACGGTACTCATCACCTCGCCCGCCTCGGACACGTGCATCAGAGTGGTGCTCACCAGCACCGTATAGGCCCCATCGGCGGTCATCCGGCCCACGACCAGCTGATTGTAGGCCGACGGCTTGGCCGCCGGGAGCACACGGGCGAAGGCCCCGTTCTCGCGGCAGTACTGCCGCACCTGCCGGGCGGTGGAATAAGCGATGTCGTCATCCAGCGTATCGGGGAACGACTTCTGGTGCAGGCTGCAATAGGAGAGGTTCTCGTATTTTTTGATGGTGCGGAGCGTTGCGTCCGAAATATCCACGCAAAAGCTGCTCAGTTCCCCGTTGGAATAGATGTCGCTGCCCAGCTGGCTGAAGAAATCGTCGTTCGTCACCTTGATGCCGCCGAACGCCCAGTACGAGAGGATCTCCCCCTTTGCGATGGCGTCGTCCATCTCGGCCACGATCATCTCGGCCTCTGCCGTCAGCTGCTTCTGGATGTGTTTGGTGTACAGCGGCTCCAGCAGCTGGGTGCTCAGGAACCAGAACAACCCCAGCAGCAGCAGGCAGATCAGGCACAAGAACCACATCATCTGCCCGCGGATGCCGATGGAACGCCGCTTTTTTCCCAGTTGCCGCATCAACTGCGCTCCTCCGTTTTATCGTGCCGCATCGGGGTCGAACTTGTAGCCGATGCCCCAGACCGTGGCGATGTAGCCCCGGCACTTGCCCAGGTGGCCGCGCAGCATCTTGACGTGGGTGTCCACGGTGCGGTCCTCGCCGAAGTAATCGTAGTTCCACACCTTCTGCAAGATCTTTTCGCGGCTGAGGGCGATGCCCTTGTTCGATGCCAGGAAGACCAGCAGGTCGAACTCCTTGGGCGTTAGGCTCACTTCTTCGCCCGCCACGCGGACGGTGTGGCTGGCCGTGTCGATGGTCAGGTCGCCGAAGGTCATGGTGCCGTCGGAAGCCTCGCTCCGGGGCATGGTGCGGTTGAGCACGGCCCGGACACGGGCCACCAGCTCGCGCGGGGAGAACGGCTTGACCACATAGTCGTCCGCGCCGCCCTCCAGGCCCGCCAGTTTATCGTATTCCTCGCCGCGTGCGGTCAGGATGATGACCGGCGTGTTGATGTGGCGGGTGCGCATCTCCCGCAGGCAGGTCATGCCGTCCATGAACGGCATCATCACATCCAGGATCACCAGATCGTATCCGCCGCCGCTCAGCAGCGAAAGCGCCGCCGAGCCATCGCCTGCCTCCTCGCAGACATAGCCCGCATATTGCAGATGCTCCCGGATCAGTTCCCGGATGCGGGGTTCATCATCAACGATCAGAATTTTTGCCATCTATGGCTCCCTCCTCACTCAAAAGTGTCTGATATTCTGAGGTTATCATACCGCGAAGTTTGGAAATTTCTGTGAAGTTTGGGTGAATGCTTTGGAAAACCCGAACACATTCAGTATACCACGACTGGCCGGTGCAATCCAAACGAATTTCCGTCCCTGCCGCGAAAACGCGCAGATCGTTCGTTTTTTCGTCCGGATTTCTTGACAAGGCGGGCCGCACCCTTTATAGTAAAAAACAGAATGAAAAATGTATGCCTTCCCGGAGGCGTTGGAGTTTCTATGAAATTCAAGAACCTTTCCCGCGTGGAGCGGAACATGCTCACCGGCCTGTTCTGCCAGTTTGTGACCATCCTGCTGAGTTTTCTCATGCCCCGGCTCTATCTGACCTATTACGGTTCCGGCGTCAACGGTGAGCTGAACACCATCAAGCAGCTGTTCGCCTACCTCTACCTGCTCGAAGCCGGGGTCGGCCTGGCCACCACCCAGGCGCTCTACCGCCCGGTGGCGATGGAAGAACACCAGACTGTGAGCGAGATCCTGGCCGCCACCGACCACTATTACCGCCGCACCGGCACACTGTATGCCCTCATCGTGGTGGCCATCGGCGTCGTGTACCCCATGGTGGTGCATTTCACCCTGCCGCGCGGCGTCGTGCTGCTGTACACCATCCTGTACGGCCTGCCCTCCGTCACCAGCTTTTTTGTGCAGGGCAAGTACCGCCTGCTGATGGATGTGGACGGCCGCCGCTATGTGCTCAGCAACCTGGAGACTGCCACCAATCTGATCTCTGGCATCGGCAAGGTGCTGGTGCTGATGCTCACCCGGAACCTTCTGGCCATGCAGCTGCTGTACTGCCTGTGCTCCATGCTGCCCATCCCGGTCATCCTGTGGTACACCCACAAGAACTACCCCTGGATCGACCACCACGCCAAACCGGATTACTCCGCCGTCGCCCAGAAGAACTCGGTGCTGATGCACCAGCTGTCCGGCGTTATCTTCAACAACACGGACATGGTGCTGCTGTCCTACTTCTGCAATTTCCAGCTCGTCAGCGTCTACAGCATCTACAACATGTTCTTCGTCCAGATCATCTTCGTGATGAACCTGTTCCTCAACAGCATCTCGTTCCGGATGGGCCAGATCTTCCACACCGACCGGGAGCGGTTCCTTGGCCTGTTCGACCTGTGCGAGACGCTGTATCTGGCCTTTGTCGCGTTCTGCTACACCATGACGGCGGCTTTTCTGCTGCCGGTCATCCGCATCTACACCAGCGGCATTCAGGACACCAACTACATCGACGCCTTCCTGCTGCTGCTCTTCGCCCTCAAGGCCGTACTGGAGAGCGGCAAAAGCATCTACCACCAGGCCGTTCAGTTTGAAGGCGCGTTCCAGCAGACCCGCTGGCATGCGCTGGTCGAAATGGCCATCAATCTGTCCGTCACCCTCCTCGGCATCCAGTTCTTCGGCATCTACGGCTGCCTGTTCGGCACCCTGGCCGCGCTGCTCTGCCGCACGGTGCTCGTCTTCCGCTACACCTACCAGAACATTCTGCACCAGCGCATGGCCCGCCCCGCCCTGAAATGGGTCTGTGATCTGGGCCTGATGGCCCTCATCCTGCGCATCGTGGGCATCCAGAGCCGCCCGGAACTCAGCCTGCCGGGCGTCATCGGCGTAGCCCTGCTGCATATGATCTGGATCGGCGCTGCCTTCGCGGGCGCTGCCTTCCTGTTTGACCACGACCTGCTGCACAAGCTCCGAACGTTGCGCAGCAGCATCCGATCCTGAGCCGGAGGTTTTGTTTATGAGCATCCCGAAAGTTCTCCACTACTGCTGGTTTGGCGGCGCGCCCAAACCCAAAAACATCCAGAACTGCATCCGCAGCTGGAAAAAATACTGCCCGGACTATGAGATCATCGAGTGGAACGAGCAGAACTTCGACGTTTCCCAGTCACTTTACACCCGGCAGGCCTACGATGCCCGCCGCTGGGCCTTTGTGGCCGACTATGCCCGCCTGAAGATCCTGTACGAGCAGGGCGGCATCTACATGGACACCGACGTCGAGCTGCTCCGCCCGCTGGACGACCTGCTGGCGTATCCGGCCTTCTTCGGCTTCCAGCACAACAACGAGGTCGCCACCGGCCTTGGCTTCGGGGCCGAGGCCCGCAGCCCGGTGGTGAAAGCCCTGCTGGATGATTACGACAGCCTGCCCTTCCTGCTGCCGGACGGCAGCTGCGACCTGACCCCCTGCCCGAAACGAAATCTTCCCATCTTTGCCCGGTTCGGCATCCGGGCCGACGGCACCCGCCAGTCCACCCCGGAGATGGAAGTCTTTCCGGTGGAGTATTTCTGCCCGGTGGCCTATGCCGGTTCCACCTGCGACATCACCCCCAATACCTACTCCATCCACCATTACCATTCCAGCTGGAAGGAGAAGAGCCGGGCCATGCGGTTCGACGAAGAGGTGATGGAGCCGCTCCTCGGCGCAAAGTTCTATTACCGGTACTACCGTCCGTTCCGCCGCGCTCTGGGTGCGCGGCGGAAAAAATGGCGCACCTGAACCCTCCCGCAAGCGGCTCTGTTCCGGGCCGCTTGCTTTTTGTTTACCCCGCCGGGGCGCGCTTGCACTTTCCGGCACAGTTGTGCTATACTGAAACGATACGAATACCCATCTGTTTTTGACCAGAGGAAGGGAGTCCTCCATGCGGATCGGACTTGTTGAATTGCTGCTCATCCTGCTCATCGCATCGCTGACCATCGGCCCCAGTGCGGCGCTCTGGGTGGACCGCTGGATGCGCCGCGCCCAGAAGACCAGCGCTGCAGCGGCCCGCCGCCGGGCAGCGCAGGAGGCCCAGCGTGCCGCCGAGCGGGAAGAGGTGCTGCAGCGGTTCCAGAAGCTGAGCATCGTCTTTGTGCTCTGCGCTGCGGCGGCCCTCATCTGGGGGCTGGTGCTGCGGCCCATCGAGGCCGCGCCCACGCCCTACACCGCCCCGGACGTCCGACAGGAGACCGGGGCGCAGACCGCCGCCGAAGGCGGCGTTCTGGAACTGGCCCCCTACACGGAGATCTCCGCCCTGCGGGAGAACAACGGCTGGCTCTACGCCGCCGCCAAATCCGGCAAGAACGGCTGCCTGCTGCGGATGCAGCCGGACGGCACCGGCCGGACCGAAGTGCTGACAACGGCAGGCGAGATCACCGATTTCGCCTTTGCACCGGACGGCACCATCTGGATGACAACGTTGGAATCGGAGGGCGGGCGGCTCTACCGGGTGAACAGCGACCAGTGGGGCGTGACGGTGGAACTCATCGTGAGCCAGATCGACGGCCGCGCCCTCTCCTGCCCCACGGCAGTGGCTGCCGCATCGGACGGCGCGGTCTACTTCACCGACCTTGCCGCCGCCCGCGCCCAGCACGGCGTGGAGAGCGCCCTGCGCACCGAACTGACTGCCCACACCGGCACCGGAAGCGTCTACGTCTACGACCCCGCCGCCCGCACGGTGGAGACTGTCCTGACCGGCATTGCCGGGGCCTCCGGCCTTGCGCTGGATGAGGCAGCGGAGACGCTCTATGTCTCCGACCTGGGGAGCCGCTGCGTCTGGGCGGTGGACACCGCCGCCCGCGACCTAACGGCTGGGGGCAAAGGCTGCTCGACCCATCTGTACGGTCTGCCCGGCTACCCCGGTGCCCTGGCGCTGGACGCGGACGGCACGCTCTACATCAGCTACCGCTGGGCCCGGTCCGGCTGGCTGGAAGACCACGCCGGGCGCACTCTGCTGCGGGGCATGGCCCTGCGGCTGAGCCAGACGATGCAGGAGGGGCTGTTCTCCCTCTCGGCCAGCGACATCCGCGCCGAGGCGGTCGCACCCGCCAGCGGCAGCTGGCAGCGGACGATCCCCGGCGGCAGCTCCGGCAGCACCACGGCGCTCTGCCCGGTGGGCAGCCGGGTCTATCTGGCCATTTCCGGGGAAACAAAACTGCACTGGGTCAGGGTGTGACCCCTCTCCGTCCCGCTTTGCGGGCCGGGCCGGTCTTTTACAAAACGCGCAGGCCCACCATGTCAAAAGGCGGCGGGCCCTGCGTGCAAGGGTAGATATGAGGTGAATCCATATGACGGAAGCATTCAAACAGCAGATCGAAACCGAGGCACGGCAGGCCGTGACCGAACTTCTGGCGCAGGCCGGGCTGCGCAAAGGCGATGTCTTTGTCGTGGGCTGCTCGTCCAGCGAGATCGTCGGCGGGCACATCGGCAAGGACAGCAGCCTGGAAGCCGCACAGGCCGTCTATGCCGGCATCGCGCCGGTGCTGGCCGAAAACGGCATCTGGCTGGCCGCGCAGTGCTGCGAGCACCTGAACCGCGCCCTCATCATCGAGCGGGAAGCCGCCGAGAAATACGGCTGGGAGGAAGTCTGCGTCGTGCCCCGCCCCCACGCGGGCGGCAGCTGGGCCACCACCTGCTGGAAGCAGTTCCAGGACCCCATCGCAGTGGAGGAGATCCGCGCCCATGCGGGCATTGACATCGGCGGCACCCTCATCGGGATGCACCTGCGCCGGGTGGCTGTGCCGGTGCGGCTGAACCTTTCCCGGATCGGCGAAGCGAACATTCTCTGCGCCCGCACCCGCCCGAAGCTCATCGGCGGCGAGCGCGCCAGATATACGGAGGAGGACTGAGTTGTATGGCTGAAAAAACGCTGGAAGAGATGCGGGAAGCCGTTGCCGCCATCCGGGAGACCATGGCCGCTGCGGCCCGCGAGGCCGGGCGCGACCCCGCCGAGGTGCAGCTCTGCGCTGCCTGCAAGACCCGCACAGCGGAAACCGTGGCGGCCAGTGCTGCCCTGCCCATTGACGTGTTTGGCGAAAACCATGTGCAGGAGCTTTGCGCAAACTTTGACGCCGGGGCCTACTGCGGCAAACCGAGCCACTTCATCGGCCATTTGCAGACCAATAAGATCAAAAAAGTGCTGGGCCGCGCCAGCCTCATCCAGAGCGTGGACAGTGAGCATCTGCTTGCCGCCATTGAGAAGGAAGCCGCCAGGGCGGGCCTTGTCCAGAACGTGCTGCTGGAAGTGAACATCGGCGGCGAGGCGTCAAAGTCCGGCGTTTCGCCGGAACAGCTCTGGCCCCTGCTGGACACTGCCGCCGCACAGGAGCACATCCGGGTCTGCGGCCTGATGGCCATCCCGCCCGTCAACGATGACGACGCCCGGAACCGCGCTTATTTAGCGGCGGTGCACAAGCTGTTCGTGCAGGCCGGAGAGCGCGGCTATGCCAACGTGAAGATGGAGACCCTCTCCATGGGCATGAGCGGCGACTACGAGAACGCCATCCGCGAGGGTGCCACCCTTGTCCGCATCGGCACCGCCATTTACGGCGAGCGGGATTATCGTAAAAAGTAACGTTACGACCCTCTCCGTCCGCGCTGGCGCGCTGCCTGAGAGGGTCAAAAATAGGAGAAACCATGCCAAAAACACAGATTCGATCCACCCAGGACCCCGCCGCACACCACACCAGCAGCCGCGCCCTCATCCGGCGCTTTCTGCCGTATCTGGCCAGGTACAAGGGCGTCCTCTTCTTTGACCTGTTCTGCGCAGCGCTGACCACCCTGTGCGACATCATCCTGCCCAAGATCATGAGCGCCATCACCAACTCGGCCATGGGGGTGGGCATCACCCTGACGGCCGGCATCGTGCTCAAGCTGGCAGGCATCTATTTCGTGCTCCGCATCATTGATGGAGCGGCGCAGTATTTCATGTCCAGCATCGGCCACATCATGGGCGTCCACATCGAGACCGACATGCGCCGCGATGCCTTCGACCACCTGCTGCTGCTCGACCACACCTATTACAACAACACCAAGGTCGGCACCATCATGGGCCGCATCACCAACGACCTGTTCGATGTGACCGAGTTCGCCCACCACTGCCCGGAGGAATTTTTCATCGCCTTCATCAAGATCCTGGCGTCCTTCATCATCCTCTGCCGGGCCAGCATCCCGCTGACTCTGGCGGTCTTCGCCTGTGTGCCGCTGATGGGAGTCGTCTCGGTCAAGCTGAACCAGAAGCTCCGCGCCCGGTTCCGCCAGCAGCGCGTCCAGATCGGCGAGCTGAATGCCACCATCGAGGACAGCCTGCTGGGGCAGGGCGTCGTCAAGGCCTTTGCCGCCGAGGACCAGGAGCGCGAAAAATTTGCGCAGGGCAACAAAGACTTTGAGCAGATCAAGACCCTTGGCTACTACGCCATGGCTGCGTTCAACACCTCCACCCGCCTGTTCGACGGCCTGATGTATCTGGTGGTCATCCTGGCGGGCGGTCTGTCGCTGGTCAACGGCAAGATCACCGCCGGTGACCTTGTGGCCTATATGCTCTACGTCACCACCCTCATCGCCACCATCCGCCGCATCGTCGAGTTCGCCGAGCAGTTCCAGCGCGGCATGACCGGCATCGAGCGCTTTGCCGAGATCATGGACACCCCGGTGCCCATCCACGACGCCCCCGACGCCAAGCCCCTTCAGCCCGGCCCCGGTGCCATCCGGTTCGAGGATGTCAGCTTCGAGTACCCGGACGACCACAACAAGGTCCTGCACCACGTCAGCCTCGACATCAAAGCCGGTGAGCGACTGGCGCTGGTCGGCCCCTCCGGCGGCGGCAAGACGACCCTGTGCAACCTTATCCCCCGCTTCTACGATGTGACCGGCGGCCGCATCCTCATCGACGGGCAGGACATCCAGCACGTCACCCTCAAGAGCCTGCGCGAGGACATCGGCATCGTCCAGCAGGACGTGTATCTGTTCAGCGGCTCGGTGGCGGACAACATCGCCTACGGCAAGCCCGGTGCCTCCCGTGAGGAGATCATCGAAGCGGCCCGTCTGGCCGGTGCCGAGCGGTTCATCCTCGCCCTGAAGAACGGCTTCGACACCTACGTCGGTGAGCGCGGCGTCAAGCTCTCCGGCGGCCAGAAGCAGCGCATCGCCATCGCCCGCGTCTTCCTGAAGAACCCGCCCATCCTGATCCTGGACGAGGCCACCAGCGCCCTGGACAACGAGAGCGAGATCCTGGTGGGCCAGAGCCTTGAAAAGCTGGCCCACGGCCGCACCACCCTGACCATCGCCCACCGCCTGACCACCATCAAGAACTACGACCGCATCCTCGTCCTCGGTTCCGACGGCATCGAGGAATCCGGCACCCACGATGAGCTTCTCGCACAGCACGGCGTCTACTACCGCCTGTGGAACCAGCTGCCGGGAAAAGATACGCTGTAACCCGAAATCTCTGTACGAAAAAAGCGAAGCCGCTGAACATTCAACGGCTTCGCTTTTTGTTGTGGAGAAGTTCGGCTTATTCGCCCACGATGAGACGGACGGCACCATAGATGCCGGCGTCATTGCCGAGGCTTGCGGCCTTGATGGGGGTCTCGCGGCAGGAGCGGAAGGCGTATTCCTTGAAGTGCTTGACCAGCGGGTCGAACAGGACATCGCCTGCGCGGGCCACGCCGCCGCCGACGAGGAACATTTCAGGGTCGGTTGTGGAGGCGATGCTGGCCAGCGCCATGCCCAGCGTGTTGGACATATCCTCGACCTCGCGGGAGGCCAGCGCATCGCCATTGCGGGCAGCATCAAAGACGTCCTTGGCGGCAAAATCGGTGCCGCGCAGGACGCACTCCACCTCCGGGTTCTCGTCCAGCAGCTTCTTCATGCAGCGGACGACGCCGGTGGCGCTGGAGTACTGCTCCAGACAGCCGCGCTTGCCGCAGCCGCAGACGGCCGTCTCGTGCGGATCGACCGTGATGTGGCCGATCTCGCCGCCCGCACCGTGGGCACCATCAATGACCTTGCCGTTGACGATGACGCCGCCGCCGACACCGGTGCCCAGCGTGACCATGACTGCGCTGCGGCAGCCCTTGGCGGTGCCCATCCAGATCTCGCCCAGGGCGGCGACGTTGGCGTCGTTGCCGACAAGGACCTTCAGGCCGTCCAGCAGGCCGGACAGCTGGGCGGAAACGTTCCGCTCGCCCCAGCCGCCGAGGTTGGCACAGACGATGGGCACGACGCTGGAGTTCAGAACCGGGCCGGGCACACCGATGCCCACGCCCTCGACCTGCTCTGCGGCGATCTCCTTCTCGGTCATCTTGCCGTGAATGGCGTCGGCCAGATTTTCGAGGATGTGCTCACCGGCGTTGGAGGTGTCGGTAGGCACCTCCCACTTTTCCAGCAGTGCGCCGGACGTTGTGAACAGACCGACCTTTGCGGTGGTGCCGCCCAGATCAATGCCAAATGCGTATTCTTTCATGATTCATTTACCCCTTTTCCGCAGCGGTCGCCCGCTGATCATTTTACCTTGTTGCCATTATAACATATTCTGCCGCAGATGGGGAGCCATTTTTTCGGATTTTTCCAGTCTCGTGCGGGGCGCAGCTGTGTTCTGTGGGCCGCAGGGCGCAAAAAACGCGCCCGCCGCAAGGCAGAGCGCGTTTTCGCTGCAATGAAAGGCCAGAAGGCTTATTCCTCGTCGGGTTCGTCCTCTTCCTCGTCGTCCTCATCATCGTCCGTTCTGGGCTTGTAGAAGATGCCGCTCAGGAAGATGCTGACGAAGTACAGCAGGCACATGGGCACTGCCACGAAGCACTGGGACACGATGTCCGGCGGGGTGATGATGGCTGCGACCAGGAAGATGAGCACGATGGCAACGCCGCGGCCCTTCTTCATGATCTCCGGGTTTGCGATGCCCATCTTGGCCAGAATGATGGTGACCAGCGGCATCTCAAAGACGCAGCCGAAGATGATGAACATCGTCAGGCAGAGGTTGATGTAGCTCTCGATGCTGATGGACGCCGTGATGTAATCGGTGCCTTCCAGCGTGACCAGGAAGTTCAGCATAAAGGGCAGGGTGACCTTATAGGCGAACAGGATGCCGATGCAGAACAGCATCAGGCCGAGCAGCAGCACCAGCTTGAAGAAGAAGCTCTCGCTCCGCTTCAGGCCCGGCTTTGCAAAGGCGTAGATCTGATACAGCGCCACCGGCACGGTGATGACCACCGCCGCGATCAGCGAGACGCGGAAGTACTGCATCAGCTTCTCCTGCGGGGCCAGGAAGACGAAGGTGTAGTTCGCATTCCGGGCCATGGCCGTCAGCAGATCGATCAGTTTGTCCGAAACTGCCAGAAAACCGATCACACCCACCACAAACACGACTGCGCAGATGATCAGCCGGTTCCGCAGCTCTTTCAGGTGGCCGGTCAGCGTCATGCTGCCGTCCTCCGACATGACTTCGGCTTTCTTTTTGCGCTTAACGTTTGTAGCCACGAATTACTCCTCGTCCTTCTTCTCAGCCTTGTCCTCAGACTGGGTCTCGGTCTTCTTGACTTCGCCGTTGTCATCGACGTCGTCCATGCCTTCCTTGAAGTTCTTCATGGTCTTGCCGAACATCTTGCCCAGCTTCGGCAGGTTCTTGGGTCCAAAGATGACCAGAACGATGATCAGAACGATGATAAGCTCCTGAGGTCCGATTCTCATAATAAAATCTCCTTTTTCCTCTTGCCGCGCCGTGCGGGCGGGCTGATTTACAATGTATCGTACAACCGCGGGCGCGGGTGCATCCAAATAGGGGCTGTTATGCCTTGGCCTCTTCCGCCGGGGCAGCGGCCTCGGCTTCCTGGGCGGGGGCAGCTTCCGCAGCCGGGGCGGGCGCTTCCGTTTCGGCGGGCTTTTCTGCGGCCTTCACGGGTTCCGCAGCCTCAGCCGGTGCTTCCTCCGCCTTCGCAGACTCTTCTGCGGGAGCAGCCTCGGCCTTGGCAGGCTCTTCGGGCAGCTCCTCCACGGCATCTTCCAGCTCGGTGACCTCTTCGGCCTCCTCGGCCTTCTTGGCCTCTTCCTTGCTGGTCTTGCCGATGTTGGTGAAGCTCTTGGTCACATCCTTCATGCTGTCGTCGATGTCCTTCTTGAGGTCCGTCAGGGGGGCGACCGCCTCCTTGATGGGAGCCTGGATCTCGTTCAGCGGCTCGACGACGTTCTTCTGGATCTCTTCGGAGGCTGCGCCGGTGTACTTCTTCAGCTCACGCAGCATCTTGCCGAGCTTGCGTGCGTACTCCGGCAGCTTATCCGGGCCGATGACCACGAACGCAACGATCACGACAAGGATCAGCTCTGTAAAACCAATTTTCATAGCGTTCCAATTCCTTTCCTCAAACACAGGCCGTTCTTTTTGGGGTCTGCATTGCTGTACGGTTCTGGGGTTTGGCGCAGCGGTGCGCCTTTCGTTGCCCTATGTATACCGGATGTCAATGAACTGTATATGAATTTATTTTGAACAGTTTATGAACAAGACAGATTTGTCCCTCTTTTTCTAAACAAAGTCAAAATTTCAGCGATTATATTACAGTCCGGAAATCAAAAAACAGCCCCGGCGTCATGTCCGGGGCCGTCGTTCTCACCGTTCAACGGACTGGGTTCGTCAGGGTTCCGATGCCGTCGATCTCGCACCGCACGACATCGCCGGGGACGAGGAACTGCGGCGGGTCCATCCCCATGCCGACGCCCGCCGGGGTGCCGGTGGCGATGAGGGTGCCCGCCTTCAGGGTCATCCCCTGCGAAAGCTCCGCGATGACGTGGTCGATGTCAAAAATCTGCAGGCCGGTGTTGGAGTCCTGCCGCTTCTCGCCATTGACGAAGCTGCGGATGCCCAGTCTGGGCGGATAGGTCTCGAACTCGTCCGCCGTGACGATGCAGGGCCCGATGGGTGTGAAGCCGTCCAGACTCTTGCCGAAATACCACTGCTTGTGGGCCGTCTGGACATCGCGGGCCGAGACGTCGTTCAGGATGGTGTAGCCGAAGACGACGTCCTTCGTCTGCCCGGCAGGCACATCTTTGGCATCTCTGCCCAGCACCACAGCCAGCTCGCATTCGTAGTCCAGCTTCTTCACAAGGTCGGTGTGGGCCTCGATGAAGCCGCCGTCCGGCACCGCCCGCGTGACCCGCTTGGAAAAGTAGATGGCATTCTGATGCCGGGTCGCAAAGGCGTCGGCGGAATACTTTTCCGCCTCGTCCGAGTGGGCCATGTAGTTGATGCCCAGGCAGATGACGTCCTGCGCCGGGACCGGGATGGGGCTTTCCAGCGTGACGGCCTCGATGGGCAGGGCCGGGATACCCGCAATGGCCAGCGACAGGCCCGCCCGCACCTGCGGGGTCAGGAACGGGATGGCGTCGGACAGCGTCTCATAGCGCAGGCCCAGCCAGCTCAGCGGCCAGACCTGACGGCCATCTGCCGACAGGATGGCCGGGTCTTCGATGCCGTCCGGCAGACGGCAGGTGACAAAGCGCATGGGGGAAGCCTCCTCTCAGTGCCGATAGGCGATGGCGTTTTGGATGCGGTCAGCTTCCGCCGGGCCGGCCAGCTGGCGGACCAGCTCCAGCGCAAAGGGGATGGCGCCGCCGAGACCGTAGCTGGTGGTGATGCTGCCATCCACCACGACCTCTTCGTCGTGGACGACGGCCCCGGCCAGCTTGTCCTGGAACCCGGCGTGGGCGGTGGCGTTCCGACCCTCCAGCAGGCCCAGCGAAGCCAGGATGCTGGGGGCCGCGCAGATGGCCGCCACCTTCCGGCCTGCCCTGGCAAAGGCGGTGCAGGTGTCGGTCACGGTCTTGTTGGCGGCAAGGTTCGGGGTGCCGGGGATGCCGCCGGGCAGGACGACCATGTCCACGTCGGAATAATCCACCTCTTCGGCCAGAGCGTCGGCGGTCAGGTGGATGTTATGGCTGCTGACCAGCTCCCTGCGGCCCATGGCAGACGCCACGATGACCTCGACTTTGGCGCGGCGGAGAAGGTCCACCACCAGCAATGCCTCACACTCCTCGGTGCCATCGGCGAAAAAGACAACTGCTTTGCTCATTGTATCTGCTCCTTCCTGCGGCCCTGCTGTGCGCTGTGCGCAGCAGGGGATAAAAAAGCGCACCGCGGGCGGAGTGCTCCCCTGCCCCGCCGTGCGCGGTCCTGCATTATTCCTCGGTGGGTGCCTCGGCCTTTTCTTCCAGCAGGCGGCGCAGCACGCTGTCCTCCCTGCTGATGACCCGGCTGACCCGGCTGATGATGGCGCTGGACGCGCCGATGTTGCCCATGATGCTGGTGTAGCTCTGCTTGCTGACCAGCTTTTCTGCGATGTTGTAGCGCTGCTCCATTGCACTCAGCTCGGCGTAGCTGCACACATCCTGCAAAAAGCGATAGCATTCTTCCGGCGTTTTCAGTTCCAGCAGTGCCGAATACAGGCCGGACTCTCCGGTGGGATGATCTTTTGCCATGGCTCGTTTCCTCCCTTGTCGTTTTGGTGGGGGTCTGGCCCGCGATGGGCACTTCATTGCACTACATTAGTGTAGTACAAACGCAGGAAAATTGCAATGGGAAATTTCAGAGCATCTTTTCCATTTCGGTCAGCTGCATGGAGATGCCGCCCACCGCGTTCTCCACGGGCTTGAGCAGCCGGTAGCCCCGCGCCTTGAAGAACTGCTGCACCGGCAGGCACTTGGTGTGCACCTCGCAGCAGACGCGGCCCCGGCCCTCGCCGCGGGCCAGCCGCTCGCAGGAGGCCACGATGTCGCGGCCGATGGCCTTGCCCCGGTACTCCGGCTTCAGATAGAGGTGGAGCAGGTGCAGGGCGGTGTTCTCCATCTTCCAGGCAAAGTAGCCGATGAGCTTGTCGCCCAGAAAGACGAGGAAGTAGTTCACATCGCGGTCGATGTCCTCTTCGATGGCGTCGGCGCTCTGCAGCGTCTCCACCAGCGCGTCCAGCTGCTTCGCCGGGTAATAGCGCTTGTAGACCTCGTGCCAGAGCTCGCTGGCGAGGTCGGCGGTCATGTGGATATATTTGGCCTTTGCGACCAGCTTGTAATCGGGTTTCATAGTTCTCCTATTCGTTGTTCAGGGTGAGCCCGCCGGGCGGGGTTTTTCTTATTGTACCATACGCCGCGCCAAAGTGCAAAACAAAAAGGCGGCTGCGCCTTCCAAAAAAGCGCAGCCGCCTGATTGTCGTTTTACCTGGGAACGAGATGTTTTACAGCGCGGTCTTGATGTTGTGATGAGTGGAGCTGTAACGAACAACTGCTTCCATCAGGGCGAGAGGCCACAGAATGACCTTGCCCAGGATCTCGGCCGGCTTGACACATACCGTGTCCATGCTGTTGATGCCGAACAGGATCAGACATGCGATACCACAGCCCAGAATGTAATAGTACATAATCAAACCTCCTATATCTTTCTACGGGTCTTGGACCCGAAGTTCAGTACACAGCGGGGCGTTTTCTGCTCTCCGCATCCTTACTATACCGCAATTTCAATCTAAAGTCAATATCCGAAATCGTGAAACAATTGAAAGCTTTTGTTGAAATTCGTTTTACTCATCGAAGTAAAGTGTAAAAGCTTGCTTTGCTTTATAAATGTGAAGTCAGTGTTCTGAATTGGCCGCGAGCCGGAAACAATTTGTTCATATTTGGGGTCAAAACGCCCCGGAAACCGGCGTTTTGTTTTCTCTGTAAGTACAGGAAACAGCGCACAAAAGTCCTGCTTGAAGTTTGTGCAGAATGCCATGCAATAACAGCTGTTCCTCCCTCGTTTACAAGTTAAGGAAAGTCGTGTCGGAATTTTTGTTTTCGAAAGCCGGAGGGCCCCATCATGAAAGAAAAACTCTGCAAAAAGATCCTGGGTTTTCTACTCGCCTCCCTGCTCCTGCTGACCGTTTCGCCGCCTGCCTTCGCGGATATGGGGCCGAAACCGTCGGTCACGCTCAGGCTCTACATCTACAACGACCAGAATTACGCCGTGACTCTGCTGGGCAATACAGAATCCACCGGCCCATGGAGCGCCCCCAGCGCATACGGGGACTGGATGGGTTCCCGCGAGGTGTGGGAAGCCTTTCAGGCTTACGATGCGCCGGAGGGGTACTACTTCCTCGGCTACTTCGAGGAATACTTCGGCGACACCGAACAGACCTTCACCTGGGGGTACTACCCGCCCCAGAAATTCTATGTGCTCCTTTATAATATGGACACCGGGGTCTTTTCCATTAGCAAAGAGCCGGTCCAGCGGTATGCGTTCGACAGCGAATGGCAGGTGCTGTTCGACCCGGAGGACGGCTGGATGCACGTCTACACCAACCGGACCGACAGCGACCAGATTTCCCTGTTCACCTCCCGGTTACTCATCACGCTGATTCTGGAGCTGGCGCTGGGTGCCCTGGTGTTCGGCCTGCGCGAAAAAGCCCAGCAGAACCTCATCGGCGGGGTCAATCTGGCCACGCAGCTTGCACTGAACCTTGTTCTCCACTACGGGCTGTTTTATCTCGGCCCCTGGGCGGGCTTTGCGCTCTACGCCGGAATGGAAGTGCTGGTCTTCGCGGTGGAAGTCTCCGCCTACTGCCGCTGGCTGCCCTGGCCGGAGGGCAAAACACCCCGCCCGGTGCTCTACGCCCTGACGGCCAACCTGCTCTCGTTCGGCGTCGGCTGGCTTTTGAACGAGCACCTGACGAACGCCCAGATCCGGTGGCTCAGCCTTGCGGCCCTGTTCCTGTGGTACACGGTGCCCAAGTTGGCGGGAAAAACGTGTCTTTTTAAGCAAAACGCACAAGAAAACGACAAAAGATTGTGATTTTCCATTCTTGTTGCCAGAGAAGAAATGCGTTATAATAGAACCATCAAATCGGCGGATACCGGAAAGGAGAACATGCTCTATGGCAAAAGCATCGCAGGTCGTTTTAATGGAAAATGAATTTTACCTGATCAAAGCCCCGAACGGGAAGGTGTTGGAGGTAAAGAACTTCAATACCGAGAACGGCGCTGCGATCGGGTTGTGGGATTACGCAGGCCATCCGTGGCAGCAGTGGCAGTTCGTGGACGCCGGTGAGGGCCGCTGGCGCATCCAGAACCGGTTCACAGGCAAGTTCATCGATCTGGCGCTCGGCGGCGTGGTCGAGGGCACCTGGCTGCACCAGTGGAGCCGCAGCAGCGGGCTGAGCCAGTGCTGGGCGCTGGAACCCACCCGCAGCGGCCGCACCCGCATCCGGAACGTGCTGGCTGACAAGTACATCGACCTCGTGGGCATGAACACCGCGAACGGTGCCCAGGCCCAGATCTGGAACTACGTCTCCGGCGGCAATCAGGAGTGGAATCTTGTCCGCGTGGACCCCGCTTCCACCCAGATCAACGCGCGCGGCAACGAGGCGCACGACCCGGAACCCACCCCCTCGCAGCGCAAGCACCAGAACGATCTGGTCCGCAAGCTGAACAATGCCGGCAAGGGCCGCGCTGCACGGAAATAAAAAAGAACGAAAAGACCCTCTCAGTCTCGCATCCGCTCGCCAGCTCCCCCGTCGGGGGAGCTTTGATGCTGACAGAACTCAACATCAAAACCTCGCTCTTCGGCAGAGGCGGCATTGCGGAGCAATGACGGAGAGGGTCTCTTTTATCGTAATTTTCAAAAATAGTGCCTATCAAAACGGCATATTTGCGATATGCAGTTTGCGGATGTTGCTTGTGCATTAAAAACGCAAACTGCTATATTATCAGAAGGAGAACGCTTCATGAACCCTGAATTTCCCATGCGGAACACGACGCTGTGCTATCTGGAGCAGGACGGCAAGTGGCTGATGCTCCACCGCGTCACCAAGAAAAACGACATGAACCACGACAAATGGATCGGCGTGGGCGGCAAGTTCGAGCCGTTCGAAAGCCCGGAAGACTGCCTGCTGCGCGAGGTGCAGGAAGAGACCGGCCTTCAGCTGACCCGCTTCCGCTGCCGGGGCATCGTGACCTTCATTCTGGGCCGTCTAACCGAGTACATGCACCTTTACACCGCAGACGGCTGGACCGGTGAACTGATCCGGGACCCCGCCCGCAACGAAGGGGTGCTGGAATGGGTGCCGACGGACACCGTCGAAACGCTGCCCATCTGGGAGGGCGACAAGATCTTCCTCCGCCTGCTCAAAGAGGACTGCCCGTTCTTCTCCCTCAAGCTGACCTATGAGGGGGATACTTTAACGGAGGCGGTCCTCGATGGAAAACGCATTTTTTCCGCTGCCAAAAAACCGCAGGGCCTTTGACGGCCGGTTTAATTCAGTTTCAGGTCTCCCTCTCTGATCCAGCCCAGCTTGCGCTCGATCTCGCAGAAGACGACGCTCAGCACGGCGGGCAGGACGAAGCAGATCAGCAGCATGGCTGCCCAGTCCATCGGGGTGATGGCAGCCTTGGTGCCTGCCGCGATGTCGTTGACCCAGCCGGTGTAGACGCCAATCTGGCCCACCAGACCGCAGGTTCCCATGCCGGAGGAGACCGCCGCACCGTTCATCTCAAAGTGAAACAGGCAGGTGGCCAGCGGGCCGGTGATGGCCGAGGCCAGCGTGGGAGCGATCCAGATGCGGGGGTTCTTGATGATGTTGCCCATCTGGAGCATACTGGTGCCCAGACCCTGACTGACCAGACCGCCGACGCCGTTTTCCTTGTAGCTCATGACCGCAAAGCCCACCATCTGGGCGCAGCAGCCCGCCACAGCGGCACCGCCGGCCAGACCGGTCAGGCCCAGTGCCGCACAGATGGCGGCGGAGGAGATGGGCAGCGTCAGCGCCACGCCCACGATGACCGACACGAGGATGCCCATGACCAGCGGGGCCTGCTCGGTGGCCCACATGATGAGGGTGCCCACCTGGCTTGCCGCTGCGCCGATGGGCGCTGCGATGAGCATGGACAGGCCGACGCCTGCAAAGATCGTGACCAACGGGGTGGCGAGGATGTCGATCTTCGTCTCCTTGCTCACGGCCTTGCCCAGCTCCGCCGCGACGATGGCGATGATGAGGACGGCCAGCGGGCCGCCGGCCCCGCCCAGTGCATTGGCCGAGTAGCCCACCGTGATGAGGCTGAACAGCACCAGCGGCGGGCAGTGCAGCGCCCAGCCGATGGCGCAGGCCATGGCCGGGCCGCTCATGGCCGTGGCGTAGCCGCCCAGGTCCACCAGCACGTCCAGGCCGGTCTGCTGGCCCAGCGTCTTGATGATGGTGCCGATGAGCAGGCTGGCGAACAGGCCCTGTGCCATCGCGCCCAGCGCCTCGATGAGGTAGCGCTGCGGGGTGATGACGATATCTTTTCGTTTCAAAAACTCCTTGAAGCTTGCCATAGAATTTTCCTCTTTTCTTCTCCGGTCATTTCTGCAACCGGACTGCATGTCCATCATCATACCATACACCTGTCAAGACAGCAAGAGAAAAACGCTTTTTTCGTGAAAAGAACCAAATTTTGAAGCGCTGGATGCAATTTTTCCGCAGGCTGAACCGTATTGCCTGTGGAGCGATTTTTCTCTTTTCCGTTCGCTGTTTTTCCTTCGCACCGCCGCAAAGAAGATTGACGGATACCGGGGTTGGGTGTATACTGGAAGAGTGAAATCAGGATTTCTGGATCGGTCCCGATTCTACCGGGCTTTGCGGACCGCACGGCGGCTGCACGTCCGATCTTATTTGGAGGCAAAAGCAAACGGCATGAAACACAAATTTCCATCGGTTCCGGATCGTACATCCGATCAAAACACCCGCCGCAATGCGGGGCAGGCCATTGCCGCCTTTGTCATGGCGCTGGCTCTAACCGTGGGCGGCGCGGGCACCACCATCCTGCTGGCTACCCAGCCTGCGGGGCTGACCGTCGCGCCTGCGGCGGTGGAGTGGGAGGCCCCCGCCATCAGCCTTCAGCCGGAGAAGAGCGCCTCCACGGAGGCCGCTTCGGAGAGCACGGCGGAAGCGTCTGCTTCCAGCGCCGCTGCGGAAGAGACCGCACCGTCACAGGCCCCTGCTTCCTCTGCCGCGGTGCCTGTGACCCCGACGGAGGCTGAGGTGCCTGCTTCCAGCACCGAACCTGCGGCGGAAGCCCCCGTTGAAGAAGCTCCTGCCGCTGTGCCGGACGAGACCCCTGCGGAGCCGTCCGCTGAGACTCCCGCCGCCGACCCGATGGCCGGTCCTGCTGAGGAGAACGACCACGAAAACGCCCTCTTCCCCCACTTCGTGCAGGAGACTGCGGAACTGGCCGCCGAAGATCCGCTGAGCGCCCCGGTGGAAACGCTGGAAGCGGAGGCCGCCGAGACCCCCGCCGCCTCTGAGAACGGCGAGGCTGTCGCTTCCGCCGGGATCTCCGATACCAACGGCACCATCCTGCTGACGCCGGAAGAGATCCGCGCCGCACTGGACGCCGGAACGCTGGACGAAAGCAGCGTCTCCGCCCAGTGCCTTGACAGCGAGAACGGCTTCCTGAAATGGCTGTGGAACCTGCTGTTCGGCAAAAAAGAGGAAGACAAGCCCTCCACACCTGCACCGCGCCCCACCTACTCCGGCTGGCGGACCGTGAACGGCAAGACCTATTATTATGAGCAAAACACCACCGACCCCGTCACCGGCATCCGCTCCATCGACAACAAGCTCTATTACTTTGATGCCAATGGCGTCCAGCAGAACGCCACCTTCGGCATCGACGTCTCCAAATACCAGTCCAGCATCAACTTTGAGCAGGCCAAGCAGGCCGGTGTCGAGTTCGTCATCATCCGCATCGGCTACCGCGGCTACGGTTCCGGTACACTGGTGCAGGACCCCAAGTTCGAAGAGCATTTCACCAATGCCCGGAACGCCGGTCTGCGGGTGGGCGTCTACTGCTTCACCCAGGCCGTCAATGAGAACGAAGCCCGCGAGGAAGCGCAGGCCTGCGTGTATGTGCTGAACGGCCGCCAGCTGGACTACCCCATCTACTTTGACACCGAGGCTTCCGGTTCCGGCTCCGGCCGTGCCGATGGTCTGGGCGTGGAGGACCGCACCAAGTGCGCGGTCGCCTTCTGCGAAGAGATCAAGGCTCTGGGCTATCAGCCCGGCGTCTACGCCTCCACCACCTGGTTCCGCAAGCGCCTTGACATGAGCCGGCTGACCCAGTACAACATCTGGAATGCCCACTACAACGTCGCCAGCAGCCCCATCGCCTGCAACATGTGGCAGGGCAGCTGCACCGCCCGCATCCCCGGCTACGGTGGCCAGATCGACGTGAACATCAGCTACATGGGCTGAGTTCGGAAGACACAAAAGACCCTCCCGGAAATTTTCCGGGAGGGTCTTTCTGTTTCTGGTGTCAGTTGAACAGGTCTTTCAGCTTTTTGAAGAAGCCCTTGCGCTTTTCGTAGTTTTCTTCTTTCAGGGTGCCCTCGAATTTCTTCAGGGCGTCGCGCTGGGCCTTGTTCAGCTTCTTGGGGATCTCGACCTCGCACTTGACGTACATGTCGCCCCGGCCACGGCCGTTCAGATACTGGATGCCCTTCCCGCGCAGGCGGAAGGTGGTCCCGCTCTGGGTGCCTTCAGGGACGGTATACTCCACCTTGCCGTCAATGGACGGTACGGTGATCTCATCGCCGAGAACGGCCTGGCTGTAGGTGATGGGCACCGTGACCCAGACGTCGTAGCCATCGCGCTGGAACACCTCGCTGGGCCGCACCGTGACCATCACGATGACGTCGCCTGCGGGGCCGCCGTTGGCACCGGCATCGCCCATTCCGCGCAGTGCAAAGCTCTGATCGTCGTCGATGCCCATGGGGATGGACACCTCCAGCGTCTTCCGGGTGGCCGTCTTGCCGGAGCCGTGGCAGACCTTGCAGGGGTTCTTGACCAGCTTGCCCTTGCCGCCGCAGCGGGAGCAGGGCTGCTGGGTCTGCATCACACCAAAGGGTGTGCGCTGCTGGCGGATGACATAGCCGCGGCCGCCGCAGTCGGGGCAGGTCTCCGGGCTGGAGCCTGCCGCACAGCCGGAGCCATGGCACTCCGTGCACTCCTGCTGGCGGGTGATGGTGATGTTCTTCTTGCAGCCGTGGACGGCCTCGTCAAACGACAGGGTGATCCGGACACGGATGTCCTGGCCCTTGCGGGGGGCGTTGGGGTTGGCCTGGCGGGACGATGCACCGCCAAAGCCGCCGAACCCACCGCCGAAGATATCGCCGAAGATGTCGCCCAGATCGACGCCATCGCCGCCGAACCCGCCAAAGCCGCCTGCACCGCCGCCGTTCTGGGCTGCGTAGCTGGGGTCAACGCCTGCAAAACCATACTGGTCGTACATCTGGCGTTTCTTCGGGTCCGAAAGCACCTCGTTGGCTTCGTTGACTTCCTTGAATTTTTCCTCAGCGTCCTTGTCGCCGGGGTTGTAGTCCGGGTGGTACTTCATTGCCAGCTTGCGGTAGGCCTTTTTGATCTCCGCATCCGTGGCCGATTTGGATACCCCCAGCACTTCGTAGTAATCACGCTTTTCCTGTGCCATATCCACTCACCTCTCGTATCGTAGCAACCTCCCCCTGACAGCAGCGCGCTCCCGTTTCCCACAGCGGGAAACATCCAGCAATCTGCGCAATGCTGGCCGACCTGCCAAGGGCTCCCCGGCTGGGGAGCTGGCGAGTGTCAGCGAGACTGAGAGGTTTAACCCACAAAGGCCGCTCCGGCAAAACCGGAGCGGCTTTTGCTTATATCTCAGCGCACATCCGCCGGTTTGGCCGGACATGTGCTGCCTGTATCAAAACTTAGACTTCCTTGAAGTCTGCATCGACGACGCCGTCGTCATTGGGCTTCTGCTGGTTGGCTGCACCGGCATCGGGGCCCGGCTGTGCGCCTGCGGCCTGCTGTGCGGCAGCAGCTGCCTGATACATC
The DNA here is from genome assembly GCF_019967995.1 of Faecalibacterium prausnitzii. Classification (NCBI taxonomy): domain Bacteria; kingdom Bacillati; phylum Bacillota; class Clostridia; order Eubacteriales; family Oscillospiraceae; genus Faecalibacterium; species Faecalibacterium prausnitzii. Next base: position 2,762,815 of record NZ_CP065377.1, read on the forward strand.
TTCTCGAAGACGTGGCTCAGCGCATCCTGCTTTGCCTTGATGTCGTCGATGGAGCCGGACTGCACAGCGGTCTTCAGGTCGGCCAGCTTTGCCTCGGCCTCGCTCTTGACGTCTGCGGGCATCTTGTCGCCGTTCTCCTTCAGCATCTTCTCGGTCTGGAAGACCATCTGGTCGGCACCGTTGCGGATATCGACCTCTTCGCGCTTCTTCTTATCGTCTGCTGCGAACTGCTCTGCTTCCTTGACGGCCTTGTCGATGTCGTCCTTGGACATGTTGGTGGAAGCCGTGATGGTGATGTTCTGCTCCTTGCCGGTGCCCAGGTCCTTTGCGCTGACCTTCACGATGCCGTTTGCATCGATATCGAAGGTGACTTCGATCTGAGGCACACCACGGGGAGCCGGAGCGATGCCATCCAGGTGGAAGACACCCAGGCTCTTGTTGTCGCGTGCGAACTCACGCTCGCCCTGCAGAACGTTGATCTCGACCGAGGGCTGGTTGTCGGCAGCGGTGGAGAAGACCTGGCTCTTGTGGGTGGGGATGGTGGTGTTGCGCTCGATGATCTTGGTGCAGACGCCGCCCAGGGTCTCAATGCCCAGGCTCAGCGGGGTGACATCCAGCAGCAGCAGGCCCTTGACGTCGCCCTGCAGGACACCGCCCTGAATGGCAGCACCGACTGCCACGCACTCGTCGGGGTTGATGCCCTTGAAGGGCTCGCAGTTCAGTTCCTTCTTCACGGCGTCGTAGACGGCGGGGATACGGGTCGAACCACCGACCATCAGGACCTTCTTCAGGTCAGAAGCGCGCAGGCCTGCATCCTGCAGAGCCTTGCGGACAGGGGTCATGGTGCGGTCGACCAGATCTGCGGTCAGCTCGTTGAACTTTGCGCGGGTCAGGGTCATATCCAGATGCTTGGGGCCGGTCGCATCGGCGGTGATGAAGGGCAGGTTGATCTGGGTGCTCATTGCGCTGGACAGCTCGATCTTTGCCTTCTCAGCCGCTTCCTTCAGGCGCTGAGCAGCCATCTTGTCCTTGCGCAGGTCGATGCCGTTCTCGGTCTGGAAAGCGTCTGCCATCCAGTCGATGACGCGCTGGTCGAAGTCATCGCCGCCCAGGTGGGTATCGCCGTTGGTGGCCAGAACTTCGGTGACGCCGTCGCCCATCTCGATGATGGAGACATCGAAGGTGCCGCCGCCCAGGTCGTAGACCATGATCTTCTGGTCGTCTTCCTTATCGATGCCGTAGGCCAGAGAAGCAGCGGTCGGCTCGTTGATGATACGCTTGACGTTCAGGCCGGCAATGGTGCCTGCGTCCTTGGTGGCCTGACGCTGGCTGTCGTTGAAGTATGCGGGGACGGTGATGACTGCCTCGGTGACAGGCTCACCCAGATAAGCCTCGGCGTCTGCCTTCAGCTTCTGCAGGATCATGGCGCTGACCTGCTGGGGGGTGTACTCCTTGCCGTTCAGGGTGACTTTGTGGTCGGTGCCCATCTGGCGCTTGATGGAAGAAACGGTGTTCTCCGGGTTGGTGATGGCCTGACGCTTTGCGACCTGGCCGACCAGACGGTCGCCGGTCTTGGTGAAGCCGACAACGGACGGGGTGGTGCGGGCACCCTCAGAGTTTGCGATGACGACGGGTTCGCCGCCCTCCATAACAGCCACACAGCTGTTGGTGGTGCCAAGGTCGATACCAATGATCTTACTCATAATGAAAGCTCCTCTCAAATCAGAACGTATTTGTTTATATGATGCTCAAAGTGGATAAGCGGATGTTTATTTGAAAACCCTTGCGGGTCTTTGCGAAGTTACTCGGCCACCACAACGGTCGCATGGCGGACGATCTTGTCGCCCAGCTTGTAGCCCTTCTGGTAGACGGTGACCACCGTGCCGCTCTCCTGGCCCTCTTCGGCGGGGACCTGCTGCACGGCGTTCATGAAATTGGGGTCGAACGGCTTGCCCAGGGATTCGATCTCCTCCACATGGAGGACATCCAGTGCCTTGGCCGCCTTGTCCAGCGTCATGGTCACACCCTTTTTGTAATTCTCGTCGGTGGTGGGGGCGTTGGCCGCCATCTCCAGCGTATCCAGGATGGGGATGATCTGGTTGACCGCAAAGGAGATGCCATCGTTGAACTTCTGGTCCGCTTCGCGGGCGGTGCGCTTGCGGTAGTTGTCGTACTCGGCAGCCATCCGCAGCAGCTTTTCTTTGGTCTGGGCCGCTTCCTGCTCCGCTGCTTCCAGCTTTGCCTTTGCAGCTTCCAGGTCGCGGTTTTTCTTGAACCAGCCGTCCTTCTTCGCATCCTTGGGTTCCGCTGTCTCGGATGCGGGCGCAGCCTGTTCAGCGGCTGCTTCGGGTGCGGCCTGCTCAGCGGTCTTTGGCTCTGCGGCGGGTTCCGCCTGCGGGGTCTTCTTGGTTTCTTCGCTCATTCCAGGTCCTCCTTATAGATCACAGTCCGCCGGGGTGCGGCTGCCTGCGGGGTATCTTTTCGTTTGCCGCTCATACCCTCGCCGAGCTGGTCGGCAAAGGTGTGGAGCAGAGGCATCAGCTTTTGGAAGGGCATCCGGGTCGGCCCGATGAGTGCCACCGAGCCCCACAGCCCGCCGCCGACCAGATAACGGTCGCTGACGATGCACAGGCCGGGGATCTGCGGCTCAATGTCCTCGCCCAGCAGGATGCTCTCGCTCTGCTCTGTGGGCGGGGCGATGAGCCGGGCGGCCGCTTCCTCATCGCTCAGCAGGCTGAGGATGGAACCGACCTTGCCTTCCAGCTGGGGCCAGTCGAGCAGGTACTGCTCGCCGCCCAGATAGACGTGCGGTTTGGTGGAATCCTGCAGGATGGCCGCTGCCGCCGACACCACTGGCACCAGCTCCGGGTTGATCTGGCCGCACAGCTCTGCAAGGAGCCGGGGCGAAAGATCCATGGGAGCCACGAATGTCAGGTTCCGGTTGAGCAGGGCGGCCAGCGCCGCAGCATCCTCACGCGAGAGGCCGGTGCGCACCCGCGCCACGCGGGTCCGGACGTAGCCGGCCGTGGTCACTGCCAGCACTGCCGCCGCGCTGCGGCCTACCTGCACCACCTCATAATGGGCGATGCAGAGGTCCTCGGCACAGGGAGTGCTGATGGCTGCGGTGCAGCCGCTGATCTGAGCCAGCGCCCGTGCGGCACCCTGGGCGAGCTTTTCAGGCTCGTGGTCCAGGCTGGCGAACACGGCGTCCACCCGTGCGCGGGTCACGCGGTCCAGCGGCTGGTCATCCGTCAGCAGATTGTCCAGATAATAACGGTAGCCCTTGGCACTGGGCACACGGCCCGCGCTGGTGTGGGGCTGCTCCAGCAGGCCCAGCTTGGTCAGCGCCGCCATCTCGTTGCGCAGCGTCGCACTGGAAACTGCCATATCAAAGTAGTTTGCCAGCACACTGCTGCCCACAGGCTCCCCTTCGAGACCATACAGCGCCACGATCGCCTGCAAGACTCGCTGCTTGCGTGCATCCATCGTCATAGCGCCTGCCTCCTTCGTTTGCTTTTTGTTCTTTAGCACTCTGTCTTCCTGAGTGCTAAGACCATTATATCCAATTTTTCCGCGCTGTCAATAGGTTCGCAGAAAAGTTTTGAAAGATTCACAAATTGGTCATAAGCAAACGGCCCACGCCGAGGCGCAGGCCGTTTGCTTTTATAAGGTATTTACTCTTCCATCTGTTTTGCCAGAAACGCCGCCGCCACTGCTGCGGCCTTTTCCTGCGCGGCATCCGGCTGTGCCGCCCGGTCCTCGGTCAGAAAGCCCACGGCACCGGTCACATCCCCCGCCGCGATGATGGGGCAGACACAGAGCAGAGCGCGCTGCGCCCCCTCGCAGGGCAGGAGGGCCTTTTCCGGGTCGCCGTCGCTGGCGTAGAGCTTCCGGCTGTCCATCAGCTTTTCCAGCGGCTGGCTGACGCTGCGGTCCACAAGGTCCCGCCGCCCGGCACCGGACGCCGCCAGGATGCGGTCCCGGTCACAGACGAAGGCTGTCAGTGCGAAGCTCTTGCTCAGCGCATCCACATACTGCGTCGTCACGCTGCTCAACTCTCCCACCGGCGAATACTTCTTGAAGATGACCTCGCCGTCGCCGGTCGTGAAGATCTCCAGCGGGTCTCCCCGGCGGATGCGCTGGGTGCGGCGGATCTCCTTGGGGATGACGACCCTCCCCAGCTCATCAATGCGGCGGACGATCCCGGTTGCTTTCATAACACATTCTCCCTTTCTCGGTCCCACGTTTCCTTGGTTCCCAGATTTCGTTTCCTGTGGTTATTTTGTGGTAGAGAAAGGAGAATTATTCAAGCGCGAAGCTCTGCCTGCGGGAGCTTCCCTGTTTTTGCTTGTCCTCATACATCCGGTGGTCTGCCAGGATGCGGATGTCGCGGACGTCGGCCCGGTCGGCCGGGTAGCAGGCCGAACCGCAGCTGGTGCCAATGCAGATGGTCCGGCCGTCCAGCACATAGGGCTGCCGGATGACCGATTTGATGGTCTCGATCCGCTGGGCGCACCCGTCTGCATCGACTTCGCCGTTCACGATCAGGGCAAACTCATCGCCGCCGATGCGGAACGCAAGGTCGCTGCTCCGCACACAGCTCCGCAGCCGGTCGGCCACGGCCCGGAGCAGCTGGTCGCCCACATCGTGGCCGTAGGTGTCGTTGACCGGCTTGAACCGGTCCAGATCCAGATAGAACAGAGCAAAGGGCTGGCGCGCCTTTTCCTTCTGCTTCAGGGTGCTGTTGAAGCACCGCTCGTTGAACAGGCCGGTCAGGCCGTCGGTGTTGGCCAGCCCCTCCAGTTTCCGTCGTTCCAGCGCTTCGGTGCGGAGGGCGTTTTCTTTTTCTTCCATTTCCAGTGCCGCATCCAGCTTGACCGACCGCACCATCGCCACGGCCACGCTGCCCATCAAAAAAAGCAGCAGCAGGATGGTAGCCGTCTGGATCTTCCGCATCCCGGCATCGACGACATCGCGCTCCACGATACCCACGACGGTCAGGTCCTGAAAGCCCACCGGCTGATAGACCAGATAATAGCCCTTGCCGCCGTACCGATACCCGGTGCTGCCGCTGCCGCCGCTGCGCACGTTCTCCCGCATGGCGGCAAAGCCGTCGGCATCGACCTTGGCATTTTTCTCCAGAAAATCGAACAGGTTCGTCATCCAGGATTCGATCTCACTCTTCGGCTCCTCGGACAGCATCACGCTGCCGTCCGGGTAGATGATGTAGCAGTCGCTCTGGCCGTTGTAGGCATGGCCGCCGATCATCTCTTCCAGCGTTGCATTGTTGTAGCTGACGGCAATGCAGGTGTAGGTCACACCGGAGACCTCGACCGGCCGGATGGGCACGGTGAACACGACCCGGCGCTCGCCCGTGTCCATGATATAGCTGCTCACGCTGGAGTGGCCGGTCGCATACGTCGCTGCAAACGCGCCCCACTGTCCCTGCGCCTCTCCGCTCTCTCCGGCGGCTTTCAGATACTGGTTGGACTCGTTGAACAGGTACAGCTCACTGTACCGCCAGGTCGTTTTTTCGCGGTTGAAGTGGCGCAGACTGGCCCGGATGGCCGTTTCGTCTGCCTCCTGCAAGCTGTTGCCCCACTCGCTCAGAACGTTCCAGTTGCGCTGCGCGAACATGGTAAACGTCTTGTTCACCTGCTCGTAGGTCTCCAGCAGGTTTTGGGTGCTCTCCCGATAGAACTGGCGCTGCACATATACCAGATAGCCCACAATGTTGAAAAGGCACACCACCACCAGGAGCGCAAGCGCAGCGGCTCGCCGTCTGCTTCTCCCCATCCTATGATCCCATGACATATTCATCGTACCCCCGAATTTTTTCGAGAGAAGTTAAAATTTCTTAGCCGCATCTTTGCTGCATCGCTTCAAATCTACCAGATTCTTCCTCTTCTGTCAATGCTCTTCCATAGTTTTTCCCGTTTGAACTCTGGCCGTTTTTTCCGGTTTATGCTATACTGGGTCTGTTCTTCAGGCCCTGCGCCGCGCGGGAGGGTTCCGGCGGCTTTTTCTCTTTTCAGAAAGGATCGTTTCATGCAACAGATCGTGATCTTAGGCGGCGGTGCAGCCGGGATGGCGGCGGCACTGGCCGCAGCACAGGCGGCCCCCGCCGGGGCAGTGCGCGTCACCGTGCTGGACCGCAACCCCCGCTGCGGCAAAAAGCTGCTGGCCACCGGCAACGGCCGGTGCAACCTCAGCAACACCGGCATCGCGCCGGAGTGTTATTTCACCGCAGACCCAAAGGCGCTGGCCCCGCTGCTGAACGCCGTGAACACCGCCGCGCCGCTGGAATGGTTCCGGGCGCTGGGGCTTTACACCCGCACCGACGAAGCCGGGCGGGTCTACCCGTATTCCAATCAGGCGGCGGACGTCCTTGCCCTGCTGGAGGGCCACATGGCCCGGCTGGGGGTGGAGGTGCGCACCGGCTGCACTGTCAACACCCTGAGCCAGAACCGGAACGGCTACGCCGTCCTCTTCGACAGTACCGAGCGCAGCAACGAGACGCTCCATGCCGATGCCGTCATCTGCGCCATGGGCGGCAATGCAGGCCCGCAGTTCGGAACCGATGGCTTTGGCACCCGCTTTGCCGCCCAGTGCGGCGGAAAGCTGGAACCGCTCTACCCCTGCCTGACCGCCTTGCAGACGGCCCGGCCCAACAAAGCACTGGCCGGCATCCGGGTCAAGGCCCGCGCCGCGCTGCTCGACCTGGACCGCCACACCCTGCTGGCCGAGGAGACGGGCGAGGTGCAGTTCACCGACTACGGCCTGTCCGGCATCTGCATCATGCAGCTGTCCGGCCTGCTGGCCCCCCGGCGCGGCCCGAAGCGCCCCGCTGTGGAGCTGGACCTCTTCCCCGCGCTGGACGAGGCCGCGCTGACGGCCCTGTTCGCTGCGCGGGTGCCCCTGCTGCCGGGCCGGACGCCCGCTGATTTCTGGACGGGGCTGCTCAACCCCAAACTGGGCCGCGCCCTCTGGGCAGCGGCCCGCCTGCCGGACACACCGCTGGACACCCTGCCCGATGCCGCCTGGCAGGTGCTGGCCAACACGGCCAAGCACTGGCTCTTCGAAGACCTGACCCCCTGCGGCTGGAAACAGGCCCAGACCACCGGCGGCGGCCTGAGCCTGACCGAGCTGGAGCCCAGCTTCCAGTTCAAGGGCTGTCCGGGGCTGTACTTCGTGGGCGAAACGCTGGACTGCGCCGGGATGTGCGGCGGCTTCAACCTGCACTGGGCCTTCGGCAGCGGCATCACCGCCGGGCGGGACGCCGTGCGCACCCTGCGCCGCCCGCACAAAAAGAGATGACAAGACCCGGCCCTCTCCTGCACGTCTGCCGGAGAGGGCCGGGTCTTTTTGCGTTCTTTATTCGTTTGCGGCTTTGTCCAGCGTGGCTTCCTCTGCTTCTTCCTCCTTCTGATACTCTGCAAAGGCCGACCACATGGGTTCGACCTGCTTGCCGTGGAACTTGCGGTCCACATAGTTCCGGGTGATGGCCGCAACCGTTCCCGACAGGCTCAGCACACCGATCAGGTTCGGCAGCATCATCAGGCCGTTGAAGGTATCGGACAGGTCCCACGCGAGGTCGAGCTTCATCGTCGCACCCACCAGCACCATGGCCACGAAGACCACCTGATAGCCCATGCTGGCCTTGGTGCCGAACAGATATTCAAAGGCTTTGGTGCCGTAGTGGCTCCAGCCCAGCACCGTGGAATAGGCGAACAGCAGGATGGACACCGCGATGAACTTGGGGCCAAAACTGCCGAACACGGTGGAGAAGGCTTCGCCCACCAGCGCAGAGCCCTGCACCTCGGTGAGCATCCGGCCGGTGTTCAGGTCCACGAAGCCGGACGTCAGGATGACCAGCGCCGTCAGGGTGCAGACCACGATGGTATCGGCAAAGACCTCAAAAATGCCCCACATGCCCTGCTGCACCGGCTCCTTGACGTTGGAGGACGCGTGCACCATGACCGACGAGCCGAGGCCCGCCTCGTTGGAGAATGCGCCGCGCTTGAAGCCCCAGGTGATGGCGCGGGACACACCGTAGCCCAGCACACCGCCGCCCGCCGCCTGCATGGCGAAAGCGCCTTTGAAGATGGCCGCGAACGCAGCCGGGATCGCCGTAACATGGGTCAGCACAACCGTCAGCGCACCCAGGATGTAGAACAGCGCCATCAGCGGAACGACCTTTTCCGTCACGGCCGCCACACGCTTCAAGCCGCCCAGGATGACCAGCGCGGACAGCACCGCCAACAGGATGCCGGTGAGGAGATTCGGCACCTGGAAGGCCGCATTCATGTTGCCTGCAATGGAGTTGATCTGGCTCATGTTGCCGATGCCAAAGGAGGCCAGCACACAGAAGCAGGCGAACAGCACCGCCAGCACCCGGCCCAGCTTTTTGCAGCCCTTCTTGCTGCCCAGACCGTCGGCCAGATAGTACATCGCGCCGCCGGACCACTCGCCGTCGGCGTTCTTGCGGCGGTAAAAGATGCCCAGAACGTTTTCCGAGTAGTTGGTCATCATGCCCAGGATGGCCATGGCCCACATCCAGAAGATGGCACCCGGCCCGCCGCTGAGGATGGCCGTTGCCACGCCCACGATGTTGCCGGTGCCGATGGTCGCCGCCAGCGCGGTGCACAGGCTTTGGAACTGGCTGATGGCCTTATCGTTCTTTTCGGTATGGGCCGTGATGTCCCGGTCGGTGAAGATGGCACCGATGGTGTTCCGCAGCCAGTACCGGAAATGCCCGAACTGGAAAAAACCGGTGCGCACCGACATCACAAATCCGGTGCCGAACAGCAGCGCCAGCCCCACCGGCCCCCAGACGATGCCGTTGACAACTCCATTCACGCTCGTAATGGTCTCTAACATGATCGTTCCCCCTCTGCAAAACAAAAAGCGGACAGAACGCCAAAGGCTCTGCCCGCAAAACGCAGCTTCCCGCACAGGGGGCTCCTGCTGCTGGCAAGCTTTTTGTTTCAATTTATTCTGAGGTTTCATCTTTGATGCAAAGCGGATGAATTTTATTTTCGTATGACTTTTTCGCACAGCCCGCGTTTTTTGTATAATCCGCAGACGGCGGGGCCATCCTTTCCGTAACACCGGCAAAGGAGGGAAGCGGAATGCACAAAGGCGGGTGGAAGCCGTTCTGGGCTGCACTGGGGGCGGCGCTTCTGGTGCTGCTGCCGCTGGTGGGCGGCACCGTCCTGCTCACCCGGCAGATGCTGCGCCAGCAATGGCTGATGCAGACCGCCGAGCCGCAGCGGGGCGTGCCCATCGACCTGCCCAAAGCCGACGACCGGATGACGCTGCTGCTCTGCACCGCCGGGGAGCAGCCCGGCTTCGTGCTGTTCTACCTGAACGCGCCCCAGAACGCCGCCCATCTGCTGGCGGTGCCGGGGCAGCTGACGGTGCCGTTCGGCGGCGGCGAAGCCTCGCTGGCCCAGTGCTATGCAGCGGCCGGCCCGGCGCGGTGCCGTCAGGCCCTGCTGGAAACGCTGGCCCTGCCGGAAGACACTTTGTATCTGGCCCTCTCGCCCGCCGTGCTCGAAACACTGGCGGCGCGGTATGGGGCCGTGCGGGTCAGCCTTTCGGGCGCACTGACCGCCGAGGAGCTGAACGCCCTCGGCCAGAGCCCCAGCGTCCAGACCTTCCGCGCACGGGAAGCATCGGATCTTCTGACCGGGCTGGACGCCGACGGCCTTTTACCGCCCAGCCGCCGGGCCGCAGCCCGCGCCGCCGTGTGGGACGCCTTTTTCCGCCAGAACTTCGAGTTGCTGCCCTCCACCCTGCCGGAGGCCTTGCGCAGCCAGAGTTCCTCCCTGCTGACCGACTTTGCAGCCCAGGACTACACCCTGCTGGGCGACATCCTCGAATTTCTCGTGAACCGCGCGGCGGTGTTCCAGTCGGACGCCCTGCCCGGCGCGTGGGACCGCAAGGCGGGCACTTACACCGTCACCGAGGCGTCCCGCGCAGCGGTGCAGACCTTCCTCAACGTCTCCCCCACCGAGGGGCAGGCGTCGTCCGCCAGCGAGCCGTAGCCCAGCACCAGTGTGCCCGCAAGGCCGCGGGCGCTGCCGGTCAGGTCGTAGTCGCTCAGCAGGCTCAGCCGGACGCCCTCGGCCTCGGCAGCAGCCCGGAGCGCTGCATCCGGCGGGGCATCCCGGAGCGCCGCCAGCAGATGCAGACCGGTGTGCAGGCCGGAAAAACGAAGCGCTCCCGGCGCGAAGGCTGCGTTCAGCGCCCGGACCAGCGCATCCCGCCGGGCCTTATAGGCCACCCGCTCCCGCGCCAGATGCCGGGTGAAATATCCCTCGTTGATGAACCGGGCCAGCGTCTGCTGCTCGAACCGGCTGACCGGGCTGGAATAGAGCCGGTACGCTGCCCGCCACGCCGGGAGCAGCTGGACCGGGAGCACCATGTAGGCGATGCGGATGCTGGGGGCCAGACTGCGGGAGCAGGTGGAAAGGTAGACCACCGGGCCGTCGGCCCCGGCCATGCCCTGCAGGCTGGGCAGCGGGCGGGTGTCGAAGCGGAACTCGGAGTCGTAGTCGTCCTCAATGATGTAGCGCTCCCCCGGCCTGCGGGCGGCCCAGTGGAGCAGCTCGGCCCGGCGTCCGGCGGGCATGGTGGCCCCGGTGGGGAACTGGTGGCTGGGGGTCACATAACAGACCACCGCGCCGGAGCGAGACAGCGCCTCGATGGACAGGCCGTCCGCATCCACAGGCAGGCAACAGCAGGAGACGCCGTTGTTCTCCAGCACCCGCCGGGCGCGGGGGTAGCCGGGGTTCTCCACCGCCGCCGGGCCGGGCAGCAGCGGGGCCAGCAGACCCAGCAGATATTCCAGACCTGCCCCTACGATGATCTGCTCCGCCTGGCACTGCACGCCCCGGTATTCTTCCAGATAATCCGCCAGCGCCTGCCGCAGCTCGATGTCCCCCTGCGCGTCGCCGTGGGTCAGCAGTTCGGGCGAGGAGTAGAGCAGCTCCTTCTGGAGCCGTGCCCAGGTGCGGAACGGGAAGAGGGCCGGGTCCACCCCCCGCGTGGAGAGGTCATACCGCACCGGCTGCACCGGCGGTCCCGCCTCCGGCTGAGGCAGGACCGCAGCGGGCGGCGGCGCGGCCGGGCGGATGGGCAGGGCCAGATATTCTTGTACATAAAAGCCGCTGCGCTCCCGCGATTCCAGATATCCTTCCGCCGCGAGCAGCTGGTAAGCTGCATCCACGGTGTTCACCGAGACGGACAGTTCCGCCGCCAGCCGCCGCTTGCCGGGCATCCGGGTGCCCGCCGGAATGGCCCCGGTGCGCATCTCCTCGGCCAGGCTCTCGTAGAGCTGCTCATACAGCGGCACCGCCGAGGCCGCATCCAGTGCTGTCGTCAAATGGAACACAAAACCCCTCCTCTTTTTGGGCATTCCCTCAAACTGACCCCATAAAAAAACTATATTCTGGGTATTTTCACGGGGCCAGTTTTGCGTATAATAGGAGCATACCCGCTGTACACCCAAATGTCAAGTGGTTTTATGGGTAAATTGGAACATTTCGGTCTCCCGGCAGGTCTTTGTGAAAATTGGAGGGAATCATCATGTCAACCACCGCAATGTGGCTGCTTCTGGCAGTCGTTGTCATTGTCATTGTCTTTGCAAGTGTGCTGTACAAGCGCACCTTTACCGTCCACGAGCTGGCGCTCACCGGCGTCATGGCCGCGCTGAGCCTGGTGGCCTATCTGTTCTTCCGGGTGCCGTTCTACGGCGGCTCCTCGTTCCATCTGGGCAACACCTTCACCGCGCTGACTGCCCTGCTGCTGGACGGCGTGTCCGGCGGTCTGGCCGGTGCCATCGGTCTGGCTCTGGCCGACATCCTGGCCGGTGATCCGGGCTATGCCGTCACCACCTTCGTGCTGAAGTTCCTCATCGGCATCACCTGCGGCGCGGTGGCCCACAAGGTGTTCAAGCTCCGCGACCTCGACCGCCACAGCTCCGGCTACCTGGTCAAGGTCATCGTGGCTGCCGGTTCCGGCCTGCTGCTGAACGTCTTCACCGACCCGTTCCTCGGCTACTTCCGCAACGTTTACATCTTCGGTCAGGAGTACACCGTAGCCCAGGCCCTGACCAAGATCGCCGGCGGTGTCACCTTCGTGAACAGCGTAGCCTCTACCGTCTGCGTCGTCCTCCTCTACCTTGCCCTGCGTCCGGCCCTCGACCGCGCCGGTCTGCTGCCCAAGGGGGAGAAGAAGAACTAAGCCTTTCCCCTGCCTCTCCACAGGTCTCTACACAAAAGCCCGCCCCCGGTGCCGCACATCTGCGCAGCACCGGGGGCGGGTCATTTATTGCTCTTTTTCAAATACGAGGAAGCGGAACGCGATGTCGGTGGTCAGCTCCGGCAGGGCGGCCAGACGGGCCGCGCCGTCGCGGGGCGTTTTCCAGTAGTAGGGCGTCATGGCGAAGAGCGCTTCCAGCTGGGCGGCGGGCACCGTGATGGTCCCGGAGACCTCCCGCTCCCCGATGGAGCGGAAGCCTTCATACGCCACCTGCTGCACCGGGTTTTTGTAGGGCGTCTCGTAGAGGACGGCCTTCATCTGGTACAGATGCTCCGCGCCGGGCACGACGTAGAGCATCCGCCCGCCGGGGCGCAGGACCCGCAAAAACTCCTCCCGCGCAAAGGGCGAGAAGCAGTTCAGCAGCAGGTCGGCCCATCCGGTGCGGACCGGCTGGGCAAAGCTGGATGCCACTGCATAGCGGGCCGTGGGCAGTGCCTTCGCCGCCAGCCGGACTGCCGGTTTGGCGATGTCGAACCCCGCCAGCTCCAGCGGCTGCCCGGCCGCATCAAACTGCCGGGTGATGCAGCGGTCGTACCAGCCCTCTCCGCAGCCTGCATCCAGCAGGTGCAGCGGGGCCTCCGGCCCGGCCGGGAGACCGTATTCCAGACACAGCTCCCCCACCGCCTGCCCAAAGATGCCATAGTATCCGGCATTCAGAAAGGCGCGGCGGGCGGCGACCATCTCTTTGCTGTCGCCGGGGGCCTTGGTGCGCATGCTCTGCACCGGCAGCAGGTGCCAGTAGCCCTCTCTGGCGCGGTCAAAGCAGTGGCCGGAGGGGCATTTCAGATCCTGCTCCCCGGTCAGCGGCCCGCCGCACAGCGGGCACTGCCATGGCTCAGACTTCATCGCTGTGATCCTCGATGGGAGCCGTTGCGCCGCCGTGGGCGTTCATATACTCTTCGAAGTTGGTGAACTTCTGCTGCGGCGGGCGGCGGCTGATGAGGACCAGACCCGGATCTTCGTCCCGGCTGGGCGCACTGTTCCGGCTGCGGCTGCGGGAGGCCTCCTGCTTCGGGGCACGGGGTGCGCGGGCGGGCTGGCCCGCAGTGCTGCGCTCCGTGCGACCCTTGCCGGTGTTGGCACTGCCTGCGGCGTTCTGTGCCGGGCGGGCCGGGCGCTCCGTCCGCTCGGCGCGGCCCCCGCGAGCCGGGCGGCTGGCGCTGCCCGGCTGGGCATTGCGGCGGTTCTGGCTGTTCGGGGCGGTCTGGGTGTTCTCGCCTTTGGCGCTGCCGGCCGGGGCCGCCGTTTTTGCGGCGGGCTGGGCTGCGGGCGCATTGGGCTTTTTGGCCGGGCGCAGCGGCGTCGCTTCCGGTGCGCTCACAAAGTGGGGGTCGAACTTGGGCTGGGCGTTGCTGCCGCGATTCGGGGCGGCATTGCTGCCCTCGCGGCGGGGGCGGCTGTTGTTGGAGCGGCGGTTTTCGCTGCGCCCGCCGGGGGTGCGCTTCTGGTTTTCATCCATGGATGGTTCCTCTTTCGGTTGAGATTTCATCGGCTCTGCCTTGGCAGCAGCCGTTTTTTCTTTTTTGGGCCGGGCCGGTTTTGCCGCCTTGGCGGGCTTTTCCGGCTGGGCGGCAGGCGCTTCGGCCTCCGCCTTGGGCTTTTTGCCCCGCACAGGCGGCTCCTTTTTGGCTGGGGCGGGCACACCGTCCCACGGGTGGCCGGACACCACCGGGATCTTCCGGCGGTTCAGCTTTTCGATCCCGGCCAGATACTCCTGCTCCTCCGGGGCGCAGAAGCTGATGGCCGTGCCGTCGGCACCGGCGCGGGCCGTGCGGCCGATGCGGTGGACGTACGTTTCCGGCACTTCGGGCAGGTCGTAGTTAAAGACATGGGACAGCTCGCTGATGTCGATGCCGCGCGCGGCGATATCGGTGGCCACCAGCACCTTGGTATCCCCGGCCTTGAAGCCCTCCAGCGCCGCCACGCGGGCAGACTGGCTCTTGTTGCCGTGGATGGCCGCTGCCGGGATGCCCTGCTTGTTCAGGTCTTTGGCGATCTTATCCGCGCCGTGCTTGGTGCGGCTGAAGACCAGCGCGTTCTGCACCGGCGGTTTCAGATTCTGGATGAGCCAGGGCAGCAGGAACTTCTTGTTGCCCTTCTCGACGAAATACAGGCTCTGGTCGATGCGGTCCACGGTGCTGGACACCGGGTCCACCTTGACGAAGGCAGGGTCGTGCAGGATACCAGCCGCCAGCTGCTCGATCTCCTTGGGCATGGTGGCGCTGAACATCAGGTTCTGGCGCTGGGCGGGCAGCTTGGCGATGACTTTTTTCACGTCATGCACAAAGCCCATGTCCAGCATCCGGTCGGCCTCGTCCAGCACGAAGATCTCGATATGGGAGAGGTCGATGAGGCCCTGCCCCACCAGGTCGTTCAGGCGGCCGGGGCAGGCGATGAGGATATCGACGCCCTTCTTGAGGGCCGCGACCTGCGGAGCCTGGCCCACGCCGCCAAAGATCACGGTGCTGCGCTGGTTCAGGTACTTGCCGTACAGCTCAAAGCTCTCGCCGATCTGCAGCGCCAGCTCGCGGGTGGGGGTCAGGATCAGGGCACGGACGGCCCCTTTCTTTTTGGCCGGGGCCGCCGTCAGGCGGTCCAGCATGGGCAGCGCAAAGGCTGCGGTCTTGCCGGTGCCCGTCTGGGCGCAGCCCATCAAATCCCTCCCGGCCAGCACCGGCGGGATGGCCGATGCCTGAATGGGCGAGGGGGATTCGTAGCCCGCCTCCGCAACGGCACGCAGCAGCGGGGCGGACAGATTCAGTTCGTTAAAAGTCATGGTTCTCCTATTGTCCATGAAATGCTTCCGCCTCGCCCTGCCGGGGAGACCTTTGCATTTCATTCTGTTACTCTTTGATTTTCCGGCACTCGATGTAATACCGTTTTTCTTCCGCATGGCCCATGCTGAAGGTCTTGCGGGGCAGCACACCGCCCATCACGACGCCCTTGAACAGGTCGCTCTTGTCGAACGGCGGCAGCAGGAAGGCCACGCCGCCCTGCTTGCACAGGGCGCGGACCGCAGGCTCATCGTGGACGTAATCCACGCGGGCCTCAATGTGGCGGGCCATGAAGTATTCGATGAAGGCGTCGATGGTGCCGACGGTCAGCGGGGCCACGGGATGCTCGAAGCTGAGCACATTGGCGACGTGGGGGCCTGCCAGCGTGAAGGACTGCTGCCGGGCATCGCCGAAGCAGATGCCTGCATTGTGGGAGTCGCTCCACGCGATGAGGGCCAGCAGCACCGCGCCGCAGTCCACGTTGAACAGCACCCGGTGGATCGGCTCGATCTCGATGGCGGGCGAGTGGACGTTGCACACCTCGGCCAGGCACCAGCGGGCCGGGTGGTTTGCCTGCTGCTCCGGGGGCAGGGTCTGCTTCAGCTCCTCCCAGTAGGCCTTGGCCGATGCCAGCGAGTGGTTGCCGTCGCCCACGGCCAGCGTCAGCGGGGCTGCGCCCCTGGCCTGCGGATACCGGGCATCAAAGACTTCCTGACGGCCCAGCCCCTGCAGGGCCGTGTCGATCTGGGCCAGCAGAGCCGGGTCTTCCACGGCCCAGCCCGCGATGTGCCCGCCGCCCAGCATCAGTTCGCCTTCGTAGACCTTGCGCAGCGCGTCTTTCTTCGCCCCGATGGGCTCGATGAGGGTGCAGTCCGGGTCGTCGGCCAGCATCATGACGTGGGGCGTTTCCAGGCTGGCCCCGCGCCGGACGGCCATCCGGGGTGGGATGCGGCTCTCGACCGTGTGTTCGCTGGGGCGCACCTCCGGCTGGGCACCCTCGGCGTAGCTGTAGGCTTCAAGGTCGATCTTCCCCACCAGCCCCTGCCGGATGCGGCCGCTCTGCTCGGTGCGCTCCACATAAATAAAGCCGTCCACCGCACGGGTCAGCACCGTGCGGAGATAGTCGTCCATGGTCTCATGGATCTTCTGGATGCGGCCGGTCACGCCGCTCTCTTCCAGATACACTTCCGGCAGGACCAGGTTCAGGGTGCTGGGCGAACCTGCCGCCGTCCGGGCCGCTTTTTCCCAATAGGAGCGGTCGCTCGTAAACTGATCGCAGGCCACGCAGCCCCACTGCTCCAGCGGGATATTCTCCGCCGGAAGCAGGATGTGTGCCGGAGAAAAGCACGATGTTTTGTTCATATCACATTCCTCCCTCTCGCGTTATTGAAAGGAAACCGTAGTTTTTATTCATAGGATCCGGCCGCATTGTCCCGCACGACCACATGCTCGACGCCCGCTTCGGTCTGCGCCTGCACCAGAGCAGCGCGCTCCTCGGCGGTCATGGTGGAGGCCGAAGGCACCCGCACCACAAGGTTCTTCACGCCCAGCTGCGCGGCCGGGACGCCCAGCGTGCTGGAGGTGTCGGCCACCTCGGCCAGCGTATAGCTGTACCACAGGGTCACACGGTTGCCGAAGCGCTGCTCCCAGACCGCCATATCGGCCCGCAGCTGGTCGGCACGGCTCACGCCGTTGGTGGTGCCATAGTCCTGCTTGCTGCTGGTGGAGGCCGGGAACTGGACGTTCTCCAGCACCACCTGTTCGAACCCGGCGGTGTGCAGCTCGTCGATGAGGTCGCCGATGTACTGGACGGCTGCGTCCGCATAGGGGTTCAGCCAGGGCTTGCCGTCGGCAGACGCCTTGTTGTCCAGCCAGAGATAGGCCTGCCCCTTATATCCAATGGCCATGGCGTGGTCGGCGCGGGCACCGGCCGGGTCGCGGAAGGCGGCGAGCTTCGCCACCGGGATGAGGCCCTCTTCCCGGAAGATAGCGGCCACCCTGGCCGGGTCCACGGTCACGCTGGCCGGACTGGCCGCAGCGGCGGGCACCTGAGACGCATAATAGACCACGCCGGTGGCGTCCTTCAGGGTCACGACGGCATATTTCACGCCCTGCGAGGCCAGCTGCTGCGCCGCAGCGCGGATGGAGGCCTCCTCCGTCAGGGCCGTGATGTCGGCCTCGGCCCAGCTGCCGTCCACGATAGCGGTGCCGTCCACAGCGGGCGTCACCACCTCCGGCTGCACCTCCGAAGAAGCGGCCGGTTCACTCGCCGCAGAGGACGCCGGGCGCTCCGCCACGGACGATGCGCTCGCGCTGGCGGGGGAGGAGGCGGAAAGATCCCGGTTGCGCACCACGGTGTACCAGGTATGCGTTGCCCAGTCCAGCACATGGGGAGCTGCCAGCCAGGCCGCGCCCAGCATCACGAGGACCAGCACGGCGATGCCGATCCCCTTTTTCACCCGCATCTCGCGGCTGTAAAAGCTGCGCCGATAGCGCTTGACCTTCTGGCGTTTCGGATATTTTGCCATAATCAACCACCCTCCCTTGGGGTCTTTTACAAGATCACAGAATGGCCGGTAAAGCCATAGATGGCCAGTGCCAGCACCCCGATGTAGATCAGCGTGACGGGCAGGCCGCGGAATGCCTCCGGGATGGCCCGGCTGCGCAGACGGTTCTGTGCTTCCGTCACCAGCATGACGGCCAGCAGATAGCCCAGGCCGCTGCCCAGGCCGAAGCCGAGGGATTGTTCCAGCGTGAAACTCTGGGTGCGCTCGACCAGCACTGTGCCCAGCACACCGCTGTTGACGGCGGCCACAGGCAGGATGCGGATGAGCTGGCCGCTGCGGGGGCCTTTTGCCAGCTTGAGGACCAGCAGCTCAAACAGGCAGACCGCCGCGATGCAGGTCAGATACATCACCGGGCGCAGCTGGGCGCGGTTGGGCAGCGGGGCAATGAAGCTGCCCGCAAAATAGACCAGCGGAGCCACCAGCACCTGCGTGATGCAGAGCATCAGGGCAAACCACCAGCTGCTCGTCCGCTCGTCGCCGACGAGCTGGACCAGCCGGGACACGCCCAGACTGCGGGTGAAGACGGCGTTCTGGGCAAAGATGGCCAGAACGGCATAGTTGAAGAAGACGCCTACCAGGTGCAGCACGTCGCTCATTGTTCTGCCTCCTTCCGGTTCTCCTGCGGATGCACGGCCAGATAGCCGCGCGCCTCATTTTTCAGGTATTTCTGCCGCTTGCGGGCCAGTGCGCGCCAGATGGCGCACACCACGCCCAGCACGATGAAACCGCCCGCCGGCATCCCGGCCATGGGCAGGACAGAGCGGCCGAGCGGGATGCCGAACACGCTGCCGAGGGCCAGCCACTCGCGCACACAGCCCAACAGCAGCAGGATCAGCGCATAGCCCAGCGTGATGCGCAGACCTTTGGAAACAGCCTTGTGCATCGTTTCCTGCACACGGCCGAAGCGGTAGGTCAGCAGCGGCTCCACCACCAGCAGAGGCAGGTAGATGCCCAGCGTCAGCAGGTCGGTGCCGAAGAGGGCGTTCAGGATGGGATACACCGCCAGATACACCACGGCGGCGCTGCCGCTGTAGACAAAGGCGCGGGGCAGCAGCTTCTTTTCCAGCTCTTCGGGGACCGGGCGCTCGTCCCGCAGGGGGCACAGACGGCTGAGCAGGCAGGCCAGCATCCGCGAGGGCGTCAGCAGCAGGGCCACGGCCACCGCCAGCATCACGGCGTTTCTGCCGCTGGTGGCCAGCACCACCAGCGGAGCCAGGCCCATGCCCTGCATGACGACCGGGTTATTTTTGAAGACGCGGTCATGGTGTGCGAACTTTTCGGGGTCGCGGGTGATCATTTCTGCAACGTGACGTTTCATTCCGCATCCTCCTTCCAGCCCAGCAGACGGTACAGGCGGGTCTCGGTGCGGTCCAGCCAGCCGGAAATGCTGTTGACCGTGAGCAGTGCAAAGCAGACCCCGGTATCATAGACGCCAAAGTAGCGGAAGCCCATGGTCGCGGCACCCACCAGCACACCGTACAAAATGCGCCCGATGCGGTGATGGGCACAGGTATAGGGCTCGTTCAGCAGGAAGACCGCGCTGAACAGCATCGCGCCGGTCAGCAGCTCATCCCGCACACACTGCAAACGGGGGAGCAGGCTGGCCGCAAAGGAAGTGTCCAACAGGCCCACCTGCCGGGGGAACAGAAACGCGATGAGGGCGCTCGTCACCAGAAAGCTGACGGCGGCACTCAGGCGGGTATCCTTCTGATACCACAGGAACAGCCCGCAGGCCAGAATGACCAGCGCCGCACCGGTGCCCATAGGGGCGGCATACTCGCCCAGCACCAGCGAGATCGGGCTGAGGTTCAGGATGCCGCCGCTGCGCAGGGTCCGGGAGATGGTATCCGACACCGGCACAGCCGACGCATCCCACAGGGGGATGGCGGTATACGGCTGGGGGTACTGGAACACCTGTTCCGGCCAGGACACCGCCGCGATGACGTAGCCCACCGCCGCCGGGTGGAACGGGTAGCTGCCGTAACCGCCGAAGACCTCCTTGCCGATAAAGACACCGGCCAGGACCGCCGCAATGAGGACGTACCAATCCACCGTGGCGGGCATGAGCAGCGCGATGAGGAGCGCGAAGCTCTCGCTGGAAAAATCGTTGGACTGGTAAACGCGCCGGCGCAGCAGTGAGACCAGACGGTCGCACAGATTGCCGGTGATCACCGCCGCGCCGCAGAGCAGCAACGGCCGCAGCCCGTAGAAATAGCAGGACATGCACAGCAGCGGGACGGCCATCCAGCAGACATGCCGGTAGTAGCGGCCCGTCCGGGTCAGTTCCCGCTGCTGCGCCCGGATCAAAGTTTCATCCATGGCTCAGCACCTCTCACAGCGCAGCCAGACGACGCACAGCCGCTGCCGGGTCTGCCGCACCAAAGACGGCGCTGCCCGCCACCAGAATGTCCGCACCGGCCTCCACGCAGAGCGGAGCCGTGGCGTCGTCCACGCCGCCGTCCACTTCCAGAAGGAAATGGGCGCTCCGTCTGGCCCGCTCTTCGCGCAGCCAGCGCAGCTTTTCCAGCGCCGAGGGCATGAACTTCTGCCCGCCGAAACCCGGCTCCACGCTCATGACCAGAACGAGATCCAGCTGGTCCAGATACGGAGCCAGCGCCTCCGGGGCCGTGCCCGGCTTGATGGTCAGGCCGACCTTGCACCCCTGCGCCTTGATGGCGTCGATGGTCTGCTGGATATCGTCCTCACATTCCAGATGGAAATTCTGCAGCGTGGCCCCCGCCTTTGCAAACGGCTCGGCATAAGCCAGCGGGTGGCTGATCATCAGGTGCACATCGTAGAACGCCGCGGGCATCCCCTTGTGCAGGCTCTTCAGCACCGGCACACCAAAGCTGATGTTGGGCACGAAATGGCCGTCCATCACATCGTAGTGCAGCATCTGCGCCCCGGCGTCCAGCACCATCCGGCAGTCTGCGCCCAGCTTCGTGAAATCGGCTGAAAGGATCGAAGGACTTACAATCGTCATGTTCGTTTGTACTCTCCGTTATTTTTTCAAAAAGTTTTGCCATGCGTCCTGTTTTTGTGCTCCGCACAGGGACAGAATTCAGGGTAGACATAGCTATTCTTAGTTTACATGAAAACGCAGAAAAAATCAAATCCGCAGCCGTGTTTTTCACGGAAAAGTCGCAAAAATCCCTTTTGCGGCCCCCATCATGCAAAAAACAGCCAAGCCGTTCCACGCTACGGAACAGCCTGGCTGTGCAGGATTCAGTTGACCGGCTTCATGCTGGCGGGGTCTTCCACCGGCACCGGACGGCCCGCTTCGTCGGGCAGACGCTTGATCTCGCCGGGGTTGGGCGGGCAGGTGGGCAGGGTGAACACGAACCGGCACCACTCGCCCTGCTGGCTCTCGACCCGGATCTGGCCGCCGGACAGGTTGACCAGCACCTTGCAGATGTTCAGGCCCAGGCCTGCGCCGCGGGCGTGGAGGCCGCGGGAGCGGTCTTCCTTATAGAAGCGCTGGAACACATATGGCAGCGCCTCTGGGCTGATGCCCTGGCCGGAATTCCAGATGGAGACCTCCACCTCCGGGCCCAGCTTCTCGACGTGGAACCGGATGGTCCCGCCCGCCGGGGTGAACTTGATGGCGTTGTCCAGAAGGTTGTACGCCACCTGATGAATGAGGTCGGGGTCGGCATAGACCAGAACTTTTTCGTCCATGGTCAGGCCCTCCAGCTCGATCATGCCGTCGTTGATCCGCTGTTCTGCCGAGAGCGCCACGCCGGTCAGGGTCTCCCAGATGTTGAACATCCGGGCGTTCACCTGATACTCGCCGCTTTCCAGCTTGGACAGGTCCAGCATGTTCTGGATGAGCCGGGCCAGACGGCCGGTCTCCTCACTGACCAGCTGCAAATAATGGTTCTGCATGTCGGGCGGGATGGTGCCGTCCAGAATGCCGTCGATGAAGCCCTTGATGGTGGTCATCGGGGTGCGCAGCTCGTGGGCGATGTTGCCCATGAACTGGCCGCGTGAATTGTCGTTGGACTGGATGTTTTCGGCCATCTGGTTGAAGGTGTGGGCCAGGTCCACGACCTCGCCTTCGCCCTCGACCCCCTCAACGCGGACCGAGAGATCCCCGCCGCCGAACCGCTGCGCAGCCTCGGTGATCTTTTGCAGCGGGTCGGTGAGCCGCCGCATCAGGACGCTTGTCAGCACACTGGCGCAGAGCAGCATGATGCAGGCCGAGAAGAAGAAGTTCGACCAGAACTCCTCCTTGAAATCGGTCAGCCGTGCACCGGACGAGCACAGGAAGAGATAGCCGCTGCAAGCGCCGTTGTCGTCCATCATTTTCCGCACGGAAACGTAGCTTTTTTCGGTCAGGACGCCATCCAGCGTGCTCAGGACATGGTAGGGCTTCTCATCCCCCACCCTGGCCATCAGGGCTTGCGGCACGGCATCCTCCGCCAGCTGCGCCGGGTTGGAGGTGATGAGGACATGGCCGTCCTCATCGGTCAGGAACAGATAGGCTTCGGCGCTCTCGCCGATGATCTCCAGCTTGGTGCTCAGCGCGTCCAGTTCCTCGCCCTTGGGCAGGGCCGCCTGCTGGACCACGTAGTCTGCCGCCCGCCGGGTGACCTCGGCCACGCTGTCCAGCGCTTCGTACCGCTCCTGCGCAAAGTAGCGGTTGAACAGGACCCACTCCGAGCAGCCCATCACCGCCGTGCCCAGCACCAGAAGGGTCGCCACCACCGAAAAGAAGGTGACGGAAATACTTTTGCGCATTACTGACGCACCTCGAACTTATAGCCCACGCCCCAGACGGTCTTGAGCTCCCACTTGTCGGAGGCACCGGCCAGCTTCTCGCGCAGGCGCTTGACATGGACGTCGATGGTGCGGCTGTCGCCGTAGTATTCGAAGCCCCACACCTCGTCCAGCAGCTGGTCGCGGGTATAGACGCGGTTCGGGTGGGAGGCCAGACAGTTGAGCAGCTCCAGCTCCTTGGGGGGAGCCTCCACCACCTTGCCCTTGACCCGCAGCTCGTAGCTGTTCATATCCAGGCGGAGGTTGTCGAACTCGATGACGCCCTCGGTGCTCTCGGCAGCCGCCGTGCTGGTCTGGCAGCGGCGCAGCACCGCCTTGATGCGGGCCACGACCTCTTTTGCGTCAAAGGGCTTGACCATGTAGTCGTCCGCGCCCAGTTCCAGGCCCAGCACCTTGTCAAAGGTCTCGCCCTTGGCCGTGAGCATCATCACCGGCGTATTGCCCAGCTTGCGGATGCGGCGGCAGACTTCCAGACCGTCCATCCTGGGCATCATCACATCCAGCAGGACCATGTCCGGCTTGACCTGATTGAACTTTTCCAGACCTTCCTCGCCGTCGTTGGCGATGGTGACCTGATAGCCCTCCTTGGTCAGATAGAGCCGCAGCAGCTCGCAGATATTGACGTCGTCATCCACGACAAGGATCTTTTCGTTTGCCATGAGTGTTCCTCCTGTATCCATGTAGCGTTCTTAAAAATCGTCCCACAGCCTGGGACGGGTGTTTTCAAAGAGTCCCTATCTTCTATTATACGGAACAGTTATGACAAAATAAAGAAGGTTTTGTATGATTTTTGGGATTTGGGTGGAGGTTTCCGCAAACTGGTTGTGTTCTCCGTTGCTCTGGCCCATGGATTGTGGTATAATGGATTGATTATAATAGGAAAGGTATCGCAGAATGAGAGTTTTGGGCATCGACCCTGGGTATGCCATCGTGGGATGGGGCGTTGTGGACTATGCAGGCAACCGGTTTGCGCCGGTGGATTTCGGCGCGGTGTGCACCGATGCCGGGGTGCCGTTCGAGCGGCGGCTGGATGAGGTGTATGTCGGCATCCGGGAGGTCATCGAGCGGACACAGCCGGAGGTGCTGGCGATCGAAAAGCTGTTCTACCAGCACAACCAGACTACCGTCATCGGCGTGGCCGAGGCGCGCGGCGTCATCCTGCTGGCGGCGGCGCAGGCGGGCCTGCCCATCTACGAGTACACCCCCATGCAGGTGAAACAGGCCGTCACCGGCTACGGCAAGGCCGTGAAGAAACAGGTGCAGGAGATGACCCGCATCCTGCTGCATCTGCCTGCGATCCCCAAACCGGACGACACCGCTGATGCTCTGGCGATGGCCATCACGTTCTGCCACACCAACGGCAACCAGCTCAACCGGTTCCGCCGCCAGGGCGTGGGGCCGATCTGAAGCGGAAGCTTTTAGAATGAGGGCAGCGCACTGCATTTGCCGGGCCTGCCCGACCTGCCAAAGGCTCCCCTGACAGGGGAGCTGGCAGCGCGAATGCGCTGACTGAGAGGTTTTATGATTTACTGTCTGACTGGAAAGATCATCAAAAAGACGCTGAACGCCGTGGTGCTCAGCTGCGGCGGCGTGGGCTACTTTGCCCAGTGCCCGGCCAGCGTGGCCGGTGCGCTGCCCGGTGTGGGGAAGGACGCCACCATCTACACCGTGATGAGCGTGACCGAGAACGACGTCAGCCTGTACGGCTTTGCCACCGAGGAGCAACAGGCCTGCTTCGAGATGCTGACGGCGGTGTCAGGCGTCGGCCCCAAGGTCGGCCTTGCCATCCTGAGCGTCATGGAGCCGGACCGGGTGGCGCTGGCCATCTCGGCGGGCGACCACAAGGCCTTCAAGGCCGCGTCCGGCGTCGGCCCCAAGCTGGCCCAGCGCATCGTGCTGGAACTGAAGGACAAGGTGGCCAAGGGCTTCGTGGAGGGCATCAATCTGGAAGACGTGGCCGGTGCTGCGGCCGACACGCCCGCCGCTCAGGGGGCCGGGCAGGCCATTGCGGCGCTGGTGTCGCTGGGCTACAGCCAGAGCGAAGCCGCCCTGGCCGTCTCCAAGATCGACGGCACCTTGCCCGTGGAAGAGATCATCAAGCTGGCCCTGCGGGGCATGGCAGGCAGGAGGTAATCCATGCAGGACGAAACCGCGCTCTATGGCGCAAAAATGATGCAGCCGGGCCTGACCACGGCGGACAACGAGGAAAACAGCCTCCGTCCCCAGCATCTGGAAGACTACATCGGTCAGGACAAGGTCAAGCAGAACCTGAAGATCTATCTGGAAGCGGCCAAGCGCCGCGGCGAGCCGATGGATCACATCCTGCTCTACGGCCCGCCGGGCCTGGGCAAAACGACGCTGGCGGGCATCATCGCCAACGAGATGGGGGTCCAGATCCGCATCACGAGCGGCCCCGCCATCGAGAAGCCCGGCGATCTGGCCGCCCTGCTGACCAACCTGCAGGAGGGCGACGTGCTCTTCATCGACGAGATCCACCGCCTGTCCCGGCAGGTGGAAGAGGTGCTCTATCCGGCGCTGGAAGATTATGCGCTGGACATCATGATCGGCAAGGGCCCCAGCGCCCAGAGCATCCGCATCAACCTGCCCCGCTTCACGCTGGTGGGTGCCACCACCCGTGCGGGCCAGATCACCGGCCCCCTGCGGGACCGCTTCGGTGTGCTGCTCAAGCTGGAGCTGTACAGCCCCGATGAGCTGAGCCGCATCATCCAGCGCTCGGCGGGCATCCTGGATCAGCCCATCACCCCGGAGGGTGCCTACGAGCTGGCCAAGTGCAGCCGGGGCACGCCCCGTGTGGCGAACCGCTTCCTCAAGCGCGTCCGCGACTTCGCCACCGTGCTGGGCGACGGCATCATCGACCGGGATGTTTCCCTGATGAGCCTCAAACGGATGGACGTGGATGCGCTGGGTCTGGATGAGCTGGACCGCAGCCTGCTCCGCGCCATCATTGAGATGTACAACGGCGGCCCGGTGGGTCTGGAAACGCTGGCGGCAGCGCTCGGCGAAGAGGCCGTCACGCTGGAAGACCTCTGTGAGCCCTATCTGATGCAGATGGGGTTCCTGACCCGCACACCGCGCGGCCGCTGTGCCACCCGGCTCGCCTACGAACACCTTGGCCTGAAGGCCCCGGAGAGCGCCTCCCCGGAGGACAACGGCCAGCAGAGCCTGTTTTAAGAGGAAAGGAGGACGCTTATGCGCCCCGCAGATACATGGAAAGATTATGAGTTGCTGGATGCCACCGGCGGCAACCGTCTGGAGCGCTGGGGCGAGACGCTGCTCGTCCGCCCCGACCCGCAGGTGGTCTGGAAGACGCCGCAGCAGAGCCCGCTCTGGGCCAAGGCGGATGCCATCTACCACCGCTCCAATCAGGGCGGCGGCGAGTGGGAGTACCGCCGCCGTCTGCCCGAAAAGTGGAAGATCTCCTGCGGCGAGGGGGAAGACAAGCTGACCCTCATCGTCAGCCCCACCGGATTCAAGCACACGGGCGTGTTCCCGGAACAGGCCGTCAACTGGGCCTGGTATGCGAAGAAGATCCGCGCGGCGGGCCGACCCATCAAAGTGCTGAACCTGTTCGGCTACACCGGCGGCGCTACGCTGGCCTGTGCGGCGGCGGGGGCCACCGTCTGCCATGTGGATGCCTCCAAGGGCATCGTGGCCTGGGGCAAGGACAACGCCGCCGCCAGCGGTCTGGCCGACAAGCCCATCCGCTGGCTGGTGGACGACTGCGCCAAGTTCGTCGCCCGCGAGAAGCGGCGCGGCAACACCTACGACGGCATCATCATGGACCCGCCGAGTTATGGCCGCGGCCCCGGCGGCGAGATCTGGAAGCTGGAAGACTGCATCTACGACCTCGTCAGCCAGTGCGAAGAAGTGCTGAGCGACAAGCCGCTCTTCTTTGCCGTCAACAGCTACACCACCGGCCTGTCGCCCGCCGTCATGGAGTATATGCTCCACACGACGCTGGTGCCCCGCTTTGGCGGCAAGACCAGCTGCGATGAGATCGGCCTGCCGGTCTCGGCCACCGGCGGCGTCGTGCCCTGCGGCGCGACCGCGATCTGGGAAGAATAAAAGGTTGCACGAAGACTCACCTTTTTGCAAAAAAGATATCGTATAGAATGGGGTACAGCCTTTTGAGAAGGCGCACCACCGGAAAGAGAAACACAAATGGAAGAAACGATCCTGACAACGAATGCGCTGAAATTCCGCTACGACCCGGAGCAGCCGGTCTACGCCCTGAACGGCGTGTCGGTGGGGGTCCAGCGCGGCGAGTTCGTGGCCGTTCTGGGTGCGAACGGCTGCGGCAAATCCACCCTCGCAAAGCACTTCAATGCCATCCTCCTGCCCGAAAGCGGCACCGTGCTGGTGGAGGGGATGGATACCAGAGACGAAGAGAAGATCTATGACATCCGCCAGAAGGTGGGCATGGTGTTCCAAAGCCCGGACAACCAGATCGTGGCCACCGTGGTGGAGGAAGACGTTGCCTTTGCGCTGGAGAACCTCGGCGTCCCGCCCGAAGAGATGCGCCGCCGCGTGGACGATGCCATGAAGATGGCGGGCATCTACGAGTACCGCGAGCGCGCCCCGCACAACCTTTCCGGCGGCCAGAAACAGCGCGTCGCCATCGCGGGCGTCGTCGCCATGCGGCCCGACTGCCTCATCCTCGACGAAGCCACCGCCATGCTGGACCCGCGCGGCCGCGAGCAGGTGATGCAGACCATCCACCGCCTGAACAAGGATCTGGGCATCACGGTCGTCGCCATCACTCATTATATGGAAGAGGCCGCGCAGGCCGACCGCGTTCTGGTCATGAGCCAGGGCCATGTGGTGATGGAGGGCACCCCGAAAGAGGTGTTCAGCCAGACCGAGAAGGTCCGCGCCCTGCGGCTGGATGTGCCCCAGGCGGCGGAACTGCGGGACGAGCTGGTCAAGGCCGGCATCCCCATGCCGGAAGGCATCATCGACACCGGCGAATGCGCACAGGCTCTCTATGAGCTGCTGCAGTAAAGGAGGGCGGACGCAATGGGAAGCATCATCAAAGTCGAACATCTGAGCTATGTGTATAACCCCGGCATGCCCAACGCCGTCACCGCGCTGGACGATGTGAGCTTCGAGGTGGAAGAGGGCGATTTCGTCGGCATCATCGGTGCCACCGGTTCCGGCAAGAGCACCCTCATCACCCACATGAACGGTCTGAACAAGCCCACCAGCGGCAAGATCTTCATCGATGGCCGCGACCTGTGGGCCGAGCCGGAAAAGATCCGGGACTTCCGGTTCCTGACGGGGCTGGTGTTCCAGTATCCGGAATATCAGCTCTTTGAGGAGACTTGCTACAAGGACATCGCCTTCGGCCCCAAGAACATGGGGCTGGACGAGGCCGAGATCGACCGCCGCGTCCACGAGGCCGCCAGCTTTGTCGGCCTGGACGAGGCCCTGCTGGAGCGCAGCCCCTTTGAACTGTCCGGCGGCCAGAAGCGCCGCGTGGCGGTGGCGGGCGTCATGGCCATGAAGCCCCGCATCCTCGTGCTGGACGAGCCTGCCGCCGGTCTGGACCCCGAAGGCCGGGACGAGATCCTGTCCGAAGTCAAGAACTACCACAAGAAGACCGGCACCACCGTGCTGTTGGTCTCCCACAGCATGGAGGACATCGCCAAGTATGCCGACCGGGTGCTGGTCATGTCCAACAAGAAGATCGCGATGTACGACACCGTGGAGCAGGTCTTCGCCCGTGCGCCGGAGCTGCTCGCACTGGGGTTGTCGGTGCCACAGGTGACGAAGATCTTCCTGAAGCTGCGGGAGATGGGCGTGGATGTCCCGGCGGACGTGTACACCGTGCCCTATGCCGTCAAGATGATCCTGGAAGCCAAACAGCGGCGGGATGCGGGCGAGAGCCTCGTCCTGCCCCGTGAGCAGAGCCGGAAAGGGGGCGTGTCCGAATGCTGAGAGACATCACCATCGGCCAGCATTTTCCGGGCAGCAGCCTTGTGCACAAATTTGACCCCCGGCTCAAGCTGGTGCTGACCATCGCTTATATCATCCTGCTGTTCGCAGCGTCCAACCCGCTGGGTCTGACGCTGTCCATCCTCTTCCTCGTGGCGATGTATGCCGTGGCGAAGATCCCCTTCAAGCTGATCTTGAAGAGCCTGAAGCCCATCCTGCCCATCATCCTTTTTACGGCTGTGCTGAACCTCTTCTTCGTCTCCGGCGAGGGCGACCCGCTGGTGCAGTTCTGGATCTTCAAGATCTACGCCGAGGGCGTCCGCTACGCCGTGCTGATGGCCGTCCGCGTCATGGCCCTCATCGCAGGCACCAGCCTGCTGACCTACACCACCAGCCCCATCGTGCTGACGGATGCCATCGAACAGCTGCTCAAGCCTCTGGGCAGGCTGCACTTCCCGGTGCATGAGCTTGCCATGATGATGAGCATCGCCCTCCGCTTCATCCCGACCCTCATCGAGGAGACGGATAAGATCATGAACGCCCAGAAGGCCCGTGGTGCCATGCTGGACAGCGGCACCATGACCGAGCGGATCAAGGCGCTGGTGCCGGTGCTCATCCCGCTGTTCATCTCGGCGTTCCGCCGTGCCGACGAGCTGGCCATGGCCATGGAGTGCCGCTGCTACCGCGGCGGCGATGGCCGCACCCGCCTGAAGGTGCTGCGCTGCACCCGGCAGGATTACATCGACCTCGCCGTCTGCATCGTCTGCTTTGCGCTCATCCTGTCCTCGCGGCTGGTGTTCCCGAATTTCTAAACACTTTCTCACCCTCTCAGTCAAAGCCTGACGGCTTTGCCAGCTCCCCCGAAGGGGGAGCTTTGACCGGTTTCGGAAAAGGCGAAAAACCTCGCCCTTCGGGAGAGGTGGCATTGCAAAGCAATGACGGAGAGGGAAACGATCTGCAACGAACTTTTATGAATTTTCTGCTTCTTTTAGCCTACGACGGCACGAATTACTGCGGATTTCAGGTGCAGCCCAATGGGCGGAGCGTGGCCCAGACGTTTCAGGACGGTCTGGAGGCCGTGCTGGGCACCCGGCCCGACATCAAGGGCTGCAGCCGCACCGACGCGGGGGTCCATGCGCTGGGCTTCGCGCTGAACTTCCACGCCGACACCCGCATCCCGCCGGAAAAGCTGCCGCTGGCACTCAACCAGCATCTGCCGCCGGATATCCGGGTGTTGTCGGCCCGCATCGTGCCGGAGGATTTCCACGCCCGGTATGCCGCCCACACCAAGACCTACCTTTACCGCATCCACAACAGCCCCATCGACTCGCCCTTCGACGCGAAGTACTACACTCGCGTCCCCCGGCGGCTGGATGAGACCAAGATGCAGCAGGCGGCGCGGAAGTTTGTGGGAACGCACGATTTTCTCGCCCTCTGTGCGGCGGGCAGCTCGGCAGCGGCCCACGGCGACACCGTCCGCACCATTACGGATTGCAGTGTTGTGCGGAACGGCGACGACCTGGAGATCACCGTGACGGCAGACGGCTACCTATATAATATGGTGCGCATCCTGGCGGGGACCCTGTGCGAGGCCGGTGCCGGGCGGCTGGACCCGGACGCCGTACCGGGCATCCTGGCCAGCCGGGACCGCAGCCTGGCCGGGCCGACCCTGCCCGCGCAGGGCTTGTTCCTGAAATGCGTAGATTACAAGGGAGAGGGCGAAGCGAATGCGTAAGATTTCCCGCGGCCGTTCGGAAAACGACGAGCCGCTCTCGGCGGGGCGTGTCGAATATCTGGAGCAGGCCCGCCAGCGGGTGCGCACCCGGCGCATCCGGCGGACGGCCGTCCTGCTGGTGCTGCTGACGGCGGTGGTGCTGTTTGCCACCGGCGTGGTGGGCAGTTCGGTGACGATGGCAAAGGACTTCATCGACACGGCCCGCATCGCGCTGCTGCCCGGTTCCGGCTGGCCGCAGCAGACCGGCGTTTCCGAGGTGACGCAGGTGGAGCCGCTGACCGGCAGCTTTGTGGAGCTGGGCAAGGAGGGCTGCGTCGTCTACTCCCGCAGCGGCAAAAAGCTGAACAGCATCCAGAGCGGCTACGCCCGCCCGGCTCTGGCCGCAGGCCGAAACCGCTTTGTGCTCTACAACCGGTCCGGCAATGAGCTGCGGGTGGAGAGCCGCACCCAGAATCTCTATACCAAACAGATGGAAAACAGCATCTTCCTCTGCGCGGTGGCCGACAACGGCAATCTGGCCGTGGTCACAGAGGACATCAGCGCCATGGCGAAGCTGCTGGTCTACAACGCCAACATGGAAGAAGTGCTGCGCTGGAGCATGAGCTCCAACGACGGCACCCCGCTGCGGATGGCCTTCTCGCCCGACAGCCGGAAGCTGGCGGCAGCCGCCGTCACAGCCAGCGGCGGCCAGATGATGACGAACCTTTACCTCATCAATCTGGCATCGGGGGACCCTGTGAGCATTGCGAACCAGAGCGGTGTGCCCCAGTGGCTGGGCTGGACCTCGGCGTCCACCCTCCTGGCCGTGTACGACACCCGCGTCGTGCTCTACAACGCGGGCGGCGGCGAGCGCGCAGCCTACGAGTTCGCCGGGAACACCCTGAAGGACGTCTCGGTGGATGCAGCGGGCAATATCGCCCTGCTGCTGGGGTCCGGCCAGCTGCATCAGGCCGTGCTGCTGGACAAGAACCTGAACGTCCAGTTCAGCGGCTCGGTGGCATCGGCCAACGCCATCGTCCGGGCGGGCAGCCTGTTCTATCTGCTGTCCGACAGCGGGGTAGAGTGCTGCACTGTCTCCGGGGAGCGGCAGTGGAGCCAGACCCTTGCGGCCAAGCCCCAGGCACTTCTGGCCGACGCCAAGGAGCTGCTGCTGTTCAGCGGCAATACGGCACAGGTGCTGGAGCCGCCGCAGGAGTAAGAGCTTTGGAGCGAGGGGAGAATGCGATTTGATTGGCACTCTGCGGCAGAAAGTAACAAGGATCATGTTGTATGTTCAAGAATCCGTCATTTATTTTTGATATCCTATGTACGGTGGTCTGGCTCGTTCTGGCCATCCGCTACGCCCGCAAGGGCTTTCTGGCGGGGGTCGTGCAGCTGACGGGCAATCTCATCAGCCTGTTCGGGGCCCGGCAGTTTTCCGGCTGGGCCGCCGGGCAGGTGTTCGAGCGGTTCTTTGCCGGCAGCTTCCGGGACCAGATCGCCGCCAGCATCTCGGCAGACGGGGCCGTCAGCCTCTCCGGCATCGCGGCCCGGTACGCGGGATTTCTGCCGGAGAGCTTCCGGGCTTCCATCGTGGAGGCCTGCGAGCGCTCCATCTCCGCCGTGCTCAACGACAACGCCGTCCTTCTGGCCGACGTCATCGTCCAGAAGGTGCTGGCCCCGCTGCTGACGCCGGTGATCTCGCTGGTGCTGTTCTTCGTGGCATTCGCCCTGCTGCGGATGCTCGTCAGCCTGCTGGTCACGGTGCTGGGGCTGGTGAACAAGCTGCCCGTCATCGGCACCGTCAACCGCGGGCTGGGCTATACGGTGGGCGCACTAGCCAGTCTGGTGGACATCTATCTGGTGCTCTGCGTGGTCTGGGCCATCATCGTCATTACCGGCGGCAATCTCACGGTGCTCAACGACACCGTGATGAGCAGCAGCCTTTACTATAAAGCATTCAATTTGTTCAACCCGTTCCTGTAAACGGGTGGGACCTGAAGGAGGAACTATGGTCTGCATTCGATGCCAAAAGCGTCCGGCCATCATCTTCGTCCAGCGGATGGAGAACGGCCAGATGAAAAACGAGGGGTACTGCCTGCATTGTGCCCGCGAGCTGCACATCAAGCCGGTGGAGGATCTGATGAAGCAGTTCGGCATGTCGGACGAGGACATGGACAACATGGAAGACCGGATGGAAAACATGATGCAGGAGCTGGGCGACGGCTCCGGCAATCCGTTCTCTATGATGATGAACATGGGGCAGCCGCAGAGCGGTGAGGATGGGGACGAAGACCTCATGCCCGGCTCCAGTGCAACGTTCCCGCTGAGCATGAACGGCGGGGAGCAGGACGCTCCCAAGGGGGACAAAAAGCCCGGCAAGAGCGGCAAAAAGCCGCCCCGCCGCAAATTTCTGGACACCTACTGCGAGAACCTGACCCGCAAGGCGCGGGAGGGCCGGCTGGACGACATCATCGGCCGCGACCGTGAGATCTACCGCACCATCCAGATTTTGAGCCGCCGCCAGAAGAACAACCCCTGCCTCATCGGCGAAGCCGGTGTCGGCAAGACCGCCATCGCGGAGGGCATCGCCGAGCGCATCGCCAGAGGCGAGGTGCCCGCCGGGCTGAAGGATAAGGAGATCTACCTGCTGGACCTGACCAGCCTTGTGGCAGGCACGCAGTTCCGCGGCCAGTTCGAGCAGCGGGTCAAGGGCCTGCTGAGCGAGGTCAAGGCAGCCGGAAACGTCATCCTGTTCATCGACGAGATCCACACCATCACCTCGGCCGGTGAGAGCGAGGGTGCCATGAACGCGGGCAACATCCTGAAGCCGGCCCTCTCCCGCGGCGAGATCCAGGTCATCGGTGCCACGACCTTCAACGAGTACCGCAAGTATATCGAGAAAGACCAGGCCTTGGAGCGCCGCTTCCAGCCCGTGCGGGTGGAGGAGCCCAGCGTCTCCGATACGCTGGCCGTGATGAACGGCATCAAGCACTACTACGAGGAGCACCACCATGTGCAGGTGCCCGCCGATGTGCTGAGCGCAACCGTCACCCTGAGCGAACGGTACATCACCGACCGCTACCTGCCCGATAAGGCCATCGACCTGCTGGACGAGGCCTGCGCCTGCTGCAATCTGGCCCACCCGGTCATCTCGGAGTACCTCGAAATGCAGAAGGAGCTGGACGCCCTCCGGCAGGAAGAAGCCGAGATGGAGAACGCCGACGTCAACGAGCCCATCGACTATGAGCGGGTGGCCGAGCGGAAGACCCGGATGGCCCAGCTGGAGAGCGAGCTGCCCGCAAAGCAGGCCGCTGCCAGCGCGATCCAGGTGACCATGGACGATGTGGCCAAGGTCATCGAGCTGTGGACCGGCATCCCCGCCGTGAAGATCCGGGAGACCGAGTACGCCAAGCTCGCCAGCCTGGAAAGCGAACTGAAAAAGAAGATCATCGGGCAGGACGAGGCCGTCCATCTGGTGGCACAGGCCGTCAAGCGCAGCCGCGCCGACCTGTCCGGCCGCCGCCGCCCCGCCAGCTTCATCTTTGTCGGCCCCACCGGCGTCGGCAAGACCGAACTGGTCAAGCAGCTGGCCAGCCAGCTCTTCGACGGGCCGGACCCGCTCATCCGCCTCGATATGAGCGAATATATGGAAAAATATGCGGTGTCCCGCATGATCGGTTCGCCTCCGGGCTATGTCGGCTACGAGGAGGC
The DNA here is from genome assembly GCF_019967995.1 of Faecalibacterium prausnitzii. NCBI lineage: Bacteria > Bacillati > Bacillota > Clostridia > Eubacteriales > Oscillospiraceae > Faecalibacterium > Faecalibacterium prausnitzii. The sequence continues at coordinate 2,796,645 of NZ_CP065377.1, forward strand.
CGGTCAGCTGACCGAAAAGGTCCGCCGCCGCCCTTACAGCGTCGTGCTGTTCGATGAGATCGAAAAGGCCCACCCCGACGTCATGAACATCCTGCTCCAGATCCTGGACGAGGGCAAGATCAACGACGCCCAGGGCCGGACGGTCGATTTCTCCAACACCGTCATCTGCATGACCTCCAACGCGGGCAGCAGCGACCAGTCCACCGCCGGTCTGGGCTTCAACAAGAGCCAGGACCAGCTCAGCGAGGAAAAGAGCCGCAAGGCCCTGAGTCAGTTCCTCCGCCCGGAATTTCTGGGCCGCGTGGACGAGGTCATCACCTTCAGACCGCTGGGGCAGGAGACGCTGGAAGGCATCGCTGCCCTCATGCTGGACGAATACAAGCCCAGCATGGAGGCCAAGGGCATCCGGTACAGCTACACCCCGGCAGCCCTCCATGCGCTGGTCGTCAAAAGCCAGGGCGGCAAATTCGGTGCGCGCGACCTGCGCCGCGTCATCCGCAAGGCCGTGGAGGACCCCGCCGCCGAGAAGATCATCGACGGCACCCTCGCTTCGGGCAGCAGCCTGACCGTGGACGCCGAGAACGACGAGATCGTTCTGCGATAAGCGTATAAGATGAAACAGCCGCCGTGCAGTTTTTCACTGCACGGCGGCTGTTGTTGTTTGATCGGCGGCTCAGTCGTGCTCGCCGGTATAGATCTGGATATAACGGGGAGCATGTTTTTCCTGCACAAAGAGCAATGCGCAGGTCAGCGCGGCAGCTAAGAACGTGAACACAGCAAGCAGAGCTTTGAGAACTTTCATCGTTTGATCCTCCTTGGCGGGTATGGCATCCGTGGGAGCAAGACCAGCTCCACAGAAGTTATTATAAGTAGTATATCATATTCGGTGCCGAAACGCAAACGTCCGTATTTTGGAAGAACGTTACAAAAATGTCAAGGGTTAGTCTTGCCTAATTAGCAAAATCGGCAAAGAAAATTCAGGAATTTGCATCATTTTGGCTCAGTTGTCGTTGAACTTCGGGATGCAACATGATACAATAAACGTGTCAAGCAGCTGCCGTCCCTGGCCCCCGTGCGCCCGCACGAAAGCCGGGGAAGGCAATTCAAGCAGAATGGGGGATTTAATTCCATGTTGAACAAGCTGAAACGTGCGGCGCTTGGCGCGCATACGCCGCATGACAAAGCAACTGCTGCAAGCAAACCAGTCCCGATGCCTCTGCCCGCGCAGGTACGCATCCTGATGAGCCAGCACATCGGCGCCCCGGCGAAAGCCCTGGTCAAAAAGGGCGACGAAGTGTTTGTCGGCACCAAGATCGGTGAAGCAGGCGGTTTTGTCTCTGCAAATATCCACTCCAGTGTTTCCGGCACCGTGGCTGCCGTGGAACCGTTCCGTCTGTCCAACGGCCGGATGTGCGACTCCGTCGTCATCAAGACCGATGGCAAGCAGACCGTTGACCCCGCCGTCAAGGCCCCGGAAGTGACCGATAAGGCCAGCTTCCTGGCAGCCGTGCGTGCGTGCGGCCTGGTCGGTCTGGGCGGCGCAGGCTTCCCGACCGACGTCAAGCTCCAGCCCAAGCCTCCGGTGGATACCCTGCTCATCAACGCTTCCGAGTGCGAAGTGTGGCTGACCAGCGATACGCAGGAGATGCTGAACTGCAGCGATGATATCATCCGCGGCATCGAGGCCGTGCTGAAGTACGTCGGCATCCCGAAGTGCGTCATCGGCATCGAGAACAACAAGCCGGAGTGCATCGACCTGCTGTGCCAGAAGACCAAGGACAAGCCTGCGATCGAGGTCAAGCCGCTGCCCAGCGTCTACGGCACCGGTGCCGAGCTGATCCTGATCGAGAAGTGCCTGGGCCGCGAGGTCCCGCACGGCGGTCTGCCCGCTGATGCAGGCGCCATCGTCATGAACGTGACCAGCGTCTCCACCCTGGGCAAGTATCTGGCGACCGGTATGCCGGTGGTCAGCCGCTGCATCACCGTGGACGGCGATGCCTGCGCAAAGCCCCAGAACCTGATCGTCCCCGTGGGCACTGCCTATGAGGATGTGCTGAACGCTGCCGGTGTCAAGGGGGGCGTCAAGCTGGGCAAGGTGGTCGCCGGCGGTGCCATGATGGGCCCCGCTGTCGAGAACCTGAGCTACCCCACCACCAAGACCACCTCCGGCCTCATCATGCTGAGCGACACCGCTGCACAGCCTGCACCGGTCTCTCCCTGCATCCGCTGCGGCCGCTGCGTCGAGTATTGCCCAATGGGTCTGGAGCCGGTGGAAGTCAATCAGGCTTACGCCGCCCGCGATGTTCAGGAGCTGGGCAAGCTGCATGTGGATTACTGCTTCAACTGCGGCTCCTGCTCGTTCGTCTGCCCGGCAAAGCGTCCCTGCACCCAGATGATGGGTCTGGCAAAGGCGTTCTACCTTGGTGAAATCAAAAAAGGAGGCAATAAGTAATGGATACTCGGCTTATTGTTTCGGCCTCCCCGCACCTGCGCTCGGAGGAGACGACCACCAGCCTGATGGCCAACGTGATCGTCGCCCTGACCCCCTGCGTGGTCGCCTCTGCAATCATTTTCGGCTGGCGTGCCCTGCTGGTCACGGCGGTGTCCGTCGTGGCCTGTGTGGCCTTTGAGTGGCTGTACTGCAAGCTGCTCAAGAAGCCCAACCCCATCGGCGACCTGTCCGCAGTCGTCACCGGCATCATCCTGGCGATGAACGTGCCCGTCGGCATGCCTCTGGGCCAACTCATCGTTGGTGACCTGGTGGCCATCGTGGTGGTCAAGCAGCTGTTCGGCGGCATCGGCATGAACTTTGCCAACCCCGCACTGGTCGGCCGTATCGTGCTGTTCATCAGCTTTGCCGGTTCGATGAACAAGTGGGTCTACCCCGACGCAGCGGTGGACCAGCTGTCCAGCGCGACCCCGCTGGCCGTGGCAGATACCTCCAAGCTGAGCCTGCTGGACCTGTTCATGGGTGTGCACGGCGGTGTTCTGGGTGAGACCTGTGCTCTGGCCATCGTGCTGGGCCTGATCTATCTGGTGGCCACCAAGACCATCAGCATCGCCATCCCCGCTTCTTACATCGGCAGCATGTTCGTCTTCTACCTCATCTCCACCGGTAGCCTGCACGGCGCTCTGGTCGGCATCCTGTCCGGCGGCCTGATGTTCGGTGCCGTCTTCATGGCGACCGACTATGTCACCAGCCCCTTCACCCTGAAGGGCAAGCTGATCTACGGCCTGTGCCTGGGCATCGTCACCTTCGCCATCCGTCAGTGGGGCAGCTACGCCGAGGGCGTTTCCTTCGCTCTGCTGTTCATGAACCTGTGGGTCCCCTTCATCAACGACTGGACCCGTCAGACTCCTTATGGCTATGTCAAGCCTGCCAAGAAAGCAAAGGAGGGTGCTGGCAAATGAGTAAGAATTCTACCTGGGAGAGCACCGTCAAGCCGGTCGTCGTCCTGAGCGTCATCGCTCTGATCGTCAGCCTGCTGCTTGCACTGGTGAACTCCTTTACGGCTCCTATCATTGAGGAGAACCTGAAGGCTGCGACTCTGGCAGCCTATGTGGATGTCATGCCCACCGTTTCCAGCGCATCCGACCTGGACGAGGTGACCGACTTCAGCACCGAGAACGTGACGGGCGTGGTCAAGGCCACCGATGGCAGCATCGCCATCAAGGCAGAGGAAAAGGGCTTCGACGGCGGTATCCTGTCCGTCATCATGGGCTTTGATACCAATGGCACTGTCACCGGCATCTGGGTGGACGCTTCGACCCAGACCAAGGGCATCGGCAGCAATGTCGCAACGGACAGCTTCCTGGCGCAGTTCGACGGCATGGACGGCACCCAGAACATCACCCTGGGCCAGGGCTACGACGCTTACAGCGGCGCTACGATCTCTTCCAAGGCTCTGTTTGCTGCCATCAATGACTGCATCAACTGCTACAATGAGCTGGCATAAAGGAGGTTGGTAAGAAATGGCAAACGAAAACAAGTCCAAGGTAAGCATCCTTACCAACGGCATCATCAAAGAGAACCCCGTTCTGCGTCTGGTCCTGGGCACCTGCTCGTGCCTGGCCGTTACCACGGCTGTTTCCAGCGCACTGGGCATGGGCGCGGCCTTCACCTTCGTGCTGGTCTGCTCCAACATTCTGATCTCGCTGCTGCGCAACGTGATCCCCGCAAAGGTCCATCTGCCCTGCTACATCGTCATCATCGCAGGCTTCGTGACCATCGTTCAGATGGTGATGCACGCCTACATGGAGAGCCTGTACACCGCACTGGGCGTCTTCCTGCCCCTGATCGTCGTCAACTGCATCATCCTCGGCCGTGCCGAGATGTTCGCCTGCAAGAACAGCGTGGTCGATTCCGCTCTGGACGGCATCGGCATGGGCATCGGCTACACCCTGACCGTTACCCTGATGGCCTCCATCCGTGAGATCCTGGGCAGCGGCACCTGGCTGGGCTTCACCGTCCTGCCGGAGAGCATGGCCAAGATGAGCATCATGACCCAGGCCCCCGGCGCATTCTTCTGCTACGGTGTCCTGATGGCCGGCTGCATCTGGCTGGAAGGCAAGCTGGACGCCCGCATTGAGCGCAAGAGCTGCTGTGACCTTGACAATCTGAAGAAGGAGGCGGAATAAGATGCTCGTTAAACTCGCTGCGATCTTCTTCAGCATGATCCTGGTCAACAACTACGTGCTGGTGAAGTTCTATGGCATCTGCCCGTTCCTGGGCGTTTCCAAAAAGCTGGACTCCTCGCTGGGCATGTCCGGTGCTGTTATCTTCGTCATGCTGGTGGCAACGGCTGTCACCTTCCCGCTGCAGATCTTCATTCTGGATCCCGCTGGCCTGAGCTACCTGCAGACCATCGTCTTCATCCTGGTCATCGCCGTTCTGGTCCAGTTCATCGAGATCTTCCTGAAAAAGTACGTTGTCGCTCTGTACAACTCTCTGGGCGTTTACCTGCCCCTGATCACCACCAACTGCTGCGTGCTGGCTGTCACCATCCTGGTCGTGGACGACTACGGTGCTGACGTTGCCACCCTGGGCTTTGCAGCCGCCTACGTTGAGGCTCTGGTCTGCGCTGTGGGCGCAGGCGTCGGCTTCATGCTGGCCATGGTCATGTTCAGCGGTGTGCGCAAGCGCGTGGAAGCCTGCGATCCCCCGGCACCCTTCAAGGGCCTGCCCATCACGCTGATCGCAGCGGCCATCACCAGCCTGTCCTTCATGGGCTTTGGCGGTCTGGTCGAGAACCTGTTCAACGTGACGCTGTAAAGGAGGAAACAGAACTATGAATATTGCATCGGCTGTTATCCTCTGCACCATCGTGGGCGCGGTGGGCGCGATCATTCTGGTCGCTGCCGCCAAGTTCATGGCCGTGGAGGAAGATCCCCGCATTGAAGAAGTTGCCTCCTGTCTGGCTGGCGCAAACTGCGGCGGCTGCGGCTACGCAGGCTGCGCAGACTATGCCAAGGCCGTCGTCATGGACGGCGTGGCCTGCGACAAGTGTGCACCCGGCGGCCCCAAGGCTGCTGCTGCCATCGCCAAGATCATGGGCGGTGAGGCCAGTGCGGTCGAAAAGAAGGCTGTGGTCCAGTGCCAGGGCAATTCCGAGCACTGCAAGCCCAGCTACGATTACACCGGCATCCAGAGCTGCGCTGCAGCTGCTGCGCTGTACGGCGGCCCCAAGACTTGCACCTTCGCCTGTATCGGTCTGGGCGACTGCACCAAGGTCTGTAAGTTCGACGCCATCCACATCGTGGACGGCGTGGCAAAGGTGGACAAGGACAAGTGCACCGGCTGCGGTGCCTGCGCCAACATCTGCCCCAAGAAGGTCATCATGATCGACGCTGGCGGCCCCCGCAAGCCGGTGGTCATGTGCTCCAACCAGGACAAGGGTCCTGTTGCCATGAAGGCTTGCACCACTTCCTGCATCGCCTGCGGCATGTGTGAGCGCACCTGTAAGTTCGACGCCATCCATGTTGTGGACGGCGTGGCCCGTGTGGACTACGACAAGTGCAAGGGCTGCGGTATGTGCGCCCAGAAGTGCCCGAAGAAGATCATCCTCTTCCCGCTGAAGGACTATCCGTATCCCCTCGTGAAGCCCGCAGCACCTGCGGCTGCAAAGCCTGCTGAGGCTCCCAAGGCTGAGTAACGCAAACGTGATAAACAACAAAAGCTGGACTGCAAACGCAGTCCAGCTTTTGTTGTTTTCTCTCTTCGCAGGCGTTTCAGGATGCAGGGTGTGTTACTTCCCGCAGCTCTCGCAATGCTCGCAGTCCTCTTCCAGCTTGCCGACGATGGGTTCCGGGTCGATGCCCTGACGGCGGTAATAGTCGGACAGAGCAGCCTTGACGGCCTGCTCGGCCAGGACCGAGCAGTGGACCTTGATGGGAGGCAGACCCTCCAGAGCTTCCACAACGGCCTTGTTGGTCAGCTTGAGGGCCTCTTCGATGGTCTTGCCCTTGATGAGGTCGGTGGCCATGCTGCTGGTGGCGATGGCGGCACCGCAGCCGAAGGTGAGGAACTTGACATCGACGATGACGTTGTTCTCGATCTTCAGGTACATGCGCATGATGTCGCCGCACTTGGGGTTGCCGACCTCGCCCACGCCGTTGGCGTCGGGGATCTCACCGACATTGTGCGGATTTGCGAAATGCTCCATGACCTTTGCACTATACATACTTGCCATTTTTACTGCTCTCCCTTCAGGCTGAACTGACGGGCCTTGTTCTGGCCCTGCAGCCACATACAACTCATTGCGCGGCGGCGGGGGATGACCTCCTCCAGCACGTCACACAGATACTCTGCTTCTTCCATGGTATTCTGCGGGCCGAACGTGAACCGCATGGAACCGTGGCCGATCTCTTCCGGCACACCGATGCTCAGCAGAACATGGCTGGGGTCCAGGCTGTCCGAGTTGCAGGCAGAACCGGTCGAAGCACAGATGTTGTGCATATCCAGGTCCAGCAGAATGGTCTCGCCCTCCAGGCCGGGGAAGCTGATGTTCACGTTGCCGGGCAGGCGGTGCTCCAGACCGCCGTTCAGGCGGGCTTCGGGGATGTTCTTCAGGATGCGGTTGATGACGTAGTCCCGCAGCTGCTGCTCGTGGGCCATCCGCTCTTCCAGATTGGCCGTGGCCATCTCCAGCGCCTTGCCCATACCGGCGATGCCGGCGACGTTCTCAGTACCGGCGCGGTGGCGGGCCTCCTGGCTGCCGCCGTCGATGAGGTTCTGGGGCCAGACGCCCTTCTTGCAGTACAGTGCGCCCATGCCCTTGGGGCCGTTGAACTTGTGAGCGCTCATGGACAGCATATCCACGCCCAGCTCCTTGACGTCCACAGGGATGGCACCCACAGCCTGCACCGCATCGGTGTGCATCCAGACGCCGTGCTTGTGGGCGATCTCCGCGATCTCCTTGATGGGCTGGATGGTGCCGATCTCGTTGTTGGCCATCATGATGCTGACCAGAGCGGTATCGGGGCGGATCGCAGCCTCGACATCCTCCGGGCGGATGTAGCCCTCGGCGGTGGGTTTGATATAGGTGACTTCAAATCCCATGCGCTCCAGAGAAGCCATGCTGTGCATGATGGCATGGTGCTCGAAGGCGCTGGTGATGAGGTGTTTTTTATTCTGGCGCGCCTTGGTGAAGGCGGTGCCCTTCACAGCCCAGTTGTCGGCCTCTGAGCCGCAGCCGGTGAAGAAGATCTCGGCCGGGGCAGCGTTGATGGCCTTTGCCACCTGTGCACGGCCGGTATCCACAAACTCTTTTGCTTCGTAGCCGACGCTGTAATGGCTGCTGGGGTTGCCGCAGGCACCGCTCAGCGCCTTGGTCATCACAGCCAGCACTTCGGGAGCGCAGGCCGTGGTCGCAGCGTTGTCCAGATAGACAACTTTTTCAGAAATTTCCATAGGGATCCTGTCCTTTCCTCGGATAACATCGGGCCAGTTTCCGCCCGAATGAATACTTCCGCTCTCTATTTATACCCTAGTATTCCCACTATGTCAATATGAATTGCAGAAATTCCGGATTTTTTTACAATTCAGCCTTTTCCTTTGCCGGTCAGCCTGCCCAGCAGCACCTTCCAGCGGGGGTAGCCCCAGCGCTTGTCTTCCTCAAAATCATCTGCCAGCTTCCACGGAAATTTCGAGCCATCGAAGTAGAGGTTTCCGGCTTCGTCCACGCGGTCCAGTTTTTTGGGCAGATACGCCTCGTCGTAGTAGCTCTTCCGGCGGTCAGGCAGCACCCAGTGCAGGGTGCCGTCTTCGTCCATGCCGGACGCCCAGACGCCGAACACGAAGGTCGCCGCCTCGCCGTAGCAGTGCTGCTCAAAGCGGATGGCACCATCGTAGTAAAATTTGATGACCTCCAGCGTACCGGACTCCTTTTTGCCGTCCCGCCCCAGCGTCGGGCGGTAGTCCTGCTGATACCGGCAGCCGCAGTGGCTGCCGGCAAACTGTTTTGCCTGAAATCCCATCCTGTTGCCCTCGTTCCTGTTTTGATCGGCTTTGTCGAAAAATCGGAAAAGCGTCTGCGCCGACTGGCGCACCGCCCGATTTTTTGACAGAGCCTTCTTCTTTGGGGTCACTAGGGGCGAGCAGCCCCTAGTTCGTGCCTCCCGCGCTTCGAAAGTAGCGGGCGCTTTTCTGGTACTCTTTTGGCGCGCAAAAGAGTACGGTTTCCACCGTTTCCTTAGAAGTGTCCCTCAAAATCGCCTTCGATCTCATACGGCCAGCTCAGAATGCCGCCCAGATCGTAGAGGTTGGTGTAGCCGAGGCTTTCCAGCTTCTGCACGGCATCGGCGCTGCGGCGGCCGGTGCGGCAGTAGATCAGCCAAGGGGCATTCTTGTCGGGCAGGACCTCTGCCGCACAGCTCAGCACCTCGCCCAGCGGCAGGAGCTTTGCTCCCGGAATGTGCCCCACCGCAAACTCGTCCGGTTCCCGGACGTCCACCGCAGTCGCTTTGCCTGCATCCAGCAGGCGGATGGCTGCAGCCGGTTCGATTTTCTCTATCATAGGTTCATCTCCTGATCTCATACTCTCTCTATTATATGATACCAGACCTTTTTTGTTTCGACAAGAGAAAGCCGCGTTTTCACTTTTCAAAATCGGTTTGGCGTGTTATACTAAGAAAACGAACAAGGAGAGATCGCTATGAAGTTTTCGACAAAAAGCCGCTATGCGCTGCGGCTGATGGCTGAACTGGCCCGCTATGCGCCGGGCACCACCGTCCCGCTGAAGGAGATCAGCGAGCGCCAGAACCTCAGCCTGAAATATCTGGAACAGATCGTCACGCCGCTGGCACGGGTCGGCCTTGTCAAGAGCGAGCGCGGCAGCCAGGGCGGCTACCGCCTGACCAAGGCTCCCGCCGACTACACCGCCGGGGAGATCCTCCGCGCCATCGAGGGCAGCGTGGCCCCCATCCCCTGCCTGGGCAGCGAGACCAACGAGTGCCCCATGTCCGAGCAGTGCTTCACCCTGCCCTTCTGGAGCGGGCTGGACGATGTCATCAACCAGTATATCGACAGCGTAACGCTGGAACAGCTGGCCCGGAGCCTGCCCTCTGCCAGCGACGGCTGCTGCGGCTGCAATTCAAAAAATTGAAAAAATGTGCTTGACATTTTACGCTGAATCTTATATAATAATCAAGCATTCAGAAAATGCAGCACAGATCTAGGGGTATAGCTCAGTTGGTAGAGCAGCGGTCTCCAAAACCGCGTGCCGTGAGTTCGAGACTTACTACCCCTGCCACAAACGTCCGGAGCAATCGTTCCGGACGTTTTGTTTTGCCCATTTTCGGCCTGCGGGCGGCTTTTCTCTTCTCCCGAAAAGTTTTTTGCGGTTTTTGTAGATTTCTGCTTGACAAGAAGTCATTCTTCGGGTATAATAAAGCACGTTCCGGCGGTGAACAGCCGCGAACTTGAGCGATCATGGCCCGGTAGCTCAGTTGGTTAGAGCACCAGCCTGTCACGCTGGGGGTCGTCGGTTCGAGCCCGATCCGGGTCGCCATTTGCTGCTATAGCTCAGTTGGTAGAGCGCATCCTTGGTAAGGATGAGGTCTCCAGTTCGAATCTGGATAGCAGCTCCACAGCGAAGCCACTTGAATCCTTGGGATTCAGGTGGTTTTTTGTTTTCCGCAGTTCATCAAAATGCCCAAAACACGGCGCTTCTTTCTCCATTCCGCTCATTGAAATTTTTAACAGGTTGCGGTATAATTTGTTTAAGCAAATTGGTTATTTTCATAACGATTTCAGAGCAAATTGATTTGGAGGTAGATTCCTATGGCACGTTTTACTCTTCCCCGCGATCTGTACCACGGCAAGGGCGCGCTGGAAGCCCTGAAGTCCTTCACCGGCAAAAAGGCCATGATCTGTGTGGGCGGCGGCTCCATGAAGCGGTTCGGTTTCCTGGACCGTGCGGTCAGCTACCTGAAGGAAGCCGGCATGGAAGTCGAGCTGTTTGAAGGCATCGAGCCGGACCCCTCGGTCGAGACCGTCATGCGCGGTGCCGAGGCCATGCTGAAGTTCGAACCGGACTGGATCATCGCCATGGGCGGCGGTTCCCCCATTGACGCCGCAAAGGCCATGTGGATCAAGTACGAGTACCCGGAGATCACCTTTGAGGAGATGTGCAAGGTCTTCGGCATCCCGCCGCTGCGCCGCAAGGCACACTTCTGCGCCATCTCTTCCACCTCCGGCACCGCCACCGAGGTGACCGCATTCTCCATCATCACCGATTACCAGAAGGGCATCAAGTACCCCATCGCCGACTTCGAGATCACCCCGGACGTCGCCATCGTCGATCCCGACCTGGCTGAGACCATGCCCAAGAAGCTGGTCGCACACACCGGCATGGACGCCATGACCCACGCTATTGAGGCTTATGTCTCCACCGCACACTGTGATTATACCGACCCGCTGGCCATCTTTGCCATCCGGATGATCCAGGGCGATCTGGTGGACAGCTACAACGGCGACATGGCCAAGCGTGATTCGATGCACAACGCACAGTGCCTGGCCGGCATGGCCTTCTCCAACGCGCTGCTGGGCATCGTCCACTCCATGGCCCACAAGACTGGCGCTGCCTTTGCAGACTACGGCGCACACATCATCCATGGTGCAGCCAACGCCATGTATCTGCCCAAGGTCATCGCGTTCAACGCCAAAGACCCCGAAGCCAAAAAGCGCTATGGCATCATTGCCGACGAGATGAAGCTCGGCGGTGCCAATGACGACGAGAAGGTCCAGCTGCTCATCGCACACCTGCGCGGCATGAACGACGCGCTGAACATCCCCCACTGCATCCAGCACTACGGCCCGGATTCCTATCCTGCCGAGCAGGGCTTCGTTCCGGAGGAAGTCTTCCTGGAGCGTCTGCCGGAGATCGCCAAGAATGCCATCGGCGATGCCTGCACCGGTTCCAATCCCCGCCAGCCCAGCCAGGAGGAGATGGAGAAGCTGCTCAAGTGCTGCTACTACGATACCGACGTTGATTTCTGATCCCGATCTTTTCTGAGATTCCTCTTTCCCATAAACGCAGAGCCGCAGACCCTCACCGGGCCTGCGGCTCCGCGTTTATTGGTTGAAAGTTGTTTTTCTTTCTGTTATACTACCAAGTGAGAACGCTGTCCATATGGTAGGCGGTCAGCCCCTTCCGCTTTTTGCGGGGGAGGCGATTTTCTTATATGGTTTCCCCCGACGCTTTTGCGAAAGGGGGGAATGGCCCATGACGCTGTCGGAAGTCTTACAGTTGCTCGCACTGCTTGGTGGTGCAGTTTATGTGACCTTTCAAATCAGTTGGACTATTTTTACACACCTGCATAAGAAATGACCGCCCGAAGCTCCTACACTCGGCGGTCATTCTTATGACTTCACGGAGGAGCTGACCGTTGCCGGACAGCGTTCTCTTTAGTTGTATTATATCATTCAACCATAAAAATTTCAACCACAAAACAAAAAAGACACCCCAAAGCCAAACGGCTTCGAGGTGTCCTGAGCTGGAGCTGCTATCCAGATTCGAACTGGAGACCTCATCCTTACCAAGGATGCGCTCTACCAACTGAGCTATAGCAGCACAATCACAGCTCAATTAGTTTATCATAAAACGCACCGCTTGGCAAGAGGTTTTTGCAAAAAAGTTCGATTTTTCTCAAAAAGAGGTCGTCACGCTGCGTGACGACCTCTTTTGGGTTTTCTTTCTTACTCGATCAGACCGTTCAGCAGCGCCAGGCACTTGCGGCTGTGCAGCTTGCGGATGGCCTTGGCTTCGATCTGGCGGACACGTTCACGGGTAACGCCGAAATCGCGGCCGACCTCTTCCAGCGTGCGGGGGCGGCCATCGTCCAGACCGAAGCGCAGCCGGATGACCTTCTCCTCACGGGGGGTCAGGCTCTTGAGGGCCTGATTGATCTGCTGGGCCACCATGGCGCGGTCGGCTGCCTTGCCGGGAGCCTCCGCGTTTTCGTCGGCGACGAAATCGCCCAGCGAGGAATCCTCCTCCTCACCGACGGGGCTTTCCAGGCTGGCCGGCTCCTGCGCCATGCGCTGGATCTCGCGGACGCGCTCGACGCTCATATCCATGGCCTTTGCCAGCTCTTCCGGGGTGGGCTCGTGGCCGTTCTGGTAGACCAGCTGGTTGGTGGCCTGCCGCATCCGGTTGATGGTCTCGACCATGTGCACCGGGATGCGGATGGTACGGGCCTGGTCTGCGATGGCGCGGGTGATGGCCTGACGGATCCACCAGGTGGCGTAGGTGGAGAAGCGGAAGCCGCGGTCGCAGTCGAACTTTTCAGCGGCCTTGATGAGGCCGATGTTGCCCTCCTGGATCAGGTCGAGGAATGCCAGATTGTGGCCCACGTGCTTCTTGGCGATGGAAACAACCAGACGCAGGTTAGCTTCGCTCAGGCTGCGGCGGGCGTTCAGGCCGTCGCGGCGGGTCTTCAGCAGCTCCTGACGGCGCTCCTCGGTCAGAGGGCCGTTCTCGATCTCTTCCTCAGCCTTCTCTTCCGCTGCCTTTTCCTCGGCATCCTCGGTGGACTTCTCGCCGCCCTCGTCGTCCAGATCCTCGTTGTAGCTGCGGCTGTTCTCATCCTCTTCGAACGAGAAGCGGGCGCTGTTCTTCTTGATGTACTCCGGCGCACCGTACTTGATGCGGTCTGCCTGAAGGATGTGTGCTGCTTCGGCACCGGCATGGATACGGCGGCTCAGCTCCACTTCCTGCTCTGCGCTCAGCAGCGGGATCTGACCGATCTGCTTGAGGTAGTTCTTCACGGGGTCGTCCAGCAGCTCATCCATCGCTGCCTTCAGGTCGGCCGGGTTCTCCTCGGCTTCCTCTTCCTCGTCAACGCCCAGGCCCAGCTCATCGCTGTTGGCCTCGGCGTTCTCCACCTCGGCAAGGATGCTGTCCACGTCCAGGCTGGCATCCTCTTCCGCCTCGTTGTCCAGAACTTTGATGCCGCGCTCCTCCAACAGGGTGTAGAGGGTCTCCACATCCATCCGGCACTGCGAGGCCAGCGTTTTGGCCTCCTGTGCGCTCAGGGTGCCTTCGCCTTTCGTCAACAGTTCCTTCAAAGTCATGCCCATTTCGCTCTCTCCTTTTCACGCCGGACGTGGTTCCGCCCGGAAGTGACGTTGTATCATAGTTTTGTCCGCTGTCGGGCCGGTCAAATCACCAGGCCGCCGTTCACGCCGAACACCTGGCCGGTGATGTACCCGGCATCCTCTCCGGCGAGGAACACCAGCAGCTTCGCCACCTCGTCCGCACTGCCCAGACGGCCCACCGGGGTCTCCTCGGCCAGTGCCGCCTTGTCCTCGGCGGTAAAGGCAGCCATCATATCGGTGTCGATGACACCCGGAGCCACACAGTTGACGGTGATGCCGCTGGGGCCCTCCTCTTTGGCGAGGGCCTTGGTCAGGCCGATGAGGCCCGCTTTGGCAGCGGAATAATGGACCTCGCAGCTGCCGCCGGTCTGGCCCCACATGCTGCTGACCGTCAGGATGCGGCCCGCCTTGCGGCGGATCATCCCCGGCAGTGCCAGCTGGCACAGGTAGAACGCACCGGTCAGGTTCACGTCCAGCATATGCTGCCATTCGTCGGGGGTGATGTCGGTGAACAGCTTCTGCTGGGCGATGCCCGCATTGCTCACCAGCACATCCACCCGGCCCAGCGCCTGCTCCGCCGCATGGAATGCGACCTCGCAGCTGGCGCGGGATGCCACATCGCACTGGATGGCGATGCAGCCGGGCAGCTCCTGTTCCAGAGCCGCCGCCGCGTCGGCGTTGGTGTGGTAGAACACCGCCACACGGTCGCCCGCCGCGTAAAACGCCCGCGCTGCCGCTGCGCCGATGCCCCGGTCGCCGCCGGAGATCAGCACACACCGCCCGTTGGCAGGCCGGGGCGGTGCCTCCGGCTGCGGTTCGGGTGCTGCGGGTGCTTCCAGCTGCGGCATGTCCGGCGCTGCCGCTTCTGCGGCTGGCTCCGGCCTGCGGTCCGGCAGCACGATGGTCGGTTCCTCATCGGCTGCGGGTTCCCGCGTTTCAGCCGGGGCTTCCGGTCCGGCCTCTTCCGCTGCCTTGGGCAGCTCCACCGGTGCGGCGTCCTCGTCCTGCAGATTGAATGTCAGCTCAAATTCGTCATCGTACAAGAGTCAGCCCTCCTGTCGCTTGTTCTCTGCCCGCGCAAAAATCCGCACAGGCAGGAGGAACTGCCGTTCCACGCTCCCCAGAACAGCGCTCTGCTCACTTCTTCCGGTCAAGTCCGGTCCTGCGGCGTGCCTGGGAACGATTGTGTGTGGTTTCGACAAGTTTCCATTGAATAATATAGCACAATTTCTCGAAAAAAGAAAGTGGGAACCGCAGACTTTTTCACGCAGTTCCCACTTTTTTCAATTTTCACTTTGTCACAGGCGGTCTCCAGCGGGGTTTGCCGGCCCGCTCCTCCCGCAGCCGGAGGAAAAACGCCTGCAACAGCGCCTGTGCTTCCTCGGCCCGCAGCCCGTTTTCCACCGCCGGGTGGTGATTGAACGGCAGGGCGAACAGGTCGGTCACCGACCCGCAGCAGCCCGCTTTCGTGTCTGCCGCCCCGTAGACCACCCGCCGGATACGGCTGTTGAGGATGGCCCCGCTGCACATGGGGCAGGGTTCCAGCGTCACGAACAGCTCACACTGCCACAGCCGCCAGCCGCCCAGCTTTTTGCAGGCCGCATCAATGGCCAGCAGCTCGGCATGGTGGAGGGCATTTTTCTCGGTCTCCCGCGTATTGTGGGCCGACGCGATGATCTCGCCGTCCTTCGCGATGACGGCCCCCACCGGTACTTCGCCCAGCGCAGCGGCCTGTTCGGCTTCGGCCAGCGCCGCGCCCATCAGTTCATAATCGGTCATGGTGTTCCCCTTTCTGCCAGGCAGCGGGCCAGCACGGCCCCATTGTTCAGGATATGCAGCAGGATGCCGGGCAGAAGGCTTTTCGACCGGTCTGCCGCCCATCCGAAGAGCAGCCCCATCCCCAGCGCGTACGCTTTGGCCCGCAGACTGCCATGCAGCGCTGCAAACAGCACCGCCTGCCCCAGGATGGCCGCATTCCGCCCCAGCGGACGCAGCAGCCGCAGCGCGGCCCCGCGAAAGACCAGTTCCTCCGCCACCGGCAGCACCAGACAGCTGCGCAGGAGACCTGCCGCCCCCGCCGGGGCCGCAGCCGACGATGGAAACAGCAGTTCAGACCCCGCTGCCAGCGCAGCCCAGAGCAGTGCCGCCAGACCGAACGTTTTCCAGAACACGGCCGGTTCCTGTTTTTCTTTCACGCACAGCCCTCCCATCGGCGGACATTGTACCACATCCGCCCCCATTTGCGCAAGCCGCGGAGCTGTTTTGCGAAAATGCGAAGAAATTTTTGCTCAAACAATTGACTTTTTCCCTCTGCATCTGGTATAATTCCCACGACTTTTCTGATGAATTGGTCGTTTTACGGCCACGACCCTCGGAGGTATTGTATTTATGATCCGTATTCTCACCGATTCTGCGTCCGACATCCTGCCCGCCGAAGCCGAGCAGCTGGGCGTGACCGTCATCCCCCTGAACGTCACGCTGGAGGACGGCACCGTCCTGCGGGATGGCGTGGACATGACCCCCTCCGCCTACTATGAGATCCTGGCCGGGTGCCGCAAGCTGCCCACCACCAGCCAGCCCAGCCCGGAACTGTTCGAGAACTTCTTCCTCGAAGCCGCTGCCGCTGGGGACGAGGTCATCGGCATCTTCCTGTCCCACGCACTGTCCGGCACCTATCAGTGCGCCAAGTTGGCCGCCGACATGGCCAATGTGGACAACGTCCTCTTTGTGGACAGCGGACACGTCTGCCTGAGCGAAGCCCTGCTCGTTCGCCTGGCCGTCCAGCTGCGGGATTCCGGCAAAACGGCCGGTCAGATCGCCGCCATTCTGGAGCACGCCAAGGAGCACCTGCACCTTGTGGCCGCCATCGACGACCTGAAGTACCTGCGCAAGGGCGGCCGCCTGCCCGCTGCCGTAGCCGTCGCAGGCGGGATGCTGGGCATCAAGCCCCTTATCACCATCCAGGACGGCAAGGTCGCTATGGCAGGCAAGGCCCGCGGCCTGCCCGGCGCCTACGTGGCCCTGTTCAAGAAGGTCGAGGAGATGGGCGGCATCACCCCCGCCTTCCCGGCGCTGGCCGGTTACACCGTCTCCCCCCGTGAGGTGACGCCCATCCAGGCCTACCTGCGCGACAACCTGCAGCAGGAAGACCTGCTGGTCCGCCAGATCGGCTGTGTCATCGGCACCCACGCCGGCCCAGGCGCTTTCGGCATCGCCTTCTTCGACAAGGCCCTGACGCTGGATCTGTAACCCTCAGACGCAAAAACGAGGAACTGTTTTGTGCAGTTCCTCGTTTTTTTGTTTATGCGCCTATCTGGGACCAGTCGATGTCTTCCGCGTCCACAAATTCGTCGTTTTCCGCCTCATTCAGGAGCTTTGCTTCTTCCGGCGTCAGTTTTGTGAAATCCGGGTCCCACGCCAGAACCAGTTTTTTGATTAATTTATGTATCATTTTACAACACCGCGTCCGAAACGAGCTTGCCCAGCAGGAGCACCAGCACCACGAGCATCATGGGGCGGATGAACTTGGCGCCGTTCTTCAGGGCAAAATGCGACCCCAGCAGGTTGCCCACGATGCCGCTGACGGCGCAGGGGATGCCCACCGAAAAGACCACCAGCCCGTTCATCAGGTAGGTGACCAGACTGGCGTAGTTGCTGGCAAGGTTGAGCACCTTGGCGTTGCCGCCTGCCGTGCGCAGGTCAAAGCCCATCAGAGTGGTAAAGGCGATGATGGCAAAGGTCCCGGTGCCGGGGCCGAAGATGCCATCGTACAGGCCGATGCCCAGACCGATGGCCAGAGCCAGCACGGCTTTTTTGGCCGTCAGGGTGCCGTCGTCGCGGTTCTCGTCCGGCAGATTCCGCCGCCACAGGATGAGCACGGCCGCGATGGGCAGGATGACGAGCATCATGGCCCGCAGCGCCTCATCGCTGAGCAGCAGCACGATGTGGGAGCCAAGGGCACTGCCCACAAAGCTGCCCGCTGCTGCCAGCAGGCCCACTTTGATGTTCATGGCACCCTTTTGGAAAAACTGCGCCGTGGCAAAGGTGGTGCCGCAGGCGGCGCTGAATTTGTTGGTGCCGTAGGTGTAGTGGGCCGGGAGCCCCGCAAACAGGTAGGCCGGCAGGCTGATGAGTCCGCCGCCGCCCGCTGCCGAGTCCACAAAGCCCGCAAAGCCGGTCATGCACATCAGGAAGACCAGCATCAGCGGGGAGATCGTTATACTTTCTGTCATGTTTCCCTCTATTTTTCACGTCATTGTATATTTTTTCGGTTTTTCACGGCCGGTTCCTCCGGGAGGAGCCGACGGGGCACCGCGAACGGGTCAGTCCAGATACAGTCTGCCCTCGCAGGCCAGGATCTGGTCCAGGATCATCCGGGAGACGCGGGCACCGTAGACCATGGAGGGGTGGTCGTTGTACTCGATGATATCATGGAAGTCTTTGTTCATCAGCACGATGACATACTCGCCGTAAGGGGTGTGGACGATACCGCCGTCGTTGCGGCAGGCGTTCATGCTGCCGCTCTTGCTGGCCACCCAGATGCGTTCCGGTTCGCCGGTCTCCTCGCAGTCCAGATAGAACTGCGGGAAATCGTGGGTCAGCATGGTATTGTAGTGCTGCTGGCGGAAGATGGTCAGCATCTCCGCGCTGGCCTCTCTGCTGACGAGGGTGCCCTTTGCCACCTGCGCAAACAGCGCCGCGTAATCGCGGGGGGTAGTGGTGCCAAGGTCGCGGTAGCGGTCAAAGTGGAGCGGATTGTGCAGCACCGTGTGGGCAAAGCCCAGCTCCCGGATGCAGGCGTTGATCGTATCCAGCCCCAGATAGTCGATGATCATATTGGTGGCGATGTTGTCCGAGCAGATGATCATCATGGTGGCGGTGTCCTTCACCTTGAGCGCTGCGCCCACACCCAGCGCCCGCAGCATACCGGAGCCGTCCACGAACTGGCTTTCCTCGTAGGTGATGCGCTCGTCCAGGCTGGCCTTGCCCCGGCTGACCTGCAGATACAGCGCCGCCAGGATGAATGCCTTGATGGTCGAGGCCGTCTCGAACGCTTCATCGGCCCCGATCTCGACCGTGCGGCCCTGCAGGTCGTCCACAAAAACGCTCATCTTGCCCTGATAGGAGTACAGCTCGGCCGCGATCCGCTTTTCCAGCGTCATATTTTTATCCATTTCGGAATCTTTCCCTTTCTATTTACAGATTTTTCTCGAAGAAGCGCTGGGCGTTGCGGAAGAAGATCTGCTCCACCTCGTCCTCGGTGAAGCCTTCCTTCCGCAGCGCGTCGGCCAGCAGCGGAAGTTTGGAGCAGTCGCCCATTTCCAGCTTGCCGCCGATGCCGTCAAAGTCGCTGCCCAGGCCGATGATCTCAATGCCGCCCACCTGCTTGAAATGGGCTGCGTGCCGGGCCATCAGAGCCGTGGTGCTGCGGCAGAGTTCCGGGCGCGGCTGGTCATCCAGGAAGCCGGAGCAGTAGTTCAGGCCCACGAGACCGCCCTTTTCGGCCATGACGCGGATCATCTCGTCGGTCAGGTTGCGGCAGTGGGGTGCCAGAGCGCGGCAGTTGGAGTGGCTGGCCGCAAAGGGGCGGGTGCTGTGCTCCGCGATATCCCAGAACCCCCGGTCGGACAGGTGGCTCACGTCCACGATCATGTGCAGGCGCTCCATCTCGGCCAGAAATTCAAACCCGCGCTCCTTCAGGCCGGTCTCGGTGTTGGGCTTGCAGGGCCAGATGTCCCCGCCCCCGCCGGGCACCACATTGGGGCTGGCCAGCTCGTTTTCGTGGTTCCAGGTCAAGGTCATCATGCGGGCACCCAGCTCATACATCTGCCGCAGCACACCCAGGCTGCCCTTGCAGCAGCCGCCCTCCTCGATGGTCAGCATTCCGCTGATCTTTCCGGCCTGCGCGTTGCGGCGGATGTCCTCCGGGCGGTAGACCGGCGCGATCTGGTCGGAATACTTCGCCATGATCCGCTTGAACACATCCACCTCTTCCAGCGCCGTCACCAGCGGGTCTGCGCCGGGGGTCGGGTCGCTCAGGTTCACAAAGGCGGCAAAGCATTGCAGCATGTAGTCGCCCTTATGCAGCTTTTCCAGATCAATGTGCAGATCATTGGTTGCAAAGCTCTTGGCTTCGCCCCGCCGCTCGGCATAGCGCAGTTCGCTCAGGGTATCACAATGGAGATCAAAGACTTTCATAACGTATCGTCCTTTCTGCTATCGTTCCTTCGTACAACCTCTCCGTCATGGCTTCGCAATGCCGCCTCTCCTTGTAGGAGAGGCCTTGGCAGTCCGTGCAGCGTTCCCGGCTTTGCCCAAAGCGCCCCCTTCGGGGGAGCTGACAGGTGGAGCGAGACGGAGCGGGTTCAAAACAAACTTCCCACCGCATACAGGCTCTTCACCAGATCTTCCCGGTAGAGCGGGTCGTCCGGGTCCAGGCTGTTGAGCACCACGCCGCCGCTCCCCGCGGCACCGGTGGAGTGGATGTACCGCCCCTCGCCCAGATAGAGCGCGATGTGGCCGGGGAAGTAGAGCGCATCGCCGCGCCGGACCTGTTCCTTCGGGATCTCGTGCATGGGCCAGCCCTCCACGAGACGGGCGTCCCGGTAGATGAGGACGCCGCACTGCATGTAGGCGCTGCTCACGAGGCCGGAGCAGTCGATGCCCCGGCCCGACTTGCCGCCCCAGCGGTACTCTGTGCCCAGATACCGTTTGGCCTGCTCGGCCAGCGCATTCCGGAACGCTTCCTCGCTGCCGCCGTACCAGCGGTCAAGGGCACGGGGCACAAGCTCTTCGGGCCTGCACCCCTCGGCCAGTGCCAGTGCCTCGTCGAAGCGGCGGCCTGCCTGCTGGGTGAGCACCGCCGTCATCGGCCAGCGCACCGGCTCCAGCGCCACAGCCCGGACATAGCCGGTCCGGCCATCCACGAGCCGGACCAGCGCCCAGCCGTCATGAGGGGTCTCTTCGGGCAGGCGGCGCAGCAGCGCCCCGCGCTCCAGCTCCAGCAGCCGGACGCCCTGCACCTTGGGCAGGGTCAGCACATCGGTCGCGCGGCCCGCCATCACCCATTCGGCGGCAAGGTAGCTCCGCAGTTCCGCTTCCCCGCAGAACCGCAGCTCCGATGCGAACACATAGCCGTGATAGCCGTAAAAGCTGACCACCTCAGCCATCTCCTCCGGCAGCGTTACGCCCTCTGCCGTCACGCCGCCGGGGGCTGTGCGCACCTGGCAGACCTGCCCATACAGGCCCTCGTCCCCGATGGTGGAGACGACCCCCGCGTCGCTTTCCTTCGTCGTTTCGGTCAGGTCGTAAATGGTCACGACCGGCCGTGCAAAAATCGCAAAGTTCATGGTTCCGGCACCTCCAACAATTCCAGCAGCTCTTCCGGCTTCATCGACAGGATCGCGCCGTCGGCGCTGCCCGTCACCGTCTCGGCCAGCGACTGCTTGGCCTGCTGCAATGCAACGATCTTTTCTTCAATGGTATCCTGTGCAATGAGCTTGTACACCTGCACCGGGTTCTGCTGGCCGATGCGGTAGGCACGGTCGGTGGCCTGGTTCTGCGCTGCCACGTTCCACCACGGGTCGTAGTGGATGACGATGTCAGCGGCGGTCAGATTCAGGCCGGTGCCGCCCGCCCGCAGCGAGATGAGGAAAACGCTCACCTCGCCCCCGTTGAACCGCCGCACCAGTTCGGCGCGGACCGGCTTCGGGGTCGAGCCCTGCAGCGTGAAGTGGCTGATGCCTGCTTCATCCAGACGTTTGGCCAGCAGGTCCAGCATGGAGGTGAACTGGCTAAACAGCAGGATGCGGTGCCCGCCCTCCACGGCGGAGGTCACCAGCTCGGTGCAGGCGTCCAGCTTGGCGCTGCCGCCCTCCCAGTTGTCAGCGATGAGGTGCGGGTCGCAGCAGATCTCCCGCAGCCGCATCAGCACGGCAAACACGGCCATCTTGTCTTCGGGTTTGGCCGCCTTGAGCTTTTCGCGGGCATCCAGCACCGCCGCCAGATAGAGCTTGCGCTGTTCTTCTTCCAGCTCGATGCGGTAGATGTTCTCGGTCTTGGGCGGCAGCTCTTTCAGCACCTCCGCCTTCATGCGGCGGAGGATGAACGGCCCGGTCAGCTGGTTCAGCCGCCGCACCGCCGTCGGGTCGTTCTCCTGCACGATGGGCTTTTCGAACCGGGTGCAGAAGCTCTTGTAGGGCGGCAGATAACCCGGCATCAGGAAGGAGAAGATGCTCCACAGCTCACCCAGCCGGTTTTCCACCGGCGTACCGGTCAGCGCAAAGCGCACCCGGCTGTTCACCCGGCACACGGCCTTGTATTTCTGGGTGGTATGGTTCTTGATGGCCTGCGCCTCATCCAGGATGCAGGCATAGAATTTCCGGTCTGCATACAGCGCCTCGTCGCGGCGGAGCAGGTCGTAGCTCGTCACCACAAGGTCTGCTCCCTCCCACTGTTCGGCCAGAGCCGCGCGGTGGGCTGCGCCGCCGTCCACAACGATACAGCGCAGCTCCGGCGTGAACTTCTGGCACTCTTCGGCCCAGTTCAGCACCAGCGACGCTGGGCAGACGATGAGACTGGGCAGGGCCTCCTCCCCCAGCTCCTTGATGGAGAGCAGGTAGCTCAGCACCTGCACCGTTTTGCCCAGGCCCATATCATCGGCCAGAATGCCGCCCATGCCGTAGCCGTCCAGCGTCCGCAGCCAGCGGTAGCCATCGCGCTGGTACTTTCGCAATACTTTTTGTAGGGAAGCAGGTGGAGTATACTCGCTGTCCTTTACCGCATGGAAGCTGCGGCTGATCCGCCGGAACGCATCGTCGCGGTTGAAGTGGATCCCGCTCTGCCCCGACAGCGCCCGGTCCAGACTCGGTGCCCGGTAAAGAGGCAGTTCCGCGTGGTTCTTGCTCAGCTTGACCCCGGAGAGTTCCAGCGTCTCGTTCAGCTCGTCCAGCCCTTCGAACTCCTCGTCCAGCTTGAGCAGGCGGCCATCCCGCAGGCGGTGGTAGCGTTTTTTCTGGTGGAGCGACTTCAGCAGGGCCTTCAGCTCCCCCACCGGAAACGCACCGGTGTCCACTTCCAGGTCGAGGACGCTTCCATGCACCGACACCCCCACCGAGATCTTCGGCGGCGGGGCCTGCAGATTGCGGAACGCATCGGTCAGGTAGACTTCGCCCTCATTGATCAGCACCGGGACGCCCTCGTCCAGAAAGCGGTAGACCGATTCCTCCTCGGATGCGTTGTACTGCATCGGCCCCACGCCCGGCTGCAAATACCGGCCAAGCAGGCGGGCAGCGCGGTTCTCAGTGCGGGCATCCCGCAGCAGGCCCTGCGGCGGCGGAGCAAAGGGCGTCACGCGATCCTCGCCGTACAAAAATTCCAGATGGGCGCTCACGGTCCCCATCTGCGGCGCATCCAGATAGAACTGCGTCACCGGCGCCAGCGGGATCTGGTTCAGCAGCAGCCGTTCCGGGTCTTCGATGGTCACATAGCGGCCCAGTTCCGGCAGCACATAGCTGCAAAAAGCCGTGGCGTCCCCGCTCGTAAAGAACAGATTTCTTCCGCTCAGCCCCCGGAACGCAGGCAGCATCCGGGCGGTGGCCGCACGATCCAGCCGCCAGATGGTATCCTCGCTGTAAAGGTAATCAAAATCCAGCCCTTTGATCGAACCCAGCGACGGCCGCACGTTGATCTGCACACCGCCGCGCCGCCGTTCCACCTGGATCGTCAGGGAGGGGATGCCTTCCTTTAAGGCATAGCCGCCCAGCTCGTGCCGGTCGGCATACAGGTTCACAAGGGCGTCAAAAGCCTCTCCCGTCAGCGTGATGCCGCCGGCCGGGCCGGTCTCCGCGTAGCGGCTTGTGGTATAGCCCCGCGTTTCCAGCTGCTGCCGGTTGATGATCTCCCGCCGCAGCAGGTTCAGCAGCTGCCGGGCCTCCGGCGTAAAGGCATCCCACCGGTGCTGGAACGCCAGCGATTTTCCGTAGCTGACAACCTGGTTGTTTTCAATATGCGACAGCAGTTCCTCCAGGCTCTTGACCACATAGGGCCGTCCGCCGTCCGAGATGCGGAGCCGCAGCCAGGGTGTGCCGCCCTGCAGCACGGTCAGTTCCGGTTCCAGCTCCACAAAGCCGGTGCGCTGGGGCAGGATGCTGTCCTCCACTTCGGAGAGCTCTCCTTCCCGATAAGTGCGCAGCAGGGCGCGGGCCTCCGGGTCCGATTCTGGCTCATCGCCCCGCCATTTCCGCCCGAACAGCATTTGCAACCCGGAGGCATAGCTGTCCTTCCGGGCTGGTTCCGGCTCTTCGGGCAGGTTGGCCGTGCCCCGCACGACGCCTGGGATCGCGGTGAGGCCGATCTTGGAGGGACACGATTTCTGCGTCTGCGCCGTTTCTTTTTGGTCATACAGCAGAAGCGCCCCGATATGTTTGCAGAACAGGCCGTTGCCATTGTCATTATAGGGGCAGGTACAGCTCGCGCTGACAAAGCTGCCGTTCTGGCGCAGCCATGCCTCAGTCTCATACAGATCGTCTCCGCTGCCCTCCACCTCTGCGCTCAGATGCCGGACCCCATTCTCTTCGGTCTTGCATTCATACGATTCGATGCGTTTCACATATTTTTTTGCCCGTGCAAAGATCGCACTGCCCAGCAGATACTGGATCTCTTCCATATCCATCCCGGTTTCCCTCCCCCTGCGAGCTCTATTGGTTAAGCATACCGCACCGGTGGGCCAGATGCAAGGCTTTTGCATAAAAAAATCCGCCGCCTCTTGAAGAAGAGACAGCGGAAATCGCGCGGCATTCATTCTTTTTCCAGGAAATAGCACACCAGGTCAGTCGGGCCGCGTTCGGCATGGCACATCGCTTTGTGCTCCACACCCTCATAGACGAACCCCAGCTGTTTCAGCAGCGCACCGGACGCCGTATTATAAGCATAGTGTCCTCCAGTGAACAGCACGGTATCCGTCTGTTCAAAATAGGTCCGCACCACCGCGGCCAATGCTTCACGTGCGTATCCCTTCCGGCGGGCATCCGGTGCAACTTCAATGCCCAGGTCCCAGCCCGGAACAGCCCGTCCGGCGTCCATCATCGAAATCACTGCAACGACCCGCCCGGTCTTCTTTTCCACCACACTGTATCGGGTCTGCCCCGCAAATTTCTGCATCAAGCGGCCATATTCCTCATCCATCGCATCAAAGGCATGGTAGCCTCCGCAGTCCAGCGTGGTCTGCTCGTCCGAAAAAATTGCAAATACATCTTCGGCATCCTCTACCGCAAACTGCCGGAGCAGCAAGCGAGGTGTTTCAATAGGTAAAATGTCCATTTATTTCTCCCAATAGATCTTATAAATATGCGCAAACTGACTGGGGGCGCTCAGAAGAGCCGCGCCATCCGAAAGAACGGTCAGCGTATCGCCTGCCGAAAGCGCCTTGACGTCCACCTGCTCTTCGTCCCGCGTCCGCAGCTTTCCTGAGATGCCGTGGATTACATACTCTTTTCCCTCTGCATCCGAAGCCATCAGGTGGTCGTTTGCCGCATCCAGTGCCGTGATGGTCACAGTGGTCTGTACGCTGTTCGAGGCCAGGATCGCTTCGATCTTCTGGTAAGCGGCCGTTCCACCTGGAAAAACATAGGCCTTTTTCCCGTTCACGAGGCAGATCCGGCGGTCGGGATAGAACGCCAGCCAGAGTTTTACCTCTTCCTCCGTTCCGAATTGCAGGATCACATCCTGAGTACCCGCATCAAATGTGTCCTGGTTGATGCAGGGCAGATAGACCAGGCTGTTCAGATAGTGTCCCAGTGCACCATACAGCTCGGTCAGACGGTCGGTCTGGAAATCGTTCAGCTCTGCATCCCCCAGGAACGCGTCCAAACGCAGTTCTGCCACTGCGAGCAGCTCGCTGTCCCGGATGGGCTTCGTGATCTTTTGATTCCGGTAAACGGCCAGCGAGCCGAATGCAGCTGCCAGAAACAGCACGACTCCGGCCGCAGCCAGAATCCGCTTTTTCTTTTTCGTCACCTTCGCGGCAGCAAGAAAGCCCACAAAACACACGGCAAAGGGCAGCAGACACATGACCCCATCCATTTCCGGCACCTCCCTTACGGTCGTTTCTTTCATTCTACCAGAGCGGGTCCCAAAGTGCAACAAAAACGCCCTAAGATTTCTCTTAGAGCGTTTCGATCAAGTCGGCGACTACCTATTTTCACAAGCCGTTTCCAGCTAACTATCTTGGGCACGAGTGAGCTTAACTACTGTGTTCGGAATGGGAACAGGTGGGACCTCACCGTCATCGTCACCGACCATATGACTGGTTCAGTATACCATACGGCCTACTGTTTGTCCAGTGTTTTTTAGAAGGACGTGCCTTCAAAACTGAATAATCACTGCTAACATTTTTTCGTTGACTCTTTGAGTCTCAAGCGAATTGTGGTCAAGCCCTCGATCTATTAGTACACACTTGCTGAATGGATCGCTCCACTTACACATCGTGCCTATCAACCTTGTAGTCTTCAAGGGATCTTACTTGCTTTAAGCAATGGGATATCTTATCTTTGGGTCGGCTTCACGCTTAGATGCTTTCAGCGTTTATCCGATCCGTACGTAGTTGCCCAGCTATGCTCCTGGCGGAACAACTGGTGCGCCAGAGGTACGTCCGTCCCGGTCCTCTCGTACTAGGGACAGCTCCCATCAAATATCCTGCGCCCACGACAGATAGGGACCGAACTGTCTCACGACGTTCTGAACCCAGCTCGCGTACCGCTTTAATTGGCGAACAGCCAAACCCTTGGGACCGAATACAGCCCCAGGATGCGATGAGCCGACATCGAGGTGCCAAACCTCCCCGTCGATGTGGACTCTTGGGGGAGATCAGCCTGTTATCCCCAGGGTAACTTTTATCCGTTGAGCGATGGCATTTCCACTCACATACCACCGGATCACTAACTCCAACTTTCGTTACTGCTCGACCCGTCAGTCTCGCAGTTAGGCTCGCTTCTGCGTTTGCACTCTTTTGCTTGATTTCCGTTCAAGCTGAGCGAACCTTTGAACGCCTCCGTTACTCTTTAGGAGGCGACCGCCCCAGTCAAACTGCCCACCTAACAATGTCCCCCGACTCGATTCAGAGCCGCAGGTTAGAATTCCAATATCGCAAGGATGGTATCCCAACGTCCTCTCCATGACCGCCAAAGCGATCACTTCCCAGAGTCCCATCTATCCTGTGCATGCAACATCGAAACCCAATATTAGGCTACAGTAAAGCTCCATGGGGTCTTTCCGTCTTGTCGCGGGTAACCGGCATCTTCACCGGTACTACAATTTCGCCGGGCGGGCTGTTGAGACAGTGCCCAAATCATTACGCCTTTCATGCGGGTCAGAACTTACCTGACAAGGAATTTCGCTACCTTAGGACCGTTATAGTTACGGCCGCCGTTCACTGGGGCTTCGATTCAATGCTTGCACATCTCCTCTTAACCTTCCAGCACCGGGCAGGCGTCAGCTCGTATACGTCATCTTTCGATTTAGCACAAACCTGTGTTTTTGGTAAACAGTTGCTTGGGCCGATTCTCTGCGGCTCCATCTCTGGAGCACCCCTTCTCCCGAAGTTACG
Organism: Faecalibacterium prausnitzii; assembly: GCF_019967995.1. NCBI lineage: Bacteria > Bacillati > Bacillota > Clostridia > Eubacteriales > Oscillospiraceae > Faecalibacterium > Faecalibacterium prausnitzii. The sequence continues at coordinate 2,823,845 of NZ_CP065377.1, forward strand.
GGGTCAATTTGCCGAGTTCCTTAACAACCCTTCTCCCGTTGGCCTTAGAATCTTCTTCCTACCTACCTGTGTCGGTTTGCGGTACGGGCACCTCAGAAATCCACACAGCTTTTCTCGCCATCTTCCATCCCAGACTTCGGTACTATTTTCCCTCGATCTCTACCGGAACCAACACCCGGCTCTGAGACTTCTTATGTGTCCCTGTGCTTAACTCTTTTGGTGGTGACGGAATCTCTACCGTCTGTGCATCGGCTACGCCTTCCGGCCTCACCTTAGCTCCCGACTAACTTGGAGCGGACGAACCTTCCTCCAAAAACCTGAGGCTTTCGGCCATGCAGATTCTCACTGCATTCGCGCTACTCATTCCGGCATTCTCACTTCTATACACTCCACAGCCGCTTGCGCTACTGTTTCGCCGCGTATACAACGCTCCCCTACCCAACGTATTACTACATTGCCTAAGCTTCGGTGCCAGGTTTAGCCCCGTTAAATTCTCCGCGCAAAGACGCTCGACCAGTGAGCTATTACGCACTCTTTGAATGAGTGGCTGCTTCTGAGCCAACATCCTGGTTGTCTGCGTATCTTCACATCGTTTTCCACTTAACCTGACTTTGGGACCTTAGCTGTAGATCTGGGCTGTTTCCCTTTTGACAATGACATTTATCTGACACTGTCTGACTCCCAGGCATCAATATTCTGGCATTCTGAGTTTGATAAGCTTCGCTAACCTCTCGGCCGCTAGGCTATTCAGTGCTTTACCTCCAGATATCTAACCTGAGGCTAGTCCTAAAACTATTTCGGGGAGAACCAGCTATCTCCGGGTTCGATTGGAATTTCTCCGCTACCCACAGTTCATCCGCCGCCTTTTCAACGGAGGTCGGTTCGGTCCTCCATGGAATTTTACTTCCACTTCAACCTGACCATGGGTAGGTCACCCGGTTTCGGGCCCATTGTATGCAACTTAACGCCCTTTTCAAACTCGCTTTCGCTTCGGCTCCAGTCCTGAAGACCTTAACCTTGCTGCATACAATCGCTCGCCGGACCGTTCTACAAAAAGTACCCTATCACACTTTGACGTGCTCTAGGTGCTTGTAGGCACAGGGTTTCAGGTTCTTTTTCACTCCCCTCCCGGGGTGCTTTTCACCTTTCCTTCACAGTACTATACGCTATCGGTCACTGGGTAGTATTTAGGGTTGGAGGGTGGTCCCCCCATCTTCCGACCAGGTTTCACGTGTCTGGCCGTACTCTGGAACTTGCTCAGCTCTTGTCATTTTCACCTACGTGGTTCTCACACTCTCTGACCGGCCTTCCCATGCCGTTCGGTTAACAACTCAAGTCTTAAATGCAGTCCGTACCCCGGAAGTCTTTCGACTCCCGGTTTGCCCTCTTCCGCGTTCGCTCGCCACTACTTACGGAATCTCGTTTGATGTCTCTTCCTCGCCCTACTTAGATGTTTCAGTTCAGGCGGTTCCCTCGATCTACCTATTTTGAAGTTCAGTAGATCGTACCTGAGTATGAACCCAGGTGAGTTTCCTCATTCAGAAATCTCCGGATCAATGCTTATTTGCAGCTCCCCGAAGCTTATCGCAGCTTATCACGTCTTTCATCGGCTCCCAGTGCCAAGGCATTCGCCCTGCGCCCTTGTTCGCTTGACCTTTCAAACGTTCTTTCAAGAACATTTGGTATCCTCTTGATTCTCTCTTGCCAACGAAGATTATGTTACCCTTCCTTTTGAAATTGTAATATTTCTTAAAAAGAACTTACTATAATCTTTGTTTCGCAGTTATTATTCAGTTTTCAAGGTACGTCTTTGAGTTCCCTTTTCAGGGCCCTCAAAATCGAACAATATCTACTCTACTTGTCTCTGTCACCTGTTCCAGAAAGAAACCATCTTCGATGCTTTCTTCCTGCCTGACTCCTTAGAAAGGAGGTGATCCAGCCGCAGGTTCTCCTACGGCTACCTTGTTACGACTTCACCCCAATCACCAGTTTTACCTTCGGCGGCGTCCTCCTTGCGGTTAGACTACCGACTTCGGGTCCCCCCGGCTCTCATGGTGTGACGGGCGGTGTGTACAAGGCCCGGGAACGTATTCACCGTGGCATGCTGATCCACGATTACTAGCAATTCCGACTTCGTGCAGGCGAGTTGCAGCCTGCAGTCCGAACTGGGACGTTGTTTCTGAGTTTTGCTCCACCTCGCGGTCTTGCTTCTCTTTGTTTAACGCCATTGTAGTACGTGTGTAGCCCAAGTCATAAAGGGCATGATGATTTGACGTCATCCCCACCTTCCTCCGTTTTGTCAACGGCAGTCTGGCCAGAGTCCTCTTGCGTAGTAACTGACCATAAGGGTTGCGCTCGTTGCGGGACTTAACCCAACATCTCACGACACGAGCTGACGACAACCATGCACCACCTGTCTCTGCGTCCCGAAGGAAAGACATATTTCTATGTCCGTCGCAGGATGTCAAGACTTGGTAAGGTTCTTCGCGTTGCGTCGAATTAAACCACATACTCCACTGCTTGTGCGGGCCCCCGTCAATTCCTTTGAGTTTCAACCTTGCGGTCGTACTCCCCAGGTGGATTACTTATTGTGTTAACTGCGGCACTGAAGGGGTCAATCCTCCAACACCTAGTAATCATCGTTTACGGTGTGGACTACCAGGGTATCTAATCCTGTTTGCTACCCACACTTTCGAGCCTCAGCGTCAGTTGGTGCCCAGTAGGCCGCCTTCGCCACTGGTGTTCCTCCCGATATCTACGCATTCCACCGCTACACCGGGAATTCCGCCTACCTCTGCACTACTCAAGAAAAACAGTTTTGAAAGCAGTTCATGGGTTGAGCCCATGGATTTCACTTCCAACTTGTCTTCCCGCCTGCGCTCCCTTTACACCCAGTAATTCCGGACAACGCTTGTGACCTACGTTTTACCGCGGCTGCTGGCACGTAGTTAGCCGTCACTTCCTTGTTGAGTACCGTCATTATCTTCCTCAACAACAGGAGTTTACAATCCGAAGACCTTCTTCCTCCACGCGGCGTCGCTGCATCAGGGTTTCCCCCATTGTGCAATATTCCCCACTGCTGCCTCCCGTAGGAGTCTGGGCCGTGTCTCAGTCCCAATGTGGCCGTTCAACCTCTCAGTCCGGCTACCGATCGTCGCCTTGGTGGGCCATTACCTCACCAACTAGCTAATCGGACGCGAGGCCATCTCAAAGCGGATTGCTCCTTTTCCCTCTGGTCGATGCCGACCCGTGGGCTTATGCGGTATTAGCAGTCGTTTCCAACTGTTGTCCCCCTCTTTGAGGCAGGTTCCTCACGCGTTACTCACCCGTTCGCCACTCGCTCAGAGAAGCAAGCTCCTCTTTGCTCGTTCGACTTGCATGTGTTAGGCGCGCCGCCAGCGTTCGTCCTGAGCCAGGATCAAACTCTTTATAAATGATATTTATCACTTAAAAAGTGTTAAATCTTTTTCGCTCAGTACGCAATCGCTTGCGTCCTGTGTGAATTACTTTGTTTGGAATTGTTTACCGTGTTTTTCCAACACGAAAATAGGTTCCGTTACAAGTTTTTCGATATTGTTCAATTTTCAAGGTCCTGTGCGCCTCAGCCAACCGGCTGACAGCTTGATTATTTTATCACAGAAGTGATTTTTTGTCAAGCACTTTTTTCGAAGCGTTTCGAACGTTCTGAACTTGGATCGCTTCAGATTTCTCAGAACTGACTGGAATCTTTCAGCGTCTATTGGTTCTTTTCTTTCGCTTCTCAGCTGGGACTTCGGAAGTCATTCTTTTGTCTCAGCGCTTGGCGCTCAAGTATAATACCATACACCCGCCCGTTTGGCAACCCCTTTTTTCAACTTTTTTGCCCTTTTTTCTCGGTTCGGCCTTTTTACCAGTTTTTTGCGTGAAACTTGCCTCTCCTTTGACGCGATGGATACAACAGTTTATTTTCTGCTTTCTCTCCCTATATAATGTAATAATATAAGGCCTGCGTATAGATACAGACGGATATTACGGGCCGGAATGCAGATACTTTTCTTGTGCGATTTGTCAAGCCCTCCGGTCTCAAATTTTGCTCCGAAAATCTTCCCGGATTTTTGGCGAAAGCGACGAAGCACAAAATGTAGTGGTTTTCCCATTGACATATCACTAAATAGTGATATCATAGAATCACATTCCGATGAACGCATTTCAGAAGATCTGCGGGCGGCTCCTGTTCCGGGAGACGCCCGTTTGAACTGCGGCAGAAAACCACAACGCGACAGAAAGATGGAGGAACGCCATGAAGATCATCAAGCGCAACGGGTCCGAGGTCCCGTTCGATATCACCAAGATCATCACCGCTGTTACCAAGGCCAGTGATTCCGTGGGCGGCAAGAGCCGCCTGACCCGCGAGCAGATCAACCAGATCGCCGACGACGTCACGGAGCAGTGCCAGGCGCTCAACCGCGCCGTCAGCGTGGAAGAGATCCAGGATATGGTCGAGAACAAGCTGATGGACATGAAGGCGCACGACATCGCCCGCCATTATATCACCTACCGCTATATCCAGAGCCTGAAGCGCCAGACCAACACCACCGATGAGCGCATCCTGAGCCTGATCGAGTGCCAGAACGAGGAAGTCAAGCAGGAGAACGCCAACAAGAACCCCACCGTCAACAGTGTGCAGCGCGACTACATGGCCGGTGAGATCTCCAAAGACCTGACCGCCCGCCTGCTGCTGGACCCGGAGATCGTCAAGGCGCATCAGGAGGGCCTGATCCACTTCCACGATTCCGACTACTTCGCACAGCACATGCACAACTGCGACCTGGTCAACCTGGAAGATATGCTCCAGAACGGCACTGTCATCTCCGGTACCTATATCGAGAAGCCCCACAGCTTCTCCACCGCCTGCAACATCGCGACCCAGATCATCGCGCAGGTCGCCTCCAACCAGTACGGCGGCCAGAGCATCAGTCTGACCCATCTGGCTCCCTTTGTGGACGTCTCCCGCCGGAAGATCGCCAACGAGGTCGAGGTCGAGATGGAGGGTCTGGATGTTTCCGCTGAGCGGAAGAAGGAGATCGTCGAGCGCCGCCTGCGCAATGAGATCAACCGCGGCGTCCAGACCATCCAGTATCAGGTCGTCACCCTGATGACCACCAATGGTCAGGCCCCCTTCATCACCGTCTTCATGTATCTGGGCGAAGCCCGCAACGCACAGGAGAAGGCCGACCTGGCCATCATCATCGAGGAGACCATCCGCCAGCGCTATCAGGGCGTCAAGAACGAAGCCGGTGTCTGGATCACCCCCGCCTTCCCCAAGCTCATCTATGTGCTGGAAGAGGACAACATCCGCCCCGGCACCCCCTATTACTACCTGACGGAGCTGGCCGCCAAGTGCACCGCCAAGCGGATGGTGCCCGACTATATCTCCGAGAAGAAGATGCTGGAGCTGAAGGTGGACAAAAACGGCGAAGGCCACTGCTACACCTGCATGGGCTGCCGCAGCTTCCTGACCCCCTATGTGGACCCGGAGACCGGAAAACCCAAGTACTATGGCCGCTTCAATCAGGGCGTCGTCACCATCAACCTGGTGGACGTGGCCCTGTCCTCCGGCGGCAACTTTGACAAGTTCTGGAAGATCTTCGATGAGCGTCTCGACCTGTGCCACCGCGCCCTGCAGGCACGGCATAAGCGTCTGCTGGGCACCCCCAGCGACGCCGCCCCCATCCTGTGGCAGTACGGCGCACTGGCCCGCCTGAAGAAGGGCGAGAAGATCGACAAACTGCTCTTCGGCGGCTACTCGACCATCAGCCTGGGGTATGCCGGCCTGTATGAGTGCGTCAAGTATATGACCGGCCGCAGCCACACCGATGCCGGTGCAAAGCCCTTTGCCCTGAGTGTGATGCAGCACATGAACGACAAGTGCAATGAGTGGAAGAAGGCCGAGAACATGGACTACTCCCTCTACGGCACCCCGCTGGAATCCACCACTTACAAGTTCGCCAAGTGCCTGCAAAAGCGGTTCGGCATCGTGCCCGGCATCACGGACAAGAACTATATCACCAACAGCTACCACGTCCACGTCTCCGAGCCGATCGACGCCTTCACCAAGCTGAAGTTCGAGAGCGAGTTCCAGAAGCTTTCGCCGGGCGGTGCCATCAGCTATGTGGAAGTGCCCAATATGCAGGACAATCTGGAAGCCGTCATGAGCGTACTCCAGTTCATCTACGACAACATCATGTATGCGGAGCTGAACACCAAGTCCGACTACTGCCAGTGCTGCGGCTACGACGGCGAGATCCGGATCGTGGAGGACGACGGCAAGCTGGTCTGGGAGTGCCCCAAGTGCGGCAACCGCGACCAGAACAAACTGAACGTCGCCCGCCGCACCTGCGGCTACATCGGCACCCAGTTCTGGAACCAGGGCCGCACCCAGGAGATCAAGGATCGGGTCCTGCACCTGTAACCCTCTCAGGCGCTTTGCGCCAGCTCCCCCCAAAAAGGGGAGCCATTGGCAACCGACAAAAAGCATCATCAAATGGAAAAGCAAAGCAGCGCGCTCTGCTTTCAGGTTTCATCCGTCATGAATTACGCTACCATCAAATATTACGATATCGCCAACGGCCCCGGTGTGCGCACCAGCGTCTTCGTTTCCGGGTGCCGCCATCACTGCCCCGGCTGCTTCAATGCGGTGGCCTGGGATTTCGGCTACGGCAAGCCCTTCGACAAGGCCGTCCGCAACGAGATCTTCGCCTCCTGCCAGCCGGACTATATCGCCGGGCTGAGCCTGCTGGGCGGCGAACCCATGGAGCCGGAGAACCAGCGGGAGCTTCTGCCCTTTGTGCGGAACTTCAAGGCCCTCTACCCCCATAAAACGGTCTGGTGCTACTCCGGCTACACCTGGGAGCAGCTGACCGGCACGGAGCCCTGCGCCGCCCGGTGCGAAGTCACCGATGAACTGCTGGCCCTGCTGGACGTCCTCGTGGACGGCCGGTTCGTGGAGGCTCAGCATGACATCACTCTGCGCTTCCGCGGCAGCTCCAACCAGCGGCTGCTGGATGTGCCCCGGTCTCTTGCCGCCGGGCAGCCCATGTGGTGGGAGGACGAACAGGTCTTTGCGACTCACACGATGTGATCTTACAAAAAAGCAGACATGCCGCCGTTTCCGGTGCTGCATGTCTGCTTTTTCTATGCCTGTTTCAGGACCTTTTCAAACTCTGCTTCCAATGCTTCGTTCACCGCGCGGACGGCGGCCGGGTCGGGCTTGACCGCCTGCCGGTCGTAGGTGAACAGGCCGTTCACCTCGTCCTCCACATCGCTGACCTGGGTGTACACCAGAGCCGACAGCCCGTTCCGGAGCTGCGGGAGCACCGTTTCCAATTGCAGTTTCCGGTAGCGCCCGGTCAGCTCGGCGCGGCTCTTTGCCGTGCCGTAGCCGTAGGTCCTGCGGGGCGGCTCGTGGCCGGGCATCGGCCAGGCGATGCCGCCATATTCGCTGAGCGCAACGGTGCGGCGGCCGGGCCGGAGATGGAGCGGATAGAAATAGTTGTGGCGGGAGTCCACATCGCCGCCGCCCTGGTCATACCACCCGCTGGCCTCGTCCACCAGACGGTCGGAGTCGAGGGTGCGGAGCGTCTCGACTGCCTGCGCGGCATCGAACTGCCCCCACCCCTCGTTGAAGGGCACCCAGCAGCCGATGCAGGGATGCCCCCGCAGGGCCTCCACCGTTGCTTCCAGCTCCCGGCCGTATTCTTCCCGGCTGGCCTCGCTGCGGCGGCTCAGCAGACCCCGGAGGGCCGCTGTGTCGGGCAGTTTCCGCAGCAGCGGCTGCAGCACGTTGGTCAGGTAGGTCACGAACCACAGCCGGTACGGCTCGCCGCCGTTCACCATGTCCTGCCAGACGATGAGGCCCAGCTTATCGCAGTGGTAATACCACCGCTGCGGCTCAATCTTCGCGTGTTTGCGCAGCAGGTTGAAGCCCAGTTCCTTGATGGTCTGCAATTCGTGCACTACCGCCGCGTCGGACGGCGGGGTATACAGGCCCTCCGGCCAGTAGCCCTGGTCGAGCAGACCGTTCAGCAGGAGGGGCCGGTCGTTCAGGCAGAAGCGCAGCACGCCCTTTGCATCGGGCGCACAGCTCCACTTCCGCAGGGCGAAATAGCTGTGCACCGTGTCGAAGCTCTCTTCCTCCCCCTGGGTCGTACCGACGGTCAGGTCGTAGAGGAAGGGGCTGTCCGGGCTCCACGGGAAGAAATGCTCCTCCGGGATGTTCAGCGTCACCGCGCCGTCCCGGTCGGCCTCGTCGCTGCCCCAGTCCTCTGCGATGGTCACGCCGCCGGCCCGCACCACCGCCCAAAGGTTCACCGCCCCGCCGGGCTTTGCCGTGCGGGCCTGAACGGTCACGGTCCGGGCGTCGTAGTCCGGGGTGACGGTCAGCGTCTCGATGTAGTTGTCCGGCACCCGCTCCAGCCAGACGGTCTGCCAGATGCCGCTCTGGGCCGGGTAGAACATCCCGCCGGGCCGGAGCGTCTGTTTGCCCCGCGCCTGCACCCCGGCCCCGGTGGGGTCCTGCACAGCCACCCACAGGCGGTTGTGGTCGGCGTTCAGGGCCTCGGTGATGTCGAACGTAAAGGGCCAGTAGCCGCCCCGGTGGCCGCCCACCAGATGCCCGTTGACCTGCACGGCGCAGGCGTAGTCCACGGCACCGAAGTGGAGCAGCACCCGGCCCCCGGAACCGGCAGGCGGGGCAAAGCTGCGGTGGTAGTGGAGCCACTCGCCGGGCTGAAGGGTCCGCCCCACGCCGGAAGCCCGCGTCTCCGGGGAATAGGGCACGAGGATGTCGCCCTCCCACTGCCTGGGCAGCTGCGCCGACTTCGTGATGGCGAACTGCCACAGACCGTTCAGGGATTCGAAACTGTCCCGCCGCAGGGCAGGGCGCGGGTATTCCGGCAGAGGATGCTGCGTTTTGGTCATCGTGGTCACCGCTTTCTGGCGTTTTGGCCTGTTCTGCCCCCATTCTAGCACAGAAAAACAGACTTGTATAGCGGCTTGCCGTATATCCCGCCGCCGCAGCGCATACAATGCTTCCAGAACCAAACAAGGGTGGGAGGCATGGGCATGTTTGTGGTAACGCTGAACAAGGCAAGTCTGAAGAAGGTCGGCATCGGGGCCATGTGCTGTGCGCTGGTGGCGTTCAGTGCGCTGCTGGGGCGGTACATCAGCACCCGCACGGTGGCGGTCTCGGCCAGCGGAAACAAGATCGAGAGCGCACAGGACATCCAGACCTGGTTCACCGGCTACGGCCTGGATGTGGACGGCGCATCCATCACGGCGGATAAGGTCAAGATCCCCCGCAAATGGGACGACAGCTTCTCCGCCTTCAATGGGGTGGTGCAGCAGAGCGGGCTGGACCTGACCCGCTACAAGGGGAAGACTGTCGAAAAATGGACGGCGCTCATCCCCGCCGCCAGCAAGGGCGACCTGAGCCAGTACGGTGTACTGCTGGTCTACCGGAAAAAGGCCATCGGAGCCTATCTGCTCGAAAAGCCCTCCGGCACCGTGACCGGCCTCAAGGACGCCCAGAGCGCCGCCCTGGCCGAAGAGCAGCAGGCCGAGCAGGTCTCCGGTGAGGATTACAGCGGCGACTGGGGCGAACGACACGACGAAGAGCTGGGAGCTTCCGACCAGGCCCAGCAGACCTCCGGCGAGGACTTCAGCGGCGACTGGGGCGAGCGCCACGACGAGGAGCTGGGGGCTTCCGGGCAGGCACAGCAGACTTCCGGCGAGGACTACACCTACACCGACCTTCCGCTGGATGCTGAGGGGTATCCCGTCGAATAACCTGCGTTGAAAATTTTCCACCAAAAATTCTGTGGAACTATACCAAAAAAGTTGCATGAAAATCAGCGAAATGGGATAATGAAAAAACCACGAATGAGGTTTATAATATAGGTAGTGTATCCCGCAGCAGGATTGGGCTGCCTCCGGCGCGGCCGATGGCCCCGGAGCATGATGAAGGGGATACCCAGTAAGGAGAAATGATCATGAAGGAATTTCAGTACACTGTCAAGGATGCCTGCGGCATCCACGCACGTCCCGCCGGCCTGCTGGTCAAGGTCGTCAAGGGCTTTTCCAGCACCGCTACCCTCGAAAAGAACGGCAAGACCTGCGACCTGCGCAAGCTGATGGCTCTGATGGGCATGGGCGTCAAGCAGGGCGAGACCGTCACCGTCAAGGTCGAGGGCGAGGATGAGGAGGCTGCAGCTGCAGCCATCCAGCAGTTCCTGACCGAGAACGTCTGAGGACAAGCGAGCCAAAGCCCTTGCGGGACCTTCCTGCGGGGGCTTTTTCGCACATCTGAAATGAGAAGGAGATATGAACGATGCAGGTAGGCACCGGTAAAAGCATCCTGAATGGGATCGCCATTGGCAAACTGAAGCTTTACAAGAAAAAGAACGCCGTCATCTCGGCCGCCGACGTCACCGACACCGCCGCTGAGGAAGCCCGCTTCGAAGACGCCCGCGCCAAGGCCATCGACCAGCAGACCGCCCTTTACGAAAAGGCGCTGGACGAGGCTGGTGAGGACATCGCCGAGGTGTTCAACATCCACGCCATGATGCTGGACGACGACGACTTCGTGGACGCCATCAAGGAGATCATCAACGGCCAGCACAAGTGTGCCGAGTACGCCGTCAAGACCGCCGGGGACAACCAGGCCGCCGTCTTCGCCGCCATGGACGACCCGTATCTGCAGGCCCGCAGCGCCGACGTCATCGACATCGCGCAGGCCATGCTGGATATCTTGCAGGGCGTGGACAACGCCACGCTGCAGGGCACAGAGCCCAGCATCCTCGTGGCCGAGGATCTGGCCCCCTCCGAGACGGTCCGGATGGACAAGAGCCTGCTGCTGGGCTTCATCACCCGCGAGGGCAGCTCCAACAGCCACACCGCCATTCTGGCCCGCAGCATGAACATCCCCGCCCTGATCCAGTGCAAGGAGATCCAGGACGACTGGGACGGCAAGATGGCCGTGGTGGACGGCTACAACGCCTGCGTGTATGTAGACCCCACCCCCGATCTGCTGGAGAGCCTGACCAAGCGTCAGCAGGAAGACCAGAAGAAGCTCGCCCTCCTCTCCGAGCTCAAGGGCAAGCCCAACACCACGCTGGACGGCAAGACCATCAACGTCTTCGCCAACATCGGCGGCATAAGCGATGTGGGTGCCGTGCAGCAGAACGACGCCGGCGGCGTGGGCCTGTTCCGCACCGAATTCGTCTACCTGAACTGCAAGGACTTCCCCACCGAGGACTACCAGTTCGAAGCCTACAAGCAAGTGATGGAGAGCCTGGCCCCCAAGAAGGTCGTCGTCCGCACCTGTGACATCGGTGCCGACAAGACCGTCGATTACATGAAGCTCGACCATGAGGACAACCCCGCCCTGGGCTACCGCGCCATCCGCATCTGCCTGACCCGCCGGGACTTCTTCAAGACCCAGCTGCGGGCTCTGCTCCGCGCTTCGGCCTACGGCAACATGAGCATCATGTTCCCCATGATCTCCAGCCTGCGGGAGCTGCAGGATGCCAAGGCCGTCCTCGAAGAGTGCAAGCAGGAGCTGACCGCTGAGGGCAAAAAGTTCAGCAGCAGCATCGAGGTCGGCACCATGATCGAGACCCCCGCCGCCGTCCTCATCGCCGACGACCTGGCCGCCGAGTGTGACTTCTTCTCCATCGGCACCAACGACCTGACCCAGTACACCTGTGCGCTGGACCGCCAGAACGCCAAGCTGGAACCCTTCTTCGACCCGCACCACCCGGCTGTGCTCAAGGCCATCCAGATGACCATTGAGGCAGGCCACCGCCACGGCATCTGGGTCGGCATCTGCGGCGAGCTGGGCGCGGACACCGCCCTCACCGAGACCTTCCTCCGGATGGGTGTGGACGAGCTTTCCATGAACGCCAAGAGCATCCTGCCCGTGCGCAAGATCATCCGCAGCGTCAACCTGAGCAAGCCCTCCGCCAAGAACATCTGAGTCCCGCGTTTTCCTGCATTCACAGCCCCCTCTGCGGCCCCTTTCCGCCGCCCTGGGGGCTGTTTTCTATCCCATCGTTTCCGGGCAGACACGACCGAATTTCATGTTTTGCCGCCGCAACAAGCCGCGCTTTCATCCCGAAACGCTTCCCAACACGAAAGCAACATGCTATACTAGGTGCAAATCATTCTGCCGCCAAATTTATCGTATCAGGAGAGATTGGCATGACCCAATTATTGATCCGTTTGTTTATCCGGGACCCGGACGACACCCGCGACCCCGCCGTCCGCACCGCCTACGGCAACCTGGCCAGCCTGGTCGGCATGGCCTGCAATCTGCTGCTCTGCATCGGCAAACTGGTTGCCGGCACCCTGTTCGGCTCCATCGCCATCATGGCAGATGCTCTGAACAACCTGTCGGACGCTTCGTCCAACATCGTCAGCCTCATCGGCTTCCGGCTGGCCGCCAAGGCCCCGGACGCCGAGCACCCCTACGGCCACGCCCGGTACGAATACCTTGCCGGGCTGGTGGTCAGCGTCACCATCCTGGCCATCGGCCTTTCGCTGGGCAAGGAATCGGTGGTGAAAGTCCTCCATCCCACGCCCGTCATCTTCAGCTGGCTCAGCATCGGTGTGCTGGCTGCTTCCATCGCCGTCAAGCTCTGGATGAGCCGCTTCAACCGCACCGTAGGGCAGCGCATCGCCTCCGAGACGCTGCTCGCCACCGCTGCCGACAGCCGCAACGACGTGCTGACCACGAGCGCCGTCCTGCTCTCCACCATCCTGTGCAGTGCCACGGGCTGGAACATCCTCGACGGCCTCATGGGCGTGGCGGTGGCCGCGTTCATCCTCTGGTCCGGCTGGGGCCTCGTGATGGACACCCTCAGCCCGCTGCTGGGCGAAACGCCCTCGCCGGAGCTGGTGGCGCACATCGAGCGGACCGTCATGTCCTACCCTGGTGTGCTGGGCGTACACGACCTTATGGTCCACGATTACGGCCCCGGCCACCAGTTCGCTTCGCTCCACGTCGAGTTCCCGGCCGAAAGCGACCCGCTGGCGGCCCATGACGTCATCGACAACATCGAGCGGGATTTCCTGAAAAAAGACAACCTGCAGGTCACCATCCACTACGACCCCATCGTGACCTCGGACGCCAAGGTCGGTGTGCTGCGCACCCGCCTGACGGAGCACCTCCGCCAGCTGGACCCGCAGCTCTCCATCCACGACCTGCGCATCGTCCCCGGTGACACCCACACCAACGTCCTGTTCGATCTGGCCTTCCCCGCCGGGTACACCGGCGATACGGACGCCGTCATGGCCGAGATGTGCCGTTTCGTCACCGGGCAGGACCCGAACTACAGCTGCATCATCAAGCTGGAGCAGAGCTATGCCGCTGTGCCCCAAAGCCCGAAATAACATCATCAGGGGGAAGTATTTATGTTGAACGAGACCTACCGCGGGATGCTGGCGCACAAGAGCGTCATCCGCGAGACCTTCATGTACGGCAAGCAGCGCGCCGCCGAGATCGGCTATGAGAACGTCTTCGATTACTCGCTGGGCAACCCCAGTGTGCCCTGCCCGCCGCAGTTCACCCAGGCGATGCAGAACCTGCTGGAGACCGAAGGGCCGGTAGACCTCCACGGCTACTGCCCCAGCCAGGGCGACCCCGGTTTCCGCACCGCCGTGGCCGACCACCTGGCCAAGACCTTCGGCCTGCCCTATGCGCAGAAGGACATCTTCCCCACGACCGGTGCCGCCGGTGCCATCGCCCATGCCATCCGCGCCGTGACCCAGCCCGGCGACGAGGTGCTGACCTTCGCCCCCTACTTCCCGGAATACGGCCCCTACGTCGCGGGCACCGGGGCCTGCCTCAAGGTCGTGCCGCCGCAGGCCCCGGCCTTTCAGCCGAACCTCGACGCTTTTGCGGAGATGCTGACCGAGCAGGTCGCCTGCGTCCTCATCAACACCCCCAACAACCCCACCGGCGTGGTCTACTCCGCCGAAACGCTGACCCGCATGGCCGAGCTGCTGACCGAAAAGAGCCGGGCCTACGGCCACACCATCTATCTCGTCAGCGACGAGCCCTACCGCGACATCGCCTTCGACGGCAGACCGGTGCCCTACCCCGCCGCCTTCTACCCCCACACCCTCACCTGCTTCTCGTTCTCCAAGAGCCTGAGCCTGCCGGGCGAGCGCCTGGGGTATGTGGCGGTCCGCCCCGGCTGCGAGGGCGAAGACCTTCTCGTGGACATGATGGCCCAGATCTCCCGCTTCACCGGCCACAACTGCCCGCCCAGCATCATCCAACGGGCCGTCAGCCGCTGCCTGAACGTCACCAGCGATCTGTCCGTCTACGAGACCAACATGAACCTGCTGTACGACAAGCTCAAGGCCCTTGGTTTCGAGGTCGAGCGCCCCGGCGGCACGTTCTATATCTTCCCGAAGGCGTTGGAAGAGGACGCCAACGCCTTCTGTCTGCGGGCCCGCGCCTACGATCTGCTGCTCGTCCCCAGTGACAGCTTCGGCGTCAAAGGCTATGTGCGCCTGGCCTACTGCATCGACACCGAAAAGGTCGAGCGCAGCCTGCCCGCACTGGAAAAGCTGGCGGCATCCTACCGCAAATGAACCGACTTCCCCCGGCGTACAGCTGGCAATGCCGCCGGGGTCGAAGATATCCGTCTGTTATGATCGAGAGGAAAGGGAAAGAACTATGGAAAAGATCAAGATGACCACCCCGCTGGTGGAGATGGACGGCGACGAGATGACCCGTGTGCTCTGGCAGGTCATCAAGGACGAGCTCATCCTGCCGTTCGTGGACCTCAAGACCGAGTATTATGACCTCGGCCTGCCCAACCGTGACGCCACCCGCGACCAGGTGACCCTCGACGCCGCCGAGGCCAACAAGAAATACGGCGTGGCCGTCAAGTGCGCCACCATCACCCCCAACGCCCAGCGGATGGAGGAGTACCAGCTCCATGAGATGTGGAAAAGTCCCAACGGCACCATCCGCGCTGCGCTGGACGGCACGGTCTTCCGCGCGCCCATTATGATCGACGGCATCAAGCCCGCCGTCAAGTACTGGAAGAAGCCCATCACCATCGCCCGCCACGCCTACGGTGACGTCTACAAGGCCACCGAGTTCCGCATCCCCGGCCCCGGCAAAGCGGAGCTGCGTTTCACCGGCGCGGACGGCACCCAGCAGTCCGCCACCATCTACGACTTCGAGTGCGGCGGTGTCCTGCAGGGCCAGTACAACAAGGACAGCTCCATCCGCAGCTTCGCCCGCAGCTGCTTCAACTACGCGCTGGACCAGAAGCAGGACCTCTGGTTCGGTGCCAAGGATACCATCTCCAAGAAATACGACCACACCTTCAAGGACATCTTCCAGGAGGTCTACGACACCGAATACAAGGCCCGGTTCGAGGCCGCCGGTCTGGAATACTTCTACAGCCTCATCGACGACATCGTGGCCCGCGTCATCCGCAGCGAAGGCGGCTTCGTCTGGGCCTGCAAGAACTACGACGGCGACGTCATGAGCGACATGGTCTCCACCGCCTTCGGCTCCCTGGCCATGATGACCAGCGTTCTTGTCAGCCCGGACGGCAAGTTCGAGTTCGAAGCCGCCCACGGCACCGTCACCCGCCACTACTACAAGTACCTCAAGGGCGAGGCCACTTCCACCAACCCCATGGCCACCATCTTCGCCTGGAGCGGTGCTCTGAAAAAGCGCGGCGAACTCGACAGCCTGCCCGACCTCGTCCACTTCGGCGAGGCCCTGGAAGCCGCCAGCCTCCAGACCCTCAACGACGGCATCATGACCAAAGACCTGTGCGGCCTTGCCGAGGGCATCACCCCCACCCCCGTGGACAGCCTCGGCTTCATCCGCGCCATCCGCGAGCGGCTGGAGAAGAAGTTCTGAGCCGCAGGAAGACTTGCATAAACAGAGCTTACATGCTACAATTAGAGTCAGCCATGTAAGCTCTGTTTTTTTGTGAATGGAGCCTGGTCTGCGAAAAAGAGACCTGCAAAAACAACGGATATCCGTTCAATCGAGCTGTTTATCATCTACATCATAAAAGGAGAAATCACAAAAATGAAATTAGGTATCGTTGGCCTGCCCAACGTCGGCAAGTCCACTCTGTTCAACGCCATCACCTCCACCAAGAATGCGGAGGCGGCGAACTATCCGTTCTGCACCATCGAGCCCAACAGCGGCATCGTGGCCGTGCCCGATAAGCGGCTGGACAAGCTGGCTGAGATCTGGCAGACCAACAAGAAGACCCCCGCCATCGTCGAGTTCGTGGACATCGCCGGTCTGGTCAAGGGTGCCAGCCAGGGTGCCGGTCTGGGCAACAAGTTCCTGGGCCACATCCGCGAGTGCGACGCCATCGTGCATGTCGTCCGCTGCTTTGACGACGACAACATCATCCATGTCGTCGAGGATGTGACCAAGGCCGAGGCCGTGGACCCCATCGCCGACATCGACGCCATCGACTACGAGCTGATCCTGTCCGACCTGGAAGTCGTTCAGAACCGTGCCGGCCGAATGGCCAAGGCCGCCAAGAGCGGCAACAACAAGGGCGCTGCCGCCGAGGCCGCATGGCTGCAGCAGCTGGCCGACCACCTGAGCGCCGGCAAGCCGGCCCGCAGCTTCGACTTTGACGAGGGGGATGCCGAGCAGCAGACTGTCCTGCACGAGATGGGCCTGCTGAGCGCAAAGCCTGTCCTGTACGCCTGCAACGTGGGCGAGGACGACCTGATGGAGGGCATCGAGAACAACCGGTATGTCCCGCTGGTGGCCGCCCGCGCCAAGGAAGAGGGCGCCCGCTACATTCCCATCTGCGCCAAGACCGAAGAGGACATCGCCGATTACTCGCCCGAAGAGAAGAAGGCCTTCCTGGCCGAGATGGGCATCGAGGCCAGCGGCCTGGACAACCTCATCACGGCCAGCTACGACCTGCTGGGCCTCATCTCCTTCCTGACCGACGGCAAGAAGGAGTGCCGCGCCTGGACCATCCGCAAAGGCACCAAGGCCCCGCAGGCAGCCGGTAAGATCCACAGCGACTTCGAGCGCGGCTTCATCCGCGCCAGCGTCATCGGCTACGGCGACCTCGAAGCCAACAACTTCGACTATGCCGCCGTCAAGGCCAAGGGCCTGCAGCGCACCGAGGGCAAGGAATACGTCGTCAAGGACGGCGATGTCATCGAGTTCCTGTTCAACGTCTGATCGCAGACGTTTTTCCCGACTCCACCGAATTGAAAAGAGAACGAGGTTTCCAAATGATTATTGGCATAATGGGCGCAATGCCCGATGAAGTCGAGCAGCTCTGTGCAAAGCTGGAAAACGTCACCGTAGAGCCTTACGGCGGCGTCGAATACCACAAGGGCACCCTGGCGGGCAAGGAGGTCGTGGTCTGCTGCGCCGGGATGGGCAAGGCCAACGCTGCCGCCACCACCCAGGTGCTCATCACCAAATTCGGTGCCGAAAAGATCATCTTCTCCGGCATCGCCGGCAACATGACCAGCAAGATCGGCATCGGCGATGTCGTCATCGGCAAGACCGTGCTCTACCACGACGCCCAGCTGGACATGATCTGCCAGAACCCACCGTTCCTCAAGGAGTATACCGGCGACCCAGCCCTCATCGCCGCCGCCGAGGCCGCCTGCAAGGCCGCAGGCGTCAAGGCGCTGACCGGCAGGATCGCCACCGGCGACCTCTTCGTCGGCGACAGCGAGACCAAGGCCGCCATCGAGGCCAAGTGCGCCCCCGACTGCGTGGAGATGGAAGGTGCCGCCGTCAGCCAGATCGCTGCCAAGAACGGTGTGCCCTGCGTCATCCTGCGGGCCATGAGCGACAACGCCGACGAGGACGGCCACGAAGTTCTGGTCGTCAAAAAGTTCAGCATTGCCGCGTATGTTGCCACCGCGACCCAGATCGTGGCCGCGATGGTGGAAGCGCTCTGAGCAGAGCGCCTTCCCTTTACAGAAAGCGTTCCAGCCGGATGCGGTTGTCCTCTTCAAAATCCTGCACTTTCTGCATCAGGCGCTTGGAGCCGGGCGCAGCATCGGGATAGTCCTTCTGGGACTTGATGCAGTCCATCACGCCCTGGCTGCTGCCCTCGGAGAGCATCTCGGCCAGATTCCGGGTGGACTTGTCGGTCAGGGTCTTCATTCCGATGCCCATTCTGGTGTTGAGCTTTGCCATGGCGCTCTGGCCCTGGGCGGTTCCGCCGCAGGCCTCGATGGCGGTGTGGGCCTCCTGGTTCAGTTCGCGGTAGATGTTCCGTTCCCGCAGCAGTTCTGCCTTGAACTGCACGTCGTCCGTCATCGGCACGATCTGTTCCAGCGTGTTTTTGCCCATTTCCGTGTTCTGCACCACGGCTTCCAGCAGGCTGAGGTTGTCGTTTTTCAGATGTTCCATAACAAAAAAATCCCCCTTCTGGCTCTTAGGATGTCCAGAAGGGGGATCTTTTATCCAGTGATCTTATCCGGCGCAGACCTGGCTGCCGCCAGCTTCCTGCGCGGCCTTGAGCCGTGCTGCACAAAGCTCGTACAGTGCGTCCCAGTTTTTGCCCCGCACCTCGCAGGTGCAGGCGCAGCCGATGGACTGGGTGAACGGCACCCGGCGCATCAGGCCCACCGAAGCCACATAGGCACGAGGCATCTCCGCGTAGATGCTCCGCAGCTCCTCGGCCAGTTCGTCGCAGGTCTTGTCCGCACAGCCGATGGCGAACAGCGTATCGGTCAGGCGGCAGACCACCCGCTCGTCCGGGCGGTCGTAATGCTTCTTCCACTGGTTCGCCACAAAGCAGACCAGCTGATCCATGACGGCATCGCCCTGCTCCGCCTGCATCTGCTCGACGCGGTCCAGCTCCACCAGTGCCAGCGAGGCGCAGCGGTGGGCGTCGGTCCAGTCATCCAGGCGGGTGCAGAACTCGGTCTCAAAATAGCGGCGGTTGAACACACCCGACAAAAAGTCGTGGTTCATGTCATCGCGGCACAGCTCCCGCTCGCGCGGGGACATCCGGTCCTCCGGCAGGTCGTTGCCCGCCAGCGGCGCGGTCATCTGCAGTTTCCATATCTTGCCGTCCGCAACGATCTGGCGGCGCAGTACGCAGTCTACCTGCCCATTGCGCAGCTCATAGTCCACCATCAGGCCGTCATCCTGCCAGCTGCGGGCTGCTTCTTCGTCCGCTTCGGTCAGGGTCACGTCCTCAAAGGCGGCCTGTGCGCTGCGCACAAATTCGCGCAGGTCCTGCTCGGTCCATTCTTTCTTCATGCGTCTTTCCCCATCATTGTGGTGCCGGATTCTCCCTCCCGGCACACCTTGCCACGAAAAACACTTTGAAAATGTTTCTCAGATTACAAAGATTATACCACTTCTGCGAAAGACTTGCCAGCAAAACGCACAAATTTCAGCCAATTTTTTTGCAAATCCGTCAATCTGCTAACGTTCTCCCGGTTTTTCCGGTTTTATGCACGGCAGACCGCCTCGCACTCGCCCAGGATCTTTTCGGCCAGCTTCTTTGTGCCGAAGCCCTCGGCGGCGCGCCAGGTCCAGTTGCCGCCCAGACGGCCGGGCGTGTTCAGGTGGCCTTCCTCGCCCAGGCCCAGCCAGTCGGCCATGGGGATGATGGCGCGTTCGGAGGCCGAACCCAGCGCTGCGCGCAGCAGGGCCACGCGGGCCGCATCGGTCTTGACGGCGGCGACCTCTTTGGCCGTGGGGTGGCAGGGGGTCAGATGCAGGTAG
Source organism: Faecalibacterium prausnitzii (assembly GCF_019967995.1). Classification (NCBI taxonomy): domain Bacteria; kingdom Bacillati; phylum Bacillota; class Clostridia; order Eubacteriales; family Oscillospiraceae; genus Faecalibacterium; species Faecalibacterium prausnitzii. The sequence continues at coordinate 2,843,607 of NZ_CP065377.1, forward strand.
GCACAGGCCATGGCCTTTTCTTTCTCAGCCGCACCGATCTCCCACCAGGCGGTCAGGGTCGTGTTGTCGTGGGTGCCGGGGTAGACCACGCTGTTCCGGACGTGGTTGTGGGGCAGATACTCATTGTCCCCGCCGCCGAAGGCAAACTGCAGCACCTTCATGCCGGGGAAGCCGCTCTCCGCCAGCAGCTCGCGGACGCTGTCCACGATGTCGCCCAGGTCCTCGGCGATGATGGGCAGTTTGCCCAGCGCGTTTTCCAGCGCGTGGAACAGCTCCATCCGGGGGCCGATCTCCCACTTGCCGCCCTTGGCGGTCGTGCTGCCCGCCGGGATGGCCCAGTAGGTATCGAAGCCGCGGAAGTGGTCGATGCGGAGCAGGTCGTAGATGCCCAGTGCATGGCGGACCCGCTCGATCCACCAGGCATAGCCGGTCTCGCGATGATACGGCCAGTTGTACAGCGGGTTGCCCCAGAGCTGGCCGTCGGCGGAGAAATAATCCGGCGGGCAGCCGGCCACACGGGCAAAGCTGCCGTCCGCCGCCAGTTCGAACAGCTGGCCGCCCACCCAGGCGTCCACCGAGTCGGCCGAGACATAGATGGGGATGTCGCCCAGGATCTGGATGCCCTTGGCGTTGGCATAGGCTTTCAGCTTCTTCCACTGGATAGCGAACTCATACTGCAAAAACTTCCAGAAGCCGATCTCTTCCTCGTGCTCCGCGCGGAACGCGGCCAGTGCATGGCCATCCCGCATCCGGTACGCGCGGGGCCACTCGGTCCAGCTCTTCATCTGGTTGGCGGTCTTCAGGGCCATGTACAGTGCATAGTCCTCCAGCCAGCTCTCGTTTTCCAGCGTGAAGGCATAGTAGGCATCCGGGTAGTAGTGGGCGCAGCCGTGCAGCCCTTCGCACTGCCTGCGCCAGGCCGCGTATGCCGCGCGCAGGATCTTGTAGCGGCTGGTGTACAGGGTGCCGTAGTCCACCTGAAGCGGGTCTTCGCCCCAGGATTCCGCCTTGAGCTGGGCGGCGGTCAGCAGGCCCTCCGCCTTGAGGGCGTCGAGGTCGATGAAGTACGGGTTGCCCGCAAAGGCCGAGCAGCTCTGGTAGGGGCTGTCCCCATAACCGGTGGGGCTCAGCGGCAGGATCTGCCAGATCTTCTGGCCCGCTGCGGCCAGAAAATCCACGAACGTTTCCGCTTCCGTTCCGAAGCAGCCAATTCCATAGGGGCCGGGCAGGCTGGACACCGGCATTAAAATTCCACTTTCACGCATGATGTACCTTCCTCATTTCGTTCGGATTTCGGTTATTTCCTATCATAACATAACCGCAGACTATTTTCCACAGGCAAAAATCGTGGTATACTTGTTTCTATCAAATAAAACCCTCTCCGTCAGCGCTCACGCGCTGCCACCTCTCCCGAAGGGCGAGGTCTTGGCATAATCTCAAAAACGGCCAAAAGCTCCCCCTTTGGGGGAGCTGGCGAGCGAAGCGAGACTGAGAGGGTCAGGAGGACACCATGCAATCCACTCAAAAATATTACGAGGCCGATGCCTACCGCACCGAGGCGGCAGGGCGCATCCTCGCGGCCGAGCCGGACGGCAACGGCGGCGGAAAGATCGCGCTGGACGGCACGGTCTTTTACCCCGAAGGCGGCGGTCAGCCTGCCGACCGGGGCACCCTGACCCTTCCGGACGGCACGGTGCTGCACGTCACCGACGTCCACGAGCAGAGCGGCGTCATCTGGCACACCACAGATGCCCTGCCTGAAACCGCCGCCCCCGGCACCGCAGTGCAGGAGGCCCTTGACTGGGCCTGGCGGTTCGACAAGATGCAGCAGCACACCGGTGAGCACATCCTCTCCGGCATCCTGCACCAGATGTTCGGAGCCGAGAACGTCGGGTTCCACATCGGCACCGACGCGGTGCGGATGGACACCAGCGTCCCCATCTCCGCCGAGGGCCTGCGGGAGGCCGAACTTGCCGCCAACCGCATCGTCTGGCAGAATGTGCCGGTGTGCATCACCTACCCCACCCGCGAGGAGCTGGCCGCGCTGACCTACCGCAGCAAGAAAGAGATCGAAGGCCAGGTGCGCATCGTGAGCATCCCCGGTGCCGATGTCTGCGCCTGCTGCGGCACCCACACCGCCGCCACCGGCGCGGTGGGCCAGATCAAGATCCTGGCCGCCGAGAACTACAAGGGCGGCGTCCGGCTGAGCATCGTCTGCGGCGAGCGGGCCCTGCTGGCCGCACAGGCCATGCGCCAGCGTCAGGCCGAGATCGGTGCCCTGCTCAGCGCCAAGCCCAGCGAGACGGCCCACGCCGTCCACCGCGTCTTCGACGAGTACACGGCCCTGAAATTTGCCCATTTCGGGCTTTGCAGCCAGCTCTTTGAGGCGCTGGCCGCACAGACCGCCCCCGGCGAAGACGCCATCCGCATCGTGCCGGGGCTTGACCCGGACGGCCTGCACCGGCTGGCCGTCAAGCTCAGCGAGGCCACCACCGGCCTGTGCGCGGCCCTGACGGCCAACGAAAAGGGCACTGGCTACTGTCTGGCCAGAGCCGACGGCGACGTCCGCGCCCTGACCAAGGCCCTCAATGCCGCCCTGAACGGCCGCGGCGGCGGCAAGCCCGGCATCTGCCAGGGCAGCTGCGCCGCAGCACCCGAACAAGTTGAACGATTTTTGAAGGAGAACCACAGATTATGAGAATGCGCTTCAAACCCTACGCCCACGATGAGCTGATGGCCGCCGATTTCCACGTCCACGAGCCCCTGATCTGGGGCGGCCGGTGGCACGCACAGTATGCCCGCCCGGAGCAGCCTTTTGTGCTGGAACTGGGCTGCGGCAAGGGCGGCTTTATCTCCCAGCTGGCCAGCGCCCACCCGGAGAACAACTACCTCGGCATCGACATCACCGACAAAGTCCTCATTCTGGCCAAGCGCAAGATCGAGGCCGCCTATCAGGAGGCGGGCCGCCCCATCGACAACGTCAAGATCATGAGCACCGACATCGAGCGCATCAAGGGCGTCCTCACGCCGGAGGATACCGTGAGCCGCATCTACATCAACTTCTGCAACCCGTGGAGCAAGAATGCCTCCTCCAACAAGCACCGCCTCACCTATCCCCGCCAGCTCATCCAGTACCGCGCCTTCCTCGAAGACGGCGGCGAGATCTATTTCAAGACCGACGACGACGATCTGTTCCGCGACAGCCTGGAATACTTCCCCGCTTCCGGCTACGAGATCACCTGGAAGACCTTCGACCTGCACGAGAACGAGCCGGCGTGGAACATCCGCACCGAGCACGAGGGGATGTTCACCGAGATGGGCATCAAGATCAAGGCCCTCATCGCCCGGAAGCTGCCCGGCGACGAGACCGTGACCTGGATCGAGCCGAAGGTGCTCAAAAAGATGGCGGCTGCCGAAGCCGCTGCCGCCGAGGCCGCTGCCCACGGGGAGACCGCCGATGCGTGACCCCTGTGAGCTGTGCGTGAACAATGTCCCGGACGAATACGGCACCTGTTATTGTGCACAGGGCGCCGCACTCGACGAGGACGAGATGGCACGGTATCTCTCCCGCAGCACCCGCGCCTGCCCCTTCTTTGAAGCGGGCGATGAATACAGCATCGTCCGGAAACAGAATTAACGGAGGTGTTCCCTTGCTTTCTTTTTTCGTTGATACCACTGTCTGCGGCTTTTCGCTGTATCAAGTCTTCGCTTACTTTCTCATCTACTCCTGCCTCGGCTGGTGTCTGGAGGTCATCTATGCCGCCGTCACGACTGGCAAGCTGATCAACCGCGGCTTTCTGAACGGCCCAGTCTGCCCCATCTACGGCTTCGGCATGGTCATCGTCCTCTTCGCCCTGACGCCCCTGTCGCGCAGCCTGCTCCTGCTCTACCTCGGCGGCGTCATCCTGCCCAGTGCGCTGGAACTGGTGGGCGGCTGGGCTCTGTACAAGCTCTACCACACCCGCTGGTGGGATTATAGCGACTACCCCTTCAACATCGGCGGCTACATCTGCCTGGAGTTTTCCCTGCTGTGGGGCGTGGGCACCCTCATCGTGATGAAGCTCGTCCACCCCATCATCGCCGATGCAGTGGCCTTCATCCCGCCGCTGGTAGGCATCATCCTGATGTTCCTGCTCTACGTCCTCTATGCCGCCGACACCATCGCCACCGCCTTTGCTGCGTCCGACCTGGCCCGCGACCTGGATGCGCTGGAAAAGGTGGCCGACAGTATGCACGCGGTCAGCGACGCCATGACTGAGCTGCTGGGCACCAACGCCATGGCCATGGACCAGAAGATGGACGAGAGCCGTTTGCAGTTCAAGCTGGCGGCCGCCGAGGCTCGCGACAATGCGGCCAAGCTGAACGCCCGCGAGGCAGCCGCTGCCATGCGCGCCAAGGCCGACGAGGCCATGGAGGCCGCGAAGCGGGCCTCGCAGGATGCGAAGCTCAACGCCAGCGAAGCTGCCAATGCCGTCAAGCTGGCGGCCAAAGGCAGAGCCGAGCGCACGGCCGAACTGTTCCGGCTGGAACAGCTGGCCGAGGAGCTGCAGGCCCGCAGCGAGGAGCTTCGCTCCCGCACCCAGCGCACCACCCCGCACTTCGGCAAGCGCCGTATGCTCCGCGCCTTCCCCAAGCTGAAGCACGGCGAGCAGAACCGCTCGCTGGACACGCTGCGGGAACAGCTGAAGCGAAAATGAACCAAAAAATGGAGCGCTCCCCGCAAAAGGGAGCGCTCCATTTTTTCATGGTCCGATTCAGTTCCAGAGGTCTTCCGGGTACAGGCCGTCCTGCGTCTTCTGCGCGATGGCGGCCACGACGGTGGGCTTGTCCTCGCGGTAGGTCACGCCAAACCACTTGTCGCGGCTGTGCAGGATCTTCACGGTCGCCTTGCCCTCGTCGATGAGTTCGCTGATGACCAGCGGCAGGAAATACTCGCACTTGAGCGGGTTCTGTTCCAGATTCTCAGTCAGCCAGCCCGCAAAACGGCGCTCGGCCTCATCGAGGAAGCTCCGGCCGAAGCCCCACAGGTTCATGCTGACGGGGGCGTCCAGCGGCAGGTCGTGCCAGCTCGCGCCGCCGTCCTCGGTGTAGTGGATGCCGCCCTCGTATGTCTCGATGCGGGTGCGCTCGGTGACGCTGTGCAGGGTACCGTCTGCGTTCGCGACGCAGACGCCGCGGGCAACGCTGCCGTTCTCGGAGACGGTGTTCTTCAGCAGGTAGCTGACCATGCAGTAGTCGTAGACCGTGCCGTCCGCGTGGGTGGACAGGTAATCGTAGATGACCTGGAACGCCTCCGGGCCGTAGTAGTCATCTGCATTGATGACCGCGAACGGGCCGTCGATGAGGTCTTTTGCCGCCAGGACCGCGTGGCAGGTGCCCCAGGGCTTGACGCGGCCCTCCGGGATGGAGAAGCCTGCGGGCAGCTCATCCAGCTGCTGGAATGCGTATTTCACGTTCATCACTTTGGCCACGCGGTCGCCGATGGCCTTTTTGAAGGTCTCCTCGATCTCGTGCTTGATGACGAAGATCACGGTCTCAAAGCCTGCACGGCGGGCATCGTAGAGGGAATAATCCACGATGACCTGCCCATTGGGGCCTACCGGGTCGATCTGCTTCATGCCGCCGTAACGGCTGCCCATGCCAGCTGCCATGACCACCAATACCGGTTTGTTCATATTCTGATACCTCCTGCGCAGTGCGCGTTTTCTGCCTTTATTATACTCCAAACGGCAGGCGTCAACAAGTGCCGTTCTGCATCGTGCGGGAACCCATGGATTCTGCCGCTCCAATGTGTTAAAATAGGGGCAGATCAGATCACGAGGCGCATCCCGCCCGGAGCAGATCTTAGACGACCTCAAGGCGCTGGACAACACCGCCTTCACCCCCGACGAGCTGCGCGCCATCGACGCAGCTTCGGGCTTCTGAGAAAGGACAAGTCCTATGAACAAGAAAACAGTCTGGATCACCGGTGCTTCTTCCGGCATCGGGCAGGAGTTCGCCCGCCAGTACGCGCGGCTGGGTTTCCGGCTCATCCTGACGGCCCGCCGGAAAGACCGGCTGGACGCCTTGGCCGAGGAGCTGCAAAACCGCTATCATGTGCCCTGCCGCGTCCTCCCCGCCGACCTGGAACGCGACGTTGACTGCAAGGCCCTGTGCACCGTACTGGCCGCTGAGCGCATCGACCTCTTCATCAACAACGCAGGCTTCGGCACCTGCGGCTGCTTCCTCGACACCGACCCGGAAAAGGAGCTTTCCATGCTGCGGGTCAACGTTCTCGCCATGCACCGGCTGTTCAAGTTCGTGCTCAAGAAGATGGACCGGCAGGGTTCCGGCACCATCCTGAACGTGGCCTCCTCGGCGGGCCTGCTCCCGGCCGGGCCGTTCATGGCGGGTTACTACGCCTCCAAGGCCTATGTGGTCAGCCTGACGCGGGGCGTGGCCGAGGAGCTGCGGGAGCAGCACAGCCCGGTCTACGTCTGCGCGCTCTGCCCCGGCCCGGTGAACACCGAGTTCAACGACCGCGCCGACGTCGTCTTCGCGCTCAAGGGCATCTCGCCGGAGCTCTGCGTGGAAGAAGCCATGCGCGGGATGCTCCGCCGCAAGACCATCATCGTGCCCTCGGCCCTGATGCGGGCCGCCACCACAGCCCAGAAACTCGTGCCCGCCCCGCTGCTCATGCCCATCCTCGCCCGGCAGCAGAAGCGAAAGCTGGGCCGGTGATTGACTTTTGCCCGCCGACACGATACACTAACGTCAGACACGCACCGCCTTCCGCATATTTTTGGACGGCGGTGGAACATTATGCTATTGCAGGAGGAATTTTTCCATGAAGATCGCACTCATCAACGAAAACAGCCAGGCCGCCAAGAACGGCCTCATCGAAGCAGCGCTGAAGAAGGTCGTGGAACCCATGGGCCACGAGGTGGTCAACTACGGCATGTATGCCGCCGACGACAAGGCACAGCTGACCTATGTGCAGTGCGGCATCCTGGCCGCCATCCTGCTGAACAGCGGCGCAGCCGACTATGTCATCACCGGCTGCGGCACCGGCGAGGGTGCCATGCTAGCGCTGAACAGCTTCCCCGGCGTCATCTGCGGCCATGTGGAAGACCCCGTGGATGCCTACACCTTTGCCCATGTCAACGATGGCAACGCCGTGGCCATGCCGTTCGCCAAGGGCTTCGGCTGGGGCGGTGAGCTCAACCTCGAATACTGCTTCGAGAAGCTGTTCGGCTTCGGCCACGGCCAGGGCTACCCCAAGGAGCGCGTGGAGCCGGAACAGCGCAACAAGAAGATCCTGGACGGCGTCCGCGCCGCCACCTTCAAGCCTCTCATCGAGTGCCTGCAGAGCATCGACCAGGACCTGCTGAAGGGTGCCGTGGCCGGTGAGAAGTTCAGCGAGCTCTTCTTTGCTTCCTGCAAGGACGACGCGCTGGCTGCCTACATCAAGACCCTGCTGTAATTTTTGCCAAGGAGACGCACGATGAGCGCTTTGTATCACTTCAACGCAGCCGCTTCGGAGGTCCTGGAGCTGTTTCTGGAATCCGCCGTGCCCATGATCGCCGGGCTGGCAGAGGTCATCGGCCTGTTCATCATCGTCACGAGTCTGGTGCGGGCGACCTACCATTACATCCGCGCCTTCTTCTTCCACGACCGGTACGATTTTCACCACGAGATGAGCAGCGGCCTGACCACCGCGCTGGAATTTCTGATGTCGGCCGAGATCGCCAAGACCTTTCTGCTGCAAAACCTCGAATCCGTGGTGCCGCTGGCGGCCACGTTCGCGCTGCGGGCTTTGATGAGCCTGCTGCTGCACGTCGAGATGCGGGCCCAGCATAAGACGGAGGAATGACCCACCCGCCGCCGGGCCGCAGCTTCGTCCAAACTTTTCCGGCCCACTTCCCACCCGGATTGTGAAAAACGTAAAAAATACGGTCTGGCACTTGACACTTTGACCAAAACGCTCTATACTCGTGCCATCGAAAGCAAAGGCGCTGACGGAAGCAATTCCGCCAGCGCTTTTTGTGTTTTCGGCAGAAGTTCGGACTTCTGTGCTTCCGGGGGAAGATCGAGGGCCTCCGGAGGGGAAGATCCGCGCTGCCGCGCAGATAGAGGGGCGCAGCAGCCGGAGTACGCAAGGCCGGTTCTGGTGGCCGGCCGCACAACAAATGGGGAGGTATCCAGTTATGTTCCGTTCCGTAGACACCTGCTGGGTGTTGGTGGCCGCGTTCCTGGTCTACTTCATGCAGGCGGGCTTTGCGCTGTGTGAGGCAGGTTTTACCCGCGCCAAAAACACCGGCAACATCCTCATGAAAAACATGATGGATTTCTGCATCGGCACCCCGTGCTACTGGCTCATCGGCTTCGGCCTGATGTTCGGCGGCACCAGCGCGCTCATCGGCGGGTTCGACCCGTTCATCCAGGGCGATTATTCCCATCTGGGGCTTGACATCCCGCTGTGGGTGTACATCGTGTTCCAGACCGTGTTCTGCGCCACGGCAGCCACCATCGTGTCCGGCTCCATGGCCGAGCGCACCAACTTCAAAGCCTACTGCGTCTACTCCGCCGCCATTTCGCTGGTGGTATACCCCATCTGCGGCCACTGGATGTGGGGCGGCGGCTGGCTGCAGAGCATGGGCTTCCATGACTTTGCCGGTTCCGCAGCTGTTCATAACGTGGGCGGCGTCATCGCTCTGCTGGGCGCTGCGATGCTTGGCCCCCGCATCGGCAAGTACGACAAGAACGGCAACCCCCACGCCATCCCCGGCCACAACCTGACTGCCGGTGCGCTGGGCGTCTTCATCCTGTGGTTCTGCTGGTTCGGTTTCAACGGCGGCTCTTCCCTGAGCCTGGCCACCGATGAGGCCATGACCCTGACCGGTCTGGTCTGCTTCAACACCAACCTGGCCGCTGCTGTGGCCACCTGCGTGACCATGATCTTCACCTGGCTGCGGTACGGCAAGCCCGATGTTTCCATGACCCTGAACGGTTCGCTGGCCGGTCTGGTAGCCATCACGGCAGGCTGCGACGCCGTTTCTCCGTTCGGTGCCTTCATCATCGGCTTTGTGGCCGGTCTCCTGGTGGTCCTGAGCGTTGAGTTCTTTGATAAGATTGCCAGGATCGACGACCCCGTCGGCGCAGTCTCCGTCCACTTTGCAAACGGCGTGTGGGGCACCATCGCAGTCGGCCTGTTCTCCAACGGCGGCGACGGCGTGGGCAAGGGCCTGTTCTACGGCGGCGGCCTGAGCCAGCTGGGCATCCAGCTGCTGGGCCTCATCACGGTCGATGTCTATGTCGTCGTCGTGATGTTCCTCATCTTCAAGATCATCGACAAGACCATCGGCCTGCGCGTCCCCGCTGAGGTGGAGATCGACGGCCTGGACATCCACGAGCACGGTCTGGCTTCTGCCTACGCTGGCTTCTCCATCTCCGACGCCAACGCAGCCGCCATGACCCCCAACGAAAACACCGACCTCGGCGAGGACGACCCCGTCAAGGCTTCCGCAACGCAGATGTCTGCTGCGGTGCCGGTGGTGCGTGAGCCCGCCGTCATCCACGACGGCATCTACGACACCGGGATGCACAAGGTCTCCATCATTGCAAAGCTGTCCAAGTTCGACCAGCTGAAGACCGCTCTGAACGATCTGGGCGTGACCGGCATGACCGTGACTCAGGTGATGGGCTGCGGCATCCAGAAGGGCACCAGCGAGAAATACCGCGGCGTCCCTGTGGATTCCACCCTGCTGCCCAAGATCAAGGTCGAGGTCATCGTGTCCAAAATCCCGGTCGATTTCGTGGTCGAAGCCGCCAAGAAGGCCCTTTACACCGGCCACATCGGCGACGGCAAGATCTTTGTTTACAACGTGACCCGCGTGGTCAAGATCCGCACCGGCGAGGAAGACTTCGCCGCCCTGCAGGATGTGGAGTAAGTTCCACGATCTCTTTTCTCCGCTGTCCCCGCTTTTTGAAAGCGTGTGATAGATCATTTTTCTCCTTTTCCTTTTTTCTGATCCAAACAGCAAAAACGATCCCCGGTTCCTTCCGCACAAGGGAGCCGGGGACCGTTTTCGTCTGCGCCGCTTTTTGGGTTGACAACCCCGCCCCGCTGTGTTATGTTGGAGCGGTCTCGAAACACATCATGGACCGGACGTCAACGATACAGGAGTTTTCTTCTATGAACAATTTTGATACGTTCCAACGCGAAGCCAAAGCCGCCCTCCGGGTGACGCTGCAATGGTTTTGTCTGGCGATCCCCACGGGCCTGGTCTGCGGACTGGTGGGCACCCTGTTCCACCTTTCCGTCGAGTGCGTCACCGAGCTGCGGGCTGCACAGCCCTGGCTGCTCTTCCTGCTGCCCGCGGCGGGCCTGCTCATCACCGCACTGTACAAGATAACGAAGTGCGAGGGCGTAGGCACCAACAATGTCATCCGCGCCGTGCAGAGCGGCGAACCGGTCAGCATCCTGCTGGTCCCGGCCATCTTCCTGGGCACTGTGCTCACCCACCTGTGCGGCGGCTCGGCCGGCCGCGAGGGTGCCGCGCTGCAGATGGGCGGCAGCATCGGCTGGAACCTCGGCACCCTGCTGCACCTCAAAGACTATGACCGCCGCACCGCCACCATCAGCGGCATGGCCGCGTTCTTCTCGGCCCTGTTCGGCACCCCGCTGGCCGCGGCCCTCTTTGCCATGACCATCGAGGATGTGGGCCTGACCTTTACCTCGGCTTTTGTCCCGGCCTTCACCTCGGCCCTCATCGCCTACGGCTGCTCGCTGACCTTCGGCATTGCGCCCACCCGCTTTGCGCTCACCGCACCGGAACTGACGGTCTGGAACGCTTTCCTCATCATCCTGCTGGGCGTGGCCTGCGCGGCCGTCTCCCGGCTCTTCTGCGGCACACTCCACTTCATGGAACACACCGTGCCCAAGCGCATCCCGAACCCCTGGGTGCGGGTCCTGGCCGGCAGTGTGCTGGTCATCGGCTTCTCGTATCTCTTTGGCGTGGGGCGCTACAACGGTGCCGGCATGAACATCATCACCGCTGCTGTGGAGCAGGGCCAGGCCCTGCCCTGGGATTTTCTATGCAAAATCTTCCTCACCGCGCTGACCCTCTCCTGCGGGTTCAAGGGCGGCGAAGTCGTGCCCAGCTTCTTTGTGGGTGCCACCTTCGGCTGCGCATTCGGCCCGCTGCTGGGCCTGCCCGCCGGGTTCGCGGCCGCCGTGGGCCTCGTGTCCGTCTTCTGCGGTGCCACCAACGCCCTCATCCCCTCCATCCTGCTGGGCTTTGAGCTGTTCGGCGGGGCCGGGCTGGAGCTCATCGCGCTGGGCTGCGGCATCTGCTACATGCTCTCCGGCCACCACGGTCTTTACAGCAGCCAGACCTTCGTCACCAACAAGCTGCGCGCGGAGTATATGTCCCATAAGTGGCGTGTACGAGTGAAAAAAGAGGAAGAATGAGCTTCCAGCCCTTGATTTTTCCCGAACGTCGTGCTACAATCAGCATAGTTTCATCCTGTTGAAAACGATGATGCGGACAAACCGAAGTCCCGACCCCTGCGTTGCAGAGAAGGCCGCCGCTCTGTTCAGAGTGTGCTGCAAGCGGCCCAGCGCACCCGGAGCTTCTACCACCGCAGAGTGCAGAGGCGAACCTCTGCCGGGTGCGCCCGTTACAGCACAGCGAGTGGTGCGGCCTGACCGCACAATTCGGGTGGAACCGTGGAACGCTTCTGGATCTTTCAGGCGCTTCATCCCGTGTATTGCTGCGGGGTGAAGCGCTTTTTGTTTTTCATTCTTTTCAGGTTCAAAAGGAGATTCATTATGAAGATCATTTACAAGGACGGCCATGTGGACGAGTGCCCGCAGGACCAGGAACTGCATGTTATCCGCCATACCGCTGCACACGTGATGGCACAGGCCATCAAGCGCCTGTATCCGGAGGCCGACTTCGCCTTCGGCCCTGCCACCGAGAACGGCTTCTACTACGATGTCGATCTGGGCGACACCAAGCTCACCGACGAAGATCTGGCCAACATCGAAAAAGAGATGCACAAGATCACCAAGGAAAATCTCGCCATCAAGCCCTTCATCCTGCCCCGCGCCGAGGCCGTGAAGCTGATGGAAGAGCGCCACGAGAACTACAAGATCGAGCACATGGCCGACCTGGCCGATGAGACCGAGTTCAGCTTCTTCCAGCAGGGCGAGTACGTGGATATGTGCATCGGACCCCACCTGACCTACACCAAGGCGCTGAAGGCCTTCAAGATCACCCAGCAGTCCGGCGCATACTGGAAAAACGACAAAGAGAACAAGATGCTGACCCGTATCAATGGTGTGGCCTTCCACAACCAGGAAGAGCTGGACGCCTGGGAGAAGGAGCAGCAGGAGGCCCGCGAGCGCGATCACCGCAAGATCGGCAAGGAGATGGGCCTGTTCATGACCGACGACCTGGTGGGCCGCGGCCTGCCCATGTTCCTGCCCGCAGGCTACACCGTCTGGCAGGAGCTGGAGAACTATATCAAGGCCAAGGAGCGCGCACGCGGCTATCTGCACGTCATGACGCCCTGCATCGGCACCGTGAACCTCTACAAGACCTCCGGCCACTGGGACCACTACCGTGAGAACATGTTCCCCGCCATGGAGATGGAGGGTGAGAGCTACGTTCTGCGCCCGATGAACTGCCCCCACCACATGATGATCTACGCAAATCATCCCCACTCCTACCGTGACCTGCCCATGCGCATTGGCGAGATCGCCCACGATTTCCGTTACGAGTCCTCCGGCACCCTGAAGGGCATCGAGCGCGGCCGTCACTTCTGCCAGAACGACGCCCACCTGTTCTGCACTCCGGAGCAGATCAAGAGCGAGGTCGCCGATGTCTGCAACCTGATCTTCGAGACCTACAAGGACTTCAACATCACCGATTACCGCTGCGTTCTGTCCCTGCGCGACCCCGCCGACAAGAAGAAGTACCACGACGATGACGCCATGTGGAACCACGCCGAGAACGCTCTGCGTGAGGTGCTGACCGAGCTGGGCATCCACTTCACCGAGGAGATCGGCGAGGCTGCCTTCTACGGCCCGAAGCTGGACGTCAACGTCAAGCCCGCTGTTGGTGCAGAGTACACCCTCTCCACCTGCCAGCTGGACTTCTGCCTGCCCGCCAAGTTCCACCTGACCTATGTGGACAAGGACGGCACCGAGAAGACCCCCGTCGTGCTGCACCGCGCCATCCTGGGTTCTCTGGACCGCTTCATGGCCTACCTGATCGAGGAGACCAAGGGCAAGTTCCCCACCTGGCTGGCCCCTGTGCAGGTCAAGGTCCTGCCCGTCTCCGAGAAGACTCTCGACTACGCCGAGGCTGTCACCGAGAAGCTGGTTGAGGCCGGTGTCCGCGTGGCACTGGACGACGACAACCAGAAGATCGGCTATAAGATCCGCGCTGCCCAGCAGGTGGACCGTGTGCCGTATATGCTGGTTCTGGGTGCCAAGGAGGCCGAGGCCGGCAACATCTCCGTCCGTGACCGCAAGGGCGAGACCACCACGATGGATCTCGACGCCTTCATCGCCAAGGTGACCGACGAGATCAAGAACCGCACCTACAACAGCTAAACATGCGCTAAAATAGCAGCGAGGCCCTCTTCCCGCACGGGAAGAGGGCCTCGCTGTTTATTCTGTATGGATTTTCAGACCCCACTGCTGCCACGGGAGCTGATACTCATAGGTGGGGTGCCGCTGAACACCGCCTGCCCGTTCACGGTATGCTGCGTCAGACCGACAATATCCAACAGCTGACTTTCGCTGTATTTTGTTGAATAGTTCAGGAGTTTTGCATTCTGGCAGATGTAGTTCCCATTTACCTTTTTCACCGCTCCGACACGTTCCAGTTTGGCCAAAATTTTCCCCAGCTGTTTGCGGTCCAGTCGGATGCCTTTTTCGGTCAATGCCTCAGAAAGCTGTTGCACCGACAGCGGCTTTTCCCGCACCAGAAGCGCGAACGCCAGTTCCGAAGCGTTCAGGTGGTACAGGATAAGTCCCTTTTTCAACCAGATACCGTTCTGTTTCATCGTTCTGCCCTCCTTGTGTGGCTTTGGCCTAAGTATACCATACTACCTTTGGATCGCAATGGATGAATTGTGAATTTGTGGGGGCTTTACCGATTTTTTCTGTCTGCCCACGCACGGACGGCAGAGTAGAGGGCGGCGAAGACAAGCCCGGCCACGGCCCAGATGATCCAGCTCTTTTCCCAGTTGTTGTTCCAGAAGCTGACAGCGAGGTACACCGCCGTCACAAGGCACCAGTAGGCCCCGGCAAACCAACCGACGCGGCGGTTCGTCCACTTTTCGCGGACGGTGTATTCCCCCGTTTGCAGCAGCTTATCAAAGCTGCCCTGGGTCATCCCGGCCCGGATGAACAACTGTACTGCACCGGCCACAATGGCCAGCAGCAGGCCGACTGCGGCAGCGACCCAGAAGTCTGGTACTCCCAGCATGGCCGTACCCAGGATCGGCACCACGGCCAGCACACAGAGCACCACGCCCTGGGTCATGCTGCGGCGGTAGGTGGGCGCATACTCCTGTTTCTGCCGCTCCACGATGCCCTCCACACCATAGGCAAGGGCGATCTGCTCTTTTTCCAGATATTCGAACGCTTCCAGCCGGATGGCGGCGGGCAGGATGAGCAGCAGCCCCAGCGCGACGAAGAGCAGCAGGAAGATGACACCGAGCCCTGCCATCCGCTCTTCGTTGGGTGTACCATCGCTCCATGCGCCCAGAACAAGCAGCGCGATGGGGCTGAGGATGCACAAGCCCACACCCGCCGCCATCTTCCCATGCACGGCCTGCACCGTGCTGAGATATGCGTTTGCCTCGTCAAATGAGACGGTGCGGCAGGGTTCCGTCACCCGCTCTTCCTTCGGCAGCGGGGCCGTGGCATCGGGCTGTTCCAGCTCATCTTTTAATAAGTAGTCGGTGCTCACTTCAAACAGAGCACTCAGCTTCAGAATTTTATCCAAGTCGGGGATGGACGTTCCGCCCTCCCACTTCGAGACAGCCTGACGCGAAACGTTCAACTGATCGGCAAGCTCTTCCTGGCTCCATCCATTCTGGCGGCGGAGAAGGGCAATTTTTTCGGCTAAGATCATCGTGTTCTCTTTTCTGCCGCAGGGCGGCGTATCAATGGATTCCGGCGGACGTCCTCTATGCTGTTATCATAGCAGATTTTCCAGTTGACAACCACCAATTGCGGCTTGAAATTTGTCAACCAGCGGTTGCAGCCACGCAAAAACCGCCTACCCCCAGCATCATCGCATGGGCACAGGCGGTTTTGTTTCTACTATCTGTTACTTCAGCAGATTGTTATCCGTAAAGTAGTCGATCCGCATGGACTTGCGGACATCGGCGAGGGTGGCGGCGGCGGTCTGTTCGGCCACGGCGCTGCCCTCCTTCAGGATCTCCACGACCTCCGGCAGACGCTGCTCCCACTCCTTGCGGCGGGTGCGGATGGGCTCCAGTTCGGCCTGCATGACGGCGTTCAGGAACTTCTTGATCTTCACATCGCCCAGGCCGCCGCGCTGATAATGCGCCTTGAGCTCGTCGAGGTTCTGGTACTCCGGCAGGAACTCGGCGAAGTGCTCCGGGCGGCTGAACGCATCCAGATAGGTGAAGACGGGGTTGCCCTCCACCTTGCCGGGGTCCTGCACCCGCAGATGGCCGGGATCGGTGTACATGGACATGATCTTCTTCTTGATGTCCTCCGGTTCATCGGACAGGTAGATGCAGTTGCCCAGAGACTTGCTCATCTTGGCCTTGCCGTCAATGCCCGGCAGGCGCAGGCAGGCGTGGTTGGACGGCAGCAGGATCTCCGGCTCGGTCAGCGTCTCGCCGTAGACGGCGTTGAACTTGTGGACGATCTCGCGGCACTGCTCCAGCATGGGCATCTGGTCCTCGCCTGCCGGGACGGTGGTGGCGCGGAAGGCGGTGATGTCGGCTGCCTGGCTGATGGGATAGGTGAAGAAGCCGACCGGGATGCTGGTTTCAAAGTTCTTCTGCTGGATCTCGGCCTTGACGGTGGGGTTGCGCTGCAGGCGGGACACCGTGACAAGGTTCATATAATAGAAGCTCAGCTCGGTCAGTTCCGGCACCATGGACTGGATGAAGATGTGGGCCTTGGCGGGGTCGATGCCCACGGCCAGATAGTCCAGCGCCACCTGCAGGATGTTCTGGCGCACCTTCTCCGGGTTGTCGGCGTTGTCGGTCAGCGCCTGCGCATCGGCGATCATGATGTAGATCTCATCGAACTTGCCGGAATTCTGCAGGCGGACACGCTCTTTCAGGGAGCCGACGTAGTGGCCCACATGCAGGCGGCCTGTGGGGCGGTCGCCGGTCAAAATGATCTGTTTCATAACTATTCTCCTTCTTTTTCAGGCCCGCCTTTGTACAACCTCTCCGTCAATGCTTCGCATTGCCACCTCCCCTGGTAGGGGAGGCTCTGGCGTGTCCAGATCGTTCCCGGTTTTGCCAAGGGCATCCCTGTCAGGAGCGGTGGACGCCGCAGGCGGCCTGAGCGGTTCATCTTTTTATAAGTATATCCCCTGTGCATTTTTCTGTCAACAAAAGGGTCAAAACAAAAAGAAAAAGCGATGGAAAACTTCCATCGCTTTGCTGGCGCCTCTTGCCTGACTCGAACAGGCGACACCCTGATTAACAGTCAGGTGCTCTAACCGACTGAGCTAAAGAGGCATCTATATAAAACGGCGTAGAGCCGTTTTACTACTATAAAATGGTGACCCGTACCGGAATCGAACCGATGTTAAAGGCGTGAGAGGCCTCTGTCTTAACCGCTTGACCAACGGGCCATACGTCCATTTTGCATCGGGTGTTCGCTCCCGACTCGATTATTTTAGCACAGCAGCCGCTCTTTGTCAACAGGAAATTTCAAGTTTTTTCAAAAAATCAGAAAAACCTCCGGGCGCTCGTCTTCACGGCCCCCAACAGCACATCCAGATACAGCCCGACGACGCTTTCCACCTCGCCCATCTCCATGCTCTGGCGCTGGGGCAGACCGGCCAGCCGCCCGCTGTACAGACACTTGAGCTGGGGCATGGCCGCGTAATCGTTGGGGCGCATGAGGGTGCTGTGCCGGGGCAGGTCCAGCGAGCCGCTCTTCTGCAGCACCTCACTGACGAACTGGGAGCAGAAATAGTGGCGGCGGCGGTTCCAGCGGATGTGCAGCGCGCAGAGCAGCAGCCCCACCGAGTTGAAGCGGTAAAGCTCGCCGTGGTTCATCATGTGGTCGGCGCGGCGCTTGGCGCGGGCATAGGCCTCATCCGTCACCTCCAGCGCATAGAGCGCACAGGGGATATTCTCCCGCAGCCGGAAGACGCCCCGGTTGAGGTATTCCCGGCTGGGCCCCGCCGGGAACATGGTGTAGCCGTTTTTCCGGGTGGAGCTGTACAGGGTGGTCAGGTCCTCATCAAAGGCGAGGGAGATATGGGTATACTCCGCCCCGGTCAGTGCGTACACCAGATTCGAAACCAGCGTTCCCGAACGGGTCAGAAAGATATAAAGCGTTTTCATAGATGTACCGGTTCTCCCCCAAAAATTCCAAACTGTGGATGTGTTGATTTTGCGTTGTTTTTACAGTATAACATAAACTAAGTTTCTTTGCCAGTGAAAAACGCGAAAAATCGGCGAAAATTTTTCTTCCACCGTTTGGAGGAGCCTTTCTGTCTGGAATACGGTTCCGCGTTTGATTTTATTGCATTTACCGGCGCACGTTCCGGCGGCAGCCCCTGCCGCCCGGCTGCTTCCATTTGTTAAAGTTTTATCAAAATTTCGTTTTTGGAAAAATCTCTTTATTTTCTTTACCGGGAAGGGACGGTTTTTTCATGAAATGTCTGCAATTCCATCCGATTCTTAATGAAATTTGTTGTTTCTAACCGAAGGATTTGTCCTATTTGGTTGATTTTGGAGTCATTTTATGTATAATGGTATACAGGAGAATACGCATCTGTATTTCTTCATCGCCCGCGCTGCCTTTTGGCTGAGGTGCGCGCGACGCGCGATCAGAATTTGATCTGAACGAAAGAAGAGGTATAAGTATCATGGCAAAGGTAGATCTGAGCAAGTATGGTATCACCGGCACGACGGAGATCGTGTACAATCCCTCTTACGAGCAGCTGTTTGAAGAGGAGACCAAGCCCAGTCTGGAAGGCTTCGAGAAGGGCCAGGTCAGCGAACTGGGCGCTGTCAACGTCATGACCGGCATCTACACCGGCCGTTCCCCCAAGGATAAGTTCATCGTCATGGACGAGAACTCCAAGGACACCGTGTGGTGGACTAGCGACGCATACAAGAACGACAACCACCCCGCTTCTGAGGAAGCCTGGAATGCCGTCAAGGAGATCGCAAAGAAGGAGCTGTCCAACAAGCGCCTGTATGTGGTCGATGCCTTCTGCGGTGCCAACAAGGACACCCGCATGGCCGTTCGTTTCATCATGGAAGTGGCCTGGCAGGCACACTTCGTGACCAACATGTTCATCAAGCCCACCGCTGAGGAGCTGGCAAACTTCGAGCCGGATTTCGTTGTTTACAACGCATCCAAGGCCAAGGTCGAGAACTACAAGGAGCTGGGCCTGAACTCTGAGACTGCTGTTATGTTCAACATCACCAGCAAGGAGCAGGTCATCGTCAACACCTGGTACGGCGGCGAGATGAAGAAGGGCATGTTCTCCATGATGAACTACTTCCTGCCGCTGAAGGGCATCGCTTCCATGCACTGCTCTGCCAACACCGATAAGGAGGGCAAGAACACCGCCATCTTCTTCGGTCTGTCCGGCACCGGCAAGACCACCCTGTCCACCGACCCCAAGCGCCTGCTGATCGGCGACGACGAGCACGGCTGGGATGACAACGGCGTCTTCAACTTCGAGGGCGGCTGCTACGCAAAGGTCATCAACCTGGACAAGGACTCCGAGCCTGATATCTACAACGCCATCAAGCGCAACGCTCTGCTGGAGAACGTTACTCTGGATGCTGAGGGCCACATCGACTTCGCAGACAAGAGCGTCACCGAGAACACCCGTGTGTCCTACCCCATCGACCACATCCAGAACATCGTCCGCCCCATCTCCTCTGCACCCGCAGCCAAGAACGTCATCTTCCTGTCTGCTGACGCATTCGGCGTTCTGCCCCCGGTCTCCATCCTGACCCCGGAGCAGACCCAGTACTACTTCCTGTCCGGCTTCACTGCAAAGCTGGCAGGCACCGAGCGCGGCATCACCGAGCCCACCCCCACCTTCTCCGCCTGCTTCGGCCAGGCCTTCCTGGAGCTGCACCCCACCAAGTATGCTGAGGAGCTGGTCAAGAAGATGCAGAAGAGCGGCGCCAAGGCTTATCTGGTCAACACCGGCTGGAACGGCACCGGCAAGCGCATCTCCATCAAGGATACCCGCGGCATCATCGATGCCATCCTGAGCGGCGCCATCAACGAGGCTCCCACCAAGAAGATTCCCTACTTCGACTTCGAGGTTCCCACCGAGCTGCCCGGCGTTGATCCCGCCATCCTGGACCCCCGCGACACCTATGCAGATGCTTCCCAGTGGGAAGAGAAGGCAAAGGACCTGGCTGGCCGCTTCGTCAAGAACTTCGCCAAGTACGAAGGCAACGAGCACGGCAAGGCTCTGGTCTCCGCAGGCCCCCAGCTGTAAGCTCTGACTCTCGCATTTTTCTTCTGAACTCCATATAAATGAGACCCCCGCCGCGTGTTCATTGACCGAGCACACGGCGGGGGTTTTTGCGTTCCAGCGCGGGTAAACGAAGCGTCGGTTGCGTTTTGGAGCCGGGTATGCTATCCTGTCCTCAAAGGATGTGAACCGTATGAACGCCAAAGATTTCGGGGCCTTTCTGGCCCGGACCCGCAAGGCCTGCGGGCTGACGCAGGCCGACCTGGCCGCACAGCTACATGTGACCGACAAGGCCGTCAGCCGCTGGGAACGGGGCGTCGGTCTGCCGGACATCAACACGCTGGAACCACTGGCGGACGCACTGGGCCTGACGCTCTCCGACCTGATGCACTGCCGCGACCCGCAGGAAGCTCCTCTGCCAAACGCCGAACCCACACTGGAAGATTTCCTGACCATGCTCCGCCGTCCGCACAGCATCGACTGGCACTCCGTCCGGGCCGCGCTGCTCTGCCTGAGCATTCTGCTGGCCGTCTGGGGCGTATGCTTCCACCCCGGTGTTCTTGCCGTTCACTGGCACGGCCTTGGCAATGGAGATTTCCGAGCGGACGGCTGGATGCAGTCTATCCTGATCTTTCCGTTGCTTCTGGCGCTGGAGTGTTTCTTCCTGAACCTTTGGCGTCTCTTTGAGCAGACCGGATATTTTCGCCACTGGGGCGAGTCGGATACAGTCCTTACAAATTCGCTGGCTCTTCTCTCCCCCGGTGTCCGCCTTGTAAAGTTCGCACTGGATTATTTCTTCTTTTTCTGCTGTGGACTGACGGTGCCGTTTTGCGAGTTTCTCCTGATCGTGATGAATTGATCTTCCAGACACAAAATGAGCCTTTGCGTTTTCTGCAAAGGCTCATTTCTTATTTTCCTCTTTACTTTGCCGCCTCGAACTCGGCTTCGATCTCCGCCGAGGGAGCCGGGGTGACCAGGCTGACGACAACGCAGACGACGAGCGAGGTCAGGAAGGCGGGCAGCAGCTCGTAGATGCCGAACACGCCGCCCAGCGGGCTGATGAGGTACTTCCAGACGAAGACCATCAGACCTCCGGCCAGCATCCCGGCCAGTGCGCCCTGCCAGTTGCAGCGCTTCCAGAACAGCGCACAGAGCATCACCGCGCCGAATGCGCCGCCGAACCCGGCCCACGCAAAGCTGACGATGCCAAAGACGCTGGAATCCGGGTCGCGGGCCAGCACCACGCCCACCACGCTGACGCACACGATGGTCAGGCGGGCGGCGAACAGGCTCTGCTTCTCGCTGAGCTTGAGGTGCGCGAACTCTTGCAAAATGTTCTGGGAGACGCTGGACGCCGCTGCGAGCATCTGGCTGTCGGCGGTGGACATGGTCGCGGCCAGGATACCGGCCAGGATGAGGCCCGCCAGCACGGCGGCCAGTGCGCCGTGGGCGCTGATGAGGCTGGCAATGCGGACGATGAGGGTCTCACTGGTCGAGCCGCTCAGGAACTCCAGAGCACCCGCCCTGGTCATGCCGAGGCCCACCATGCCGATGACGATGGAAGCCGTCATGGCGATGACCACCCACACCGAGGCGATGCGGCGGCTGAGGACCAGCTTTTTCTCGTCCTCAATGGCCATGAAGCGGAGCAGGATGTGGGGCATCCCGAAGTAGCCCAGACCCCACGCCATGGTGGACACGATGTCCAGCAGGCTGTACGAGGCAGCTGTGTTGGTGTCCGCATTGTGGCTGGCCAGCATGGTCAGGTAGCCGGGCAGGCTCTGCGCATTGGCGACCACAGCGTCCCAGCCGCCTGCCACGCCCACGCCGTAGACCAGCACGGCGATGAGTGCCAGCGACATGACGATGGACTGGATGAGGTCGGTGGTGGTCACGGCGCGGAAACCGCCCAGGATGGTGTACCCCACGATGACGAGGGCCGAGACCAGCATCGCCGCCATGTAATCCACGCCGAACAGGCTGTGGAACAGCTTGCCGCAGGCCGCAAAGCCCGATGCCGTGTAGGGCACAAAGAAGACGATGATGATGACCGCGCCCAGTGCATTGAGCAGGTTGCGCTGGTCATGGAACCGCAGCGATAAGAACTGCGGCACCGTGATGGCGTTCAGATCAGCCGAGTACCGCCGCAGCCGCCGGGCCACGATGAGCCAGTTCAGCCAGGTGCCCAGCGCCAGGCCGATGGCCGTCCAGCCGGGGGACGCGATGCCGCTCAGGTACGCAAGGCCGGGCATTCCCATCAGCAGCCAGCTGGACATATCGCTGGCCTCGGCGCTCATGGCCGTGACCAGCGGGCCCATCTTGCGGCCGCCCAGGTAAAAATCGGTGCTGTCGTTGTTGGACTTGCTGTAGGCAAATCCAACGAGCAGCATCGCCGCCAGATAACCAACGATGGTAACAATGATACAGAGATCGCTCATATTCCTTTCCTCCTCTACTTTCCCATTTGGAAGGATATTTTGATTTTATCACAGTAAAGCATCAAAGTACAAGGTTTTTTGAAAACTTCGGCCCTATTGGCAAAAAGTCCGCATCCGGCGCACAGAAAACCCGCAAAACGACCACAAAGTGCCCGCCGTTCCCCTCTGCCCGCGCCGTCTCTTCTGCGGGGCGGAACGGCCCGGCACAACAAAACGCCCGGTTCCTGTGCGGCACCGGGCGTTTTGTCTTTATGGAGAAATGAAAATGATGAAGGTGGATGGCTGTTTTCAGTTCTTCTTGGCTTCGCCTTCGGGGAAGATGATCTTGTTGACGAAGAAGAAGATGATCATCGAGATGCCGCCGTTGAGCACGGTGGTGCCGATGTTGTAGATGAAGTCGGGCACCAGCAGACCGGCCACCGCGACCCAGATGCAGTTGATGGAGTTGACGATGCAGGTGATGACGCAGAAGGCCAGCACGTACCAGCCGATCTGCTTGGCCAGATTGCCCTTGCTGCGGAACACAAAGCTGCGCTGGATGGGGAAGTTGATGCACTCGCCCACGATCATGGCGACCATGTAGGCGCAGAAGTAGGGCAGGCCGCCGTGGGCGGCGTCATAGCCGAGGATGTTCCACTTGAAGGTCTCGCCGAAGAGGGTGATGTCGATGCCCGGCCAGCCGAAGTCCACCACCGGCAGGCTTGCAAAGGCCTTGGGCAGGAATTGCAGCAGCAGGTACTTGAACACTGTGATGAGATTGGAGACGATGACGAACAGACCGCCCTCACGCACCCACTTGGCAGCGGCGGGGTGCTTGGCCGCAAAGTTGTTCCAGAAATTCATAGCAGTTCTTCCCTTTCAGCTGTTTTTCAGGCGTTTTTCCATCGCGCCGTTCTGGGCGATGTTCTTCACAGCCTCCACGATGACCCGCAGCAGACCGATGATCCAGAAGCCCTGCGCTTCCATCACGATGCCGTCCACCATGCCCATGCTGATGGCGCCGTTGGTCATCTTAGCCAGCGCGCGCAGCGGCATGTTGTACTGGAACAGGATGTTCAGGTCCGGCTTGCCGCGCTGGATGCTCCGCTTGAGCAGCAGGCCCAGCACCGCCGCCACGAGCCAGCCCAGCGGGCTGCGGCCGTGGCCCAGCTCGCCCAGCGTCATGTTGCGGTCGATCCGGATCTTGTCCTCCGGGATGGGACGGCCCAGCAGGGCGGCGAACTCGGCGTCCGGAACGCTGGTGATCTCGCCCGTCCTGTAATGGGGCAGATCCACGCTCTGGTAGGGGTCCGGCGCACCGGAACCCAGCACCACGACCTCCGCCGTCAGGCGGATATCGGCGCTGGAAGCGCCCACGCGGAGCTGATAGCTGCCGCCCTCGACCTCCCAGCTGTCGGTGGCCACGTTCCAGTAGCGGTAGGCCTTGTCGTCCAGCGGGATGGAGACGGTCTTGCTCTCGCCCGCTTCCAGCCAGACCTTGGCAAAGCCCTTGAGCTCCTGTGCGGGGCGGAAGACTTTGGCGTCGGGCTTGGCGACGTAGAGCTGGACGATCTCGGCACCGGCGCACCGGCCGGTGTTGGTCACGGTCAGGGTCACGCCCTCCGGTGCGGCCTTGAGGTCTTTGTAAGCAAAGGTGGTGTAGCTCAGGCCGTAGCCGAAGGGGAAGGCCACGGGCCTGCCCGCCGTCTCAAAGTAGCGGTAGCCCACATACAGGCCCTCGCGGTACTGGACGGTGCGGCCCTCGCCTGCGAAGTGGTCTTTCACCGGGGAATCGCTGTAAGCATTGGCCCAGGTCTCGGCCAGCTTGCCGCCGGGGCAGACCGTGCCGGTCAGCACGTCCACCAAAGCGCCCGCACCGGCCTGACCGCCCAGGCAGCCGTAGACCAGCGCCTTGCAGTCTTTGAGCCACGGGGTCTCCAGCGAGGAGCCTGCGCTGAGCAGGACGACCACGTTGGGGTTGACAGCAGCGACCGCAGCCAGCAGATCCAGCTGGTTCTGCGCCAGCTTCATGTCCATCCGGTCGAGGCCCTCGCTCTCCTTGATCTCGTCCAGACCCATGCAGAGCAGGACGACGTTGGCGTTCTGCGCCAGCGCGACGGCTTCTTTCTTCAGATCCTCGTCGGCCTTGCCCTGGCGGTCAAAGCCCTGGGCATAGCCGACATTGGTCAGGCCGCTCTCGGTCAGGCAGTCCAGGAAGGAATCCACCTGGATGGAGTTGACGGCGCTGGAACCGGCGCCCTGATAGCGGGGCGTCCTGGCAAAGTCACCGAGGACAGCGATTTTCTCGCCTTTCTTCAGCGGCAGCAGCGCGCCCTCGTTCCGGAGCAGAACGATGCTCTGGGCGGCGGCGCGGCGGGCCAGCGCATGATGCGCAGCGGCGTCAAAGGTGCGGGGTGCCTTTTCGACGGCGGCCTTGGTGTCGAGCACCAGTTCCAGCAGCTCGTCCAGCCGGGTGTCCACATCGTGTTCCGAGATCTTGCCGCTCTCCACAGCCTTCATCAGTTCGCGGACGGAATCATCGCCGGGGAACGGCATCTCCAGCGTGGAGCCGTTCTTCACGCCCAGTGCATGGTCGTTGGAACCGCCCCAGTCGGTGACGACTGCGCCGTCGAAGCCCCAGTCCCGGCGCAGGATATCCTGTAACAGGTGGGCGTTCTCGTTGGCGTAGGTGCCGTTGACGAGGTTGTAGGAGGACATGATGGTCTTGGGCTTTGCCTCTTTGACCACGATCTCAAAGCCGGTCAGGTACAGCTCGCGCAGGGTGCGCTCGTCCACGATGGAGTCGCTGGCCATGCGGCGCAGCTCCTGACTGTTGACGGCAAAGTGCTTGGGGCAGGCCGCGATGCCGTTCTTCTGGATGCCGCGGACGTAGCCTGCGGCCATCTTGCCCGCCAGATAGGGGTCCTCCGAGAAATACTCAAAGTTGCGGCCGCACAGCGGGCTGCGCTTGATGTTCAGGCCGGGGCCCAGCAGCACCGAGACCTCCTGTGCTGCGGCCTCTTCGCCCATGGCCTCGCCGACGGCCTCGCCCAGGGCGGGGTCCCAGCTGTTGGCCACGGTGGCCGAAGTCGGGAAGCAGGTGGCCGGCACACTGGGGTTCAGGCCCAGGTGGTCTGCCGCACCGGCCTGCTTGCGCACACCGTTGGGGCCGTCCGACAGGGTGATGGACGGGATGCCCTTGCCCGGCAGGGCGCGGGTGTCGAACACCGTGCCGCCGGACAGCAGCGCACATTTCTGCTCCAGATCCAGTGTTTGAATGATGTCTGCGTGTTTCATCGCAATTTCCTCTTTGTTTCCTGAGCAGGGCAAAGGCCCGCTGTTTCTTTGCAGCGGGCCTTTGCCGTTTGGTTCAGTTCAGGTGCTGCGTCGGTTCAAAAGCGAGAGGCCGTTTCATCAGGCGTTCTCTTCTTCCTCTTCCTTGCGCTTCTTGTAGCTCTTGAAGGTCTTGATCTCCAGAGCAACGATCAGCAGTGCAACGAGCACGTCAGCGCCGATCATGATGATCTCCCACTTTGCCATACCGGGGTTCAGGTTCTCCGCAGCATAAGCGCGGCTGTTGACCACGGTATAGAGGATGTTCTTGGAAGCCTCGCGCAGGGCCTGCTTGCTGCTGTTGGTCAGCACGGTCACGGTGTTGAAGTCGTTGCCGGTGGTGCAGAGCATCAGGTCGCTGCCGTTGCGGACGCCCTGGTCCGCAGTCATGTAGCCGTAGACGCCGAAGTAGTCGGTCTCGACGAAGCCCACGAAGCCCCACTCGCCGCGCAGGACATTCTTCAGCAGCTCCTTGCAGCCGCCAGCCCAGCGGGTGCCGATGTAGTTGAAGGAAGACATGACCGCGTGGCAGTCTGCATCCTTGACGGAGATCTCGAAGGGCTTGAGGTAGATCTCACGGATGGCCTGCTCGTTGGACCAGGTCGCCGCCATGGAAGTACGGTTGCCTTCCTGATCGTTCAGAGCGAAGTGCTTCATGTAAGCATACACACCGTGCTCCTGTGCGCCCAGGATTGCATTGGAAGCCATCCGGCCGGACAGGACGCCATCCTCCGAGTAGTACTCGAAGTTACGGCCTGCGAATGCAGTGCGGTGGATGTTCATAGCCGGGCCGTACCAGCCGGAGGTGTCCATCTCATTGGCCATCTCGCCGATGCTGTCGCCGAAGGCGTAGGCCAGATCCTTGTCCCAGGTCATGCCGATGAGGGTCGCAGCCGGGAAGCCGACGGAACCGACACCGGTGAAGTTGTTGTTGATGGAAGCCGGGCCGTCGCAGTCATTGGTGCGGACCTTCTCGATGCTGGAGACCGCAGCGGTCTGGTAGCCGCCGAAGCCGATGGTCTGCTGCATCTCGTCGATGGTCATCTGGTCGAGCAGCTGATCCCACTTCGCGTCGTTGTAATCCACGCCGCGCAGGTCGACCAGCTTCAGGCCGTTCTTGGCACCGGTGGTGATGTCGGCGGCGTTGGCGTCGTCATCGTTCTGATAGCCAGCCTCGGTGTACGTATGGGCGTTGTCGAAAGCAGCCTTCTGCTCGTCGGTCATCTCATAGGTGGCGGGAGCAGCAGTCGCCTCGGCATAGTTTGCAAAGCCGTCGGCGCGGGACAGATAGGTGATCTCGCCTTCTGCGAAATCGAACTCGTTGGTCGCAGCCACAGCATCGCTGCCGCGCTTGTTGGACTCGTTGTAGACGATGTCGGATGCAACGGTGTAGGTCTGGGAATCGGCGACGTTGTGCGAGTCGTCGTTCGCGCTGATGACATAGTCGCCAGCTTCCAGCACATAGCAGCCGTTGGTCTGGTAATCATAGGAAGCCAGGTCCTCCACCGGGATGGAGAACTCAATGGTCTGAGACTCGCCGGGAGCCAGCTCACTGGTCTTGGCGAAGTCCAGCAGGTTTGCGGAAGACTTCTCGATGCCGCCGTTGGTGTACGGAGGATTGCTGTAGATCTCCACGACATCCTTGCCCGCAACGGAGCCGGTGTTGGTGACGGTCACGGTGAAGTTCAGGTTGGTGCCGTCGTTGGTGATGCCGCTCATCTCCTTGGTGAAGGAGGTGTAGCTCAGGCCGTAGCCGAAGGGGAAGACGACCTCGTCGTCGTAGTTGATGAGGCCCTCGTCCGCAGCCGTCTCATAGAACTTGTAGCCGACGTAGATGCCTTCCACATAGTTGACGAAGGACGGGGTGGTGCCTTCCGGGTCAAAGAAGCTGGAATCGGAATTCAGCTCCTCGGTGTTGGTGTACTTGAAGTCGCCGAAGTTGTTCCACCAGGGCGCATTCTTCAGGTTGGAAACATAGGTATCCACGGTACGGCCGGAGGGGTTGACCTCGCCGGAAACGACCTTGCCAAAGCCCTCAAAGCCGGACTGGCCGGTGCCGGGGCAGAGCAGGACGCCCTTGATCTGGGGGTAATCCTTCAGGAAGTCCATCTGGAAGGCGTTGGCGCCGTTGTAGACCAGAATGACGTTGTCGAAGTTTGCGGTGACCAGGTCGAGCAGGTCTTCCTCACGGTTGGACAGCTGCAGGAAGTGGTCGCCCTTGTCCCAGTCGTTGCCCTCGTTCAGAGAGTCGTCGTAGGTGCCGTTGTAGTAAGCTGTGCCGCGCTCAGAGCCGTAAGCCTGTGCCACGCGGCGGATCCAGCTGCCGTCCACGACGGAAGCCATATCGGTGGGCAGGTCTGCGCCCTCGCCGCCGACACGGGTGATGACGACCATTGCGGTATCCGAGAATGCTTTTGCATTCTCCATCATCTCATCGGTGTACAGGCTGACGTTGGGTTCGGGCAGGGTCCAGTCCTGCGCCACCATGCCAACGCTGGGGCGGTCTGCCTTGTAGTCGGTGTAGAACTTGCTCAGTTCCTCGTTGGTCTCGATGCCGGCATCGTGCAGGCCGGTCAGCAGATCGGTGACGGGGTAAGCGGTGTTCAGCGCACCGGAACCGGTGCCGCCGTAGCAGGGGTTGGTGGAAGCCCAGCCAAAGACGTTCAGCTTGGAGCCGGAAGCCACCGGCAGGATGCCGTCTTCGTCCTTTGCCAGAACGACACCGTCTGCGGTGATCTCATTGACCAGCTCCGTGGCCTTTGCAGAGGTCTCCTCGGTGATGGTGCCGCTGCCGGAGACCAGGTCCAGCATGGTGGACATGGGGCCGGTGCAGATCAGGTTCACAACGATGGTCAGCGCCAGCAGAATGGCCAGGCCAGCTTGTGCACGGATCATCTTCTTCTTTGCTTTGGGCAGCTTGCGCACAGCGATCATCACAACGATCGCCAGCAGCGCAACCACACCAAACGCGATGAGGTAGCCGCGAACGTTCGTCAGCACCTGCATCACGTCATCCAGGTTAATGGACAGCATAATTTTCCTCCTTCTGATAGGGTCAATCATGAATGCGGAGCGTACAACTCCGCCGAACTGATTGATATGATACCAAATGCACACAGAAAATTCTTGTTTTCTTCACAAACTGTCGTTTTTGGCGCACAATTTGCAAAAAGTTTCAAATCGGTTTCAATTTTTATTGTGCTAATACACAAACAAGAGGCAACCTTATTTGTGCAGGATGCCATACCCTCTCCGTCAGCGCTGTGCGCTGTCACCTCTCCCGAAGGGCGAGATTTTATGCGTGCTTTCAGGCACAACAAAAGCTCCCCCTTTCGGGGGAGCTGTCGAACGAAGTGAGACGGAGCGGGTCGTCATTTTTCTTTGGGCAGGGGCATCAGCACCCGCACCGTGAACCACCGGTTCTCCCAATGGACGGTCATGCTGCCACCGTGCTGCTGCGCCACCGAACGCAGGCTCTTCAAATCGTAGCCGCCGTGGGCGCTCTGCGCGGGCAGACCGTCCGCCCCCAGCTCCACCGGCTGGGCGCAGTAGTTCTCGAAGCGGAACATCACGAACCCGTTCTGGACATAGACCGCCGTCCGGATGAGCCGTTTTTCGGGGTCCGGCTCTGCGGCGCAGCTCTCGATGGCGTTGTCCAGCGCGGTGCCCACGATGGTGCAGATCTCCCGCGTGGTCAGAAACCCCAGCGCCCGGCCGTCGGCCACGCTGGTCATCCGGATGTTCTTCTCCTGACAGTCCATGCTTTTGGCCGTCAATAAGGTATCCAGCACCGGGTTGCCAGTCTTGTTCTCGGCCTCATACTGCAAAATACCGGACTCCATCCGGGCCAGCGCCGCGTCCTGCTTGGCGCGGTCCCGCTCGGCGCGGATGTCGGCGATCTGCACCTTCAGCTCATGATACCGCCGGTTGATGAGCTTGATGCCCTCTTTGCTCCGCTTGTACTGCTCATATTGGCGGTGGAGCACACTGTCCATAGCGGTCAGCTCCTTGTGGAGCGCCTCTTCCCGCAGCTGCTCGTGCTCAACGGTCAGGATCAGAACGCCGCAGAAATCCACCAGCGTCCGGATGTAGAAAACGCTCATGGTCACTTCCCCGTTCAGGAAGTTCAGGTTGCTCACGGCAAAGGCCGTCGCCGCCATGACGACGGCCACCAGAGCCGCCGTATTGCTGACGTCCAGATGCCCGGTCGGGTGTGGGCGCTTGCGCTCCAGCCCATACATCACCCCGAACAGACCGCTGTAGACCAACAACAGCAGGAACAGCGCCATCGGCTCTCCCCCGCCGTGCTGCGGAAAGATGGTGCAGTGCAGCTGCCACTCGACACTGGCCGCAAATTCGGCCAGAATGAAGCTGCGGGCGCAGTCGTAGGCTGCTTCCAGCCAGTTTTCTTCCCGCGTGATCCAGAGATAAAGGTACTGCATTCCCACTGCGATGCCCATGCAGGGGACCCACCACGCAATGGGCACCTCGCCGGTCACTTCCAGAAAAACGCCCAGCATCACGGCCAGCAGCCCGCTGGCGGCCAGAGTGATCTTCCGCGCAAAGCGGGGCGGGCGGCTCTGGGCATACAGGACGACGGCCAGCCACTCGGCCAGCGCCGTGTACAGGCGCGGGATATCCGGCAGTGTCGTCACAGACCGTCACCCCCGATGTAGTCGGTCAGGGCTGCCAGAAAGCTCTTCCGCTTGGGGCGGCTGACCTGCAATTCATAAGGCCCCACCTCCACCGTGTTCTGCTGCACAGCCTGCACCTGGGCCAGATTGACCAGATACCCGCTGTTGCAGCGGGCAAAGGGCCGGTCGGCCAGTTTTTCTTCCAGCGCCTTGAGCGCGCCGGGGGCCGCAAAATCGCCCTCCTCGGTGTAGAAATGTACCCGATGGCCTTCACTTTCGATGTAATAAATGCGCGAGGTATCCAGCCGCCGCAGGCCGCCCTCCACCGGCACCGCCAGATAGTGCCGGGTGCGGCGGCGCAGCTGTGCCTCTACCTTTTGCAGTTGCTGCGAAAACGCAAAGTACGGCACCGGCTTGAGGACGTAATCCAGCGCCCCCACCGCATAGCCCTTGATGGCATACTGCGCCATGTTGGTGATGAACACGAGCATCACATCCGGGTCCAGTTCCCGGATGCGCCGGGCCGTCTCCATGCCGTCCAGATGCTTCATCTCGATATCCAGAAGGATCAGGTCATAGGCCGGGCGGTAATCCTCCAGGATCTCCAATCCGTCCGCAAAGGTCTTCACCTCAAACGCGGTCCCGTATTGCCGGGTGTACCGCTGAACGTATCCCATCAGCTGCTCCCGGATCTCCGCTTCATCCTCCACGATGGCTACCCGTATCATTTGCCGCACCTCCCCGCTTCTGGTTCCCCGGCCGGGCATCCAGCTCCGGCCCGGCATCTCATTTTATTATACAAAAGCGGAACCGTTTTTGCAACGTTTTTTGTTTTTAAGGAAAGCAGGCTGTGCAAGCCATGCGCAGAAAAGCCCCTGATTCAGGCAAATGTGCAAACGGTGTGCAACTGCTTTCTTATATAGAAAAAGAGCGTCGAATCTCACGATTCAACGCTCTTTTATTGGTGCACCTCCAGGGACTCGAACCCTGGGCCCACTGATTAAGAGAGCAAGCCGCCGGTTCGTCTCAATTTATGGAAGTTTCGAGTCATCGTTATTTTTAATCAAGACAACGTGATTTTTCACCCAGTAATTTCTGCACCCTTTGTCGGATTTTGTAACGAAAAGCACCTTCTGCACGTTTTGAAACCGTGCAAAATCCGTGCAGAAACCGTGCACTTACTCCCCGACAAATAAAATCGCTCTATCCCCCACCGGCTTGACGGCATTGGTTTGAGTGGCCGAACATCAAAATCAAGTCATGGAGGACACGACTATGAACAAACTGCTTTCTTGCCACTACAATATGGACACCAACCGGGTGGAAGCCCAGTTTGCGGACGGCTCTGCTGTTGCCATCGACTGCATTGCCATTGAGGACGAGTACGGCAACACCCCGGCACAGCGGGCAGAACTGGACTGGCTGCTCTACAATAAGCCATTGGAGTACGCCCAGCTTATGCTGAGTGGTGAGATTGAACACTACCTTTCACTTGGCTGCGACCATGGCAGACTGGAAGATTGACCTTTAATTGAAATATTCCAAACAGATCAACAGCCCTCTACTTGCAGTCGTTACAAATAGAGGGCTCTTAGTTAGTAGTTCAATCTATTATGGTGACCATCTGAAAATACTGATACTGGTATTCGTCTTCTAATACCGCCTGCATTTCTTCCATGTATAACGGGTCTTTCAACAATTTGGGATGAAATGCTCGCTCTCTCCAGAGTCGGACTCCACTTTTGGGAAAAATATATTCCGTCCCAAGTTGCAAGTCCTTTTCGTTGCAAATAACTTTGTCCTTTTTCATTAAGCTATCAATAATACACTCGGCGGTTGTATTAAACATGTCCATTCCGAACAGTTTTATTGACGCAACTTTAGACAGATCTCTCTGGATGCCGATTTCAGTAGCTTTTCCGTTCCGATACTGCACTAGAAAGAACGAATCATTATCCATATATCGTCCGGTTATCAAATTAGGGTCATCGGTTTCCGCACAACGTTCCATTTGCATTGCTTCATTAGAAGAATTCGACCATTGTCTCTTCATTTGCAGAAGAGTTTTTTCTAGCTCATCTGGTGCCATACCTAATTTTAATTGTCCAATTCCAATATGTGGTATAATAATTATCTCTTTCATAACAAAACCTTATACCAAAAAGGTAAACCACACAAATGCAGCAGTTGCACATATCATCAGAACCAGTAGTATCGTACTTGCAAGTTTCTTCTCAATGGAAACTTTCTGATTTTCGCATAGGACAATCTGCTGAAGATTGTGAAATTCGGCTTCGCTGACATTTCCATTTAATGCTTTCCATGCAGTGCAGCGATCTGTAACCAGCAAAAAATCGGACAGCATTTCCATAAAGATGACAGCGAAAAATGCCAGAGAAAAGAACCACATCCCATTCCATTGAAGTTCTGTCAACACCCTCTGAAGGCTTGAAGGCTTTAATGACACTAACGAAATAATGTAAATCAACGTGTTGCAGAATTCTCTTGCTAATGGCCCTTTTTGTTTAAGAAAATCCATTTTCAACCCTTTCCTTACAAACGGAGTGACTTAACCACCAATAGCCTGATAGTAATCCGTTTTAGAACGAATCAAAGAACCGTTTGACTTGTATTCTTTGACAGTTTGATGGTAGCAATATTTTCGAAATATGTGTTCTATTTTTTCTGCATTGGAATCACCTCATATCAAGTTTGAATTCATATTCTATGCGTCAAATTGTGACTGATTTCAATGATTTTTTTGGTGATGACTAAGATGTTTTATTTAGCTCATTTCGTCCGATGCGGTAAATCTTCTTGTCTTGTTCTCCTACTTCAACAATAAGTTCATTTTTATTGTGATGAACTATTACTGGAATATAGCTATCGGAATTTTCCACCATCAAACATGTGACTCCATTCGTCCATTCACTGTTCAATTCCTTTGATAGCATGGAAATGATTTCTTCTTTCGTCATTTTGATTAATGAATAACCTCCATTTTGTACACTCCCCCAGGAGCTTTTGCTTAGTCAACGTTGCTCACACTGCGTTTGTGACAGCTTTTTTGAAAAAAGTTCAAAATCTTGTCAGCTTTGGACGCTTCAACGAAAAAGTGTCCACACATTTGTAAATAATTACAAGCGTGTGGGCAAAAATTCAGCCAGTTAGGAAATGCTCTCTGCAATTTTTAGAATCTCTTCACGCGGTATCTTTCCAATGATCGTATGTGATATGCCATCTTTCTCCCATACTAGCACATATCTTGTACGGCCTCCGCTATTGTTTGTTCCGAGTGTGGCATCGGCTGTTCCAACTTAACCTCGTTCTAAATAAACCGTCTGGCGGTATCTAACTGATTAACATTTCAACAAAGAAGCTGTGGTTGGAGCCTCCAATATTGAGCAATCCATTTTCTTTCCACTGCATCATAGGGATAACCGGGATTCCCCAGCATCTCTTTTATTCAGGATTTTTCTACTGAAATCCGGATTCCAAATCCTCCCTCTGAGTATGCAATGCTTATCCATGTTTCATCTTTTCTTAGCAAAACGCCTGTCGAAACGCTTTCTGAAGCCGATGCCTCTTCAGCGTATCCTAAGGTTTTCAATTGGTCAATATATTTTTGTATTTCTTCTTCAGAGATATTATTATAAAAGATTGCATAATACCCAGC
The DNA here is from genome assembly GCF_019967995.1 of Faecalibacterium prausnitzii. Lineage (NCBI taxonomy): Bacteria > Bacillati > Bacillota > Clostridia > Eubacteriales > Oscillospiraceae > Faecalibacterium > Faecalibacterium prausnitzii. Next base: position 2,877,343 of record NZ_CP065377.1, read on the forward strand.
ATTAGAACCATCCAATATATATTCTATCGTTCCACTTTCCGGCTCACAAATAAGCCTAGTGTATTCATTATCCGGCCAAACTGAAGTATAAATACATTTTACATCAGACGGATTGGTTCCTCCATGTGTAGCAAATTTTCCCTGACCTGAAAAACGAATGCAAAGAAAGACCAATATCAAAACTATAAAGGCAACCGCCATACTGCTAAAAAATTCCAATTTCTTATTCATTTGGTTTGCTCCATAATTCAAACGTACAAAGCCACGATTCTTTTCTTTCGACTCTAAAGAATCGTGGCTTTTATACCCATTATCTAATGCTTTTATTACGGAATCGTGATGTCGTAGGAAATGGAGAACTGGCCACCGTTTGCCAAAGCATTCAATTTGTTTTCAAGGAAATTATCTGCATTGGAATCACCTCCATCACGGTTTTCATTTTAGATGTTGATAATAGCAAAGCACAAATAGAAAAAAACCCACAATATTGTAGCAAGACGGAGAAAAAATGTCACCAAAACGGTGTAAGCGCAAAGCAGGGATTGGTTCTTGATCTCTGTTGTGAGAGTTCACAAACGTCCGGGGTGCTGTTGCCGGAAGGATGCTTTCTTCAATTTTCTTCCAGAATTCTCTGCAAATAGCGGGCTGTTTATGCTTCTTGAGAATCCATCTAGTGAATACCGACACCCTCCATGATCTTTTCTATCCAATTTGTGGAAGAATCATTTTTCTCACTAAATGACCCCAAATAATGTGACGAACTCTCAACCTCTATTATTACACCATCCGGCATTCTGTATTTTTCTAAACTGAGATTCAAACCTTTAAGTGGGATTGTTCTAGCCAGTTGAGGGATAGAAACTGTATGGAGAATATCAATTTTTGATAAACCTCTATACGTTTCTGTCTTTTCGGCTTCACTTAGCAACCGTTCTGCATACTGATTTGAAATAACCTGTATGCGAAATTGTTCTTTTTCATCCTCGGTCATCTCAAGTGGAACGCCGTGCAATGTGTCCACAATATAGGACGAAATTTTAGCGAAGTGCTCGTCAAAATCAGTGGTATCTTCGTTGGTCATATTTCTGTTCTACCCTCATTATAAGCTTTCCGGTCTGCTTAAAGTTACAGCTTTCAGCGTAAAGCTTCCGTAGTTTTTAATGCTAAACGATAGTTATCGAACTTTTCCACAGCTTTTGCAAAATCGTCGAGAAAAAGTTCTGTATCTTTTTCATTCGTACCACTTTACCCCATTATTAGAATTGAAAATTAGTAGCCCTTTGATATAAATAAGTAAACGATGAATCCACCCCACAAAACAACTTCAGCAATTATCAAACACTTCAAGTGTTGCTGCAATTTTTCGGGGTCAATTTCGCCTTTTTTCAGAAAATCATAAATTGAATTTCGCAATTTATCTATGTCTTCCTGCTTGATTTCCAGTTTCAAATAAAAATTTTTCCCGAAAAGGAGCTGGTGCATCCCATAATATATTGAAAGCAATATTAAAAATGAAGTAATACTTACAAGCGCTGGCTGGGTCCAGCTTATTGTCATACCTTCTACCGATGTAAGATTTCTATAAAAAACAATATCACTTAAACCAGCTACAAACAACAGAAAATTCCAAACCAAAAATGTATATAAAGTTTTCTTCATTTTCTATACCTTCTTTTACTACTGCCCACATTGCTGGAAATATCAAACGCCTACTTTATTTTTATGCCCTCATTTTTTACAAATCATCAAACCTTCCCGCCTTGCTTTTTTGTTTAGATAACGAAATTTAAGCCTGATTTATTTCGTTTGTCCACAAAATTTTTCAAAATCGTATAGATGCACATAAACTTCCTGAAAATTTGTAGCACAATCGCAATCTTCTTTTAAATAAACACGCTATAAGGATAAACTTTTTGTTTTACCTCGATTGAAAGCCATCTTTAGCTTTCTGGTTTGAGAACTGTACTTCGGGCCGGATTCTTTGGGTCTACTAGAATTTTTATTGGTGCCCCTTTCGGACTACATGGATTGAACCAAAACCACTGCGACTTTCCATTATAGGTTTCACCTTTAACTTTATACTGATAATGTACCACATATGGATAGATTACATCTTCATCGGCAAGGTGGTAGGTACTCATATGAAATTTTATATGTACTCGTTTTGTTGCTGTAACCTTTCCGATGATTCTTGTTCCATTTTTCAAAAGTTCTGCCTTTTTATAGTCGGAAATAATCGCCAATCCGATAATTATACCTGCTACAATCCATGCTAATATCGCAGCCACCCAAATACCAGACTTACACGCTTCAACCGATATAATTGCCGCCACGAACATTCCGACATATGCCAGTGTATGAATAAGATCTTTTGAAAAAAACATTTTATCTCGTGTAATTTTCATAAAACGGCATCCTCCTCAAATCCTACAGTCGGTAATCAGCAGCTTCGTGAAATCAACATTCCTTAGATACTTAGATTTAATCCTATTTTGTTTCATCCGTCTACAAAATTCCTCAAAATCGTATAGCTGCACATAAATTTCCAGAAAACTTGTAGCACAATCACGATTTTTCTTTTCACTCAGATAAACCACCACGGCAATTCCAGCCACAGGTTATCCATAGCCTGTTCCTCGGTCTTTTGGGCGCGGCCTTTTGTCAGGTGGAAATATATCGCCGTACCAATCAAAGGATGTTCCTTGCCATCAGTAAAGCCATAGCGGTACAGCAGATAGGTCTGCTCCCGTTGGGTCAACCGTTTCAGGCCATCGTACAGTTCCCGGCGCGATTCCTGATCCTCCATAATGCTCTGCGGCTGCATGGCGTAGGGGTCGGCTATGGCTTCGATGCGCTGCAGTTGTTCCTCTCCCGGCAGAACATCATCCAGCGAAACGCGCTGGTAACAGATACCATCCTTGTCCTCTGTCACCATCCGCTGCTCAAAAGCGGCAAAGGCATCCCGAACCATATCCATCATGGCGTTGCGGATGGCCGGAGCCGCGTAGGTCAGGAACTTCATGCCACGCGCTGCATCGAACTTCGGCACGGTCTTCCACAAGCCCAGATTGCCCGCCTGTTTCAAATCGTCCGTGTCAAGGTTCAGGCCGGACTGTGCCAGATTCATGCTGCGGAAAAGGTCATTTGCCACCTTGCCAATAAAGGACTTGTTGTTGTCGATCAGGCTGTCCAGTGCTGCGGCATCGCCTTTCTGCGCCAGCGCACAAAGCCGTTCATTCGTCTGCTTCATGGGCGTTTTCCTGCTCTGCGGCAGACTGCAAGATTCCCAGCAGACCGCTTCGCAGCTGTTCCAGTGCTTCCGGCGTAGCTCCTTCCATACCCGAAACGCTGTCCAACATTGCATCTGTCAACTGCTCTGCCGTGATCGTTGGGTGCTGCACATCCTGCCCCTTGGTCAGTTCATTGAACATCTTCTCGGCCACTTTCTTGCTCATGGCTTCCTGTTCGGCGTAATGGCTCCCGATACCCTTTTTGATTTCCTTGACCGCCGCCATGAAGTACATTTCAATGTCATCAAGGTCGCCTTGATACACTGGCTTTCTCCGAAGGCTGATGTCCTTTGCGGCTTTGGCTGCTTCCGGGGTCTTGACCTTTGTGCGCAGCAGGGTGCTCAATGTCGTGAGCATGGCATTCTGTGCTGCGATGCCGGACGCAAAGGTGTCATCAAAATACTGCGATATGCGGTAAGTAAGCTCTGCAAAGCGGGCGTTTTCCAGCAGCAGGTTGACTACCTCTGCATTGACGCGCCCTGTGTAGAGGTTCTTTGCGGCTTCTACGGACAAGCCAAGTTCAGCAATGTCGTAGTTCTTGCGGTCGGGGATGTTGGTTTCTCCCAGCAGAAAATCCGTGGACACGTTGAACAGCCTTGCAATCCTCAGCACCTGCTCATGGGTCAGGGTTCCCTTTGCACCGCTGATAAAGCGGCTGATGGTACTCTTGGAGCAGCCGATTTCCTTGGCAAGCTCCGGTTGGCTTATGTTGTGCTCTTTCATCAAGTCCGCAAGACGGACGTTGGATGGTGCGGGCAGATATTCCTGTGCCATGTGGTCGGCCCTCCTTTTTGAGCTTTTTCCTCATTATAATACGCTCTGCCGTTTTGTTCAATATAAGGTTTCCTCTCTGCCCTTGCTGTTGCAGCCCTGCAACCAGTGAGGGCATTTTTCTTTTTCCGTTGCAGTTCTGCCGCTTTTTCGCCTTTCCTGCAAAATTTTCCGTATATTCAGGCACAAGGCAAAAAACACCAGAGTTCCCACTTTGGGGTACTCTGGTGCAACACATAACACCGCCCCGCCCGGTGGCCGCAGGGTGCGGGGTTTTGTAGGCATCGAGCCGCTTGTCCACCCCTGTCCGTAAAAAGTGCATTTTTTCACGGAAGAAGTTCGTACAACCTGTACGGTCTGTACTTGTACGCACCCGTACGGCAAATCGAGATAAATTAAGGCGTGTTATCGTTTATATTTCGGGTTTCCGTACACCGTACGAACCGTACAGGTTATTTGAACTCTGTACGCGATTTTTTCGGATGCGTACGGAGCAATCAAGTTCGCATTGTGCGAACTTGATTGTAACTCTCCCGCAGGAGACGTTCCCCCTCGGAGAGTCCTCGAAGAGCCCACTACACTTTGCAGCCCATAGGGATGAAAGTGTCATAGTGGGTTATTACACTTCCGCAGAAGTGCATCTCCGTTACCCGTCACCTCTCGATGAACCTTGAAAGGAGGGATGCCCTTTGGCAAGAAATGATGGCATTGACCGCACCAGTGTTCGAAATCTCGCCGTTTCGGACAAGGCCGTTGGCAACACCCAGCAGCACAACGAGCGCGAAAAGGACAGCTACCGGAACCCCGACATCATCCCCCAGCGCACTGCATGGAACATCCACTTCAAAAAGCCAACCGCCAGCTACACCGACCTATTCGCCCAACTGGAAACCGCTGGCACGATTTCAACGCGCGGCTTGAAGCCGGATGCCACCCATTACTGCGAGCTTGTCTTTGATGTCAACTCGGCCTACTTTGACAACCACGGCGGCTACGAGTTCGCCAAGCAGTTCTATGAGGATGCCTACCAAGCTGCCGTTCAAATCGTGGGCGGTGAGCAGTATATCCTCTCGGCAGTCATGCACGCCGATGAGATCAACCGTGCCATGACCGAAGCATTAGGCCGTGAAGTCTACCACTATCATCTCCATGTGGTCTATGTGCCTGTGGTGGAAAAGCAGATCCTCTGGTCGAAACGCTGCAAGGACAAGGCACTGGTCGGCACAGTCAAGGAGACCGTCATGCAGGTCAGCCGAAGCAAGAAGTGGGCTTCCAAGCCCCTGCTGGACGATGCCGGAAAGCCTGTCCTGCAAAAGAGCGGCAAGCCAGTCCTGAAGAAGTCGTACAGTGTCCTGCAAGACGATTTCTTCCACTATATGCGCAACGCCGGGTATACGGATGTAGAGCGCGGTGAGCGTGGCAGCACTGAAGAACACCTGACCGTCACCCAGTTCAAAGTCCAGCGGGAGCAGGAGCGACTGGACACTCTGACCGCCCAGATTGACCAGAAAGAGCAGCACCTCACCCAAACCAACAAAACCCTCTCCAAGACCGAAAAGGAACTTGCCGCTGTGCAGAAAAAGGTCACGCTCACAAAAGAAGCCCTCATTCATGCGCGCGATCTGGATTATATTGGTAAGCGCACCTTTCTCGGCAACTATTCGCTGACCGAAGAAGAGTTTTCCAAGCTGAAAAAGCAAGCCGACCACGGCTATATGATGGATGTGGAGAACCGCCGCCTGAAAGAAGAACTTTCCACCGCCAAGAAAGAGGCCGTTCGTTGGAGCAACAAGTACCACGACCTGTGGTACGACGTAAAACCCTATCTGGATGCTCTCCACCGTGCGCCCGAACTGGTGTGCGGCTTTCTGGAAAAGATTCTTGCCCCCAAGCAGGAGCTCACCATGAATGTGCAGCAGCGAAACCGCAGGCGTGGGCAAGATGTAGAACTTTAAGCTGAATTTTTAGATGATATGACAATATAAGGAGAAATGCTTATGGATTTTGACCGTAATTCTATGACCGTCCCTGTGCAATCTTCCGATTATACGAATAAGTTCTTGCAAAAGGACTCGAATCCCACTACAATGGAAGTGGTCACTCAAACCAATGCCGTCAAGTCTCCGACTGACAGCCCGGCAACTACAAAGCTGGTGTACACGGTGGAAGAGATCGCACGAATGCTGGCCATCAGTCTGCGCTCTGCTTACAACCTGTGCAACAGCACCACCGAATTCCGTGTCCTGCGGGTAGGCGGAAGCATCCGTGTGCCGAAGGACAGCTTCGATGCGTGGCTCTACCGGGCAGCTTGATAAGAGGAGGCAAACAGTATGGCATATATTACGAAGCGCGGCAACTCTTACAGCGTCCGCTACACCTACGAAGATGAACACGGCAAGAGCTGCGACAAATGGGAAAGTTTTCCTACAAAAGAGGAGGCAACGAACCGAAAGAAGCAGATCGAACATGAACTGGCAGCTGGCACATTCCTGATTCCGTCCTCGGTGACGGTGGCAGAGTTCCTCATGGATTGGCTGCCCAAGCAGTGCAGCAAGCACAAGTGGGCCCCCAAAACCTACGAATCCAATCTTTCCACCATCCAGAATCTGATTATCCCCTATATCGGCAGCATGGAGATGCAGAAACTCAAGCCCTACCACATGGAAAACCTCTATACGACCCTGAGCAAAACGCCCTGCGGTTCGTATATCGAGGGAAAGAAGCAGGAATTGACCGAAAAGCAGAAGCAGCGATTCCTTTCCGGCACGACGATCCATGAGGTGCATCGGCTGCTGGGCACAGCGTTCCAGTACGCCGTGGAATGGGGCATTCTTGTCAAAAGTCCTGTTCCTGTGGACAGCCCCAAGAAGTCCACGCAGGAGCGCACCATCTGGACGGTAGAGGAAATGCGGGCGGCTCTGGACAGCATGGAGGACCCCATCCTGCATCTGGCAGTCCATCTCACACTGGTGGGCGCGCTGCGAGAAGGCGAGATCGTTGGTCTGACCCCAGAAGATCTTGATTTTGACGCAGCAGATGGTATCGGAACCTTCCGTATCAACAAATCCATGCAGCGGGTGCGAAAAGAAGCCCTGAACCAAGTGGACGATGGCTGCATCATCAAGGTATTCCCGGACAAGCTGGAGCGCAGCACCACTTCCCTCATCCTGAAAAGCACCAAAACCGCATCCTCCTGCCGCACCATCTTCATGACCTCTGCACTAAAAGAAGAATTGAAGAAGTGGCTGAATCAGCTGGCGACAGACGAGAGAAAAGACCCGACACGCTACCATGACAGTGGGATGCTGTTCCGTCTGCCCAACGGTCTGGCGGTGGAGCCGGTGCTCATCCGCAAAAAGTTCCTCAAGTGGCAGGATGCCCACCCGGAGTTCCCCCGCATTGTCTTTCACGGTTTGCGGCATTCCAGTGCGACTTATCAGCTGATGATCTCCGGCGGCGATGTGAAGGCCGTTCAGGGAACCACTGGACACGCTACGGCAGATATGCTGGTGAACACCTACGCCCATATCCAGCAGTCCTCTCGTGTTGAACTGGGGAAGAAGTTCGAGGAAGGGTTCTATGCTAAGTCCGAAAGCCCCAGCCCACAGGCTGTACCCGCCGCAGGCGAACCGACCATCTCTATGACTGCTCTGCTGGAACTTCTGAAGAACGCAGACCCCGAAGTAAAGGCGCAGCTCCGTCTGGCTCTTCTGACCTGATGCAAAATTTACCACGCATTTCAAAGCAATTCCAGCCCATGCAGAGGATTCCCACGAAAAAGCCGACCGTGCAAAAACCGTGCATTGACCGTGCAAGCCCCGAATTTTCGGGGTTACATAACGAAAAAGAGCGTCAAATCTTACGATTCAACGCTCTTTTATTGGTGCACCTCCAGGGACTCGAACCCTGGGCCCACTGATTAAGAGTCAGTTGCTCTACCAACTGAGCTAGAGGTGCATATTATCAAGATGCGGTTTCAAACATCTTGATAACTATGAGTCGGCGACTACCTATTTTCACAAGCCGTTTCCAGCTAACTATCTTGGGCACGAGTGAGCTTAACTACTGTGTTCGGAATGGGAACAGGTGGGACCTCACCGTCATCGTCACCGACCATATGACTGAATCAGTATAACATAATTGTTTTACTGTGTCCAGTGTTTTTAGAAGGACGTGCCTTCAAAACTGAATAATCACTGCTAACATTTTTTCGTTGACTCTTTGAGTCTCAAGCGAATTGTGGTCAAGCCCTCGATCTATTAGTACACACTTGCTGAATGGATCGCTCCACTTACACATCGTGCCTATCAACCTTGTAGTCTTCAAGGGATCTTACCTGATTGAATCAGTGGGATATCTTATCTTTGGGTCGGCTTCACGCTTAGATGCTTTCAGCGTTTATCCGATCCGTACGTAGTTGCCCAGCTATGCTCCTGGCGGAACAACTGGTGCGCCAGAGGTACGTCCGTCCCGGTCCTCTCGTACTAGGGACAGCTCCCATCAAATATCCTGCGCCCACGACAGATAGGGACCGAACTGTCTCACGACGTTCTGAACCCAGCTCGCGTACCGCTTTAATTGGCGAACAGCCAAACCCTTGGGACCGAATACAGCCCCAGGATGCGATGAGCCGACATCGAGGTGCCAAACCTCCCCGTCGATGTGGACTCTTGGGGGAGATCAGCCTGTTATCCCCAGGGTAACTTTTATCCGTTGAGCGATGGCATTTCCACTCACATACCACCGGATCACTAACTCCAACTTTCGTTACTGCTCGACCCGTCAGTCTCGCAGTTAGGCTCGCTTCTGCGTTTGCACTCTTTTGCTTGATTTCCGTTCAAGCTGAGCGAACCTTTGAACGCCTCCGTTACTCTTTAGGAGGCGACCGCCCCAGTCAAACTGCCCACCTAACAATGTCCCCCGACTCGATTCAGAGCCGCAGGTTAGAATTCCAATATCGCAAGGATGGTATCCCAACGTCCTCTCCATGACCGCCAAAGCGATCACTTCCCAGAGTCCCATCTATCCTGTGCATGCAACATCGAAACCCAATATTAGGCTACAGTAAAGCTCCATGGGGTCTTTCCGTCTTGTCGCGGGTAACCGGCATCTTCACCGGTACTACAATTTCGCCGGGCGGGCTGTTGAGACAGTGCCCAAATCATTACGCCTTTCATGCGGGTCAGAACTTACCTGACAAGGAATTTCGCTACCTTAGGACCGTTATAGTTACGGCCGCCGTTCACTGGGGCTTCGATTCAATGCTTGCACATCTCCTCTTAACCTTCCAGCACCGGGCAGGCGTCAGCTCGTATACGTCATCTTTCGATTTAGCACAAACCTGTGTTTTTGGTAAACAGTTGCTTGGGCCGATTCTCTGCGGCTCCATCTCTGGAGCACCCCTTCTCCCGAAGTTACGGGGTCAATTTGCCGAGTTCCTTAACAACCCTTCTCCCGTTGGCCTTAGAATCTTCTTCCTACCTACCTGTGTCGGTTTGCGGTACGGGCACCTCAGAAATCCACACAGCTTTTCTCGCCATCTTCCATCCCAGACTTCGGTACTATTTTCCCTCGATCTCTACCGGAACCAACACCCGGCTCTGAGACTTCTTATGTGTCCCTGTGCTTAACTCTTTTGGTGGTGACGGAATCTCTACCGTCTGTGCATCGGCTACGCCTTTCGGCCTCACCTTAGCTCCCGACTAACTTGGAGCGGACGAACCTTCCTCCAAAAACCTGAGGCTTTCGGCCATGCAGATTCTCACTGCATTCGCGCTACTCATTCCGGCATTCTCACTTCTATACACTCCACAGCCGCTTGCGCTACTGTTTCGCCGCGTATACAACGCTCCCCTACCCAACGTATTACTACATTGCCTAAGCTTCGGTGCCAGGTTTAGCCCCGTTAAATTCTCCGCGCAAAGACGCTCGACCAGTGAGCTATTACGCACTCTTTGAATGAGTGGCTGCTTCTGAGCCAACATCCTGGTTGTCTGCGTATCTTCACATCGTTTTCCACTTAACCTGACTTTGGGACCTTAGCTGTAGATCTGGGCTGTTTCCCTTTTGACAATGACATTTATCTGACACTGTCTGACTCCCAGGCATCAATATTCTGGCATTCTGAGTTTGATAAGCTTCGCTAACCTCTCGGCCGCTAGGCTATTCAGTGCTTTACCTCCAGATATCTAACCTGAGGCTAGTCCTAAAACTATTTCGGGGAGAACCAGCTATCTCCGGGTTCGATTGGAATTTCTCCGCTACCCACAGTTCATCCGCCGCCTTTTCAACGGAGGTCGGTTCGGTCCTCCATGGAATTTTACTTCCACTTCAACCTGACCATGGGTAGGTCACCCGGTTTCGGGCCCATTGTATGCAACTTAACGCCCTTTTCAAACTCGCTTTCGCTTCGGCTCCAGTCCTGAAGACCTTAACCTTGCTGCATACAATCGCTCGCCGGACCGTTCTACAAAAAGTACCCTATCACACTTTGACGTGCTCTAGGTGCTTGTAGGCACAGGGTTTCAGGTTCTTTTTCACTCCCCTCCCGGGGTGCTTTTCACCTTTCCTTCACAGTACTATACGCTATCGGTCACTGGGTAGTATTTAGGGTTGGAGGGTGGTCCCCCCATCTTCCGACCAGGTTTCACGTGTCTGGCCGTACTCTGGAACTTGCTCAGCTCTTGTCGTTTTCACCTACGTGGTTCTCACACTCTCTGACCGGCCTTCCCATGCCGTTCGGTTAACAACTCAAGTCCTAAATGCAGTCCGTACCCCGGAAGTCTTTCGACTCCCGGTTTGCCCTCTTCCGCGTTCGCTCGCCACTACTTACGGAATCTCGTTTGATGTCTCTTCCTCGCCCTACTTAGATGTTTCAGTTCAGGCGGTTCCCTCGATCTACCTATTTTGAAGTTCAGCAGATCGTACCTGAGTATGAACCCAGGTGAGTTTCCTCATTCAGAAATCTCCGGATCAATGCTTATTTGCAGCTCCCCGAAGCTTATCGCAGCTTATCACGTCTTTCATCGGCTCCCAGTGCCAAGGCATTCGCCCTGCGCCCTTGTTCGCTTGACCTTTCAAACGTTCTTTCAAGAACATTTGGTATCCTCTTGATTCTCTCTTGCCAACGAAGATTATGTTACCCTTCCTTTTGAAATTGTAATATTTCTTAAAAAGAACTTACTATAATCTTTGTTTCGCAGTTATTATTCAGTTTTCAAGGTACGTCTTTGAGTTCCCTTTTCAGGGCCCTCAAAATCGAACAATATCTACTCTACTTGTCTCTGTCACCTGTTCCAGGAAGAAACCATCTTCGATGCTTCCTTCCTGCCTGACTCCTTAGAAAGGAGGTGATCCAGCCGCAGGTTCTCCTACGGCTACCTTGTTACGACTTCACCCCAATCACCAGTTTTACCTTCGGCGGCGTCCTCCTTGCGGTTAGACTACCGACTTCGGGTCCCCCCGGCTCTCATGGTGTGACGGGCGGTGTGTACAAGGCCCGGGAACGTATTCACCGTGGCATGCTGATCCACGATTACTAGCAATTCCGACTTCGTGCAGGCGAGTTGCAGCCTGCAGTCCGAACTGGGACGTTGTTTCTGAGTTTTGCTCCACCTCGCGGTCTTGCTTCTCTTTGTTTAACGCCATTGTAGTACGTGTGTAGCCCAAGTCATAAAGGGCATGATGATTTGACGTCATCCCCACCTTCCTCCGTTTTGTCAACGGCAGTCTGGCCAGAGTCCTCTTGCGTAGTAACTGACCATAAGGGTTGCGCTCGTTGCGGGACTTAACCCAACATCTCACGACACGAGCTGACGACAACCATGCACCACCTGTCTCTGCGTCCCGAAGGAAAGACATATTTCTATGTCCGTCGCAGGATGTCAAGACTTGGTAAGGTTCTTCGCGTTGCGTCGAATTAAACCACATACTCCACTGCTTGTGCGGGCCCCCGTCAATTCCTTTGAGTTTCAACCTTGCGGTCGTACTCCCCAGGTGGATTACTTATTGTGTTAACTGCGGCACTGAAGGGGTCAATCCTCCAACACCTAGTAATCATCGTTTACGGTGTGGACTACCAGGGTATCTAATCCTGTTTGCTACCCACACTTTCGAGCCTCAGCGTCAGTTGGTGCCCAGTAGGCCGCCTTCGCCACTGGTGTTCCTCCCGATATCTACGCATTCCACCGCTACACCGGGAATTCCGCCTACCTCTGCACTACTCAAGAAAAACAGTTTTGAAAGCAGTTCATGGGTTGAGCCCATGGATTTCACTTCCAACTTGTCTTCCCGCCTGCGCTCCCTTTACACCCAGTAATTCCGGACAACGCTTGTGACCTACGTTTTACCGCGGCTGCTGGCACGTAGTTAGCCGTCACTTCCTTGTTGAGTACCGTCATTATCTTCCTCAACAACAGGAGTTTACAATCCGAAGACCTTCTTCCTCCACGCGGCGTCGCTGCATCAGGGTTTCCCCCATTGTGCAATATTCCCCACTGCTGCCTCCCGTAGGAGTCTGGGCCGTGTCTCAGTCCCAATGTGGCCGTTCAACCTCTCAGTCCGGCTACCGATCGTCGCCTTGGTGGGCCGTTACCTCACCAACTAGCTAATCGGACGCGAGGCCATCTCAAAGCGGATTGCTCCTTTTCCCTCTGGTCGATGCCGACCCGTGGGCTTATGCGGTATTAGCAGTCGTTTCCAACTGTTGTCCCCCTCTTTGAGGCAGGTTCCTCACGCGTTACTCACCCGTTCGCCACTCGCTCAGAGAAGCAAGCTCCTCTTTGCTCGTTCGACTTGCATGTGTTAGGCGCGCCGCCAGCGTTCGTCCTGAGCCAGGATCAAACTCTTTATAAATGATATTTATCACTTAAAAAGTGTTAAATCTTTTTTCGCTCAGCACGCAATCGCTTGCGTCCTGTGTGAATTACTTTGTTTGGAATTGTTTACCGTGTTTTTCCAACACGAAAATAGGTTCCGTTACAAGTTTTTCGATATTGTTCAATTTTCAAGGTCCTGTGCGCCTCAGCCGACTGGCTGACGACTTGATTATTTTATCACAGAAGTGATTTTTTGTCAAGCACTTTTTTCGAAGCGTTTCAACATTCTGAACTTGGATCGCTTCCGATTTCTCAGAACTGACTGGAATCTTTCAGCGTCTATTGGTTCTTTTCTTTCGCTTCTCAGCTGGGACTTCGGAAGTCATTCTTTTGTCTCAGCGCTTGGCGCTCAAGTATAATACCATACACCGGGGTGGATGTCAACACTTTTTTACAAGTTTTTTCAAAAAACTTCAAATTGCTGCGTCCGGGCAGAAAATTGAACCCCTCCGGGACGGCCACGGCCGTCCCGGCTCCCCTTTTCCAAGGGGAGCTTGCAGTTTTGCGGACGCGGTTGTATTATATAATTACATTATAGAGGCAGAGGAGGCCCCCGACCATGATCCTGACGGTCAACATCGGCAACACACACATCACCATCGCCGGATACGAACACGACGCCCTGCAATTCAGCGGGCGTCTGCACTCCGACGCAGCAGCGACCATTGACGAATATGCCATAGCTCTGCTGAATCTGCTCTCTCTGTACCGCGTCCAGACCGAGCGCATCGAGGGAGGCATTCTGGGCAGTGTCGTGCCCGCGCTGACGGGCCGCGTCCTGGCGGCGCTGCGGATGCTCTGCTCCGCCCGCTTTCTGACCGTTGGGCCGGGCCTGAAGAGCGGCATCAAGCTGCGGCTGGACAATCCGGCCCAGCTGGGTGCAGAGCTTTTATGCGGTGCCGTTGCCGCGCTGGCCGAGACGCCCGGCCCGCTGGCCGTCATCTCCGCCGACACAGCTATCTCCATCATGGCCGTGAACGAGAAGCAGGAGCTTGTGGGCGGCGTCATCCTGCCCGGCCCGCAGCTGTCGCAGGCAGCGCTGGTCCAGAAGACCGCCCAGCTGCCCCAGATCGACCTTTCGGCACCGGCTTCGGCCTCCATTCTGGGCAAGAACACCGCTGCCTGCCTGCAAAACGGCTTCGTGCTGGGCACCGCCAGCCTGCTGGACGGACTGGCTGAGCGCTTCCGCGCCGAACTCGGTCCGGAGCTCAAATTCTACGCCACCGGCAATCTGCCCCGCACCATCCGCGAAGCCTGCCACACGGACATTCTTTACCGCGAGACCCTCATCACCGATGGCTTGTACCGCATCTGGCAGAAAAATCGGAAAGGGTAAATCTGCGGCGGGGCCGTGCTGTTCGAATCCTCCCGGCCGCAAATATCCTCCCGGCCGCAAATATCCTCCCGGCCGCAAATAAAAATCCCCAGCACACGAAAGTGTACTGGGGATTTTATGCGACCGGGAGGATTCGAACCTCTGGCCTTCCGGGTCGGAGCCGAACGCTCTATCCAGCTGAGCTACGATCGCACATCTTCTGAACGGATTCAGTATAAGGTAGTATAGCACAGCCGGGCAGAAATTGCAAATAGAAATCTTCGCCCTTGTCGGCCCAATTTCTGCATCCGAAGCATCCTTCTGAAAAATCATCGGGCGGCGCGTAAAAATTTCACCTCTGCTTTTTGGGTTTTCCGTCTTGCAAAAGCGCCGCCTGGCCTTATAATAGAGCTTGTGCCCCGGTGTGCGCGGGCACAGTTTCGGATCAGGAAAAGGAATCATCAAGTTATGAAGTCAAACACCAAATCGCTGACGGAAGGCCCTCTGGCCAAGCAGATCCTTCTGGTCAGCCTGCCGCTGGCACTGTCCAACCTGCTGCAGGTGCTGTTCAACATGTCGGACGTCGCGGTCGTGGGCCGGTTCGCCGGCTCCACGGCGCTGGGTGCAGTGGGCTCCACGAGCATCTTCGTCACCCTGTTCACCGGTTTTCTCATCGGCCTGAGCAACGGCATCAACGTGCTGGTGGCCCGCTTCTATGGGGCCAGGCACACCGATGACGTCCGCCGCACCGTTCACTCGGCGCTGGTGGTCAGCCTCATCGCCGGTGTGGTACTGCTGTTCGTAGGCCTGCTGGGCTCCCCCGCCCTGCTGCGGCTGCTGAACACCAAGGAAGACCTGCTGCCCGGTGCCATCCTCTATCTGCGGGTCTACTTCCTCGGTATGCCCGCACTGGCGCTCTATAACTTTGGCAACGCCATCTTCAGCGCCATCGGCGACACCAAAAAGCCGCTGTACTTCCTGAGCATCGCGGGTGTGCTGAACATCCTGCTCAACCTCTTCTTCGTCATCGTCTGCAAGCTGGATGTCATGGGCGTGGCGCTGGCCAGTGCCATTTCGCAATGCGTTTCCGCCGGGCTCATCCTCCACGCGCTGACTCAGGTGCAGGACTGCTACACCCTGCATTTCCGGGAAGCCCGGCTCGACCCGGCCATGACCCGAAGCATTCTGGCGCTGGGCCTGCCCGCCGGGTTCCAGAACGCCGTCTTCGCCATCGCCAACCTCTTCATTCAGGCGGGCGTCAACTCCTTCGACTCCCTCATGGTCAAGGGCAACTCCGCCGCCGCCAACGCCGACAACCTCATCTACGACTGCATGGCCGCCTTCTACATGGCCTGTGCCAGCTTCATGAGCCAGAACTACGGCGCAGGCAAGCCGGACCGCGTGAAGAAGAGCTACTTCATCGCGCTGGGCTATTCCTTTGGCGCGGGCCTGCTGCTGGGCGGCAGCCTGTTCGTGTTCGGCCGCGAGTTCCTGGCCCTCTTCACCACCGAGCCGGCCGTCATCGACGCTGGCATGAAGCGTGTGGGCGTCATGGGTCTGGCCTACTGCATCTCGGCCTTTATGGACTGCACCATCGCCGCCTCCCGCGGCCTGGGCAAGACCGTCGTGCCCACCGTCATCGTCATCCTGGGCTCCTGCGTCTTCCGCGTCATCTGGGTGTACACCATCTTTGCCCACTTCCACACCATCCCCTCGCTTTATCTGCTCTACCCCTGCTCCTGGACGCTGACCGCTCTGGCGGAGATCGTCTACTTCGTCCACTGCTACAAGCAGGCCATGAAGATCTTCCGGGAGCCGGTCCCTGCGTCGCTGTAAACCGTTCAGACATAAGAAA
This sequence comes from Faecalibacterium prausnitzii, assembly GCF_019967995.1. Lineage (NCBI taxonomy): Bacteria > Bacillati > Bacillota > Clostridia > Eubacteriales > Oscillospiraceae > Faecalibacterium > Faecalibacterium prausnitzii. Next base: position 2,893,450 of record NZ_CP065377.1, read on the forward strand.
AGGCAGATGCCGTTCGATGCGGCATCTGCCTTTTTTGTGGTTCGTTATACCTTTACTTCTCCCGCCAGCACCCGCTGATAGTCCTCGTGTTTTCAAACCTGCTCTCTGTCCTCATTATAAACCGACCTTCTGCGCAGTGCAAGAAGTTTGGCACAACAAAAGCTCCCCGGAAACGAGGAGCTTTCGTTGGTTCTCTTATGCGTATTGGTGGTTCAGGAACATCGCCTTGATGAGGACGACCTCGTCGTATTCCTCCTGCTCGACCTGAACGTCGGCGTTCAGCGCCTTCAGGCGGGCCTTGACAGCCTCCAGCGCCTCCGGCACGGTGACGGCGCGGCCCTCTTCGATGGCGTCCATCATCTGCTTGAGGACGGTCGGGTGTGCGTAATAGCTCGGCACCGGGAACGCACCGTTCGGATAGCGCTTCACATAGTCCGCTGCGGCCTGCTCGGCCCGGTCGGCCCGCTTCATGATGGCGCTGTGGTTGTTGCGGGCGGTGGGCAGCATGTTGTAGCTGGAAAAGAGGAAGATGGCCGCAAAGCCGAACAGCGCAAAGTAGATGCCGTAATTGCCCACATGGTTCGTGATGGCATAGAGGCCGTAGGCTGCGGCCACAAGGCCGAACAGGAAGATGGCCAATGCGACATAGCGGTACACCGGCTTGCTCTGCAGCTGGGCGCGCTTGCGGCGCTCGGCGGCGCTCAGCTCATCCGAGATCTCCGGCTTGGCTTCCAGATACTCTTTTGCCCGGCGCAGCACCGTCAGGCTGTGCTCGGCGTCTTTCGTCAGCTCCGGCAGCTTGCGGGCGGCCTTTTCGGCCTCCTTCTTCTGCACGGTCTGCTCACCTGCCGCGCTCAGCCGCTTGATCTGCGGCTGCTCTTTGGCCAGAACGTCCAGCAGGGCGTCCACGTCCCGCTCATCCTTGAAGTTGCACTGCTTCTGCTTGCCGCCGTCGTACTCCACCACCAGATAGGCCATGGAGGCAAACATCCCTTTGCCGGTAAAGCCGCCCTGGCTCATGGCGACCCGCTTGAACGCGCGGGTGATGCTGCCGTAAGGCAGATAATAGCAGCGGTCGATGTAAAAGCTGTTGAGGTACAGCGCCTTTTTGCCGACGCCGCAGGGGCCGATCTTTTTGCAGGCTTTTTTGTCTGCTTCCAGCTCGGCAGCGCCGAGTTTTGCCAGACCCAGTTGTGCAGGTTTGAACAGCATAGTGTATCCCTCTTTTGCGTTTTGTTTGTACCCATTGTCCCACTGTCTTTCGCAAAATGCAAGAGTCTTTTCCACTCTTAGCCAAAAGCAAGACCGGCCGCTGGTGTGGGCAGCGGCCGGTCTTGAGATCACAGGGGGTTATGCCGCCTTGAATGGGTTATGCGGCTTTCTTCTCCGTGTGCTTCTTGGTAGCGTGGATAAACAGGGCCAGCATTGCAACGGCGAAGACGATACCCACAGGGTATGCGACCGCCGTATTGTAGATGGTGGCACCCTCAGCAGTCTTGCTGTTCAGCAGGCCGCCCAGGCACTCCGGAGCCAGCACGAAGTAGGTGCAGGACACGGCGCTCATGAAGGTAGCGGGCACAGCGGTGATCCAGTAGTTCTTCTTCTCCTTGAACAGGTACATGGAAGCAGCCCACAGGACGATCATGGCCAGCGTCTGGTTGGTCCAGCTGAAGTAACGCCAGATGACCGTGTAGTTGATGAAGCCCAGCGCGTTGCCGATGCCCAGGAAGGCGCCGACACCCAGAACGGGGACGCAGAGCTTCAGGCGGTTCCCGTAGCTGTCCTGATCCAGCTTCAGCCAGTCGGCCAGAGTCAGACGAGCGGAACGGAAGGCGGTATCACCAGAGGTGATGGGGCAGATGACGACGCCGATCATTGCCAGGGCAATGCCGATACCGCCCATGGTCTTGGAGCAGACGTCGTAGATGGCGGCGGACTGACCTTCGGCCAGAGCAGCGGCCAGACCGGTGTTCAGACCACCGGTGACTTCGTACAGAGAGCAGCCGGCAGCAGCCCAGATCAGAGCGATGATGCCTTCGCAGACCATTGCGCCGTAGAAGACGAAGTGGCCCTGCTTCTCACTCTTCATGCAGCGCGCCATCAGAGGCGACTGGGTGGAATGGAAGCCGGAAATAGCGCCGCAGGCGACCGTGATGAACATGAAGCTCCAGATCGGGGTGCCCGACGGGTGCATGCTGCCGAAGTGATCCCACAGTTCGGGGATGGTGTAGGCGGGGTTGGTGAAGATGCCAAAGATAACGCCCACTGCCATGATGATCAGGCAGATGCCGAAGACCGGGTAGATCTTGCCGATGATGGCATCAATGGAGATAAAGGTCGCGATGAAGTAATAGACCAGAATGATGATCAGCCAGAACAGGGTGGTGGTGAGCACACCGCTCATCCCGCTGTTCTTGCACAGGGTCACGATCAGGCCAGCAGGGCCGACTGCGAACACCGTGCCGACCATGATCAGCAGCACGACAGAGAACACACGCATGATGTTCTGCATCACAGGTCCCAGATACTTGCCGGTAACTTCTGCGATGGAAGCGCCTTCGTTGCGCTCGCTCATCATACCGGAGAAGTAGTCGTGGACGCCGCCTGCAAAGATGGTGCCGAAGGTGATCCACAGGAACACCACAGGGCCCCACAGAGCACCCTGCAGTGCACCAAAGATGGGGCCGAGGCCCGCAATGTTCAGCAGCTGGACGAGGAACAGCTTCCACTGCGGCATCACGACGTAGTCAACGCCATCGTTGATGCGCACAGCGGGAGTTTCACGGTCGTCCGGTCCAAACGTGTTGTCCACGATCTTGCCATAGACAAAATAGCCTATGATCAGGAGCGCCAGACAGAGTAAGAAACTAATCATACCAGAAACCTCCTTTTTCAGATCCACGCCCACGGCCCCATTCTGCCGTGCGTGGTCCATGTCTGGCTTCATGTTAACACATTTTTCATAACTCGAATAATATCTTTCCTGCATAGCCCTCATATCAAAAAGTATATGGTGGGGTTTCAGGCGTTTCTTTTGGCAAAGATTTTCAGCGTTTTCTCGGCAAATTTTCTTTTCCGAAAACGTTCTCTGTGCGATGTTGACCGACGAAAGTTGCGGCTCCCAAACTTTCCGCCTGTTTTTTGTGCAGTTTGACCACACCTGCAATTTTTGCGCGATTTTCAGTTCTTTTTTCGTGTTATTCAGCCGAGTTCCTCCCGTTGCAAACGAAGACCGGCCGTCCGGGGACTTCCCGGCGGCCGGTCTTCTGTGAATGGGCAAATATTAGAAGAGGAACTCAGGATCTCATCGGATCATGCGGCTTTCCTAACGCCAGCCTTTTTGGTGGCGTGGATAAACAGGGCCAGCATCGCAGCGGCAAAGAGGATACCCACGGGGTATGCGACCGCCGTATTGTAGATGGTCGCGCCTTCCGCAGTCTTGCTGTTCAGCAGGCCGCCCAGGCACTCCGGAGCCAGCACGAAGTAGGTGCAGGACACGGCGCTCATGAAGGTAGCGGGCACAGCGGTGATCCAGTAGTTCTTCTTTTCCTTGAAGAGGTACATGGAAGCGGCCCACAGAACGATCATGGCCAGCGTCTGGTTGGTCCAGCTGAAGTAACGCCAGATGACCGTGTAATTGATGAAGCCCAGCGCGTTGCCGATGCCCAGGAAAGCACCCACGCCCAGAACGGGGATGCAGAGCTTCAGGCGGTTCGCGTAGCCGTCCTGGTCGATCTTGAACCAGTCGGCCAGCGTCAGACGCGCGGAACGGAAGGCGGTATCACCAGAGGTGATGGGGCAGACGACGACGCCCACCATGGCCAGGGCAATGCCCACGCCGCCCATGGTCTTGGAGCAGACATCGTAGATGGCCTTGGACTGGCCCATGGCCAGCGCCTGTGCCAGACCGGTGTTCAGGCCGCCGGTGACTTCGTACAGAGAGCAGCCGGCTGCGGCCCAGATCAGAGCAATGATGCCTTCGCAGACCATGGCACCGTAGAAGACGAAGTGGCCCTGCTTCTCGCTCTTCATGCAGCGCGCCATCAGAGGCGACTGGGTGGAGTGGAAGCCGGAAATCGCGCCGCAGGCGACCGTGATGAACATGAAGCTCCAGATCGGGGTGCCCGACGGGTGCATGCTGCCGAAGTGATCCCAGATCTCCGGGATCGTATAGGCAGGGTTGGTGAAGATACCGAAGATGACGCCGATGGCCATGATGATGAGGCAGATGCCGAAGATGGGGTAGATCTTGCCGATGACCGCGTCAATGGAGATAAAGGTCGCGATGAAGTAATATACCAGGATGAGGATGAGCCAGAACAGCAGCGAAGTGAACACGCCGGATGCACCGCTCTGGCTGCACAGCTCCACGATCAGGCCCGCAGGGCCGACCGCAAACACCGTGCCCACCATGATGAGCAGGACCACGGAGAAGACGCGCATCACGTTCTGCATCACCGGGCCAAGGTATTTGCCGGTGATCTCGGCGATGGAAGCGCCGTCGTTGCGCTCGCTCATCATGCCGGAGAAGTAGTCATGGACACCGCCCGCAAAGATCGTGCCGAAGGTGATCCACAGGAAGACCACCGGCCCCCACAGAGCGCCCTGCATGGCGCCGAAGATGGGGCCGAGGCCCGCGATGTTCAGCAGCTGGACGAGGAACAATTTCCACTGCGGCATCACGACATAGTCCACGCCATCGTTGATGCGCACAGCCGGAGTTTCGCGGTCGTCCGGGCCGAAGGTGTTGTCTACGATCTTACCGTAGACGAAGTAGCCCACGATCAAGAGCGCCAGACAGAGCAAGAAACTGATCATACCAGAAACCTCCTTTTTTCGGTGCTGTCCGCGGCCCCATTCCGCCGCCGGGCAGCTCCCAATCTCTGGCTTCATGGTAACATATTTTTCATCATCTGCACAATATTTTTCCAGCATAGGGGTATATCGTATCCGATATACCTGCTAAGAATTTTTACCGTTGTCCGGTCCGTTTTTTGTCGAAAAGCCAGCAAAAAAGAAACGAAACCGAATTTTCGGTTTCGTTTCTTTGCCACATTTCTCTATTTTTATCAATTCCGGAGCCAAAACTTTAGCCGCTTCTTTGCCGGCGGCTTCTCATTTCATGGTCTGGGCCGCCTGTTTGTGGAGCAGATCGACAAACGCCTGTTCCTCCGCCCGCAGGCCACCCTTGTCCGGATAGACCAGGATATCCCGCATCTGCTGGCGCTGGGCCGGGCATTTCTTCAGCACCAGATGATACTGTTCCAGCGCCTTGCGGGGCATGGGTGACGCCCACATATACGCAGACGGGAGCCGCTGCAAGATCGAAAACTGGCTGCACCGCTCATACACATGGATACGCCGGGCTTGGTTCACATGCCAGCGCACACCGTCGCCGCCCTCCTCGCCGGGCAGCTGAAAGTCGTCGTGCCGGATCTCCATATACTGGTTCAGTTCGGTCAGGTCGCGCACCTCGTGCCGGGCCAGCGGGCCGTCCCGGTTGGTGAGCAGCTGATATTCGAAGTCCATCACCGGCTCCATCTTCAGCCCCCGCCGGGCGCAGTAGTGGGTGTAGTGTTCATCGTCCTCCACCGCATAGCGCAGCAGCGCCAGGTGATAGCCCCGCCGCAGCACGAAATCCAGCGCCTCCATCGAGCCGCCCTCCCGGATGTGGATGTGCACCCGCTCCAGATGCACCGCCTGTTCCAGATAATCCACCGCCGCATAGGACGCATAGGTCGCATGGGGCAGCATCACCCGCAGCTCCGCGCAGCGCTCCTGCTCTTCCTCGACGCTCCGGCTCAGGCGGTCCACATCTTCCAGCACCCGCTCGGCCTGCTCGATGAACCGCCGCCCCTGCTCGGTGGGGATCATGCCGGTGGAGGAGCGCTCAAAGATGCGGATGTGATACTCCTCTTCCAGATTTTTCAGCGCCTTGCTGATGTTGGGCTGGGCCGCATACAGCTGCTTTGCCGCAGCGCTCACCGACCCCCACTGCATGATGGCGACCAGATAGCGCAATTCTGTAATGTTCAAGCTCTTCTCTCCTTTTGGCGTCGTGTGGAACCATTTTGTCCTATTGTATCAGCCCCGGCGCCGGGCTGTCAAGTTGACGGCAGCGCATCGGGGCTTTATAATAAGAATACCACGTTCTCCCCTGCCGGGAGAACCATCTGTAAAACGAGAACATTGTATTTTTCGAGGAAGATCGTATGACATACCGCGTTTTGCGCATCGACGAGCAGCTGTACGGCTGCGAGGAGCTGCCGGAAGGGCAGCCCGTCTGCTGCGATGTCTTATTGGAGGACGAGACCGGTGAACGCCGGGTCATCGCCTATCCGGACGCTGAGCTGACCCGCCTTGGCATCGACGAGGGCGACACCGTCCGGCTCGACCACCATACCCTCATCAAACTCTGAAGGAGCCTCTATGCACAGCTTATATTTTACCCGCCACGGCGAGACCGTCTGGAACGTTGAAAACAAGATCTGCGGCATGACCGACAGCCCGCTGACCGCCCGCGGCCGGGCGCAGGCCGCTGCGCTGGGGGCCCATGTCCGGGACAGCGGAGTCCACATTGACGAAATCCTGTATTCTCCCCTGTCCCGCGCTGCCGACACCGCTCTGGCTATCGCCGAGGCCACCGGCATCCCGGCCCGCCCGGAACCCCGCCTGCGGGAGCAGTGCTTTGGCCGCTACGAGGGGACGCCCCGCGATGGGGCCGAGTTCAAAGTCTCCAAGACCCACTTCGCCGACCGCTACTCCGGCGGCGAGAGTATGCTGCAATTGGCCCAGCGCATCTACGACCTGCTGGACGAGCTGCGGGCCGATGAGAGCAAGACCTATCTGCTGGTCGCCCACAATGGCATCGCCCGCGTGGTGCGGTCTTACTTTTACGATATGACCAACGAGGAGTATGCCGCCTTCGGCATCCGGAACTGCGAGTTCGTCGAGTATACATTTGAATGACAACGAAAGCCGCCGGGGTCCCGGCGGCTTTCGTTGTCCTGGCGCGTCACACATGACGGTAATGGAATTTCCGATCTTTGGTCACGAACATATACACGCTCACCCCCAGCGCGGCAAGCTCGGCGGCCGTGACGGCCAGCCAGATGCCATCCATCCCCATGAGCGCCGGCAGTGCGAAGACCGCCGCCACCTGAAACAACAGAGTGCGCAGAAAAGAGATGAGGGCGCTCGTCACACCGTCGCCCAGCGCGGTAAAGAAGGACGACGCATAGACATTGAAGCCCATGATGAGGAAGCTCAGCGCATAGAGCCGGAAGGCGTGGGTGGTCAGTGTCAGCAGTCCGGCATCGTAGCCCACGAAGATGCGGGCCACCTGCGGGATGAGGAACATCGAACCGATGGTCATGACGACGGCCACCACGCCGATAAGGCGAAAGCTCATGGAATAAAGGTTGTGGACCTCCCGGTGATTGCGGGCACCGTAGTGGTAGCTGACGATGGGGGCGCTGCCAACGGCATAGCCCACGAAGACGGCCACAAAGAGGAAGGCCGCATACATGATGACGCCGTAAGCCGCCACGCCGTCCTCGCCCGCAAAGCGGAGGAGCTGGTAGTTGTAGAGGATATTGACCAGCGACATGGAGAGGTTGGTCATCAGCTCCGACGAGCCATTGATGCAGGCATTCCGCAGGACGCGGCCATGGAACTTCGTCCGGCTCAGGTGCAGGCGGCTGGTGTTGTTCCGGTCCAGGAAATAGAACACCGGCAGCAGGCCGCCGACGATCTGGCTGAGGAAGGTCGCGACCGCGGCACCCTCAACGCCCCAGCGGAGCACCCCCACCAGCACGACGTCCAGCACCATGTTGGTGCAGCCCGCGCCCACGGTGAAAGCAAAGCCCAGGTGGGGCTTTTCGGCTGTGACGAAGAAACTCTGGAACATGTTCTGCAAGATAAAGGTCGGCAGGCTAACCAGCAGGATGCGGCCATACCGCAGCGCATAGTCCAGCATCTCTCCCTTTGCGCCCAGCAGCTCCGCCACCGGCTCAAGGATGACCAGACCAACGGCGCTGAACACGATGCCCGCTGCAAGGGCCGAACTGAGGAAGAGGCTGAAAAGTTCGTCCGCCTTTTTCCCATCGCCCTCGCCCAGCGTGATGCCCACGATGGCGCTGCCGCCGGTGCCCAGCATAAAGCCGACGCTGCCGATGAGCATGGGCAGCGGCATGATGAGGTTGACCGCCGCAAAGGCCGTCTTACCCACGAAGTTCGAGACGCACAGGCCGTCCACGATGCCGTAGATGGAGGTGAACAGCATCGTGCCGATGCAGGGCAACACGAACCGGATCAGCCGGGAATCGGTAAAGTGATCGGACAATTGGATGGGGTGCTTTGGCATAAATTCTCCTTTTTACATCATCCCGCCGGGGCGCCAGCCGGTGCAGTAGCGGGCATAATCGCGGTCAGCCTGCTTGACGTAGAGGACGAGTTCTTCCTTCCCCTCTTTGTTTTTCATCGTGCGGACCTTGGTGGGCAGGCTCTGGCGCTGGAGCAGCTCCAGTTCGTCGTTCAGCTCGTCCTCGTTGTCAAAGGTGTCGAGCCTGGTCCAGTGGGTGGCAAACAGCCAGAATTTTGCAAGGGTATCGCTCATGGTTCAGTCTCCTTCTCCGGCGCGGGCTGCGGGGCCGTCAGCCGGTAAAACGGCGCGATGGCGTTGGCGTCGCCATGGCGCACGATGGAATAGGTGATGTCGCAATAGGGCTGGATGGCCGTGCTCTTCTCGACGGTGGAGATGAGCAGGACCTGCAATTGCAAGCGGCGGAACAGCTCCATCATGGGGCGGATGCGGTCGCTGGTCATCTTGCTGAAGGCCTCGTCCAGCAGGACCAGACGGATGCTGTTCTCGCTCTTCTGATAAATTTGCAGCAGCGAAGCGCAGATGGCCACATAGAACGGGGCCTGATTCTCGCCGCCGGAGGAATCGCGGCTGACACGGGACAGATACGCCTGCTGGCCGGAGACCGTGTTCGTGACCTTGATGTCGTAGTCCAGATAGGTGCGGTAATCCACATAGTCGGACAGGGTGGCACCGGAGGTGCTGCGGCCCTCCTGCCGGGCGCGGGTGTTCTCGTCCACGTCGGCCATGATCTTTTCCATCAGCTCATCCACCTGCCGCTCATAGACGGGGTCGGCCGTGGCGGCGAGGTTGTCCAGCGAGTCGGTGTCGGTCATCTGCTGGTTGCCCTTGTCCACGATGACCTGATAGAACGCGGCCAGCTGCGGGTCGCGGCTGGGTTCCAGCTCGAAGCGGTAGACCTCTTCGCCGTAGGTCAGCTGCTCCATCACCTTGTTCAGCTCCCGGAACTGGCGGCGGGCGTTGAAGATGTCGTCCTTCATCCGGAAGAGGATGTCTTTCCGGAAGCGGTCCTTGCAGTCGCGCTGGGCCTGGTCCAGGCGGGCGGCGTAGCGCTCCAGGTCGATGCGGACGAGGCTCTCGTGCTGGGCGCGGTACTGCTCGATGCCCGCAAGGCCCAGCGGATAATCGCAGACGTACCGCTCGTTGTACGCCTTCTGGGCCGGTTCCAGCGTGGCGGTGAGGTAGCTTTGCAGGGTGTCGTCCAGCTTGGTCTGCGCCTTTTCGGCCGTCTGGGCAGCGGCGCGGGCTGTGCGGCCCCCGGTCATGAGGCCCTTTTTGCGCTCCTGCGCCAGCGGCTCCAGCAGCGGATATTTTTCAAAGAAGGTCTGGGCCGCCCCGGCGCTCTGCTGCGCTGCGGCCACGGCCCGGCCCTGCTCTGCCGCGCAGGAAGCCAGCTGCTTTTCGCAGACACGGATATCGCCGCCTGCCTGTTCCACTGCCTTGCGGGCCGCTTCCCAGGCAGCTTCGCGGGTCTCCTCTTCCCGATACAGCTCCTGCAGCAGCGGGTTCTCCCGGCAGTCGGCCAGCTTCTGGGCCTGTGCCGCATAGTCGGCTTTGGCGGCAGCAAGGGCGTCCCGGCCCTCCCACAGGTCGGCCAGCGTTTCCAGTGCGCGGCCGCGCAGGATGTTCTGGTACTGGTCGTAGGCCGTCTTCAGCGACCGTTCGGCCTGCACGGCCTCGCGGCGGCGTTCACCGAGGGCCGTCAGTTCCTCTTCCAGCGCACCGGCGCGGGCGCGGCGGGCGTCCAGACCGATATACCGCTGGGGTCGGCGCAGGCGTTCCAGCCGGAACGGATGGTGGCGCAGCAGGTCACGGGTGGCGCTGTCCGGGAAATGTTCCAGCGTGTCCGGCGTCTCACAGCAGACGATGCGGCGGAGGATGGTGTCCGCATACTGTGCGGCCAGCGGGTTCTCGCTCTCCACCTGAGCGGCAAGGCTGTCAGCCGGGCGGGTCTCCGCGCGGCGGTTGGCGGTGCGGATGCCCGGCGTATCCAGCAGGCTGATGGGCCCGACCGTTTCGCCCAGCGCCACAAAGGCGCTCTTGGCGGCGGCGTAGTGGTTGGGCGGGACGAGGATATCGAACCGGCGGTCGCCGAGGCAGGCTTCCACGCAGTCCTGCCAGCTCTCGTCGGCCACGTTCAGCAGCTCACAGAAGATCTTTGCGTCCGGCGTCATGCCCCGGCTCTTCAGCTCGGCGTTGACAGCATCGCGGACTCTGGTGGCGGCATCGCCGTGGGGGTAGACCCACTTGCCGCCCGAAACCGCGTCCAGCTCGGCGCGCTTTTCTTCCTGCGCGCGGGCCAGGTCGGCGGCGTTCTGCCGCGCGGCAAAATACTGCTCTTCCAGCGGCTTTTCGAGCCGGTCCAGCGCTTCGGTCAGCGCGGGCAGCTGTTCCGCGGTCAGAGCGACCGGCCAGAGCGCCTTTTCGACCCCGAAGCCGCTGCGGGCCAGCACCGTCAGCAGGTTCGTGACGGCATCCGCCGTCTGTTCCAGCGCCGCCACCTTCCGGGCGGCGGCATCCAGTGCGGTCTTCCTGCGGGCCAGTTCCTCGGTCATGGCGTCCAGCGCACGGCCCTCGCCGCTGGCCGAAGCTGCCCCATGGGCGGCCAGATAGGCCCGGCGGGCCTCGGCCTCGGCGTTCTTGGCCGCTTCATAGGCGGCGTTCCGCTCGGCCAGCTGGCGGCGTCCGGCGTCGAGATGCCCCTGCCAGACGGCGTCTTCTCCGGCGTCGGCCTCGGCGCGGGCCAGCAGGGCCGCGCCCCGGTTGACCAGGGCGTCTGTCTCTCTGGATGCGGCTTCCCGGCCGTATTCCACGATCTGTTCCAGCGCGGCGGCGCGGGTCTGCGCCTCGGCCAGCACGGCGTGGAGGTTTTCCAGCTCCACCCGGTCGCCCTGCAGCGCGTCCAGATCCAGCTCCGGCTGGGGCAGGATGTATTGATACAGAAATTCCCGGAAGTTCGGGATCTCGTCCATGCTGGTGCCCATCTGGAACACCTCATTGAACTTTTTGCCCAGCGGGCTGGATGCGCGGCCGATGCCCAGCGCACGGCAGATGCGGTCCCGCGCCTCGCTGGGGCTGCGGGTATAGGAGAGCCGGCCCACAGCGGGCTTGAAATCCTCTCTGGCGCTGGGGGCCCCGGTGCGCGGGTCGAGGAAGGGCAGCTTTTCCAGCGTGATGCCGTCCTCGGAGATGTACCAGGTCTGGTCGCCGGGGTGAAGCTCCTGCATGGGCCCCTCGGACTCGACGCGCACCGCGATGACGAAGGGCGTCCGCTTGGCGCTGTCCCAGAACTCGGCACCGATATAGGCCACCGTCCGGCCGGGGCGGCGGTAGGCGTTCTCGCCGCGCTGCTTGGCGTGGACGGAGCCTTGCAGGGTGCGGCCGCTTTTTTTATTGCCCAGGGCATTGAAATTGCGGTTGGTGGTCAGGCAGTAGCGGATGGCGTCCAGGATGGTGGTCTTGCCCACGGCATTGACGCCGATCATATAGGTCAGGCGGGCACAGTCGAAGGTGACGTTCTCAAAGTTGTGCCAGTTGATGAGTTTCAGGCGTTTTAATTCGATCATTCTTCATCCTCCGCACTGGATTCGCCCTCCGGGCGTTCGTACAGGGCCAGCTCGTTCCGGGTGCGGCTGCTCTCGGCAGCGGCATCGGCGAGGTCGGCATCCGGCAGCGCCAGCAGCACGGTCGGGAAGACCTCGATGCGGCTGTCCAGCCCGGTCAGACGGCCCACGGGCCGGGCCAGATTGTACCGGCGCAGGGTGCGCAGCAGCTTTTCCAGCGTGAGCTGGTCCAGCCGCCGGGGCAGGTTCATTTTTTGCAGTTCGGCCTGCACTTCTTCCACCGTGACCAGAACCTGGTCTGCACTGGCCGAGAGGCTCTCCCGCTTTTGCAGGTAGAGCAGGCGCAGCACCAGCAGCAGGATGCTCTCGTATTTCAGCAGCCGGGCCTGGCTGCCCTCGTGCTCGTTGACGAGCGCCGCCGCCTGCAGCGGGGCCGGGTAGAGCAGGACCGCATAGCCCAGCGGCGCGAACACGGCCCGCACCTCGTTCAGGTGGTCCTGCACATAGAGATACTTCGACCGCTGGTCCTCCACACTGCCCAGCAGAAAGCAGTGGTTGAGCAGATAGTTTGCGGTCTCTTCCAGCAGTTTATTCGTTTCGGCCATGGGGTTCCTCCTTGCGGGGCATCAGGATAAATTCTTCGAACCGGAAGCCGCCCCGCTCGACCCACTTCCCGGTCCGTTCGATGTCATAGTCCCGCCGCGGCGACTGCGAGTAGGTGTGCAGGCCGATGATGCGGGCAAAGTCGCTGGGATATTCGTCGGCCAGCGTGGACGCCGCCACCTGCCTGCGGGCGGCAAGGGCCTGCTGCGCCAGCAGGGCCACGTTCTCTTCGGTCACAGCCATCCGGGCGTATTCCAGCAGGAGCTGCTGCTCCTTTTGCAGCTGTTCCGGGTCCAGCGTTCCGGTCTCCACCGGCCTGAGCGGCACCTCGCTGCGGGGCGCGGCGGGCGGGTAGAGCGGCTTTTCGCCGAAGACCTGCACCGGGTAAAGGTGCAGATGCTTTGCCACCGGGCCGTCATCCGGTTCGAACAGCTGGTCCGGCGTCTTGATCTCCTCGGCATAGCGGCGGAGCAGCGCCGTGACGCTGCCCTGCGCCGAGCGGTCGCTCAGCAGCAGAAACTGCGCCCGCTGCACGGCACGCTTGCGGTAGCGGATGTGGCTGGCGTCGATCTGCTTCATCAGGCCGCTCATCTCTTCCAGCGCATCCCGCTGCTTCTGGATGAGAGCCCGCACCGCCGGGGCGGCCTCGTTCGGCGCACAGCGCTCCACGCGGGCATAATCCAGCGCCAGCTGCGGCAGATAGTTTGCCTCGCAGTCGTCCAGCCCCTCTTCGAGGTAGGCGCGGTAGTTGAACAGGTTGTCGCTGGTCTTGAACCGGTGGTATGCCGCCGCAACGACCTTTTCCTCGTACTGGTCGAACAGTTCCAGCACCTCCTGCGGGGTGCGGTTGCGGGTGAGCCGGTCGATGTAGTGGCCGATGGAGGCATTGAGCGCACGGAGCGACTTGTTCAGCGCTTCGAGGTCGGACGCGACCTCCCGCAGGACGTTCTCGTAGGGGCTCTTCTCCTCCCCGATGCCTCGCAGCAGCTGCCAGGCCTTGTACAGCTTGCCGGTATAGGTGACGACGCGCGGGTTCAGGATCTCTTCCAGCGCTTCCAGCAGAGGCGTCACCTCCGGCACAAAGGCCAGCGAAGGTTCCTCCTCATAGCTGCCGGGCTGCTCTTCCAGCCAGCCGGTGCGCCGCAGCCGCAGCAGAAAGCCCAGCGCCAGCAGATGCGGGTCGCGGGTGGGCTGCTCGGCTTCGTCTCCGGCGTCGTCGGCGTCCAGCGCCAGCGGCTTTGCCAGCGCCGCAAAGTAATCCTCCGCGCGGGAGACGGCTTCGGCGCGGGAGATGCTGTAATCCGCCGTGTGGCGGCACTCCTCCCACAGCAGCAGGAGCAGCTCGGCATAAAACGCCCGGTTCGGCCCCGCCAGCGGGCGGAACAGACGCGGGGAGACCAGTTCAAACAGCTGCATCAAAAGATCCTTTCTTTCGCAAATTTCCGCCTCTATTGTACCACAAAAAACAGGCCCTCTCAACCGGTGGCCGGGCGCATCTTCCGGAACGATCTGCACACGTGCCGCCGCAGGCTGTGAAAATTCATCCCGAATTTACACAATTTCACCACGATTTTGTGTTATGCTTCTTATAAAGAAATGGAAAAGGCATCGCAGGCTGAACTCCCACTCAACACAATGCCCCCCGGAATGCAGGCTTCCGGGGGGCTTCGTGTTTATTCGGGGCTTTACAGTTCCTGATATGCGCTCATCATGGCGGGGATGAACTGCTTTTTGCGGCTGACGACGCCGGGCAGGGTCCAGCTGCCGTCTTCGGCGGGCTGGGTCTCAAAACCGTCCGACAGCACCTCGGCGGCATAGCGGCCTTCGCAGATGACGACGCTCTCCTCCTTGGGCACATCGGTCAGCAGCATATAGATATCCTCCACATTCTGCTTGTTGCGGGCCTCTTCGAGGTAGGGTTTGAGCAATTTTTCGGCGGCCAGCAGGTTCTTGCGGGTCATGTAGCTGCCCTGCGCCACGCCGAAGCGGATATCGCCGCACATGAAGACCTTGAAGTCCTGCAAAAAGACCTCTTCGGGGGTCTTGCCGTCCAGTTTTTCACCGGCTTCGAACATTTCTGTGGAAAACTCGTCGATGTCCACACCGGCGATCTGGGCCAGACGCTTGGCCGCCGCCACATCCACCGGGGTGCAGGTGGGGCTGCGGAAGACCAGCGTATCCGACAGGATGGCCGCCAGCAGCAGACCGGCGGTCTGGGCCGGGATCTCCACGCCGTTCTCGTCGTACATCTGGGTGATGATGGTGGCAGTGCAGCCCACCGGCTGATTGCGGAAGTAGACCGGGCCGCTGGTCTCCAGACTGCCGATGCGGTGGTGGTCGATAATCTCCAGGATCTCCGCCTGGTCGAAGCCCTCCACGGCCTGGGTGGCCTCGTTGTGGTCCACCAGGATGATGCGGCGCTTGCGCAGGGCGATGATGTTGCGGCGGCTGACCATACCGCAGTATTTGCCCTCTTCATCGAGGATGGGGAAATAGCGGTGGCGCACCTTGGCCATGACGCGCATGACATCCGCCACCGGCGTGACGAGGGTGAACTTCAGGATGTCTTCGCGGGTCATATAATAGGAGATGGGGGCGCACTGGCTGATGAGCTTGCCAGCCGCGTAGGTATCGTAGGGGGTCGTCATGATGGCGACGCCCATTTCGTCGGCGATGCGCTGGATGGTGTGGCCTACCTTGGAGCCGTTGCAGATGATGAGGAGGGAGGCCTCCTTCTCAATGGCGCACAGCTGGCTCTCGTACCGGTTGGTCAGGATGACGATGTCGCCCTTTTCCACATTGCTTTCCAGCATTTCGGGGGTGGCGGTGCCGATCTTGATGTGGCCGGTGGTGCAGACGGCGTTCTCGTCGCCCACCACCATGGTGCCGCCCAGCGTTTCGAGGATGTTCCGGAAGCTGGTCTGGCTCTTGGCCAGAACGCCGGTGTCGAAGACGTCCATGTTGGCGGTCGCGATGTCCTTGACCGTGATGATGCCCTCCAGATCGTTTTCTGCGCTGGTGATGGGCAGGGTGTCGATCTTCTGGTCGCGCATGATCTCCCACGCACGGCGCAGGCTGGTGGCACCGGGGATGCCGGGCATCTCGCGGTAATCCACATCCCGGATCTTCGGGTTGACGTCGGTGCACATGCGGGGCGGGGTCACGCCGAACTTTTTCAGGACGAACTCGGTCTCCTGGTTCATCCGGCCCGCGCGGCGCGCCTCACAGACAAGGTCGCTGGTCTTGTTTTTCAACTCCGCATACGCAATGGCGGAGCAGATGGAGTCGGTGTCCGGGTTGCGGTGCCCGATGACCACGACTTTATGGGCTGCCTTTGGCATAATCTTTCCTCTCTCTATGGAATCGTTCATTCATTTACCTTCTTCTGTGCTGCACACAGAAGTCCGGTTTCATTCTATCACATCCCACCGCAGGGGTAAAGGGAACCGACGGCACTTTGTTTCTTAAAATTTTGCGAGAATCTTGGATACAACATCTTGATTTTCCTGCGATTCCGCGTTATGCTTAGTTCCATGACATCCCAGAGCAAGAGGAGGAACTATGACAACCACAACAACCAAGCCGCTGTTTACCCGCAAACAGCTCATCGCCCTGCTGCTGCCGCTGATCGCCGAGCAGGCGCTCAGCGTGACCATCGGTCTGGCCGATACCCTGATGGTCTCCTCGGTCGGCGAAGCGGCCGTGTCGGGCGTCAGCCTGGTGGACTCATTCAATGTCCTGATGATCCAGCTGCTCAGCGCGCTTGCCACCGGCGGTGCCGTCGTCGCCAGCCAGTACATCGGCCACCGGGAACCGAAGAACGCCAAGGCCGCCGCCGCCCAGATCCTGTTCATCATGATCTCGCTCAGCACCGTGGTCGCCGCCGTGGTAGCGGTGGGGCGGCACGGCATCCTGCGGGGCATCTTCGGCTCCATTGACGCCGACGTCATGCGCTACGCCGAGACGTATTTCCTGCTCTCGGCGCTGAGCTATCCCTTCATCGGTGTGTACAACGCCGGTGCTGCGCTCTTCCGCGCACAGGGCAACAGCAAGATCAGCATGCTGTCCAGTCTGGTGATGAACGTGGTGAACATCGGCGGCAACGCCGTGCTCATCTTCTACTTTAAAATGGGCGTCATGGGTGCCGCGCTGGCCAGCCTTGTCTCCCGGATGATCGCCTGCTTTGCGGTCATCTACCTGCTGGAAAAGCCCGGCTGCCTGCTCCGCATCGAGCACCTGACCGACCTGAAGCCCGACCTGCCCCTCATCCGCCGCATCCTGCGGGTGGGCATCCCGGCCGGCATCGAGAACGGCATGTTCCAGATCGGCAAACTGTCGGTCTCCAGCCTGACGTCCACCCTCGGCACCTCGGCCATTGCGGCCAACGCCGTGGCGGGCAACATCACCACCATCCTGAATGTTCCGGCCATCGCGGTCGGCATGGCGGTGCTCACCGTCATCGGCCAGTGCCTGGGTGCAGGCGAAAAAGAGCAGGCCAAACACTACGCCCGCCGCTTCCTGCTGGTGGCCTACGCCGGTGCCTGGATCATGAACCTGTCGGCCTGCTTCTTCCTGAACCGCATCACCCTGTCCTGGTTCAACCTCTCCCCGGAGTCCAACGCCATGGCGCTGCAGGTGATGGTCTGGTTCAACATCATCTCGTTGTTCATCTGGCCGTCCAGCTTCACCCTGCCCAACATCCTCCGCGCCGCCGGCGACGCCACCTTCACGATGACAGTCAGCGTCTTCTCCATGTGGGTGTTCCGGGTGGGCTTCTGCTACCTGATGGTCCTGGGCCTGCACCAGGGCAATCTGCTCAGCATCTGGGGCGGCATGTTCCTAGACTGGCTGTTCCGCTCCCTCTTCTTTGCCATCCGCTTCTTCAAGGGGAGCTGGCTGGAAAAGAAAGTCATCTGAGCCTGTGCTTCCGGATTGCTTTCCGGCCCGAAAACGTGTAGAATAGAAAGCAGGAAACGATCGGATGAAAAGGAGGCGCTCTGATGAAACATTCTCTGACCGCACTTTTGCTCACGCTGGCACTGTTCTGCTGCCTGCTGACCGGCTGCGGCCCGACGCCCGATGTTCCGGGCGGCAGCGAAGGCAGCAACGGCTCTTCTTCGGGCAGCACCAACTCCGGCACCGAACCCGATGATTCAAACGGCGGCGGAGTCTCCGCCCCGAAATTGCAGCCGTCCATTATGATGGAATCGTTCAGTGCCTATCACGATGCAGCCGGTGAGGACGTTGCGCGCTGTGTTTTCCGGGCGACCAACCCCAATACGGCATACAGCGTTTCCCGTGCACGTGTCGACCTCACCCTGAAGGATGCTGCCGGAAATGTGCAGGAGACCACGTATTTCATGCTTCAGACCATCGCACCGGGCGATACGGTCCGCTTTGCCTATACCTACAAATGCAAGAAGGGCGTTCCGGCCAGTGCGGCACACACACAGCCCAGCACGACCGCTTCCAGCTTCCAGCCTTCTGCGGAGGCTGTCCGTTCTTCCGACCTTCATGCTGTCGTAACGGGCCATTCCACGACTTCCGGGCTGAATTATACGGTCATTTCCGGCACGGTGCGCAATCTGAGCAAATACACCTGCAACCGCACCCGTGTATCGGTCATTCTGAAAAAGAACGGCAAAGTCGTTTCCTCTGACTTTGTCCTGCTTACGACTCCCATTCCATCCGGAAAGGAAAGCTCTTTCTTCATTTCCCACGCCAGCGATATCGGGTTCGACCCCGCTGAGACCGAAGTCGTTGCCATCCCCTGGTAATATCTGTTTTCCCAGCCAGCCGCGCAAGCGGCTGGTTTTTTTGTACCCTTTTGCAGGAAGATCCGATTCTGGATCGTATTCCTTTCAGAGAGGGCGGTTCCGGAGCCGTTCTCTCTCCCTGAAATTCCCATGTCGCACAAATTTTTCACAGATATTTTAGAGAAGTTGTCCTGTTTAGGGCTTGTTTTTGCGCGATGACCGGCGTATAATGATACGCTGCTAAGAACTTTAAGAAGGCTCTGCCTTCCAACTCCAAGCAAAGGAAGTGTGTTCCATGCGAAACTGGTTTTCCCGCCATCCCATCTGGTTCATGGCGTTCTATCTTGTGTTTTATCTCTCGGTGTTCCACTGGCTCGAAGTCAACATCACCGTGCCGGAAGTCTGGGTCCACTGCCATCTGGATGACCTCATCCCCTTCTGCAAGTATGCCGTCATCCCCTATCTGGCGTGGTTCATCTGGATCCCGTTCACCCTGTTCTATCTGCTGTGGAAGGCCCCGCGCGCGGACTTCTGGCGGCTCTGCCTGCCGCTCTTTGCGGGCATGACCATCGCGCTGGCGGTCTATGTCATCCTCCCCAACGGGCTGGACCTCCGCCCCTACCGCGTCTACGGTTCGGACATCTTCGCCCGGATCGTCCGTCAGCTCTACTCCACCGACACTGCCACCAATGTCTGCCCGTCCATCCATGTCTTCAACTCGGTCACTTTGATGATGGCCTACTACCGCAGCCGCATCTTTGAGGAGCCCCGCCGCCGCTGGATGCGCCCGGCGTCTGCGGTGCTGTGCCTGTCCATCATCGCCTCCACCGTGCTGCTCAAACAGCACAGCTGCATTGATGTGGTCATGGGCATCCTGCTGGCCATGGCAGTGGACAGCGCCGCCTCCTCGCTGGAGCGGAGCGAGTACCGCATTTTGCAGAATCCCTGAGCTTCATACAGCAAAAAAAGCACCTGCGGCGCAGGTGCTTTTTTGCTGCTTAAAACAATCCTTCCGGCAGGCAGATGTCGTGCCGGGGGACTTTTTCCCATGAAAAGTCTGCCACGAGGCTCTCCGGTGTGCGGGGGGCAGGTTCTTCCTGCAAGCCGTAGGCGTAGGCCAGTTTTCCCACGATCTCTTCGGCGGTGTATTTTGCCCGGAGGTTCTCCAGGCTCTGGTCGCCGTCCCGCTTGGACAGCCGCCGCCCATCCGGGGCCAGCAGCAGCGGGCAGTGGGCAAACTGCGGGGCCGTCAGGCCCAGCAGACGGTACAGATAGAGCTGCCGCGCCGTGGAGGAGAGCAGGTCTGCCCCGCGCACGACTTCGGTGACGCCCATCCGGGCATCGTCCACGACGACGGCCAGCTGGTAGGCGAAGACGCCGTCCGCCCGGCGAAGGTAGAAGTCGCCGCAGTCCCGCAGCAGGTTCTCGCTGTGGAGGCCCATGCAGCCATCCCGGAAGGTGATGACCTCATCGGGCACTCTGAGCCGGTAGGCCGGTGCCTTGACCCGGCGCTTTTCCGCGATCTGGGCAGGCGTCAGGTCCCGGCAGGTGCCGGGATAGATGACATTGCCGTCCGAGGTGTGGGGCGCACTGGCCGCATGGAGCTGTGCGCGGGAGCAGAAGCAGGGGTAGACCAGCCCCTGCGCTTCGAGCATCTGATACGCGCGGGTGTAGATCTCTGCGCATTCGCTCTGGTAATAGGGGCCGTGGGGGCCGCCCCGGCTCCCGCCCTCGTCCCAGACGAGGCCCAGCCAGGCCAGGTCTTCTTCCAGCAGGTCTGCGTATTTCCGGGGGCAGCGCTCTGCGTCCAGATCCTCGATGCGGAGGACGATGCGCCCGCCCGCATGTCTGGCGCTCAGCCAGGCCAGCAGGCTGCACGCAAGGTTGCCCAGATGCAGCCGCCCGCTGGGGCTGGGGGCAAACCGCCCGACGACCGGGCTCACAGGCCCAGCTTCCACTCGCCATCCTTCGGCTGAGAGATGGGGGTGTTATAGAATTCGGCCACGGCCTTGGCCATGTACTCGGCGTCGATGCAGCTGGCGGTCTCCATGGAAGAGTGCATCGCCAGCTGGGCCAGACCGATGTCCACCATCGGGATCAGGATCTGGTGGCCCAGCAGGTTGCCCAGCGTGGAGCCGCCGGGAACATCGGCGCGGTTGGACGCGAACTGCACCGGCACACCGGCCTTCTGGCAGATGGCGCTGAAGGCCGCACCGGTCAGGCCGCTGGTGGTGTAGGTCTGGCGGGCGTTGGATTTCAGCAGGACGCCGCCGCCCAGCGTGGCCGGATGGGCCGGGTCGCTCTTTTCGGGGTGGTTGGGATGGGTGGCGTGGCCGTTGTCGGCGCTCAGCAGCAGGCTGTTGGTGCAGGCGCGGATGCTCTGCTCACGGGTGACGCCCAGCTTTTCTTCGATGCGGGCCAGCACATCGCCCATGAGGGTGCCCTGTGCACCCTGACGGCTGGAAGAACCGACCTCTTCGTTGTCGAACATGACCCAGATGTCGCCGCGGCCTTCCTCTTCGCCGCGGCCCTGCAAAAAGCCCCACAGAGTGGTGTAGGCACACTCCAGGTCGTCGATGCGGCCGGACATGAAATACTCGCCCTTCAGGCCCACGCGCACGGCCTGCTCACAGGTGCAGAGCATGAGGTCGCTGTCGAGGATGTCTTCGGCCTGGACGCCGGCCTCCTCGGCCAGCACCTGCCGCAGGGTGGTGCCCGCCGCACCGAAGATGGGCTGCAGATCGACCTGCGGGTTGTAGTTCTTCCCCTTGTTGACCTCGTGGTCAAAGTGGATGCAGAGGTTCGGGATGCAGGCCAGCGCACGGTCCGGATGGACGAGAATGCTCTTCACGCCGTTCTCCGTCCGGACAAGGATGCGGCCCGCCACGCTCAGGGGACGGTCCAGCCAGGTGGGCATGATCATGCCGCCGTAGCCCTCGGTCTCGGCGCGGGCAAACACGGCATCCTTGCCGCCGTCCAGCTCCTTGATCTTCCAGGCGGGGGAATCGCTGTGGCTGGCCGTGACATGCCAGCCGGTCAGCTCCCCTTTGGGCATCCGCCAGGCCAGCACCGCCGAACCGTTGCGGGTGGTGTAGTATTTTCCGCCGGGCACCAGCTCCCAGGCTGCGCTTTCGGGGCGCTCCTCATAGCCGTTGGCCTCCAGAATGGCCGCTGCGGCGGCGGCAGAGTGAAAGGCGCTGACGCCTTTGTTCAAAAAATCAAACAGACCCTCTAGTTCAAACTTCTGCATCTTGGGTTCTCCTTCTGTTTATTTTGTTCTCAACCTCTCAGCCGAGCCTTCGGCCCGCCAGCCATTCCCCTTCTGGCGTTTACACGCCACCTCCCCCGGCCGGGGGAGTCTTTCCTAATAGGGGAGCCTCTGGCGTATCCAGCAAGTTTCATCCGACTGCCAATGCCTCCCCTATCAGGGGAGGTGGCATCGCGCAGCGATGACGGAGAGGTTCGTTCCAATTATATCCCTTGCATTTCCAAAAAGCAACTCAGACCGCCGCACACTGTTCCAGCTCCTGCTCCACGGCCCGGCGCACCTGTGCTGCCTGCAAGCCGCAGACCAGCTGCAAATAGGGGCCGTCCTGCACCAGCCCTTTATGGGGCATGGCCAGCAGCGCCGCCGTATCCAGCCGGTCGGGATCTTTCACGGTGATGCGCAGCCGGGTGAAGCAGTTGTCCACCGTGCAGATGTTCCCCGGCCCGCCCAGCGCCGCCAGGAGCCGCCGGATGCCTTCCGGGTCGATCTGCCGCGCGGCTGTTTCCCTCTCCGGTGCCCGGCCGGGCGTGGGCAGGTCGAACACACGGATGATGGCCGAAAAGACCACCGCATAGGTCAGGATCTCCAGAACGCCCAGCAGGTAGAGCAGCGGGACGCGATGCGTCTGCTGCGGGGCGGCGCTCAGGTTGAACACCAACGAACCCAGCAGGTTGGAGGTGAACGCCCGGACCTGCAGCGCATTCAGCAGGACCATAAAGCCGCCTGCAAGGGCCGCATGGAGCACCCACAGCACGGGCGAGACGAAGCAGAACAGGAAATCGACCGGTTCGGTGATGGACGCCAGCGACGCCGTGACCGCCAGCGGCAGGATGGCCGCAACCGTGCGCTTCCGGCGCTCCTTTTTGGCAGTGAGGATGAACGCCGCCGCGATGCCCAGATAGCCGAACGTTTTGGTGAATCCGGTGTACATCCAGACGACGTCATCGGTCAGGGGCAGGCCGTAGGAGTATTCCGCCATCGTGACCGTATAGGCTCCCGTGTAGGTCACCGAACCCACCGTCATGGAACCGCCCAGCGCCGAGAACTGGAACGGCATATAGATGAGATGGTGCAGGCCGGTGGGGATGAGCAGCCGTTCGAGGAAGCCATACAGAAAAACGCCCGCATGGCCCGAAGCTGCGATCCAGCCCGTCATGGCGCGGATGCCCTCCTGCAGGGGCGGCCAGACAAAGCAGACCGCCATCCCGAACGCCGCCGCAAAAGCCGCGATGCACAGGAACGACCACCGCAGACCCGAATACACCTGCGTGACAAGCCCGGTGAACTGCGTTTCGCAGGTGCGGTCAAAGATCTTCGCAGCGGCAAAGCCCAGCAGGATGCCGCCCGTCACACCGGTGTCCATGACCTGGATGCCCAGGATGCTCGTCTGACCCGTGGCGGCAAGGCCGGTCAGGCCGTCGGCCTCGGCCAGGCGGCCCAGGATCTCCAGCGTCGTGTGGTTGGCCGTCAGGAAGACGAGATAGGCCATGAGGGCCAGCAGTGCGGCCTCCTGCTTTTCGGTGCGGGTGCGCGCAGCGGCGATGCCCACGCAGAGGAAGATGCTGAGGTTGTTGATGATCGCCATCATGCTGTTGTACAGCAGCCCGCCCGCAAGGCGGATCGGTGTCCAGTTCAGCACCGGGAGCAGCTGGCGCAGCGGGCTGCTGGTGAGCAGTGCCCCCACCACCAGCAGCAGGCCCGCCGCCGTCAGATAAGACAGCGGGTCCAGAAGCGCCTGCGAGACTCCTTCGAGCTTTTGCAGGAATTTCTGCACTTGTTTGTCCTCCTTTCCGGCATGGCGCACCGGCCAGCCCATTTTATTTTACGAATGAATTATACGAGACAGCGCAAAAATTGTCAATCCTGCCCGAAGGCAAAAATTACTGTCAAAGTTTGTACACTTTGCACAGGACGGGTTGAAATTCGTCCTGTGCACGACAATTGACAACCGCGCAGCGGAACAGTATACTAGAGCTGTACCCAGAGCTCCCCCGGCTTTGACCGGGAACCGATAAAAGGAGGAACACGCTATGATCCGCAACCGTATCCTTTCCCTGCTGGTGTGTGCAGCCCTGCTCGCCTGCCTGCTGGCCGGATGCAGCACTTCGTCCGAAACCGACGGCGGCGAGGCCGCTTCGTCGTCCAGCTCCGCTGCGTCCAGCGAGAGCATTCCCTCTTCCACGGCACAGGCCAACACCGGCAAGCTGACCCCGAATCTGGATGAGAGCGACAATTCCATCTTCTCCCCCGCCTCCACAGAGGACGCCTTTGCGCCCTGCCTGGGCTGGGGCCCTGGCGTTTCGGGCTGCTCGCTGAAGTCGGTCATCGCGGCGGATTCCCTGCTGAGCTGGGCCGAGAACGGCAATCTGGCCATGCAGACCACCGATGTCATCGAAGACGCCTATACCGAGTGGTACGACAGCCTCTCCACCGATGAGCAGGACAGCTTTGCAGACGCCTGGCCCCTCATCAAGGAGGACGCCAACGCCCTGCTGACCGACACGTCCAGCATGACCGGCCGCATCGAGGATGCCGGTCTGAACGCCAAAGAGCTGCCCGACTGCTCGGAAGAGAACTGGCAGGCCCTGCAGGACGTCATCGACGCCCTCGTCCCGGCATCCAGCGAATATTAAGTCCAGCAAACAGAACGAGCCACGGCGAAACGCCGTGGCTCGTTTGCGTTATCTCAGACCTTTTTCAGGGTGTACCGGCGGGTGCCCATGCCGATCTTTTCGGCCTGTTCCAGCGTTGCCTTCCACTCGATGTTCGGGTTGGAATCCTTGAAGTGGTCGTGGTGGCAGTTCCAGCCCGGCTTTGCAAGGTTCTGGCCCAGCTGGCTGTTGGGCAGCGGCGCAGCGGCAAGGCAGGCATCCACGCAGGCCTGGTCCAGCGCCACCGGGTCAAACGAGGCGAACATGCCGATATCCGGCAGGATGGGCGCATCGTTCTCGCCGTGGCAGTCGCAGTTGGGGCTGATGTCCTGCACAAGGCTGATGTGGAAGGTCGGGCGGTCATAGCAGACTGCGGCGGCGTATTCGGCCATCTTACGGTCCAGCATCTCGTTGGCGCTGTCGCACTGGGAATAGATGGCGTCGAAGTTGCAGGCACCGATGCAGCGGCCGCAGCCCTTGCACTTGTCCTGGTCGATGACAGCCTTGTTCTGCTCGTTGTATACAATGGCGTCGGAGCCGCACTCCTTGGCGCAGCGGTGGCAGCCGCGGCACAGGCTCTCCTGCACGGCCGGGTGGCCGGAAGCATGCTGCTCCATCTTGCCCGCGCGGGAGCCGCAGCCCATGCCGATGTTCTTGATGGCACCGCCGAAGCCGGTGGACTCGTGGCCCTTGAAGTGGGTCAGGCTGATGAAGACGTCCGCATCCATGATGGCGCGGCCGATCTTGGCCGTCTTGCAGTATTCGCCGTTGGGCACCGGCACCTCGACTTCATCGGTGCCGCGCAGGCCATCGCCGATGAGGATCTGACAGCCGGTGGTCATGGGCCAGAAGCCGTTCTCCTGCGCACAGGCCAGATGCTCCAGCGCATTCTTGCGGCTGCCCGGATACAGCGTGTTACAGTCGGTCAGGAAGGGCAGACCGCCCTGCTCCCGGCACAGGTCTGCCACCACCTTGGCGTAGTTGGGGCGGAGGAACGCCAGGTTGCCCAGCTCGCCAAAGTGCATCTTGATGGCAACGAACCTGCCGTCCATATCAATGGTTTTGATGCCCGCCGCAAGGCACAGACGGCGCAGCTTGTCCGTCAGGCTGGTGCCCACCGGACAGCGGAAATCCGTAAAGTAAACAGTCGATCCTTCCATTGCAGTCTCCTTTTGTTTTGGTTGAATCCTGCGGCGCTTCCCCGCCGCCGGGGTCTCTCTTATGTTTTCAGTATAGCACAGCCGGTGGATGGGTGCAATTCTGTGGACGCAAAATGCCCCGCAGCTGGCAGGCGCACTGCACAGATACGGGGCAGAATTTCTTTATGCAATGGCGCTGACCGCAGCGACGGCCAGGACGATGACGCCCAGAACGATGCGATACAGGCCGAAGAACTTGAAGTTGTGGCGCTTGACGTAATCCATCAGGAAGCGGATTGCCGCCAGGCTGACCACGAAAGCCACGACACAGCCCGTGACGAGGACGGCGACCTCCGACCCGGTGATGGCTGCGCCGGAAAGGGCGAACTTGACCACCTTCAGCAGCGAAGCACCTGCCATGACCGGGATGGCCAGATAGAAGGTGAACTCGGCCACGCAGGCACGGGAGAGACCCAGCAGCAGGCCGCCCACGATGGTGGCACCGGAGCGGGAGGTGCCGGGGATGATGGCCAGCATCTGCCACACGCCGATGAGGAAGGCTTCCCGGTAGGTGATCTGTTCCAGCTTGGCCACATGGGGCGCGGTGCGGCGGTTCTCCACCACGATGAAGAGGACGCCGTACAGGATCAGCATGGCGGCCACGGTGATGTAGTTGTAGAAGTGCGCCTCGAACCAGTCGTCCAGCGGGCTGATGACCAGCACGGGCAGGGTGGCAGCCACCACCTTGAACCAGAGCTGCCAGACTTCCGGCTTGGACGCCACCCGGCCGTGCCGGATGCCGAAGGGCCAGAGCTTGTTCCAGAACAGCACCACCACCGCAAGAATGGCACCCAGCTGGATGACCACGCGGAACATGGACATGAACTCTTCGCTGGCGTTGAAATGGATGAGCTGTTCCACCAGGATCATATGGCCGGTGGACGAGATGGGCAGCCACTCGGTGATGCCCTCCACGATGCCCATCAGGATGGCTTTCAATATTTCAAAAAACATTTGGTTCCTCCTGTGCAGCGCAAAACGATGCGCTGATCGTTTGTCGATTTCAGACTCTCCGTTCAGTATACCATACTATGCGGTCTTCCGCACGGAAATTTTCAAATTTTTACAGTTCCGCCCCGGTGACAGCTTCTCTATTTATCTGTGCCGGGAAATATGCTATACTGGGGGCAGCTCCATTTCCCCTTTGTGGAACCATTTTGACGCAGGATCTTCTGCGTTCTGAAAACAGCGAGGTATCATCCATGAACATTCTTGTCATCGGCTGCGACCAGGTGGGTGCCGCCCTGGTGCGCGACCTGGAACACATCGGCCACGACATCTCCCTGATCGAGAAGGACTCTGAGCAGCTCAAGCGGCTGGACAGCTTCGACGATTACAACTTTGGCGGCACGGCTCTGGTGGGCGACCCCACCGACCCCGACGTCCTCAAGCAGGGCGGCATCGAGAACTGCGACGCCGTGGCTGCCGTCAGCGAGGACGACTCGGTGAACCTGATGGCGGCACAGATCGCCAAAAGCATCTTCCAGCGCGAAAAGGTCCTCTGCCGCGTCTCGGACCCGCATCTGCAAGTGCTCTACCACAAGGTCTACGGGCTGGAGACCATCTGTCCCACCATCCTCACAGAACAGGCCGTGTTCCGGGCACTGGCAAAGTAAAGCCTCTCCGGCCGCTTTGCGGCGGCAAGAAGATAAACTTTAAGTAATATCGAGGTTTTGTATGAAAGTTTGTATTGCCGGCGGCGGGCGCGTGGGGCGGTATCTGGCCCAGAGCCTGCTGGCCAACCACCATTCCGTTGTCATCATCGAACCAGTGGAAGCGCAGTGCCGGATGCTGGCCGACCAGCTGGACATCCCGGTCATCTGCGGCGATTCCATCAATATGGATACCCTGCACAGTGCCGACGCGGCCAGCTGCGACGCCTTTGTGGCCGTGACCGGCTCGGATGAGGACAACCTCATCGCCTGCCAGATCGCGAAGCGGGAGTTCGGCGTCGGCCGCACCGTGGCCCGTGCCTCCAACCCCAAGAACCGGGAACTGCTCCACACCCTCGGCGTGGACACCGTGGTCTGCGGCACCGACAACCTGAGCCACATCCTGGAGCGGGAGATCGAGACCGACACCATCCGCCAGCTGCTCTCGCTGGGCGGCGGCACGGCCAGCCTGAACGAGATCCTGCTGCCGGAGAACTTCCTCTATGCGGGCAAGGCCATCATGGACATCCCCATCCCCGGCGATGCCATCCTGGTCAGCATCACCCGCGACACCGAGCTCATCATCCCCCACGGCAACACCGTCCTGCTGCCGTGGGACCGCATCCTGCTCCTGACGCAGGATGACACCCTCCACCTGCTGACCGAGGCGTGGGGGCTCAGCGGCAAATGACCGAGCGGGAGCTGCGCCGCACGGCGCTGGTCATCCCGCCCAAGGGCCGGGCGGTGCTCTGCATCTGGGCAGCCGCCGCCGGGCTGTTCCTTGCGCCGTTCGCCTTCTGGCAGAGCGTGTCCGCCGGGGCGGTCTTCTGCCTGCTCTGGGCCGTGCTCACGGCCCTGCTGCGGGCGCGGGCCTGCAGCTATGCTGCCGTGCTGGGGGAACACACCCTGACCATCTATGCCGGCATCGCCTTTCCGGTGCGGCGGGTGGTGCCCCGCCGGGCCGTGACCGGCATCCAGCAGTTCCGCTCGCCGCTGCTGCGGCTGGCCGGCGTCACGGTGCTGGTCATCTCGGCTCCCGGCGCACGGGTGCTGGTGCCTGCCGTGCCCGCCGCACAGGCGGCGGCGCTGGCCTGTGCCCTTGCGGAGGACGCCCCATGACCGAACATCGTCTGCACCCCTTTGCCGCCCTGCGGGTCCTCCGCAAAACGCTGGTGCTCTATCTGGTGCCGCTCCTCCGCGTGCTGTTTGAGCGCAACTGGGCGGCGCTGCGGGCAGCGCTCCGGCAGGATCTCATCCTCTTTCTGCTGGTCTGTGCGCTGAGCTGGGTCATCCTCCACGCGAGCAGCTGGTCTTTGGACGAAAGCGGCACCTTCTGCCTCCACTGGAAGCTGCTGTTCCGGTTCGACCGGACGGTGCGGGGCGCTTCGCTGGCAGCCCTGACCATCGAGCGGCCGTTTTATTACCGGCTGGCCGGGGCCAGCCGGGTGACGCTCTATCCCGTGGGCGAGCCGAAACAGCGCACCCTGACCCTCTGCCTCCGCCGGGCCGATGCGCAGCATCTGGCCGACCAGCTGCTCCCCATCGAGGCCCCCAGCCTGCACCGGCCCAAAGGCGGCGAGCGGGCTGCGCTGGGGCTGCTGGGGGCCAACAGCCTTTCCACGCTGGCGCTCTTTCTGCTGGCCATCCGGCAGACGCAGCAGGGCCCGGACCGCTATGAGCTGGCCTTTGCGCAGATCAACTTTCTGGCCGGGCTGGCGGCACGGTGGCTGCCCGCCGGTGCGGCCTGGCTGCTGGCCTTCTCCGGCTTTCTGCTGGGGCTGAGCCTGCTGCGCAGTTTTGTGCAGACGGTGCACTACGAGGTCTGGCACACCAGCACCCAGATCGGCAGCCGCGGCGGCTGGCTGGACCGGTTCGAGTGCCGGGTGAAGAGCGACCAGATCAGCTTTGCCGATGTCCGCCTTTCCCCCTTTGCCCGGCTGATGCGGCGCTGGCCGGTCTTCGTGACGGCGGGCAGCTGCTCCCCGGAGCTGCCGCTCTTCGTTTACCGTTCCGGGGAGGAAGCGCTTTTCCGGGAGCTTCTGCCCGAATTTCGGATGCCGCCGGACCTTCTGGCCCGGACGGAACAGCGCAGTCTCATCTTTTTTGCTCCCGCCGGAGCACCCTTTGCCCTCTGCGCCCTGCTCACCCTCATCTCCCGCTCCACCCTGCCCGGCCTGACCGTGACCTTGCTGTTCCCCACCCTTTTCTTTGCGGCGGGGCTGGCGGGCGGCGCGATGGGCTACCGGCGGGAAGGGGTCTGGCTGCGGGAGGGGCGTCTGACCCTGCGGCGGCAGCGGGGCATCTATCTGCACAGCATCTGCGTCTTCCATCCGGACATCTGCCTGACGGCCCGGCAGTCGCCCTGGGCCGTCCATGCAGACCGCACCAATCTGACCGTCGCCTTCCCCGGCTTTGTCCGGCTGACGGTGCGCAGCATCCCGTGGCGGGACGCACAGAAATGTTTTGAATTTTTGGAAAGAAGTCGAATCTTATGATAAAAACGATCCTTTTTGATCTGGACGGTACCCTTCTGAACACCATCGACGACCTGGCCGATGCAGGCAACTGGGTCTGCGCTCAGCACGGCTGGCCCACCTTTACGGTGGAGCAGTTCAAGCACATGGTCGGCAATGGCATCCCGAAGCTGGTGGAGCGCTTTTCGCCCGCCGATGCCCGGTCGCCCGAACGGCTGGCCGCGACGCTGGCCGAGTTCACGGCCCGGTACGATGCCCACAAGGAAGACAAGACGGCACCCTATCCCGGCATCCCGGAGCTGCTGGACGCCCTGAAGGCCGAAGGCATCCAGACCGCCGTCTTTTCCAACAAGGCCGACCCGCTCTGCGGAAAGATCATCGCGCACTACTTCGGCACCGGTCGGTTCGAGCTTGTCCGGGGCAACCGCCCGAATGTGCCCACCAAGCCTGACCCCACCGGCGTCTATGCCCTGATGCAGGACCTCGGTGCAGAGGCCGCCAGCACCCTTTTCGTGGGCGACAGCGATGTGGATATCCTGACCGGCCACAACGCCGGTCTGCCCGCCATGGGCGCGCTCTGGGGCTTCCGGGGCGAAGCGGAGCTTACCGCAGCCGGTGCCGATGCGCTGGCCGCCGTGCCGATGGACATTCTGGAATTTGCCCGGAGAGGGTGATTTTTGTTTTCATAAAGTTTACGGGCAGTTCATTGCATTCCGGGGCCTTCTTTCTTATAATTTGATTCAAATTTGAATCACACCGGAATCATCTGGAGGTATCCCCTTATGGCAGCTGAAAAGAAAGCATCCCCCAATGTCGAGAGCCGCCTGCGCCACAACATCCTGAAAATGCCGCAGGAGGTCTATCAGGCCAGCGGCATCGTCATCAACGGTCGGCGGCTGAAAAGCTTCGTCTTCACCACCGACCTCGCCATCATCCGCAACTGCGATGCCGACGCCGTCTTCGCCGTCTATCCGTTCACGCCTCAACAGGCCATCAGTGACGCCATCATCAAGGCCTCTTACATCCCGGTGTTCTGCGGCGTGGGCGGCGGCACCACCCACGGTGTGCGCACCCTGAACCTGGCCCGCGACGTCGAGAGCCAGGGTGCCATGGGCGTCGTGCTCAACTCCCCCATTTCCGACCTGAATCTGCTGGCGGTCTCGCGGGTGGTGGACATCCCGGTCATCATCACCGTGACCAAGGCGGACACCGACATCCGTGCCCGCCTCGAATCCGGCGCGTCCATCCTGAATGTGGCTTGCAGCACCGACACGCCCCGCATCGTGAAAAAGATCCGCGATGCGTTCCCGGATGTCCCCATCATCGCCAGCGGCGGCAAGACCGGCGAGAGCATCTCGGCCACCATCGCCGCCGGTGCCAACGCCATCACCTACACTCCGCCGTCCCCGGCCATCCTGTTCAAAGAGATGATGGAAAAGTACCGGGAGTGACGGCACGGAAAACGCCCCATGTTCGAGCGGCTGCGGCAGTGCAGCCGCTCGTTTTTTCGGGCTGTACCGGAGATCTGAAAAAAATTTGATTTTTTTAGAAATAATTGTTGACAAACAGGCGAGTTCTGGATATAATAATAAAGCACCGTTCAAGTGCGCAAACAAAATATGGCGGCATAGCTCAGTTGGCTAGAGCATTCGGTTCATACCCGAAGTGTCACCGGTTCAAATCCAGTTGCCGCTACCAAGTTACAGAGTTTCGCTAAGATAAGGGGGACGGTCGTCCGCAATAGTGGATGATGAATGTCGGAGGTTTTAGCGAAGCTCTGTATTTATAAGGCCCGTTGGTCAAGCGGTTAAGACACGGCCCTTTCACGGCTGTAACATGGGTTCGATTCCCGTACGGGTCATAAAAGCGTTCAAGCAAAGGCTTGAACGCTTTTATTTTTTGCCCGCATGGGAATCGAACAGGGCGGCGGTGCGAAGCACCGTAAGCAATCAGCCCTGCAGGCTGTTGCTTAGCCCGCGGGTCCCAGCGTACCAGGAATGTCTACGAGGCGAGACTGCCGTGAAGAAATCGTCCCCCATCAACAGCAAACACCCCGCTCGATCGTCTGCGTCAGCAAACGGTAAAGCGGGGTGTTTTCAACATCTTATTGCATTGTTGTGGAAAACTGTGTGGTCAGCTCTCAGCCCTTCTTGTGGGTCGGGACCATGACCTCCAGGCCGCCCATGTAGGGCTGCAGGACCTTGGGGATGGTGACCGAGCCGTCGGCCTGCAGGTGGTTCTCCAGGAAGGCGATCAGCATACGCGGAGGTGCCACGCAGGTGTTGTTCAGCGTGTGGGCCAGATAGGTCTTGCCGTCCTTACCCTTGACGCGGATGTGCAGGCGGCGGGCCTGTGCATCGCCCAGGTTGGAGCAGGAACAGACCTCGAAGTACTTCTGCTGGCGGGGGCTCCAGGCCTCGATGTCGCAGCTCTTGACCTTCAGGTCTGCCAGGTCGCCGGAGCAGCAGTTCAGTTGACGGACGGGGATCTCCATGTTGCGGAACAGCTCCACAGAGTTCTTCCACAGTTTCTCATACCAGTCGGCGCTCTCTTCGGGGCGGCAGACGACGATCATCTCCTGCTTCTCGAACTGGTGGATGCGGTAGATGCCGCGCTCCTCGATGCCGTGGGCGCCCTTCTCCTTGCGGAAGCAGGGGCTGTAAGAGGTCAGGGTCAGGGGCAGCGTTGCCTCGTCGAGGGTCTGGTCGATGAAGCGGCCGATCATGGTGTGCTCGCTGGTGCCGATCAGGTACAGGTCCTCACCCTCGATCTTGTACATCATGGCGTCCATCTCCGGGAAGGACATCACGCCCTGCACCACATTGCCGTGCATCATGAAGGGCGGGATGACATAGGTGAAGCCCTTGTCGATCATGAAGTCACGCGCATAGGCCAGAACGGCCTCGTGCAGGCGGGCGATGTTGCCCAGCAGATAGTAGAAGCCATTGCCGGCCACGCGGCCTGCGGCGTCCATATCAATGCCGTCGAAGCTCTCCATGATCTCGGTGTGGTACGGGATGGGGAAATCGGGCACGACGGGCTCACCGAAGCGCTGTGCCTCGACGTTGTAGGTGTCATCGGGACCGATGGGCACGCTGGGGTCGATCATCTGGGGGATGGTGTACATGATCTCCTGGATGCGGGCTGCAAGCGTCGCCTCCTCGGCTTCCAGCTCTGCCATCTTGTCTGCGTCGGCCTTGACGGCGGCGTTGTTGGCGTCGATCTGCTTTTGCAGCTCAGCCTTCTGTGCCTCGTCGGTGCACTTCTTCAGCTGGCCGAACAGCGGGCCGTTGGCCTTGCTCAGCTTGTTGCGGGCAGCCTTGAGGGATTCGACCTCCTTCAGGCACTCACGGTACTTGGCGTCCTTCTCAACGACCTCGTCCACGAGGGGGAGCTTGGCGTCCTGGAACTTCTTCTTGATGTTTTCCTTGACCGCGTCCGGGTTCTCACGGACAAATTTGATATCAAGCATGATTTACTCTCCTTACTCTATTTCATTCGCGCGGGGGCGCATCGTCCCCGTGCCGTTCAAAGGCGGGAGCCCGCCCTCAATCGCATGATTGTTGATACTGGCCCAGCAGGTTTGCAAAGGCCCGGAGCTGTTCGTCCGAATAGAAATGCACCGTCAGCCTGCCCTTGCCGCCATGATATGCAACGTTGACTTCGCTGCCCAGCACCTCTTTCAGGCTCTCCTCCACCTCCACCGGCAATGTGTCGATGGGGGCCGGTTCGGCGGGGCCTTTGGCGGGCCGTGCCAGCTTTTTGCAGAGCACTTCGGCCTGCCGGACGTTCAGTTCATGGTCGGCGATCATCTGCGCAGCCTGCTCCTGCAGCTCCGGCGTGGGCAGGCCCAGGATGACCTTGGCGTGGCCGGTGTTGATGAAACCGCTCTTGAGCAGCTCCAGCACATTTTCCGGCAGGTTCAGCAGGCGCAGGCTGTTGGCCAGCGCACTGCGGCTCTTGCCCAACTTCCGGGCGGCCTGCTCCTGGGTCAGGTCGCAGCGGGTCATCAGCTCACGGATGCCCATGGCCTCTTCCACCGGGTCCAGGTCTTCGCGCTGCAGGTTCTCCACCAGCGCGATCTCCATGGCCTGCTCGTCGGTGACGTCCTTTACGACGACCGGCGCTTCGGTCAGGCCCGCCATCCGGCAGGCCCGCCAGCGGCGCTCGCCTGCCACGATGAGGTAGCCGCCGGATACCTTGGGCCGCACCGCGATGGGCTGGATGAGGCCATGCTCGGCGATGCTGGAGGCCAGCTCGGCCAGTGTCTCGTCATCAAAGGTCTTGCGGGGCTGGTCGGGGTCAGGCTCGATCTCCCGCAGCGGCAGGGTCTCGATCTTTGCATTGTCGGGCTCAAAGCTGGGCGAAACGTCCTCGAACAGACTTTCCAGCCCTCGGCCGAGGCCCCCTCTTTTCTTTGCCATCTCCTTATACTTCCCCCTGCTTTACTTCTTCCAGCGCATTTTTCGGTTCGGCGGGTGCACTGCTGCCCTTGCCGCGCCGTTTGGCAGGCTCGTGCGGGCGGTTGTTCTTCACGAACTCAATGGCGAGGTCCATGTAGGCCTCGCTGCCCTTGCCCTTCGGCTCGTAGAAATTGATGGGCTGGCCGTAGCTGGGTGCCTCCGAAATGCGGATGGTGCGTGGGATGGTGGTCTTGTAGACCTTGGCCCCGAAGTACTTCTTGACCTGCTCCACGACCTGCATGGTCAGGTTCAGGCGGCCGGAGAACATCGTGAAGACCACGCCCTCAATGTCCAGATAGGGGTTGTACTTCTTGCGGATGGTCTTCAGGGTGCTGATGAGCTCAGACAGACCTTCCAGCGCATAATACTCGCACTGGATCGGGATCAGCACACTGTCGCAGGCGCACAGACCGTTCAGCGTCAGCAGGTCCAGGCTGGGCGGGCAGTCGATGAAGATGAAGTCATAGTCCTTCTGCACCTCGGCCAGCGCCTTGCGCAGGCGGCTCTCACGGCCGGGCAGGTCGATCATTTCCAGGCTCGCGCCCGCCAGCCGGGTGTTGGAGCCGATGACGTCGGTGCGGAACTCGGTGTTCCGGATGGCCTGCCGGGCGCTCGCCTCGCCGATGAGCATCTCATACGTCCCCAGCTCGACGCTCCGCTTGGGGATGCCGTAGCCGGTGGTGGTGTTGCCCTGCGGGTCCAGATCCACGATGAGCACCTTTTTGCCCAGCGCCGCAACACAGGACGACAGATTGACGGCCGTGGTCGTTTTGCCCACGCCGCCCTTTTGGTTTGCAACTGCAACTATTTTTGCCACGCGCGTTTTCTTCCTCTCAGGAAAACTTTTTGTTCCACGTGGAACATTCGAGGTCGGGCCGCCGTTTTCCCGTCTGCGGACCCCTTTGTTCTTTAGTATAGCACATCAGCGCGGCTTTTTGAACCCGATTCTTTATAATTTTGCGCGAAAACGGCCCCACATTCGCAGATTTTGCTTCCTCCGTTCGATTTTTTCAAATTCTTTCGCTCTCCCGGCGCGTTTTTGCTGTTGTTTTTTCGGCTCCGGATGTTCCACATGGAACATTCCCTCCCCTATTTCTGGGCCGCAGCAGTTGGGATGCGGACGGTGTACTCAATGTAGCCGTCCCGCTCCTCTCGGTGGGCGGTGGCGGGCACGCCATTGTCGGTCATCAGGCGGATGGCGTGGTCGATGGTGTTCACAAAGATGCGCACATCCTTGACCATCGAGATGCGGTGCTTGCCCTGCGACGTCTCGTTCAGCAGCTGGTCGATGTAAAGGTCGGTCGCGCGGGCGTTCATCTTCCGCTTGGCGATCATGATGAGGGCTTCGCTGCGGCGGTTCTCCGGCAGGCGGAGGACTGCCCGCGCGTGGCGCTCGGTCAGGCCGTTGTCCAGAATGAACTGCCGCTGGTCCCCTGTCAGCTGCAAAAGGCGAAGCTTGTTGGCCAGAGTCGGCTGTGCCATCCCCAGCCGTTTGGCTGCTTCGGCCTGTGTGCAGTCCCACAAAACCATCACGTCCCGCAGGCCCTGCGCCTGCTCAAATGGATTCAGGTCTGCCCGCTGCAAATTTTCGAGCAGGCCAAGCGCGGCGGTGCGCTGGTCGGTAAAGTTGCAGACGATGGATGGGATGGTCTCCATCTTCGCCAGCTTGCAGGCGCGGAGCCGCCGCTCCCCCGCGACCAGCTCATAGCCGCTGTCGGTCTTCCGCACCGTGATGGGCTGCAACAGACCGTTTTCCCGGATGCTCTGGGCCAGCCCCGCAAGCTCGTGCTCATCAAAGGTCGTGCGCGCCTGATACGGCGAGGGATGGATGTCTTCCACCGGGAGCTGTACGATCTTTCCAGCGGATCTTCTACGTTCAAACATAAGAATGCCCCTTTCACCAAAGTATGCGCTCGTTTTCAACAATTTCTCAGGAAAAGGTGGAAAACAAGCCTCGTTCCATCCCCAGTGTACCAGAAAACAAAACACCCTGCCAGAAGTTTCGTTCGGCAGGGTGCTTCAATTTTATTTCGATATTTCGTTATTTCAGCGGCGATTTTGCGATTTTTCCACCATTTCTGGGGTACGCTGTCGGAGTTTGCGAAATCTTTTTGCAGAGGATGAGGGTGCGGGTGTCGCCGCCGGGCAGATGCAGGGTGCGGGTCTCCTGATACGCGCCGCCCAGCTTCCGGATGGCGCCGCGGGCTGCCGCAAGTTCCTCCTCACCGGAAGCGCCCTTCATTGCCAGAAAGCTGCCGCCGACCTTGACCAGCGGCAGGCAGTATTCGGCCAGCATCGGCAGAGCCGCCACCGCGCGGGCCGAGGCAAGGTCGAACTGTTCCCGCCAGCTCTTGCGGGCTGCTTCCTCAGCGCGCTC
Organism: Faecalibacterium prausnitzii; assembly: GCF_019967995.1. Lineage (NCBI taxonomy): Bacteria > Bacillati > Bacillota > Clostridia > Eubacteriales > Oscillospiraceae > Faecalibacterium > Faecalibacterium prausnitzii. Next base: position 2,929,839 of record NZ_CP065377.1, read on the forward strand.
CTTGGCGAACTCCACCCCGGTCAGGCCCAGCTGGCCGCAGGCATATTTCAAAAACTCCACCCGCTTGCCGGTCGGCTCCATCAGGGTCAGTTCCAGTTCCGGTTTGTAGATCTTGGTCACGATGCCGGGGAAGCCTGCCCCTGCGCCGACGTCCACCATCTTCCCTGCCACTTCCGGCTGCGCGGCAAAGAGCAGGCTGTCGAGGAAGTGCTTGTCCTCGATGCCCTCCGGGTCGGTGATGGCGGTCAGGTTGACCTTCTGGTTATACTCCACCAGGATCTCTGCAAAGGCGTCCAGCTGGTCGAGCTGGGTCCCGGTCAGCGCAATGTTCCACATGGAACACTTTTCTTCCAGTCTGTTTTTGTCGATCATCGTTTGTTCCTTTTCGTTTCAGGTGTTTCGCGTGTTCGGACGGGGCATTCCCCGGTCAGCTTTACGTAGGTCGGCGCATGGTGGACTCTCCTTTTAGGAGAAGAGGCCCTGGCATTCTCTCTCAATCTTTCCGGGGGCCTGCGGCCAGCGCGATGCTGAGCTGCGCCACATCCGAGGGCGACACGCCGGGGATGCGCCCCGCCTGCCCCAGATTCTTCGGGCGGATGCGCGCCAGCTTCTCGCGGGCTTCCAGCGTCAGGCCGGTCAGGGCCTCATAGGCGAAACCCTCCGGGATGAGCGTCTTTTCATGGCGGGCCACGTCGCGGATCATCCGATCCTGCCGGGCAATGTAGCCCGCATACTTGATCTCCGTCTCCAGCCGCTCGGCCAGCATGGGGGTGATCTCCTCCCCCCAGCCGATGACGCCCGTGAGGAGCGAATAGGAGATCTCCGGGCGGCGCAGCAGCTCTTCGGCGATGCCGCCCTCCGCTGCCGGGGCCAGACCCGCCGCTTCCATCGCGGCCCGCAGGTCGGCGGTGCGCAGATGCGTTTCGTGCAGGCGGCGGCGCTCCGCATTCAGAATGGCCTGTGTGTGCTGGTATCTGGCCCAGCGGTCATCCTGCACCAGCCCATAGTCCCGGCCGATGGGGGTCAGGCGCTGGTCGGCGTTGTCCTGCCGCAGGGTCAGCCGGTATTCGCTGCGGCTGGTCATCATGCGGTAAGGGTCCATGACGCCCTTGGTCACAAGGTCATCCACCAGCGTACCGAGGTAGCTCGTATGACGCGGCAGAATGAGCTGTTCTTTGCCCAGTGCATTGCGGGCGGCGTTCAGGCCGGCCAGCAGCCCCTGCGCAGCCGCTTCCTCGTAGCCGGAGGTGCCATTGAACTGCCCCGCACCGTACAGACCGCGAACGTTCTTGCTCTCCAGCGTTGCTTCCAGACTGGTGGGGTCCACACAGTCGTATTCGATGGCGTAGGCCGGACGCATGATCTCGATGTTCTCAAACCCTTTGATGCTCCGGTAGAAGGCGTTCTGCACATCTTCCGGCAGGCTGCTGGAAGCGCCCTGTAAATACATCTCCTCGGTGTTCTCGCCGCAGGGCTCCACAAAGATGGGGTGGCGGTCCTTCCCTGCAAAGCGGACGACCTTATCCTCGATGGAGGGGCAGTAGCGCGGGCCGACACCCTCGATCATGCCGCCGTAGAGCGGGCTGCGCTGGATGTTGTCCAGAATGATCCGGTGCGTCTCCGGGTTGGTGTAGGCGATCCAGCATTCCACCTTGTTGTGCATGGGCGCATCGGTCAGGAAGCTGAAAGGCTGCAGCTCATGGTCCGGGTCGCCGGGCTGGCATTCCAGCTGGGAGAAGTCGATGCTGCGCCGGTGGACACGGGCCGGGGTGCCGGTCTTGAACCGACGCAACGGCAGGCCCGCTGCCTTCAGGCTCTCGGTCAGGGCATTGGCGGCGTGCATTCCGTCCGGGCCGGAGGCATACCACGCATCGCCCACAAAGATCTTGCCGCCGAGGTTGGTGCCCGTGGCGATGACCACACATTTGGCCCCATACTCGCCGTTCAGCTGGGTCACAACCCCCTTCACATGGCCGTCCTCCACCTCGATGGAGACGACCTCTGCCTGATGGATGGCCAGACCCGGCGTCAATTCCAGCGCATGTTTCATATATTCGTGGTAGCGCTTGCGGTCGGTCTGGACGCGCAGCGCATGGACCGCCGGGCCCTTGCCCTTGTTCAGCATCCGGCTCTGCAGATAGGTGGCGTCCGCCGCCAGGCCCATCACGCCGCCAAGAGCATCCAATTCACGTACCAGCGTTCCTTTTGCAGTCCCACCAATGCTGGGATTGCAGGGCATATTGCCGATGGCATCCAGGCTCATGGTGAACACCGCCGTCTTCGCACCCAGCGTTGCAGCCGCATGGGCCGCTTCAATGCCCGCATGGCCTGCGCCGATCACAATGACGTCATAATCTCCTAAATGGTTCATTTTTACTTTCCCACACAAAATCGTTCAAATACTTCGTTGATGACCGCTTCCGACGCATTTTCGCCGGTCAAGTCACACAGGGCATCCAGGGCATCGTCCACGCAGACCGATACGGCATCCAGCCCGAACCCGCCCGCTGCGGCCTCCAGCGCACCGGCGACCGCTTCCCGCGCACGGGTGGCGGCGGCAAGCTGCCGCTGCCCCGAAAGGCTGGCAGCGTGGGGGTCGATCTGGTTCGTGCCCAGCAGCCGCGCCACCGCCGAGGCGATGAGCTTCCGTGCCCCCTCCTCCTGGCAGCAGACCGGCAGCACCATCGCGAAATAGGGCGCGATGACCTCCGCGTCGAACCGGGTCGGCTTGTCCTCCTTGTTGATGAGGGCAATGGCCGGGCGGCCCGCACACTTCCGGGCCAGCGCAAGGTCCTCCCGCGTCAGCGGCTCCGAACCGTCAAAGACGGCCAGCACCAGCCCAGCCTCGTCCAGTTTCTTCCAGCTGCGGCGGATGCCCTCGGCCTCGATGACGTCTTCGGTATCCCGCAGTCCGGCGGTGTCGAAGAGGTTCAGCCGGATGTCGCCCAGCCGGACGGCCTGTTCCACCACGTCGCGGGTCGTGCCCGCCACCGGGGTCACGATGGCCCGGTCGAACCCGGCCAGCAGGTTCAGCAGGGTGGATTTTCCTGCATTGGGCCGGCCCACGATGGCACAATCCACGCCTTCGCGCAGAACGGCCCCGGCATCGTAGTTCCGGATGAGGATATCCAGCTCGTCCTTCACGCTGCCCAGCACGGCTTGCAGATGGGTCTCGTCCAGCTCCAGCACATCTTCCTCCGGGAAATCCACCCACGCGGCCAGATGGGCCTGCAGACTGGTCAGGGCCTCTTTTTCGGCGGCGATCTTTCTGGCCAGCGCCCCGCCCAGCGAAGCATTGGCCAGCGCGGCCCCCTGTCTGCCATCCGCAGACACCAGATCCATGACGGCCTCGGCCTGGGTCAGGCTGAGCTTGCCGTTCAGGAAGGCGCGGCGGGTGTACTCGCCCGGCGCAGCAGGCGCAGCCCCGGCCTCGATGCAGCTTTCCACCAGCCGCCGGGCCACAGCGCTGCCGCCGTGGCAGCTCAGCTCCACCACGTCCTCGCCGGTGTAGCTGTGGGGTGCCCGGAAAAAGAGGGCGACCCCCTCATCGAAGGCTTCCTCCCCTTCCAGAAATGTTCCGAACAGGGCGGTGTAGCCTTTGGCCCCGGCCACGGTCCGGTCCGGGTTCGCGGGGCGGAACACCCGCGCCGCCACGGCGTAGCTCTCCGGCCCCGAAAGGCGCACGACGGCAATGCCGCCCGCCCCCGGTGCTGTTGCAATGGCTGCAATGGTCGAATCCTGCATCTGTGTCCCCTCCCGCTGGTTTGAATCAAAATTTATTGTACCACGAACCGACGAAAAAGGGAAGTTTTTCTTCGCAGGCGGCCTGTGTGCAAAACAAAAGCTGCCCCTTCCCGGCAGTTTTCCACCAGAAAGGGGCAGCATGGTTCAAAACTCAGCGATCAGATCTCGATCTTGCCGAAGCTGAAATCGGCGAAGTCGTCCACGCGCTCGGTGCGCTTGGGTGCTACGGGTGCTGCATCCTCCGCGTCGCGGGGCGCATAGGTGCGCTCCGGCACACCGGAGCCGCGGCCGCCGCGGCTGCCTGCCGGGCGGGGTCCGCTGCGGTAGCCGCCGCGATTGCTGCCATTGCGGTCGCCGTTCCGGTTCCCGCGATAGCCGCCATTCCGGTTTCCACCGTTCCGGCGGCCGTTGCCGCGCGGGCGGCGCTCGCCGTAGGTGTTGTCGGTCTGGGCATCGGGTGCGGTGGAGTAGATGACCACACGGCGGTCACGGCCTTCGCCCTTGCTCTCGCTGCGGACGCCCTCCATCTTGCCGATGGCAGAGTGGATGATGCGGCGCTCGTAGGGGTTCATCGGCTCCATGGCAAAGCTGCGGCCGGTCTTGCGGACCTTGGCACCGATGCGCTGCGCCAGAGCGGTCAGATCGCTCTCGCGCTTGTCGCGGTAACCGGCCACATCCAGACCCAGCTTGATGTAATCGCCTTCCAGACGGTTGGCCACCAGGCTTGCCAGATAGGACAGGCTCTCCATGGTCTCGCCGCGGCGGCCGATGAGGGCACCCAGCTTCTCGCCATCCAGACGGATGATGGTGGCTTCGCCCTTCTGCACGGCGCTGAAGGTCACGTCATTGACGCCCATCCGGGTGATGACTTCCTGCAGATATTCCACAGCGGCCTTGACCTTGCTGTTCTCTTCGATGTTGATGGGCACTTCCACCTCTTCGGCTTCCTCTGCGGGAGCTGCCTCTGCAGCCGGTGCGGCCTCCTCAGCCTTGGGTTCCTCGGCCGGAGCAGTTTCCTCCGCAGCGGGTGCGGCGGGCACTTCCACCTTCTCCTCCACGGGAGCCGGTGCCTCTGCGGCGGCGGGTGCCTCCGGAGCCTTGGGTGCATCGGGCTCTTCCACACTGACCCGCACCTTGGCGGGGGTCAGTTTCAGGCCCAGGAATCCCGTCTTCTGCGGCATTTCCAGCACTTCGTAGCTCACATTCATATCCTCAGCCTGCACACCCAGCAGGGCGCAGGCCTTTGCGCGGGCTTCATCAACCGTCTTGCCGGTTGCTTCCTGAGTACGGATCATAACCGTTATTCCTCCTCTTTCTTGTTCAGCTCGCTCAGCGGAACGGTGCGCTCGTCCTTGTAGCGCTCTGCGTCCAGCTGGCGGGCATACTCCAGGCGGCGCTTGTTCATCTCGCTGGCGGAGATGTTCTTCTCGACCGTCTCGCCGGTCTTCTCGTCCGTGACCTTGATGGTGGTGCTCTTCACACCGCGCTTCTGCTCCTTTTTGCGGGCTGCCATCTCCGCCAGAACTTCAGCCTTCACCTTTTCGGGGTCGTAGATCTTCTTCATGATGATGCTCTGCACAGTCATGAGGATGTTGGAGACGACATAGTACAGGGAGAATGCGCAGGGGACCGTGAAGCAGAAGAACAGATACATCAGCGGCATCATATACATGGTCAGCTTCATGCTGCCCTGCATCTGCTGGCCGGAGGCCTTCATGCTGATGTGGGTGGAGATGAACATGGTCACGATGGCCAGGACGGGGAAGATCAGCAGGGGCAGGTTCTCTGCGGCCAGGCTGTACTGGGGCACACGGGTCAGGTCGATGCCGAAGAAATCCATGTGCTGGCCGAACTCGGTGATGGTGCTGACCTGATCCGGGGTGAAGCAGCTGGTGACAGTGCTCTCGCCCGCAATGACCTGCGCGATGATGTTGGTGTCGCGGGTCACGGTGGTAAAGCTGATGCCAAGGGTCGTCAGGGCCTCACCGGCAGCGGTCAGGGCATCGGCACCGATGTGGAAGATGCGCTGCAGCGGGCGGTACACGACCTCGATGACGCCGAACATGACCAGGAAGTTGACCAGCATGGGCATACAGCCTGCGGTGGGCTTGTAGCCCTGCTCCTGCAGCTTCATCAGCTCTTCCTGCTGCTTGTCGGGCTTGTCGCGGTACTTCTTCTGGATGTCGGCGACCAGAGGCTGGTAGGCGGACATCCGGGCCATGCTCTTCTGCTGGTTGATCTGCAGCGGGATCTTGACGAGCGTGATCAGCAGGGTGAACAGGATGATGTCCCAGCCATAGTTCGGGATCAGCTTGTAGATCCACTCCATTACATAGCCGAGAGGCCAGCCGAGGATGTATAAAGGATTCATATCTTCGTCCATTCTGCCCCGCCTGTGGCGCGGGACGATAAATTTTTTATGAGAAGGACACACCGCCCACAGTTCGGTGCGTCACAAGAAGCTGATTTTTCAGGAGCGATGGCTCCGTCTGGCCCGGAAGAGCCGTGCGGCCGAGAGCTTCCGCTCCGGGCTGACCCACCTTCCCTTCGGGGGAACAGGGTCGTACCCCCAGCGGCCCAGCGGATTGCACCGGGCGATGCGGGCCGCGCCCAGCAGCAGCCCTTTCAGGCAGCCATGGGTCTGGATGGCCTCCAGCGTGTACTGGCTGCACGAAGGCGAAAAGCGGCAGCTGCGCCCAAGGCCGGGGCTGATGAAGCGCTGGTAGAATCGGATGGGCGCGCAGAGCGCGTTCCGGCATCCCTGCGAAAGGCTCATTCCTGCGGGGCCGGCTTCTGAGCCGGCGGAACCGTGGCCGGGGGCTTGGCTCCCGGCTGTTTGGCCTTGTCCGGCAGACCGGCCTGTGCAAAGAGTTTGGCCACCACTTCGCTGAGCTGCCAGCTCTTGAGGTGCGGAGTGATGCCCCGCGCCACAAACACGAGGTCGTAGCCGCCGATGTTGTAGTCCAGATGCTCGTCGATGGCCGCCTTCATCACGCGGCGGGCACGGTTGCGCTGCACGGCATGGCCGATCTTTTTGGTGGCTGTCAGGCCCACGCGGGTCTTTTTGCCGCGGGTCTTGAGGACGTACAGCACCAGCGCCGGGTTCACATAGGACTTGCCGCGGGCATACACGCGGCCATATTCGCTGTTGCGGCGGATGGGACGATAGCGCACTCCTTCGGCGCCTCCTTTTCTGGTAAAATCGGGTACTCTGCCCAAAAGGCAAAGTTCAAAATCAGTATAGCAAAAAAACGCCGACATGAAAAGCCTGTCCGGACGTTTTTTGTGCCAAATCTTCGGAATATTTTTTAGTCAAACCGCGCGAAAATAAAAAAGAAGACCGCCAATTCGATATCAGCGGCCTTTTGTGCGCATGTTCAATTCTGCGCCGGACCCATTGCTCAACGCAGCTGGATCAGACGGTCAGGCTCTTGCGGCCCTTTGCACGGCGAGCATTGATGACCTTGCGGCCGTTCTTGGTGCTCATGCGGGTCAGAAAGCCATGAACTTCCTTGCGCTGACGCTTCTTGGGCTGAAAAGTTCTCTTCATGGTTGTATCCTCCGTAAAAACTCGTCCCCGGTGATGGGGTCTATTCTGGTCCCAAAATGGGGACAGGCTTGCAATTCAACAGTATATCGCACACTATCCCCTTCTGTCAAGCATTTTTTTCGCTTTCCAGCAAACTTTTTTCAAAACCGGGTGTGAAAAATCTTTCAACTTTTTCACCCCTTCCCCGTGGAAAACTTTTCTTCTACCATATCTTGTGGCTGATTTGGGTGTTGGACACAAGCCTTGCAGACGGACGCAGGTGCGTCTTTTCTTATGTATTATAAATTACATTATAGAATGTAGACGCAGGGAGATTTTTGTGGTATACTAACCTGGTATCAGCAGCATTGTTGAAAACTTCAATGGAGTGGATGTTTT